>JAZRSG010000001.1:0-76879 GCA_045651465.1 Christensenellaceae bacterium
AGGTAGAGCAAGGGACTGAAAATCCCTGTGTCGGTGGTTCGATTCCGCCCCGAGGCACCAAGTTAAATTTACACCTTTGCTGGTGTAGCTCAACTGGCAGAGCAGCTGATTTGTAATCAGCAGGTTGCGGGTTCGATTCCAGTCACCAGCTCCACTAGTTAATAAAAATTAAATATACGGGAAGGTTCCAGAGCGGCCAAATGGAACAGACTGTAAATCTGTCGTCAGTGACTTCGGTGGTTCGAATCCACCCCTTCCCACCAAGATTAAAGGTTATCGTTTGATAACCTTTTTTCGTTTATATTATAATTAAAAAAGATAGGCTTTCTTGCCTATCTTTTTTATACGTTAAATCTATATTCAGTTGCCCCTCTATACTCTTCGCCTTTTCTTAGTATGGGCGAGGGATATTTGTCACAGTTAATAGCGTTAGGTGTGTTTTGAGTCTCCAAACATACACCGTGTCTTTTATCGTAAAATTTGCCTTTTCCAGCCCTTTTGGTCAAAAAGTTTGCTGTGTAAACTTGCATGCCGACTTGGTCGGTATAAACGTCCATTTTGAGCCCCGTTTGATCCCCTACAACGCTCGCAATTAACTTAAACGAGTCTTTGTCAAAAACATAGTTTATATCGTATCCATTACATATTTTTAAAAGATTATTGTCTTGATAGATATCTCTTCCAATCGTCTTAAAATCACTAAAATCGAACGGCGTGTTAGATACGTCCATAAAGGTGTTAAATGGACAAAGCGATTCGTCCACCGGAGTTATTATATTTGAATTTATTTTTAGAGCGTGATTTAAAATATCTCCACTGCCGTGACCGTTTAGATTGAAATAACTATGGTTTGTCATGCTTACGATGGTATCCTTATCGCAAGTTGCAAAGCATTCAATCTTAAGTCCGTTTTCCTTTGTAATAGAATAAGTAAGGCAAACATATAAATTTCCAGGAAACCCTTCTTCATTATCTGGAGAAAAGCAAGTTAAGGTCACCTTATCGTTCTCTACGCTAGAAAACTCCCAAATTGCTTGGCTCAAGCCGTTATTGCCTCCGTGCAAACAGTTTCCGCCGTTATTTTTTGGAAGATTGTATTCTGTGCCGTTTAAGGAAAATCTTCCGTTTTTAATACGATTACAAACTCTACCGATAGTTCTACCCATAGAGGTATCTTTGATATACTCCTCTAAAGTATCATATCCTAAAACGACGTCTATTGTTTCGCCGCCTTTCTTAACGCGAAGTGAAGTTATAATCGCGCCGTAATTTATTATATCTGCGCTAAGAACTCCGTTAGAAATGGTCACCTTAAATATTTTTTTATCTTTATATTCGCCAAAATTTTCCATATTAAAAAATATTCCTTTCCTTTAACGCAATAACACGATTATATAAGTGAGATTTTAACTCAATTCCACATAAATCACTTAAGATCTTATCGTAGCCAAATTCATTTAGCATTTTATTCCATTCCGTTTCTTGTTCAGGCGTATATAAAAGCATACTTGCAAGCGTCATTTCTAAAACTGAACTATCAAGTCCATGTTTGATCAATAGTTTTAATGGACCAACCACCCTTTCTTTTTCCGTTATTTTCCTTTGAGGTTCACGCGCATTTCTCGCAATCGTATCGACGATCGTTTTATCCGTAAACTTTATTCGTGATAAAAGAGCAAATTCTTTTTGGTCGTTTTCTTCGTATCCGTATTCAGTGCACATCGCTTTATTAATTTGCTCGTAGTTTTTATCAAGTAAAGCTAAAATTTGCTCGTCGTTAGCCGCGTCAGAATATACGGTATATCCTTTAATATATCCAAGATATGCGATAATACAGCTTGCGCTATTATAAGTATAAAGCTTTCTCGTCAAAAAGTTCCCAAAATTAGTAATCGGTTTAAGTCCTTCAATCTCACAAAGAGGAAGAGTAAACGCATCGGCATCATATTGAAGATATGGATAGTTTTCAGAAGAAATATCAAGTTCGCCATTTTCAATTGTGGTGCAAAATACCGTGCTTTCGGCAATCTCAACGCCTTCAATTCCAATCGCATCGTATAACGTTTTTGCGGGGTGAGAAGCGTTTTCGGCAACTATAATCTTTTGATTTGATTTTATTCTCGTCTTTAGCTTTTCGCCAACGTCTTTTAAGTTAGTTCCACCAACCGAAACAATTATAACGTCCGCATCAATTTTCGCAACGTTATCCCAAGTATTAACACTGTTAAACGTAACTACTTTTTCTTTTGCCTTGTTGCCAAAAAAACTTACGGTAAATTGACCTTTTTCCTTTAATTCATTAACTAAACTTTCGTTTTTATCAATAAAATCAACCTTATTGCCATTAAGCAATCTGCCAATAAAACCTCTACCCGTCTTTCCTGCGCCTATAATAGTAATGTTTTTCATAATTATTTAACCCAACCAATTTCCTTTATGTATGCAAGTTTTTCTTTGATTAAGAGTGCTAATTCTCCGTCCAAATCAAGTTTACAAACGTTTTTAATTATTGCATCAAAACCTTCTTCTTCCCTAATTCTTTTTAATTGCACGGCAAATTCATCGCTAGGTTGTTCGTAATACATAGCACACGCAATCGCAACACATAAACTTTCAGGTTTAACGCCGTACTCTAAACATAGTCTTGCCGATCCAACAAGACGATCGTCAGGACCTAGTTTTCTCATAGGATCGCGGGCATTTCTTTCAATATAGTCCACAATATTTTCATCTTGAAGTTTATTAAGAGAAGTTCTTGTAAACGCCCATTGTTCGTCAAATGGGAAATTGTGTTTTTTAGACAATGCGGTAGCCGTCTCAGTATATACCCCGTCTAAAAGTTTTAGAATTCTTTCGTCGTGAGCGGCGTCTGATATATATTTATAGCCTAAAAGTGCACCAACGAACGAAGTAGTACCGTTTGCCGCGTTATAAGTATAAAACTTTCTCTCTAAAAATCCAGTAAATTCATAGATGGGCTTTAAGCAAATCATACCTTCAGGCATGGGCGCTTTAATTCTGCTAGCATCAAACGGCAATTCCCAAAAGTTTTGAACGTTAACTACTAGCGGATCTATAGCCAAAAGTTCGGGAGTCGATTCAATAGCAGAACGCATAATAACCGCCTCCGTAATGCCAACGTTATTTACGAAAAATTCGTGCTTGTCGGGCGAAATTTGCGCATCAATTCCACGCCATAAGATATCCGCTGGAAGTTTCCAGTTTTCGCAAGTAACGATATTTAAGGGCTTGGGATTAATTTTTGCTCTTAACTCAATTCCTTTTGTTAAATAAGGAACGATTCCATCAAGGTTTTTACCACCAACCGCATCAAAAACACAGTCTGCTTTTGCAATAGCTTCGTAAATTTCATTTTCTTGGCTAAACTTTAGCGCTTTTGCATTTTTTACGACGGTATTTTTACTAGAATCCCCTAGAATATTAACTAAATATTCTTCTCTTTCGTTTATAAGATCGCATAGAGAATCAAATTTTTCAACGAAAGTAAACTCTATTCCGCTTAAATATAAAAGATGACCTATAAATCCACGTGCAATTTTTCCTGCACCGAAAATAACGCAACTCATAACTATATCTCCTTAAATTCCTTAAAATCTTTTCTTAAACTTTTATAAATTGAACGGTAAACGTTGAATCTCTTTATTAACTTATCCCTATATTTTCCGATCGGTTTTACCGATTCATGATACTTAACGAATATCTCCACAGCCTGCGCATAATTTTGAACGAAATTACTTCCTTTCATAGCTATCAGCGCAGCGCCGAGCGCCGAAGTATCGTTTTCCACCACGTTAACGATATCTTTATTAAAGAGCTCTGCTTTCATCTGCGTTAAAACCTTATCTACCGACGATCCACCGCCACAAATAAGTTTACCGCCCTCTTTAACACCAAGATTAAGTGCAATATCGTATAAACTGAATAGCACGCCTTCAAGAACGGAATAAGCAAGCATAGCATTGTTGGTTTTATCGCTTATACCAAAAAATACGCCTCTAGCATCTTCGTCAAATATAGGAGCGCGCTCCCCAGTCAAGTATGGTAAGAAAATGGGCGGATCTTGACTTAATTCCCTTTCAAAATCAACGTCTAAAAGACTAAAATTTTCTATTGCAAACTTGCACGAAACGCCACTAGCCTTAGTTCCGCCATAAGTAGCGTTTGCCACAAAGAACGGACCGCTTACCATTTGGGTATCGACTAAATCTTTAGTAATAACGCCTAAGTGCTCGCTCGTTCCCGAGACGTCAAACACTTGATCTTCCTTAATAACTCCCATGCCTAATAATCCGGCAAAAAAATCGTTACAACCAGCGTAAACAGGCGTACCTTTTTTAAGATAAAATTCTTTATGAGCACTTTCAGTAACGTATCCGCAAATATCGTTTTCATTTACGATTTTAGGAAGGTCGAAACTAATAGAAAACTTATCCAAGAGATTTTTAGAATACTCTTTCTTTTCAATATTAGCTATTCCACGCATACTAAAAACGTCCGTCACGTAATTACCTGTAAATCGTTCAATAAAATAATCCTTAGGCATGCAAACTTTTTTGCAAAGCGGATAATTTTCTTTAATATACAAATATCTAGGCAACGGGTATGAAATTATTTTAGGGTGATTCATCGAAATCTCTTCGGTAAATTCATCTTTTTCACACTTAGACAAAATATAATCAAGTTGTTCTTTCCCAGCACTTGTATTCCACGGTAAAACGGTTTTATCATCTAAAACGTACGTGCCAACCTGCGAAGAAAAGGCAATTGCCGAAATATCATATCTCCTAAACTTTTTAAGCAAACGCTTTAAGGCTTTCGTCCACCCGTCAATCGAGACGGAAGAATAACTTTCTTTATATTTGATAATTTTTCCGTTTGAAAAGAGTAATAAAACCTTAACGGACGACGTTCCTATGTCAATTCCTAAAAAACTATTTTTCATACTAATCATCAAAAGTAAATATCGCTTTAACAAATCCTAGCGGTCTTTCGCGAACCATTTGGATTCCCTTTTCGTAATCTTCAAGCTTAATTTTTTCGCTTACCATTAGCCCCATATCAACGGCTTTATCTTCCATCATATTGATCGCTTTTTTATGTTGATTCCAGTTGTTACCCGCGCCGACAACGTGGAGGTTGTTGATATGAATATCGTCTATTCTAATATTCATAATCTTGCCTCTACCGTAGCCCGCTAAAGCAATCGTTCCGCCTCGTTTACATAACTTAAAACTATTTGATATACATTCTTCTATTCCAGTAGCCTCAATTATGTAATCCGTGCCTTCTGGATGATATTCTTTCATAAGCGCAAATAAATCTTCTTCTCTAGTAGCGATGGTTGCATATGCGCCCATTTTTTTAGCAATATCAAGTCTTTTTTTCGTCGTTGCAACCACTACGATTTTGCGCATGCCTAAAGCTTTTGCAACGGCTAAGCAACAAAGTGCAATTGATCCTGCACCGTAAATTAGACAAGTCTTTCCACCTTCGGGCTTAACTTTTTCCCAAGTACCAAGCGCAACGCCTAAAGGTTCAGCAAGCGCCGCATGTTCAAAAGGTATATCGTCAAATAGTTCAACTAATCCGTAAGCCGGAACGTCGATATATTCAGCATAACCGCCGTTACGCTTAAAACCTATTTCTTCAAAGTCCTTGCAGTAGCGCCAGTTTCCGCTTCTACACGCATCACAAGTACCACAAGTAACGTCGTTAGAACCAGTAACTCTTTTGCCTATCCAATGACTGTCTTTAGGATTTTCTACCTCAACTACTACGCCCGACCATTCATGCCCCGGAGTTAAAGGATATTTTGCAGGAATATTTCCGTCGATAACTTCAAGGTCCGTAGCGCAAATTGCACATGCTTTAACCTTAACTCTTGCAAAACCCTTTTCTAGTTTTGGAAGTTCTTTTTCTATTAAGGTGACTTTTTTAGGTTCTTCGATTACTATACTCTTCATTTTTATCTCCTAGATTTTGTTTTTTACGTTAAATTTCAATGCATTTAATGCTACGCCTTTGGCTGCGGACAAGCCTAAATCGGTTAAAATCTCAACTTTATCATCTCCGATTAGTTTTTTAGCCTTGTCTTTAAGCATACTTTCATATAAATCGATCTTAAAAAGCTCGCCCGTCAAAATAATTTTTTCAGGACGGAACAAAACGAATAAATTATATATTGAAACCGCCAAGTAGTCGGTAGCCTCGTCAAATAAATGTTTGTACTCAAATATATTGCCTTTTATTTGGTCGAAAGGAAGGTTAGCTCTTTTAGCAATTCCACTAGCCGAAGCATAATACTCTAAATTTTCTCTTTTATTAAAAGCACTTTTCGGCGAGAAAAAAACGTGCCCAAGCTCAAGTTTTTTCTCATCTTCCATAATCTTTCCTTTTTGCATTACCGAAAGACCAATACCGTCGTCCGCCCTAATAAGCAACACGTCTTCGGCACTTTGAGAAAGTTTAACCGAGTAAAGCATACATTTGGGGTCATGCTCAAAATAAACGGGAAGCGAATACTTATTTGCAAAATATTCCTTAACGTTAAAGGTTTTCCAGTCGTCGATACCAGGGAAAGCATATGAAAGACCTTTTTCGCCGTCTATCTCCCCTTGAAAAGAAATTCCAAGGCTTTTAATCTCATATTTATCTATGCAGTATGAAAGGAGTTCGTCGATAACTTGCTCCATTAAACTAATAACTTGATCTAAACTACTTGCAGTAAAAGGATACGTTCTAGAAAAAATAACGTTACCGTCAAACGAAGTAACTATCGCGTCAACTGCAGTTCTATTAACGTCAATACCGAGCCCAACTATTTTATCCCCGTTAAGTCTTAAAAAAGCCGTTTTTCTGCCTGCACCCAAAGACTCGTCGTCAGTACTTTCTCTAACGTAACCTTTTTCTATCAGTTGGGCTACGCTCGTGGATATCGTTCCCCAGCTAAACCCCGTCGCCTTTTGAATTTCTCTTCTAGACGTCTTACCTTTATACATTATATATAAAAGGATATCTGAAATATTTTTTTGTTTTAAATTTTCTAAAGTAATGTATTTTTTCATAATTTTTCTTTAATCTCTTGACAATTATATCAACTTTTGATATTATTGTCAATGAAATAACAAAATATTTTTAAGGATTTAATAATGAATAGATTAATTAACGAAATTTTAAGTAAAAAAATCGCATCGAAAACGGTATGCGGTTGGTATTTAGGTCAAGAAGGATTTTTAATTAAATATAAAAATAAATACGTTGTTATTGATCCATATTTAAGTGATTACGTTGATAAAAATTGCAGTCAACTCGTTAAATGGAAAAGATTATATCCCGCACCTATTTCAGGAAAAGACTTGGATTTCGTTGACTACGTCGTATGCACGCACTCTCACTACGATCATGCCGATCCGATAACGCTTAATGAAATTGCAAAAGCAAATAAGAAAGCCAAATTCATCGTTCCCGCCCCCATAGTTAAAACAATAGAATCATACGGAATAGAAAGCGATAGAATTATTAAAGCGTACGCCGACGTAAAGCTTGATCTAGGTGAATTTATAATCACGCCTATCCCTTCTGCGCACGAAGTGTTCCACACGGACGAAAACGGCAATTTTGAAGAACTTGGATACATTTTAGAATGTGGTAGTAAAAGAATTTTTCACGCGGGCGACATGTGTATGTACGACGGTCTTGTTGAAAGACTAAGCGATATCTCTTTGGGTCTTCTCCCTATTAACGGTAGAGATTATTTTAGAAACAAACTCGATATCATAGGCAACTTTAATTGTGAAGAGGTAGTTCTTCTTGCAAAAACCGCCAAAATTAAAATGGTTATTCCTATTCATCACGATTTATACGCAGTTAACTCTGAATCACCCGAAAGATTTATTGAACAAATAAATAAACACAACAAAAAACAAAAATATAAATTCTTAAAGGTGAAGGATAATATAATAATTTAAAAAAAAGAGCGAGAAATTAACTCGCTCTTTTAATATTTATTAATGATAAATTTTTTTACATAAAAAGACATTATAAAAGCAAAATCTAAATTATATCATTCTTTACTTGAAATAATTTGCATAAATATGATATAATTTGTAATGTTATGAAAAAAGAAATTTTATCTTATATATTCATTATTATCGGCTCATTGCTATACGCCGTTGGAACGGTGTTTTTTATCTTTCCAAACGGCTTAATACTTGGCGGAACTAGCGGAATAAGCATTATCTTAACCTTTTGGATTCCGTCTACTCCAGGCTTTATTTTGACTATTATAAACGTTTTGCTAATTGTTTTAGCGTTTATAGTTTTAGGAAAAGACATGGCGATAAAAACCCTAGTCGGCTCAGTGCTAACAACGGCGTTTATCGCGCTTATTGAGTATTTCTTCCCCCTAGCGTCTCCTATTATAAATAATAATTATTTATCCGCTGTGGTTGGCTCGGCAATTTTAGCAATTGCAAGCGGGATATTATTTTTTGTTAACTCTAGTGGCGGTGGAACTGATATAATCGCTCTAATCGTAAAAAAATACGCAAAAATTAATATCGGCAAGGCGCTTTTAATTACCGACTTATTAATAGTCGTCGTAGGTGGAATTTTATCGGGAATAAATCTTGCAATTTCGTCTTTTATAGGACTACTCATAAAAACGCTTGGCATTGATTTAGTTATATATCTAATCAATCTAAACAAAAAGAAAAAGGAGAAAGAAAATGCTTGCTAATTATCATACGCATACAACCTTTTGCGACGGTAAATTTACCGTTGAAGAAAACGTTCTTGCCGCCATCACGCAAGGTCTTTCGGCAATAGGATTTTCTGGGCACGGTTGGGGCGAACATTGTTCGTACGGCATGAAAGATACTAAAGCGTATATTAATGAAATCAATCGTTGTAAGAAAATTTATAACGATAAAATTCAAATATACGTTGGCGTTGAAGAAGATTCTGACCATATATTAAATAGAAGTGATTACGAATATATAATAGGCTCTTGCCACTTTATTAAACCCAACCAAAATTATTATCCTATCGACTCTAGTATTGACACGTTTAACAAATGCGTTGATGTTTTTAATGGGGATGTTTTAGCGCTTGCCGAACACTATTATCAAAGGTTTGTTTCTTATATCATAAAAAGAAAGCCCGATTTAATCGGTCACTTTGATTTAATTACTAAGTTTGAGGAAAAACACACCGATTACTATTTGACTAATGAAAAATACTGGAAAATTGCCGAAAAATATACCTTAGAGGCGCTAAAAAGTCAGTGCGTTTTCGAGGTTAATACGGGCATGATTAGCCGTGGATATCGCACCTCACCTTGCCCGCACGACAGATTATTGCACTTAATAAAGAAAAACGGTGGTAATGTCTGCTTGTCGGCCGACGCTCACGACGTTAAAAATCTTTCGGCATACTTTGTTGAAACCAAAAAACTGCTTAAGGATATAGGTTTTAATTATACTTACGTTCTATACGATAACGAATGGACAAAGGACTATCTATAACAAATGAAAAATAATAGAGTTTTTAGTTTTGTTGCAATTTCTATAATTTACGCCATATCGATAGCATCGGGCATATTTTCATATTTATTTTTACCCTTCGCTCCTTGGCTTAATCTTTTGCTCGCGGACGTTATCGCCACGATCGTAACATTTGTTTTTAGCGTAATCTTCAACAACGCATCGGTATACGATCCCTATTGGAGTGTTCAACCGATCGTAATAGTTTTAGTTTTTGCCTTATATTACCCGCTTGATGCTTATAAAATCATACTTATTTTCGTTATTGGGCTTTGGGCAATTCGATTAACGGCAAACTGGGCTTACACTTTTAAGAGTCTAAATCATCAAGACTGGCGATATTCTATGCTAAAAGAGAAAACTGGCAACCTGTATCCCATAATAAACCTTTTAGGCATACATCTTTTCCCCACTCTCGTGGTTTACGCATGTACATATCCTGCCGTGCACCTAATAACATCAGCAATTCCTCAAAACGGATTAACCTATCTTCCTCTTTTAATTAGTTTATTAGGTATCTTTTTGCAGTTCGTTTCAGATGTTCAAATGCAAAAATTTAGAAACAATAAAAACGGACAAACGTTTATTAGAACGGGATTATGGAAATACTCTCGCCACCCAAACTATCTAGGCGAAATCCTTATGTGGTGGGGCGTTGGTTTAACCGCATTTTTTGCACTAAATTATGCATGTTATTTTTTACTTGGCGCACTAATAAACAATATAATGTTTATCCTAATAAGCGTTCCCCTTGCCGACGGAAGGCAATCCAAAAAAGAGGGGTTTAAGGAATATAAAAAACAAACTAGAATGTTTTTACCCATAAAAAAATAAAATAAAAGCCTCCAAAACGGAGGCTTTTATTTTATTTGTATTCACCAAGCAATGAATTTAATTCTTCCATCTTCTCTTTACTAGGCGTTTCTATTTCCTTAAACGGAAAATCAATCTTTAGGTTGTCGTATTTAGGCATACAAATTTTCTTGAACGGCAAAAGCTCTATCTTATCAACAACCTTATATTTCCTCGCTAAAGAAAGCAAAAATCCAACGCTTTCTTTACAATCGTTTAGGCTAGGAATAATAACTTGCCTTAACGTGGTTTTGATTTTCCTTTCGCTTAAATATTCAAGAAATTTTATAACTTTATCTATTCCACAACCAACGTGTTTTATATAGAGATCGTTCGATTGATATTTAACGTCAAGTAAAACTCTATCCGTAACGAATAGAAGATCTTTAACTGCATCGTTAATAATACAACCTGACGTGTCTAGGCAAGTATTAAGGTCGTTTTCCTTGCATAGAGAAAAAATTTCCCTTGCAAAATCAGGTTGCATAAGCGGTTCTCCGCCCGATAAAGTTATTCCACCGTCTTTACCAAAATAAGATTTAAATCTAATCGCCTTTTGAACGATTTGATCGGCAAAATACTCTTCTCCGCCGTTAAAATCCCACGTGTCGGGATTATGGCAACACGAGCACCTAAGCGGACATCCTTGAAAAAACGCCACGAATCTTATTCCCGGTCCGTCAAGCGTGCCAAGACTTTGAAAAGAGTTAATTCTCCCCTTAGTCATTATAACGCCTCGTGGAAAGTTCTAGAAATAACTTCCTTTTGTTGTTCACGAGATAATTTGCAGAAGTTTACGGCATAACCCGAAACTCTAATCGTCAAATTAGGATAATCTTCGGGGTGTTCAAACGCCTTAATAAGCGTTTCACGATTAAGCACGTTAACGTTAATATGGTGCGCCTTTTTAATAAAGTATCCGTCTAGAATATTAACTAAATTATCTATTCTTTCATCTTCCGTTCTACCCAAAGCGTCAGGGGTTATTGAGAAAGTGTTTGAAATACCGTCTCTACAATCGTTATAATCAAGTTTTGCAACCGAATTTAGCGATGCTAGAGCACCGTTTTCTTCTCTATTATGCATGGGGTTTGCACCTGGAGCGAACGCTTCACCGTTCTTTCTTCCGTCTGGCGTAGCACCCGTATTTTTTCCATACATAACGTTACTGGTAATAGTTAAAACGGATAGCGTGTGTTCAGCGTTTCTATAAGTAGGCGTTTTTCTTAGTTCGGTAATTACGTTATGAGTAATTTCTTTAGCAAGTAAATCCACCCTATCATCGTCGTTTCCATATTTGGGGAAACTTCCTTCCGTAATAAAATCAACGATATATCCGTTATCGTCTAAAACGGGAGTAACCGACGCGTATTTAATAGCGCTTAACGAGTCGGTAACAACCGATAATCCCGCAATACCAAACGCCATAAATCTTCCAACGTCAGTATCGTGAAGGGCCATTTGTAATTTTTCATAAGCATACTTATCATGCATATAGTGAATTACGTTCATGGTGTTAACGTAAAGCTTACTAAGCCATTCAAGGTAAATATTAAAACGTCTATAAACTTCGGTAAAATTAAGTTTTTCTCCCTTAATCGGATCCATTTGCGGACCGATATGAATTCCACTAGTCGTATCATATCCACCGTTAATGGCGATTAATAAAAGTTTAGCCAAGTTGCAACGCGCGCCAAAGAATTGCATTTGTTTTCCGACCTTCATTGCCGAAACACAGCACGCTATTGCATAGTCATCACCATATAATGGGCGCATAACGTCGTCGTTTTCATATTGAATAGAGTCGGTATCTTTTGAAACCTTAGCACAAAACTTCTTAAACCCTTCGGGAAGACTTGTAGACCATAAAACGGTAAGGTTGGGTTCGGGAGATGAACCAAGCGTATAAAGAGTATTAAGCATACGGAAGGTGCTCTTGGTAACGAGCGTTCTTCCATCTTCTCCCATACCGCCAAGCGCCTCGGTTATCCACATGGGATCACCACCGAAAAGTTCGTTGTATTCGGGAGTGCGAAGATGACGAGCAATGCGAAGTTTTAAAACGAAATCGTCAATAAGTTCTTGTGCTTGCTCTTCGGTTAAAACGCCGTTTTTAATATCGCGTTCAATATAAATATCTAAAAAGGTAGAAACTCTACCAAGTGACATAGCCGCGCCGTTTTGTTCCTTAATTGCACCAAGATATGCAAAATAAGTCCATTGAATTGCTTCTTTTGCGTTTGAAGCGGGCTCGCTAATATCAAATCCGTAGATATTTGCCATATCTTTTAAGTAGCCAAGGAAGGCTATTTGCTTAAAAAGTTCTTCCGCAGTTCTAACGTTATCAGCGTTAAAATCTTGTTTAGCTAAATTTTCTTTATCTTTATTCTTTTCTTCTATAAGCCTATCTACGCCGTAAAGCGCAACTCTTCTATAATCCCCAATAATTCTTCCCCTACCATAGGCGTCGGGAAGACCGGTAATTACGTGGCTTTTTCTAGCAAGACGCATTTCTTCGGTATAAGCACGAAAAACCCCGTCGTTATGAGTAGTACGGTAGGTAAATTCTTCTTTAATCTTATCGCTTAAAGTATAGCCGTAAGCCTCACAAGCTTGCTTAACCATTCTCATACCGCCAAACGGGTTAACACCACGTTTTAACGGACTATCCGTTTGCATGCCAAATATAAGCTCGTTATCTTTATCAATATATCCGGGGCCGTAGTTCTTAAGAGAAGAAACTGTTTTGGTGTCAATATCTAAAACACCACCCCTTTCCGCCTCGATCTTAAAAAGATCTTGAACTTTAGCATTAAGATTTTTAGTTCTATCGGTTGCGCCCGAAAGGAAAGAATGATCTAAGGTATATTCAGAATAGTTTTTCTGAATAAAATCTCTTACGTTAATCTCATCTTGCCAAACACCGGCGTTAAATCCGGTCCAATTTTGATGTTTCATTTCAATCCTCCTATAAATTGCATAAAAAAAGGCAATCCAATTTTACAAATTGAATTGCCCAGACGGTCGGCAAAAACAGACACACTCCCTCGCGGTAATCCGCTAATCCGTCAGTAATGTATCAGTACGTTAATTATAACATCTCAAAAAAAAGTTGTCAACAGTTTTTTATTGCCAATAATCGGTTTCATACGGTAAATCTATGTCTTTTTTTAGGAAGACCGGATCTTTGCCAAGTTTACGTTGTTTGTCGTAATCTTTTATTGCCTTAAATGCAAATTTACCTAGAATAAAGAGCGCGGGAATATTTATAAGAGCCATAAGTCCCATTAAAACGTCGGAGAAATTCCATAATAAATCGGAATTTAAAACTGCGCCAAATAGGATCAAAAGCGAGAATATTACGTAAAATACCCTCTTAAACGTCTTGCTAGGATCACGTTT
Organism: Christensenellaceae bacterium; assembly: GCA_045651465.1. Lineage (GTDB taxonomy): Bacteria > Bacillota > Clostridia > Christensenellales > Borkfalkiaceae > UBA1259. The sequence continues at coordinate 13,818 of JAZRSG010000001.1, forward strand.
TAGTATGTAGTTAAACGCTTTATCAACGTAGAAAAGATTTCCAAGAAGTGTAGTAAACGCAAACAAAATCATTGCTACCGTTAAGAAAATTAAACCAAAATCACCAAAGATCGAGCCTAATGCGGCTTGAATATAAGATATAGGATTTAATTTCATTGCCTCGGTAATTTCAACGCCTGAACACATACACATAAAGGCGGTTGCAGAACAAATAACGATCGTATCGATAAATACCGATAAAACTTGCACAAGACCTTGCTTTACGGGGTGAGTAACGTCAGCCGATGCTGAAGCGTTAGGCGCAGAGCCAACACCTGCCTCATTAGAGAATAAACCACGCTTGATTCCAAGCATTAAGCAAGACGAAGCAATACCGCCGAAAATAGCCCTAAAATTAAAAGCGTTCTTAAATATTTCTGCGAAAACAGTAGGAATTGACGCTATATTGATAAACATCATAATTAATGCAATTAAGATGTATAAAACCCCCATTATGGGAACTAGAAAACTAGTTACTTTTAGGATTCTCTTTCCTCCACCAAATAAGCAATAAGCGACCAAACATGCAACGATTGCGCCGATTATCCACGGTGTAACTTTAGGATTATAAAAACTGTAACCCGTAAAAGTTGATTGCAAATTAAACGATGCAAGCATGTTAAAGCCAACACCATAAGTTAAAATAAGTAAAATCGAAAAAATAACGGCAACAACACGAGTTTTGAACGCCTTTTCGATATAATACGCAGGGCCACCGTAACAACCGAGTGTTCCACGTTTTTTGAAGATTTGTGCTAAAACGCTTTCTACTAACGCTGATGCTCCACCGATAAGTGCGATAATCCACATCCAAAAAACTGAACCAAAACCACCAATACAAATAGCGGAGGCAACGCCAACAATATTGCCCGTTCCTACTCTAGATGCAGTAGAAACCATAAGTGCTTGAAAAGACGAAACGCCTTTTTTATCCTTAGGCTTTTCAGTTACTAATTTAAACTGTTCTTTAATGTGAGTAATAGAAGAAAATTTAGTTCTAATAGAAAAATAAATTCCCCCACCGACTAATAAGATTATTAAAATGTAACTGTATAGATAGTTGCTAACGTGAGCAACTATTTCGTTGATAATATCCATTTTAGTTCCCCTAAAAAAAATTAAACCTAAACTATTTTACAATATTTTACACTAAAAAGCAAGTCTAATTTGCCAATAAAAAAAAGTATTAAAAATCACCCTCGCTCTTTTTTAGCAAAAAAAAGAACTATCGTTTAACAGTTCTTTTTTCGTTGGCGGAGAGCGAGGGATTCGCTTCTCTCGAGCCTCCCGCAAAACAGTCCACTGGACTGTTTTTTCGCCTAATGGCGAACACGCAAACTAAAGTTTGCTCGCTCCTAATTCGAATCCCTCTACAAACTACAACAAAAAAGTCTAACCCAAACTCAGTTCGGATTAGACTTATTTTGGCGGAGAGCGAGGGATTCGAACCCCCGTGGGCTTGCACCCAAACGGTTTTCAAGACCGCCTCGTTATGACCACTTCGATAGCTCTCCGTATTCATACTAATCGCGCTAATTCCTTAGCACGATTAGTATTCTACAACATTTTTAATTTTTTTGCAAGCGTTTTTACACTTGTTTTTCTAATTCGGAATATTTTATTAATTCAACGTCTGACTGAGCGAACAATTCAAGGGCAAAAGCGTCGGGATATCCGTTTTTATAAATAACTCTTTTTACACCTGAATTAAGTATCATACGCGTACAAATCACGCAAGGCTGATGAGTTACGTACATAGTAGCGCCCTCAAGGCTTACGCCGAGTTTTGCCGCTTGTATTATAGCATTTTGTTCGGCGTGCACTGCATAGCATACCTCTTGCATAGTACCGCTAGCGATATTTTTAACTCTTCTTAAACATTCTCCACGTTCCGCGCAACTTACGATTCCGCTTGACGCGCCGTTATAACCAGTAGTAAGAATTCTTTTATCTTTTACGATTACTGCCCCCACGTGACGGTTTTCTTGATAGCAACTAGACCAATCGGCAACCGTTTCTGCAAGCGCCATAAATCTTTCATCCCATTTATTCATTTGTTTTCCCCTTTTGTTTATTTCTTATCTTTTTTAACCATCTTTTCAAGTTCTTCAATAAAAGACGTGGTATCAGTAAACGAACGATAAACTGATGCAAAGCGAACGTAAGCTACTTCGTCAATTTGCTTTAATCCTTCACACACCATTTCACCAAGTTGTTTACTCGTTACTTCTTGTGCAAGTGAATTGTAAATCTTCTTTTGAATATCGTCAACAAGTTTATCGATAGCAGTAGCGGGAACGGGACGTTTTTCACAAGCCTTAATAATTCCGTTCTTAATCTTGTTAGTGTCAAACGCTTGTCTAACGCCACTTGACTTAATGACGAAAATTGGTGTGTTTTCTACCGTTTCATAAGTAGTAAAACGCTTTCCGCAACTGATACATTCACGACGACGACGTATAATCGTTCCGTCTTCCGCCGAACGCGAATCGATAACTTTGCTATCAAGACATCCACAGTACATACATTTCATAATAAATCCTTCCGTTAAATTTTTTACGTTTATTTATTTAAAATTTACACACACTATACGTGAGGTAATTTTATGCCCATAATCGTTTATATAATCGTAATAGTATATTTGCTTGCCGTTAATCTTTACGGGATTCTAATGCTTAATTTCCAAAAGAACTCTCGTGAACACGGCGAAGAAGAAAGTATTCCCGTTAGCGACGTCAAACTCCTTTTAACTGGAGCGTTAGGAGGCGCAATCGGTATTTTTACTTTTATGTTTATCCTTAAATATAGATTGAAAAGTCTTTTAATGATGGTGTTAATGCCTATCTTTATTACGCTAAACGTATATATAATATATATGTTTTTTAGCCAAGGCTTTTCATTTATCTAATTTATAGCCTCTAAAACGGCTTGGTTAATCGAATTAATTACGTCACTTGCCGTAACCGTAAACGCGGTAAGTGATTTTTCGGCAATTTCACCAGACAAACCAAACAAATAACAAGCGCAAGCAACGGTGTCAACTAAAAGTTCGTTTCTAGAAAGCAAACCACATAAAACACCACTTAAAACGTCTCCACTACCTGCCTTTGCCATACCCGAACAACCTTTAGTGTTGATAAAAGTATGTTCTCCGTCTGTAATGATACTAACTGCACTCTTAAGAAGAAGCGTAACACCATATTCGTTTGCAAACTTTTTGGCAACGTCAATTTCATGCTCGAACACTTCTTGTTTTTCACAATTAGATAGTCTTAAAAATTCACCAACGTGTGGCGTAAGTAAAACGTTACACTTTTTTTCTTTTAAAACGTCTAATCCATATTTAGAAAGGCTATTTAATCCGTCAGCATCAATAACGAGATTACCCGAATAGTTCTTTAATAGATATTCAATGGTCACGTAAACGTCTTTTGAAACGCCCGCGCCCATACCGATCGCAATGCAGTCGTAATCTAAAATTTTATCAAGTTTATCCTTATCAAATAAGAAATTCTTTCCGTCGTCTTTTAACGGCGTAATTAAACATTCGGGGTATTTACCCGCATATATATCGAATAAACTTTCAGGGATTAAAAGATTTGAATAGCCTATCCCCATTTTAAGAGCGACTAGCGCACTTAAAGACAACATTACGCTTCCCGAATAGTTCTTACTTCCGCCAATTATTGCACCCTTTCCAAAAGAACCTTTATGTGAGTTTCTCTGTCTATCTGGAAAATATCTCTTAATATCCTTATGTCTTAATCTCATTAAGAAATTATCTTCCCAAACGCTAATTCCTATGTCTTTAACGACTATTTCACCCGTACAATCCACTCCGTCGTTAAGAAAATATCCTATCTTATATTCTTGAACGCCAATGGTTAAATTAGCTTTAACCGCCACGCCCATTATAAGCCCCGAATTTCCGTTTAACCCACTCGGAATATCACACGAGATAATAAACGAACCGTTATCGTTAATTTTATCAATAACGTCCTTATACTTCCCCTCGACAAACCTATTAAGTCCCGTTCCAAAAAGCGCATCTAAAATTATATCGTATCGTTGTTTAAAAAGCTCAAGTCCGTCGGTATCTGCGCGTAAAACCTTTACGCTATATCCATGAATTTTAGATAATATATCGGCAACGATCAATCCGTCCGCCCCGTTGTTTCCTTTTCCAACGCAAACTAAAACTCTACCACCGCGAAAACGTTTTGTAATCTCTTCCGCAATAGCTTGCCCTGCGCGTTCGACTAAAACTTGTTCTTCGATTCCAAGCCTCTCTAGTGTAAACTTATCCGCATCTTGCATTTGTTGTACGGTTAATATTCTTTCCACTAATCTTGTTCTCCAAATTTACTAACGGCGTATCCCGCCTGTTCGTAAGAAAATCCACGCCCAACTAAATAACGATAGGCTTTAGCTAGATTTTCTTTGGTGTTTTCCTTGTTTTTCATATACTTAAGCGCTAACGCGTAAGCATTTTCTTTAGCGTCGATCTCAAGATCGTCGTAAACGGTGGAAATTTCTTCCTTTCGAAGACCTTTCATCATAAGCTTATATTCTATAAGCCTTTTACCTTGAGTTTTAGAATTGCCCTCGATATAACGTTTGGCGTATTCGTTATCGTCTATATATTTGTACTCTTTAAGTTTATCAACGCAGTACCAAACCACTTGATCAGGATAGCCCTTCCCCAAAAGATACGTTTTAACCTGTTTTTTTGTCTTTAACGCTTTTGACACGTAGTTAATGGAAAGTTTTAACGCGTCCGCCTTTTGCCCATCAAGAACAATTTGGTCAAGATCTTTCTTGGCGATTTCCATACCCGTTTTTAATCTACTCAAAACGACCGTTTCAATCGATAAACCAACGTAAAACTCTCCGTCGATAAAGAGATTACATCTATCTTTTTTCTTTTCTTGGACAATTATATCGGTAATCTTTGGCATAGTTCCCTAAAATGCGTGGTAGCCTTCTCCACACGTTTCTAAATTTATCTTTCCGTTAAAGGAATTAGTTAACTTATCGCTAAAAGCATTAAGTCCTTCGCTTTTTAAGGCGAAATCTACCGTAACACTATTAGCAAAATCAGTATTCGTAACTGAAATTGAAGGGTTAGCTAAAAGTTTAAGCAAAATAGAGTATCCGTCGTAATCTACGTTAACCTTGCAAAATACTGCAGGATTCATGTCTAAAATTTTTGCCGTTTTTAGACACTCCGCAACTGATCCCCCGTACGCCCTAGTAAGTCCACCCGTACCAAGTTTAATACCGCCCAAAAACCTCGTAACAACCGCAACGGTCTTATACATTTTCTTGCTCTTTAAAACGTCTAGCATGGGAAGACCTGCCGTACCTTGTGGCTCGGAATCATCAGAAAATTTTTGAACCAACCCCTTATCGTCGGCAATATACGCATAACAATGGTGATTTGCTAGCGAAAATCTTTTTCTAACGGTTTCAATAAATTCCTTTGCCTCGTTTTCGTCTTCTATCCCTTTAATAGCGCATATAAATTTTGATCGTTCAATGACGATAGTATTATTTGCCTCACCCGAAACGGTAAAATATCCGCTCATTATTTAACGATAACTTTTAAGTGAACTTTTTTACCCTTATGAAGAATAAATTCACCCTTTTGTTTAGCGCCTTCGGGAATTTTACCAAATGCGTCGGTAATCTTTTGTTCGTCGATAGAAACACCGCCACCTTCAATTAAACGCTTTGCCTCGCCTTTAGATTTTGCTTGACCACAAGTAACAAGCAAATCACAAACGAGTTCCACGTCTTGACCGATTTCAATAGTGATCATATCGTCACTACTACCACCGCCAAACGCAGCTCTAGCTTGTTTTTGAGCCTCTAACGCCTTTTCCTCACCGTGAACGAGTTTTGTCACCTCAAAAGCAAGTCTTTCTTTTGCATGGTTCATTCTTTCATCGTTATATTTAGTTAATTCCTTAATTTCATCCATTTCCATAAAGGTTAAAAGTCTCATACATTCTTCAACCTTAACGTCTTCTACGTTACGGAAGTATTGATAAAATTCGTAAGGAGTGGTCTTCTTTTCATCTAACCATAGCGCACCCTTAGCCGTCTTACCCATTTTCTTTCCTTCACTCGTCAAAAGCAAAGTAAAAGTCATTGCGTATGCGGGTTTTGAAGCTTTCTTTCTAATAAGGTTTGCTCCGGCAAGCATATTACTCCATTGATCGTCGCCACCAAGTTGAAGTTGAACGCCGTAGTCTTCGTATAATTTTAAGAAGTCGTATCCTTGCATCAACATGTAGTTAAATTCAAGGAAAGAAAGACCTTTTTCCATTCTCGTCTTAAAACATTCAGCGGTAAGCATCTTATTAACCGAGAAATGAACGCCTATATCACGTAAAAAATCAACGTAATTTAGGCCTAAAAGCCAATCTCCGTTGTTAACCATTATTGCGGCATTTTCGCCCTCAAAACGAATAAATCTACCCATTTGTTCTCTAAAGCAACTACAGTTATAAGCAATAGTTTCTTTAGTCATCATTGAACGCATATCGCTTCTTCCCGAAGGATCGCCAATCATGGCAGTTCCGCCACCGATAAGAGCAACGGGCTTGTGTCCATATCTTTGCATCCACGCCATAGCCATGATGGGAATATAGTGCCCAATATGTAAACTATCGGCAGTTGGGTCAAAACCAACGTAGAAAGGAACGCTTTCCTTTCCTAATAATTCGTATAACTCTTCTTCAAAAACAGTCTGTTTTATAAATCCTCTTTCTTTAAGAACGTCAAAAACGTTTTTAGCCATGTCAATATCCTCCGTTAAGCGTTAATTTCCTTGATGTCAAACGAATATGCCACTATCTTTTTACCTTCGTCTAAATCCTTAATAATACCAGATGCAATAAGTTGCGCTAAAATATTACCAGTAGCCGTTGCCTCAACGGGACCAGCAACAACCGTTCTTCCCGTTTCCTTTGCCGTCAATTCGTTAAGAAGAACGTTTTGACAACCACCGCCTACGATGTTAATTGCGTTAAATTTAACGCCCGATATTTCTTCGATTTGAGTAACTGCTTGAGCATAACATTTTGCAAGACTAGAGTAAACGCATAAAACTATTTCTCCAACCGTTTCAGGAACTTTTTGGTTAGTTTTAGCACAGTAATCTTTAACAGCGTCAATCATACTAGCCGGTGCAAAGAAGGATAAATCGTTAACGTCAACCACACTATCAAAGTCTTTAACTTGTTTTGCAAGATCAACGAAATCAACGAAACTATATTTATCATCGTACTCTTTCTTAATGCATTGAATCATCCATAATCCCATAATATTCTTAAGGAAACGAACGCTCTTATTGTATCCACCTTCGTTTGTAAAGCCTGATTCGTTAGCTAGTTTAGAAGTGTTTTCGTTTGGAGTTTCAATACCCATAAGCGACCAAGTACCACTTGAAATGTATAACGGCATACCAGACTTAGGAACAGCCATAACGGCACTTGCGGTATCGTGAGTAGCAGGAAGACAAACAACAGAATTAAACCCAACCTCAGCTTGAATATCTGCTCTTAATTCCCCAACGATGCTACCAGGGTTATATAGAGTCTTAAAGAGCTCTTTCTTTAAGCCCAATTTTTCAATAATTTCGTAGTCCCAATCACGGGTTTTAGCATTAAGAAGACCGGTCGTTGAAGCATTTGTATATTCGTTACGCTTTACCCCCGTCAATAAGAAGTGCAAATAGTCAGGCATCATAAGGAAAGTCTTGGCATTATCCATTTTACCGGATTTTTTGTCACAATAGAGTTGGTAGATAGTATTAAATACTTGCTTTTTTATACCCGTTCTTTGATAACATTCGTCTTCGTCAACAATAGAATGTACTTCATCAATAACGGCAAGAGTCCTATCGTCTCTATAAGAATAAACCTCACTAATGAGATTATCGTTTTCATCTAAAAGAGCGTAATCAACACCCCAAGTATCAATACCGATACTCGCAGGAATTTTGTTTAATTCTTTACATTTTTTAAGTCCTTCAACGATACTAGAAAACAAAGACTTATCGTTCCAAACTAATTTATCGCCCTTACGTTCCGCCCCATTTTTGAATCTAAAAATTTCTTCTAAAACAAGTTTGTCATCTTCTATAGTACCAAGAATATGTCTACCGCTAGACGCTCCAATGTCAATTGCCAAAAAATACTTCTTATCCATGTCTTCTCCTTGTAATGCACGCATATGCGCATAATATTTCTTAAATATTATATAACTAATTATCATTTTAGTCAACAAAAAGAACGAAAATTAAAACACGTATTTTTACTGGCGATTTTATCTTTTTTTCAAATAAAAACATAATAAAAACAACCATTATGACACACATAATGGTTGTTAAAATTATTAGGCGTTTTCTTTATTTTGGCAAAATTCCAAACGGACGTATTCGGTCGATTTTTACTGACAAATTGAACTCGTATCGCCCCTCCTTTTTACACACACATACATTTAAATTATCGTTATATTCAAAATAATCTTTCAATAATACGGATAGATCTCTTTTGAGAATTTCAAAAAAATCGTTTCCTGCCGACAATCTATCACTTTCTATTAGAGAATGTGCACGTATTATTTCCCCTTTTTTATTTTTCATATACTCCCCTTTATACTTCGTCTAATACTACCAAAAAAACCTGAATATTTTTTTGTTGCATTATACAATTTTTTACTCCCTTTGTGCACGTTTAATGCAAGCATTTTATACGCTTTACGAGATTCGCTCAAATACGGTAAATTTTGTCCACTAGATAAAAAAACCACGTCCTCTTCTGGCAAAATTCCAACGAGATCCGTTTTTAATATGTCTTGAACGTCTAAAGGATTCATAATTTTATCACTCATTATAAGGTCTCCACGAACGCGATTTAATATAATTTTTACCGAATCTAATTTATATCCGTTTATTATAGAAATAACCTTATCCGCATCTCTAACACTAGTCATGCTCGACGTGCAAACTATAAACGCCTCATCAACACAAGCCACCGCCCGATGAAATCCAGCGTCAATCCCGGCAGGACAATCTACAATAACGTAATCAAACAACGACGCCATTCCGTCAATCATAAGCTTAATATTTTGTCCCGTCACCGAGCAGGAATTTAAAGATCCCGAAGGCAAAATGAATAGATTACTTCTTTGCCCGTCTTGAATTAACGCTTGCTTTATTCTACATCTTCCTTCTAAAACGTCTAAAATATCGTATGTAACTTTATTCTCTACCCCCATTACAACGTCTAAATTATTTAAACCAACGTCAATATCAACCAAAAGAACTCTTAGCCCAAACGATGCAAGCATTCTTCCTAAATTTGCAGTTACTGTCGTTTTACCAACGCCACCCTTACCCGAAGTAATTACAATCTTTCTAGCCACTTTACCCTCCTTTTTTCATATTTTAAACAAAAAAAGACCACGTGATTTGATTTTTTAGGTCAAAACACGTGGTATTATGTCGTTTTATTTTAGGTCGTTAGATTTTAATTGCCAACTTTTTTAATAGATCGTTATTACCTACAACAACGCCTCCACCAAGAGCAACCGCTAAAAGTCCATTTTCAGCAACGTTAACTTTCATTCCAAACTTATTCTTAAGATATTCGCTTAGCCCATAGACGTTAGATGCTCCGCCCGAAACGTAAACTCCTGCGTGTCTAATCTCGGCACAAACTTCGGGAGATAGTTTCCTTAAAACCGCTAATGACAAATCGGCAATTTTTTCAAAGTATTTTTCTATCGGATCAATAATATCTAAAGCCCTAAGAGAAATAGATCTAGGTGCGCCGGTGTTCAAATCTCTACCATTGACAATGGTAGATAATCCGTCATTTTGAGATAAACTCCCGATTTCATTTTTAAGCCTTTCAGCAGTTAATAATCCGATTTGAAGATCGTATCTTTCAGATACGTAGTCGATGATATCCGTTGTAATCTTATTTGAACCAAAATTAACCGAGATTCCCGCAATAATACCATCAAGAGATAATGCGGCAATATTCGTTGTTCCGCCCGCCATATCTATAACGAAACACGGCGAAGAATCATTTAACGGAATTCTTTGCCCTAAAGCAGATAAAATAGGCGCTTCAACGAAATAGATTTTGCCAAGTCCACATTTTCTAGCCACTGATTTATATTTTTCTATCATTTCATAGGTTGATCCACATGGAACAGAAAAAAGTGCTTTATCGCCATACGAACCACCTTTTAAGCCTAATTTATCTAAAAATCCTCCTAAAAGTCCCGCCGTTACCCTTTCATTAACTATCTCGCCTTCAAAAACCGGAAAAACAATTTTAGTATTCTTAGCCGTTTTTCCTATAAGCTTTTTAGCCTCGTCACCAATAGCCTTTACTTCACTTTTTTCGTCTTGACTAACGGCGGCAACGGTTGGTTCACTTAAAACCAAACCACTACCGAGCATATAAATGTTGGTATAAACGCTATCTAAATCAATAGCAAGTTTTACTGACATATTCTCTCCTAAATATCATTAAAACAAACGCTGTGATAATCGCAGCGTCTGTTCATAATTTTATAGTATTTCTAAATTCTTTTTGAATATCTTTCTAAAATCTGAGCCGATTTCATACGCTGAATTCATTTCAAGTGATGCATCGCCGTCAATTTCAGTCTTCATAATTACTGAATCACCCAAAATATCACAGTTGATACCCTTAACTGCAGATGAAAGACTTCTATCAAGGCAACCTGCAATTCTTAAAATTACCCCCATCTTTCTAACTGCATCGATATCCTCGTCAGTCACGAGATCGCGATACCTTGCCCAGTCAAACGGATTAATATCCTCTATGGCAGTATTAGACGCAACGAACGACGCCATCACCAAGTCTCTATGACTTATACCGTTAATGTTAGAATTCAAAATTATATAACCGCTATGCTTTTCGTAATTATAAAAGCTTACTCGTTTACCCGTATCGTAAAGATATGCGGCAACTTTAAGAATCTTAAGATATTGTCTAGGGAATTTATGCAAAACTCTAAGTTGTTTATAAAGTTGAACTGAAAGATTTACAACCTGTTCAGTATGCTTTACGTTACAACCGTAGAATTCAACTAGACTATTTAAGCTATACGTCAAAACGTCTGAAATAGGTTTATCTAAAGTAGTCGGAACAGCATAGTTGAATAATACGCCAGTTCTTAAACCACTACCGCTAACGACGATATTTCCAAGATTCATATATTTCTTGAACGCCGAAATTGCAGCAAGCGCACTCGGTAAAATATCCGCCCTACCGAGAGAAAGTCCCTTAATTTTCTTCTTTCTATCAAGATCTAACGTCTTAATAAGATCGTAAACATGCGCAAAATCCGTATCCGTTATAACGTAATTATGTATCGTCTTTAGAGGATACTTTTTCATTATCTTGGTCATACGGCAAAGGTTTCTAAACGAACCGCCCACACCAATCATTTGCGTTTCGGGATCAACGTCCTTAAGCCATTCAATCTTACTTAATTCTTCCATAAAGAATTTCTCGATTTTTTCAGATTGTTCGGCAGGAGATAATCCTTCTTCTTGGAATTTTTCGGTTAAGGTTATAGCACCAAAAGGTAAAGTTTCATAATTTAAGAGATTTCTTCTATTATAATAAACGATCTTCGTGCTACCGCCACCGATTTCGAGAATAAGCCCTTTAGGAATATCCATCGTGTTAATTACACCACGGTAAACGTAAACAGCCTCTTCTTCCGCACTTAACACTCTAAGCTTAATTCCACATGTTGCGGAAACCTCGTCTAAAAAACTACGCTGATTTTTCGCGCGTCTAACAGCAGCCGTAGCGACAGCAATAATTCTTTCTATTTTATTAACGTCGCAAAGTTTTCTAAACATTTTTAACGTTTTAATAGTGTCGTGAATTCTTTGTGGCTTTAAAAATCCGTCCTTCTCCATGCCTTCACCAAGACGCGGAGCTTCCTTTAATTGGTCTACAATTTGAAAATAACCGTTATCTAAAACGTCTACTAATAGTAATCTTGCTGTATTTGAGCCTAAATCTATGATAGCAATTCTTTCCAATCTAATCACCATTCCATTGACAATTTTTTCTTAATTATAACACAAGATATTGTGTTTGTGAATACCTTTTTTAAAATTTTTTCAGATTTTTTTTAAGCTTACAAAATTTTTGTTTTTTATCGATAAAATCAAGTGTTTTTAACTGTTTTTATTTTGATTTTTATCGATACGTTATTTTTCTTTTTGATTCCATTTTAAAATTTGATTTACGATTTGATAAATGGAAAGCGCAATCAAAAATCCACCAAAAATACGCTTTAATATCTCCGCACTTATCGCTCTAGCCATATAACACCCGATTATACAAGTAAAAATTCCAGGAACAACGATATATAGCACCCACTTAAAATCAACGAGTTTATTTTTTAAATGAAGAACGAGCGCAACGATAGCCATGGGTATAAAAACGATTAAATTCGTTGATTGCGCCACGTGTTGATTTACCTTATAAAATATACTTAATAGTGGAATTAAAACCGTTCCTCCACCCATTCCCATACCGCCTAGCACACCGCCAAATGCGCCAGCTATAACGTACCAAATAAATTGCATATACACTCCTAAAAAAACAACATTTTTGCACCAGCGACCGCCATTATAAACGAAAAGATAATCATAACCCACTTTGAGGACAATTTTTTAAGCAATAACGCACCCAATATACCCCCGCCAAGCACCCCTACGCCCACCGGAAGGATCACGCCCGTATCTATCGAACCAAACGCAAGATAAAAAAAGGCGCTTACAATAGAAAGTGGAAGAATTATCAATATAGCAGTTGCATGTGCTTTTTTTACAGGCATAGCGATCACTAACGATAATAACGGGACGACGATCATTCCACCACCTCCGCCAAAGAGCCCGTTAACGAGCCCACAAACACAACCGCCTATAATAGCTTTAACACGAGTTTTCCTTAAATTATTATCATTTTTTTGATTTTTTGACACGATCGACGAATTATTTACCATATCTATATTTTGCTCAATTTTTAATAAATATTAACTTTTTTAGAATTTTGAAATAAACTTGCTTTTTACAGTTGATTTTTGGCAAAAAATACTATATAATAAATTCAATATGTTTTTGCGCACGCTCACACGTGTATACACGCGTAAAGATTTGCTCAAAACTTATCAATTTCTAATTTAGCAAATAATTTTACAAAAAGGTGAATTATGACGAGTAGTAACATTTTTAACAAAATCAGTAAAAAATTAGTATGGGTTTTAGCTATTATTACCATGCTCAGTTTTGCACTCTTTGCTATTTCTTGTGGCAAAGAAGACACGACCGAAGAACCCAACTATACTTACACTGATGTAAACGACGGACTTATAAGCAACGGCTCATTTACGTACGGTACTTCCAACCTCCAACTCACTAGTTATCCTAAAACTTCAGTGACTGGTTGGACTAGATCTTACGACACTACCGTCTCTTACGTTAACTCTGGTATCGTAGACGTTTCGGCAAAAGGCTGGAAAGCTTTGCTTGGAACTTTATACAAAGATAACGAATTCTTTATTTACACGAGTAACGAATACGGCTATTCCAAGGAACAAGCCAAGATCGAAATCAAAAATTCTAAGGGTGATAGCGATTACGTACCCACCACTGATGAAATTGCAGAATGGGTTGTTGATAAATATCTTCTCCCCAACTTTACCAACCCCGGTAGTCACGATGGAGCAACCGACTCTAAGGTTTACATGCTCAACAACTACGGTAAGTCTTCAAGCGAATTAGGTCTTGGAACTTCTCAAAAGATTACCTCTTCTTCAAGCATTGAACTTGAAAAAGGTGGCTACGGTAAATTCACCGTTTGGGTAAAAACGCAAAACCTTGCTCGCCCAATCTTAAACAACACTAACTACGGTGCTAATATCCGTGTTGCTAGCACGTTCAACGGCGCTACCCAATCCGAATATAAAATCACCAACATCATTTCGGACAATCAATGGACTCAATACACCGTTTACGTTAAGGGTGACGATACCTACGCTTGTAATGTTACCTTAGCTCTCGGTCTTGGCGACGGAAAGAGAGACGTAACCGAAGGTACTGCATATTTTGACGACGTAACGTTCACGCACTTAACTGAAGAAGAATATTTAGCTGAAGTTGCAAGCCAAACCAAACTCAACACTTCGCTCTTTGCTTATTCGCAATCAGGAGAAGGCTCAATCAACGTTAAGGACAACGAAGTTGACGCTTCTGCTTACCTTTACGACATGTCTTTAGACACTTATCTTGCTAATAGCGGTTTAATCGGTTCTTACGTTAAAGACGTAACTTTTGACGACACTACCGTTACCCACGCATATACGAGCTCAAACGTTACGGGTCAAAACGGCAATAAAGATAACGGCGCATCAACCGCACAAATTAAATCTGACTCTAACGGATCTTATCTTGAAGCTACTTTAACCAAGTCAAGTTACACCATCACCATAAAAGATACCGATACGTTCAAGGTAGACCCCGAATCATACGCTTACGTTGAATTTGACGTTCTTAATCAATTAAGCAAATTTGGTTCAACTTCAATCACCGTTGACGTTTTCGATATTTTAGACGGAGCAGTTGAAAAGAGACCCGCAGTGGTTACCCTTACTCAAGTAAGCGATACTTGGACCAAATGTGGCATTTTAATTAAAAATAATTTCTTGTCTGGACAAAGACAATTCTACATCGACGTAGTAATCGGACCTAGCGACGTTGCAAATTCAATTAACCTTGCAGACTATGCAAGCGGTAAAGTTAGCATCTCTAACCCCATTATCGCAAAGGGTTTAATTGAAAGCGATGAAACTACTGCCGAAACTGATTTATTCTCATTGTTTAGCGCATCGGCAAACGGAAGCACCGCTTTATACGCGGGTTTCTCTTCTGACTACGCTGAAAACGAAGAACACAAACACTACTCTATCACCTATTCACCTAGTGATATTGGAGTAATTTCTCATAGCCCTGCTAACGCAAGCGCTTATACGGGCGTTGTTTCAAACCACGTTTATATTAAGGATTCTAACCTTATCCCCAACCTTTCTACCGAAGTTAACACAAGAAGTGGAAATGGTAAAAACGGAAGCTTTGCCGGTGTCGTAAATACCGAATTCGCTAGCGCTTACGCTACTAACCATGGTTTTGATTTATCAAGCGTTCTCGATTATAACGACAAGAAACACGTTCAACCCTTAATGATTTATAACAAAACCGCCGATTCTTATGGCTTTATCGGACAAAGCCGTACGATCACCGCAAGTTCTTTTGCTAAAGTTTCAGTAGACGTTAAAGTTTCTGGCGATGCAGTTGCATATATCTATTTAGTTGATATTTCAGGAACTAGCAAAGGCGTAATGACCTTTGATAGCTTCACCGTTAACGCGACCAACGCAAACTCTTCAATTGCAAACGGAACGGCAATTAACGGCGACGATTATAAATTAGCATTCGAAATTACCGAAGATATGATGCAAGACAACGGTTGGCTTACCGTAACCTTCTACGTTGCATCGGGTGCAACCGCTAAAGATTATCGTTTAGAAGTATGGAACGGTAGCAGAGATGGAAACCAAAAATCAGAAGGTTTCGTATTCTTTAACAACATTTCTGAAACGTCATCAGGCGGATTTACTACCCCCTCCAAGGCATCAACGGCATTTACCGAATCTGGTAACCCCTTATACGATGCAGGTATGGGTGCATTTGAAAAATCAAACTTAATAGTATATCAAAGAGTTTTAACTGATACCGAGAAGGAATTCAATAAAGAATATGCTGGCAAAAAAGATCCCATTTCTTACGCATCTAATTTCGTATGGGCTAAGAACGATTCAATTATCTACGCAATCTTCAATACAATTGATCCCGTAGAAGTTGATCCTTACGCTTCTATCGAAGAAGATATCACTGCTTCAGGTTGTGCGTCAAATGCTGATCCTTCAGCATTCTGGTTATCATTCTCCTCTATTCTTCTCGCTGCTGTATTGTTATTTGCAATAATTATGCTCATCGTTAAGAGAGTAATTAGAAAACGCAAAACTCATGCAAGCGATGCAAAATCACACTACACCGTAACTAGTAGAGTTAAACCCAAGAAAAAACAACCTGTTTCTACTAAGGAAGTTGAAGAAGTAGTTGAAGATCATACCGAGGAAGTAATTGAAGAAGAAATTACTGAAGAAATTACTGAGCCCGTTGAAGAAATCAGTGAAGAAGAAACTCCCGTAGAAGAACAATCTCTTGACGAATACGTTTACGGAGAAGTTCAAGATTTCGGCGAAACCGAAGAAAATAAAGAAGACTAATTATTATCAACAACATAAAAGCGAAGATCAAAATGATCTTCGCTTTTTTACTTTCTACCCTTTGTATACCATTTAATATTTTACGCATATTTATAATGTATGAAAACAATTATTTTAACAGGCGGTGGCACGGCAGGTCATTGCACGCCATGTCTTGCTCTATTGCCTTATTTAAGAAAACAATTCAGTAACATATATTATATCGGAAGTGAAAACGGTATTGAAAAAGATCTAGTAGAAAAAGAAAGAATACCATACCATGCAATACCTTGCACAAAACTAAAACGAGAATTCGCGCTTAGTAATTTAAAAATCCCTTTTTCATTATATAAAAGCGTTAAAAAAGCCGGCAAAATACTCGATAAACTTTCTCCCGACGTAATATTCTCTAAAGGTGGATACGTATCCCTACCCGTCGTTATTGCGGCTAAAAAACGTAAAATTCCAGTAATTGCGCACGAAAGTGATTATACAGTTGGTCTAGCGAATAAATTAAGTTCAAAATTTTGCGAAAAAGTATTAACTTCATTCCCAGAAACGGCAAACGAACTCCCTAACGGACAATACGTAGGCTCGCCTATTCGCGATAATAATAGTTTTAACAAACAAGATTTATTAAAGAATATTAATTTTGAAAGTACTAAACCCATTCTATTAATCATGGGCGGAAGTTCTGGTGCAAAAGCAATTAACGACTGCGTAGATCAAACGTTAAAAGATTTAACACAAAGTTTTAACGTTATTCACATACGTGGAAAAAATAAAATCAAGAAAAAGAAGAAAATAAATGGATACTATCAATGTGAGTTTATTGACGATATGAATGCACTATTATCAATGACCTCCGTTTGCGTAGCAAGAGCTGGTTCAAACTCTCTCTTTGAACTATTAAATAAAAAAATCCCCACGGTTGTTATCCCTCTGCCAAAAGGATCTTCTCGTGGAGATCAAATATTAAACGCAAATTATTTTCAAAAGTTAGGACTAATCTACGTTCTTAACCAAGAATTACTAACTCCATCTTCATTATCTTTTGCAGTCAATACGGTTTACGCAAGTAAGGACTATATAAAAAAAATGCTAGATAACTATCCTGTAAAAGACGCTAGTGAAAAAATCGTTTCTATCTTACGATCAGCTTGTCGTTAGGCTCTAAATAATCTTTTCTTTCTCTAACGTTAAGCCCTTTTAGCCCCTCAAAAAATATAGATAATTCAGTTTTGTTTTCTCTTTTTTGTGTTAAAACAAATTTTTTGCGAGTAGACGTGTTAACAACGTCTACTCCTTTTCTTACGTAGGTATTTTTTAACGGTTTTTGTTCTACAACCTTTTTAGTAAATAACGTGTTAAGAATAAAGTTAATCATATTTATCCCTCCTTACAAGCATAATTTACCATTGTTTGTTGACACATGTGTGTCATATTTGAATAAATTATTTAAAATAATTGACTTTAATTAAAGTATGCATTAAAATAATAATTAGAAGAGGTGAAAATATGAAATTTGAAATTATGCTTAAAATACTCTTTGAGTTATTGTCAAAAAGATGCGTAAAAGCAAGTTACCTTTCAAGAGAATACGACGTCAGCATTAGAACCATTCACCGCTACATAAACGCGCTTGAAATGGCGGGCGTTCCTATATACTCTATTAGGGGCAATAACGGCGGATTTGCTATAGTTGATACTTATAGACTGAATTCAACTTTTATGACTGAAAACGAATTCACCCAAACTATCACAGCGCTAACCGCAATAACCGAAAGCGTTCCAAATAAGACTTTGTCAAGCGCAGTTAAAAAACTTCAATCAGTTATTAAAAATGAATATAGTGGATTTAATATTACAAGCGGAAATCTTATTATAGACGCTGGTCCTTGGGGAGATACGGTTGGATATAAGAGCAAACTTAAAATATTGCAAGAAAGCATTGAGCAAACTCGCCTACTATCTATCTCCTACCACGATCGAAACGGAGAAATCTCTGTTCGAGAAATTGAACCTCACGTCATGTTTTTTAAGCAAGGACTTTGGTACGTTTTTGCCTACTGTAGATTAAGACAAGATTTTAGATTTTTTAAGACGGGAAGAATTGAACAAGCAACAATACTATCCGAGAAATTTAAAAGAAAGGATCTTTCCTCTCTTAATTTCCCAAATGAATACTGGATAGATAACGTTAAAGCCGAAAGAGTCGTTATGCAAATAGAAAAATCCTGTTTGTCCGACGTTGAAGAATGGCTTGGCGTAGAAAACGTTAAAATAGTTGACGGTAAATTTATAGCGTCAGCGACACTTCCTTACGACAACGGATTAGTAAGCAAGATTCTCAGTTTCGGGGACGGAATAACGGTTTTAGAGCCTAAAAACCTTAAAAAAGATATAATAACTCAATCTGAAAACATAATAAGGCAGTACAAAAAAAGCGAGTGATTTCACTCGCTTTAAATTTTATCTCGTTTTTAAAATTCTTTTCTTGTACTTCTTGAAAAAACGTTTAAAAATGCCGTCATTGGGTCTTGACCCTCATATAGTATTGAATATACCGCGCTAGTAATCGGCATATCAACGTCATATTTCTCAGCCAAAAGCTTTAGTGATTTTGTAGTACTAACCCCTTCCGCTAGTTTTGTAAAGGGTTCTTTTTTAACGAATTTTTCCCCAAAGTTACGATTGTTTGAATATTTTGAGAACACCGTCGTTTCATAGTCGCCTAAATGACAAAGACCATAAGCTGACAACTCGTTACCACCCATTGCACCGATTAGTCTTGCAACTTCTCTCGCGCCTCGCGCCATTAACGGGCCTTTTAAGGTTGTATATCCACCACCATCAAGCATACCAGCCGCTATACCGATAACGTTCTTTGCTGCCGCGCCGATTTCACTACCTATAATATCGTCGCCGTAATAAAATCTAATTAGATCACTTCTCCAGTTATCGGCTAAAAATTTCACTAAATCAGGGTTTTTTGAGTCGATAATCATACAATTGGGTTTTTCATTAACGAAGTCTTGGATATGTCCTGGACCAACCCAAACGGCGATTTTATTAGCATCAATACCACTTTCTTCTAAAATCTCACTAAGGCGTTTACCAGTATCTAGTTCAACACCTTTCATGCAAAGCACGAATATCTTATTTTTAACGTCATAAGTAGTTATCTTTTTCATAAATTCTCTAAGTCCTTGTGAACTTATCGAAATTATAATAACGTCGCTATTATTGATCGCGAACTCAAGGTCAGACGTCAAATTGATTTTTTCATCAAGAAAGACATATTCGTTTTTTCTCGTTTCCTTTAATATCTCAAAGGAAGGACCGCCTGCATTACCCCATTGAATAACTTCGTGATCAAGTCTTGCAAGATACCAACCAATAAACGAGCCCCATCTACCACAGCCTAATACAGATACTTTCATTGTCTCTCCAAATAGAAATTATAGCGTTTTTCTATCTATAAACGCCCTTGCCAAACTAACTTCGTCCGCATATTCAAGTTCGGTTCCGATAGGAATTCCATGTGCAAGCCTAGTCACTTTGATTCCGAGCGGTTTTAAAAGATTAGAAATATAAATTGCAGTTGCTTCGCCCTCAACGTCAGGATTAGTAGCCATAATAACTTCCTTAACGTCACCTTGCGAAATCCTTGATAAAAGCCCCTTAATGTTTATATCGTTAGGGCCAATTCCATCCAAGGGCGAAATAGTCCCATGCAACACGTGATACACTCCGTTAAACTCGTTAAGCTTTTCAATGGCAATAACGTCTTTGGGTTCTTTTACTACGCAAACGGTCTCCGCCGAACGATTTTTACAAATATCGCACACGTCACCCTCGGAAAAATTACCACAAACAGTGCAGTATTTTACGTTTTCCTTAGCGTTTAAGATGGCGTTTGCAAAATTCTTAGCGTCTTCCTCGCTCATTTTTATTATTTGATAAGCAAATCTTTGCGCAGTTTTAAGACCAACGCCTGGGAGCTTAGTAAACTCGTTAACAAGCTTACCTATGGGTTCAATATAAACGTTCATATTAGAGTCCTAATCCGCTAAATGCGCCCATTTTTTCGGTATAAACTTCGTCAGCCTTATTATATCCGTCGTTAAGCGCTGCAACGATTAAATCTTCAAGCATAGTTAAATCGTCCATATCAACCGCATTAGGATCAATAGCAACGCCAGTTACGACTTTTTTAGCATTCATAGTTACTTTAACCAAACCGCCACCTGAAGTTCCTTCTACTTCTAATTCTTCAAGCTCGGCTTGAGCTTTTTGCATTTCTTCTTGCATTTTTTGTGCTTGGCGCATTAAATTTTGCATTTGATTGCCACCGCCAAAGCCACCGAATCCACCTTTATATGACATGTTCGTTATCTCCTTTAATAGTTATTTTATTATCACGATATCGTCACCGAATATCTTTCTTAATTTATCAGTATCTTGATCAATCTTTTCTAAAACTTTTTCTTTTTCAGAAAGATCAACTCTTATTTCAAAATCGTTTAACTCAGATAATGCCTCTTTAATAGCCTCTCTAGTAGTTGACTTATCCATAATCTCAAAGTCACCGTTACTATTCGTGGTAAGAGATAAAATATTTCCTTTAATTTCCAGGTTAACCGTCTGAAGAACGTTCCATAGCATTTCACGATTTAATTTTCTAAGATTTGCAAGTAATAAACCTTTCAAATCTTTTGCCGTGAAACTAGAAATCGAACTCTTATCAACTTTATTTTCAGTTAAAGTTTCCGTAGCTTTTATCGTTTCAATATTAGCCTGTTCAACAGACCTCACCGCAAAGTCGCCTTTTTGAAGCTTATCTTCTAAAGATTTAATTCTAACAAGTAACGCTTCAATATTATAATCGGTTTCAGGCCTACAGCACTTAACTGCCGCAGTTTCAAAAACAGTTCTTGGATGGTTAGAATATTTAAGATCATTCTCAGCTGTTGAAAATATCTCCATAATTCTAAGCAAACGCTCCTCACTAGTCGAGCTTGCAATCTTGGACAACACGTCGTATTTGGTGCTTGGAAGCCCCAAAATCGCGTTAGGATTAGCACACGTTTTAATTACGAGAAGATCTCTAGTAAGAGTCGTTACGTCCTTAATCAAAACTCCCATGCTTTTCCCTGAAGATGCAAGTTTATCAACGATTTCAAGAACTTTTCCCGATTTTCCATCAATCATACCAACTACAAAATCGTTGATAAGATCGAAATTAGACGAGCCAAGGACGTCCATAACGTCTTCGTACGTAAGTTTTCCTTCGCCATATGATATTGCGATATCAGCAAGCGATAATGCATCTCGTATACTGCCCTCACCGGCCTTAGCAATAGCAAAAACCGCCTCTTTTTCATATTTTTTGCCTTGTTCGTCGTAAATATCCCCGATTAGCTTAGCAATCATTTCGGTAGAAATTAGTCTAAAGTCAAATCTCATACAACGCGATAAAATAGTTGCTGGGATTTTGTGAACCTCAGTCGTAGCAAGAATAAAAATAGCGTGTTTAGGGGGTTCTTCTAGCGTTTTAAGTAACGCGTTAAAAGCCGCACCAGTAAGCATATGAACTTCGTCGATAATATAAACTTTATATTTGCAAGATACGGGCGGATATTGAACGTTTTCCCTAAGTTCTCTTATCTCGTTAACGCCGTTATTAGACGCCGCGTCAATTTCTATTACGTCAATATTAGACGGATCGGATAAAGCTCTGCAACACGCGCATTGCCCACAAGGAGATCCATTGATAGGATCTAAGCAGTTAATTGCTTTTGCAAAAATTTTTGCAGCCGAAGTTTTACCCGTTCCCCTTGTTCCCGTAAACAAATAAGCGTGACCGAGCTTATGAGAAATTATTTGATTTGTTAACGTTTTAACGATATGTTCCTGCCCAATAAGTTTATCAAAGGTCGTAGGACGATACCTTCTATAAAGTGCCAAATATGCCATTTTACACCCCAAAATAATTATCCGTTAAAGTTTAATATCTTTTTTCTTATACGTTGAAGCGCATTGTCGATCGATTTTCTATCTTTAGACATCATAGCGCTTATATCATCTATGGATCTTCCTGATAACGTTAGCGAAAAGATCTTGTATTCATAATCGCTTAATACTTTTTTTATTCCGTTTTGTAACTCAACAAGGTTTTCGTTATTAATAAGCGTTTCTTCAGGGCCAAAAGTCGTGACTGCAATAGCAGGATTCTTATCGACGTCTCCATCGTTATAACCAGAGAGAGAAACGTAGTTTTTAAGTGGTTTATTTTTTCCGTTTTCCGAACTTCTTATAGCCGAAAAAATGGAATTTTTAATACACTTAAACGCAAAACTACTAAAATCCCCACCATTATACGCCTCTATCGCCTTAGAAAGCCCAATAAGCCCTTCCTGAGTAAGATCATTATTGTCCCCGTTAGTGAGATAGTAATTGTTTTTTGCTATTAATTTTTTAACTTTTATTTCATACCTTTTGATAATTTCATTTTTAGCGCTATCATTTCCGTTTTTAGCGCTAACTACTAATTCTTCATCGGTAAGAAGTTCAAAATCCATAGTTATCCTTTATTATTTATTTTCTATTGAGCGTTGTCTAACGACTTCATAAACGGCAATACCGCAAGCAACGGAAGCGTTTAGCGAGTTAACTTTTCCGAACATAGGAATAGTAACGATACCATCGCACTTTTCCTTTGTAAGTCTTTTAACCCCGCTATCTTCTCCTCCGATAACCAAGCAAATTTTGCCCGTTAAATTACTCTTATAAATATCTCCACCAC
This sequence comes from Christensenellaceae bacterium, assembly GCA_045651465.1. Classification (GTDB taxonomy): domain Bacteria; phylum Bacillota; class Clostridia; order Christensenellales; family Borkfalkiaceae; genus UBA1259. The sequence continues at coordinate 37,066 of JAZRSG010000001.1, forward strand.
CGAGTTCTGTAGCGTAAATCCAATAGCCATTATCTTTAAGCTCGTCAATTGCCGTGTTGATATTAGTTACTCTAGCAACCTTAACGTGATTAAGCGCACCAGCTGAAACTCTCATAACGGTATCATTTACAGACGCACTTCTATCTTTGCCGATGATAATACCGTCAGCACCTGCGCATTCGCAAACTCTAATAATACTTCCAAGATTATGCGGATCTAAAATTTCGTTAAGAATAATAATTAAACCGTCCTTATCTTTAGCCGCTTCAAGAATATCCTCTATTTCAAAATACTTATAATCAGAAACGTACGCAATAAAACCTTGATTACGCTTTGACTCGCTTTCTTTTTCAATAACGTACTTGTCCACCATTTGAAGTTTAACCTTATGTGAACGAATCACGTTAATTAAACGCTTACTTGCATCGTCTTTTAAATCTTTTTGAACTAAAATCTTGTCAATTTCTTTGTCGGTTTTAAGCAATTCGTAAACCGAGTTTCTTCCTTCAACTTTCATCGTTTTGTCCTCTATTTAGAATATAATTTAATCTTTGTTCGTTTCCGGTTAAATATAGATAGCCAAGAACAGCCTCAAAACCGGTTGCATTGTTATAGTCGACCACGGAGGCATGTTTCGCTTTGGTTGATTTTTTAGCGTTTCTAGCACGCTTAAAAATCGCAAGTTCGTCATCTGTTAAAACGTTCAATATGCTTTGAATAAGTTCTGCTTGAGATTTAGCATTAACTTCAGCCGTTGCAAGCTTATTAAGTTCTCCCGCTTTAGAATCGCTTGAAAACGTAAGTTTTTCTCTAACGTAAAGCGAATAAACGGCGTCACCAACGAAAGCAAGAACTACGGAATTTAAATTCCTTGCTTTAGCCTCCTCCATTTTTTCGCCCAACTTGAACATTTCACACTACCCCATTTTACTTTTATTTAATTATACAACATTTAACTAAAAAATACAATAGAAAAAGTCGGAATATTTATCCCGACTCTTACATTTTTTATTTACCAGTTGCTTGTATTAGAAATGAAGATATCCCCTCATATATAGCCCACGCTATTTTCTCTTGATAAACGTCACTAATCAAAAGCGATTCTTCATTAGGATTAGACAAGAAACCACATTCAGCTATAACTGACGGATAATCAGAGCAATTTAGTATATAATACTCACCTTTTAACGCCGAAAAATTTCTAGTGGATTCTTCTAAATCATTAAAACTCGATTGAATACATTGCGCAAGCAGTTTTGAATCGTCATCACTTTCCTTAAAAAAAACTTGCGCTCCACGTCTATCTGAAACTGAAAATTTATTTAGATGAATACTAATAACGAGATCGGGTTTTGCCTTGTGAATAATTTCCCTTCTTTTCTCCATATCTTTTCGCTTTAGGTTCCCCGTCGCTAAACCGTATAATCCTGCATCGGAATTTCTAGTTAAAACAACTTCAAATCCCGAAGCGATAAGAATCTTCTCTACTTTTTTCGTAATCTTTAAGTTTAATTCACTCTCTTTAACTCCCGTAACTATTCCAGAAACTCCCCCATCCACTCCACCGTGACCGGCATCTAAAACCACTTTAATTTTATTCACACTAGTATCCGAAAGAGCGTTTATCGATAAGGAACTAAAACAAATAGCAAAGGCAATAACACACGCAAAAAGAGTAGAAAAAATTAAAATCGTCCTTCTTCTTAAAACTACCATCAAAAACCTCAAAAATGTTGATAACTCAATTAAAAATGGCACTTATCCACAAAATCGAGACAGAAGACAAATGCCAATGTTGATAACTTTCCTTATAATTATACTGGCAAAACATCAATTTTATGTCAAAAAAATAAGGACAAGAAGTCAACATACTTATCCACATAATAAAAATTTAAAAATAAAAAACACCCTAAATTTAGAGTGTTTTATCATTATACTTTTGTCAAGCAAACAACGGTTTCGACATGTTTGGTGTTTGCAAACATGTCAAAGGGTTTTACGAACGAAACGTTATATCTCGGTGCATATTCTTTAGCCCTCTTAATTTCGTTTCCTTCAATAGCAAGCGAACCAACGAGTAATCCAACGTCTCTCGCAAGCGTTGACGGCATGCACGATACGTATACTATTTTATCGATATCGCTTTCTATTAATGAATTTATTACCTTTATATCGCAACCTTTTCTGGGTGGATCTAACACCACACATACTTTAGCGTTTTCTTGCTTTTCTTTGGCGATTATGTTAGGCAAAATCTCTTCACATTTTCCATTATAATTAGTGATTTTTTCATTTAATTTATTTAAGCTTGCAAGCTCGTTAGCAAACTCAGTTGCCTCTTTGATAATTTCAATGCCAATAGCCTTTTTTGCATCCTTGCAAAGCAACGCGGTTAGTAGTCCCGCCCCACTATAGGCATCAATTACAACAGTATCTTCATCTGCAGAAATAGCATCTCTAACTTGCGAATAAAGTTTAACACAAACGGAATTATTAACCTGCATAAAACTTTGAACGCCTATTTTATATTTAATTCCTAGCATATCCCCCATATAATAAGGGTCTCCATAAACGAGCTTAAACTTATCGCCGTATATAACGTTGGTCATTTTATCGTTAACGTTTATGTAAAGAGAAAAAGTATATTTAACTTTATCTTTAATAATTTCAACTAGTTCGGTAACGTTTCTTAGTATTTCATTACAAGAAACTGCAGTTATTATAAGATTTCCCTTAACTTCCTTAACAGCAATCTCCCTAAGCTCCCCTTCGTTTCTACTTTCGTCGTATCCCATGATTGAATATCTATCGATGAAAGTCTTGAAAGCGTCGATCACGTCTTTAGTCCAAGGGGCGTTTATCATGCAATCTTCGATTGGAACAACTCTATGCGAATTTTCCGCATAAAAACCAATCCTTGTTTGCTCCCCATCGAAAGACACAGGGAGTTGAAGTTTATTTCTATATCTAAACTGATTATCACCTTTTATCGTAGGAGAAATTTTAACGTCTAAATTTGCTATTTTTCTAAAACATCCTAATACGTTATCTTCTTTAATTTTTAATTGATTAGCATATTTTAGATGTTGAAGTTGACAACCACCACATTTTGTAAATACCGGACATTGTGGACGAACTCTAGTTTCTGCCGGAGTTAAAACCTCAATTAATTTACCATATGCGCACTTTGAAGTTACTTTTAGAACTTTATAGCGAATTTTTTCGCCAAGCAAAACAAACGGCACAAAAACAATCGTGCCTTCCTGTTTAATGATACCCTCGCAATTAGAGCCTATCGCTTGGACAATTCCTACATGTTCTTCGTTCTTTTTCATACTTACCTACTTTATTATTCTTTGCAAGTACACGTTAACTAGTCTTCTTATTACGACTATAAATCTATCGTAAACAAAATAAAAAATTATTCCTATTACGCCAACGATAATTAAGGCGTATTCTTTAACCCACAATGGCAGTCCGTCAAAAACGCCACCCATTATTAAGGTGTAATAAAAATATGCCGAATAGCACATAATCAAACACCAAATTGCACCTATTAAATAAACTATCGCTATATTCGTTTTTTTGTCTTGCATTTTACAACTAAAAATCGGATAGAACCCAAAAAACAGTAAATAACAAGGAAAAACGAGTGATAATATATTTAATCCGCCACACAAAAACGCTATAATTACTCCCGCTAAACTTGCCAAGAAACTTCCCTTATACGAACCGTAATATAGTGGAAGTAAAACAAACACTGACGAAAAAATTACGGAAAATAAATCGACAAATTCAATATATGCGCCAAGAGTCAATAAAATAGCAATAAACGACGCGGAGATCGCAGATAAAGAAAGTACTTTACTTTTCATTATCTACAACACATATTGCACATCAAGTTCATACAACACCAAGTAGCACAAAAGTTACAACATTGATCGTCAGTTCTTCCCATTTGTTGTTGTTCTTGATTGTAATTGGCGTAGTAATTTGAATTACCCGTGCGAAATTGTTGATCGTTAAATTCTATTTTTTGTTTTAATTTAGTATAAGAATCGGCATATTTTTCGTTCTTAGGGTCTAAATTAAGGGCAATTTCAAGTTGTTTTTTACTTTCGTTAATCCAATTCTTTTTATAGAAAATTACCGATTGAAGATAATGCCATTGCGCCGTTCTATTATTATATTGATCAAGAGTTTTTTGAGCATTAGTCAAATCTCCGAGTCTAATATATTTTTCAACCTCGTCAAAATTTTCAACCGTTTGTCCTTCGATTTTTTTCTCTTTTTTTCTTTCTTCTAAAATTTCCGCATATGCAGCATCAAGTTTTGTAAGATTTTTAGCAGCAAGATTACCCTCTTCACCATCTAAAAATCTTTCTTTTTGATATCTTTCTTTAAGTTCTTTATACGCTCTATCTACTTGTTCATCAGTAGCGTCTTCACTTAAATTTAAGATTTTATATTTTTCTTGCATTTTTTGTTCTCCATTATAATTTTCGTTTGGATATTAAGACCACGAATTAAAACGTTATCAATTAAATCATGATTAAAATTATATTTTAATTTTTGTGATTTTTCGGCAATATCGGTAAGAACACCACCAAACACACATATTAGATCGCTTTGTTTGCTTGAAACTAATTCTTGCTTGGTTAAAATATCAGGATAAGCCAACTTAAAGACGTTAAACGACTTTTTCTTTAGATCTTTATCAAAATCATCTAAAGCGTCAATTAAGTAAATCCATTTGCCTAGATCATATGACAGCTCCAAAAGACTTTCGACGGCGTTAGGAACTAAAAGCTTTACGATTTCTTGCATCATTTTGCCAAAGGGATCAGAAACGACGTCAATACTATCGCATTTGTTTTTTTCAAGTTCGATAAGTTCCGCGTAACGCTCGCCTATCACTCTTTCCATCTCTAATTCGTTCTTTCTTGCTTTCTTATACGCCTTTTTTAGAAACGCGCGTTTTACTCTACCCTTATTATCGTCATATATATCGTCTTTGAGTTTATAATAAGCAAGCAAAACGTTTAGCTTAGCTATTCTTTTAGATAGTTCGGTTGGTTTAGCCATAGGGCGCTTTATAAGATGGATCACGCAACGTTGCTTTTCAACGTCAACGTCTTCGCCCATTACGTTATGAAGTAAAACCGATAAAAAGGTTAGATCGTAGTTTAATACGAATCTTCCTCTTGTTCCGCACGTTTTTTTAATACTTTTACAAAGCCCACAGTACATGGCTTTATATAATATTGTATCCTTAACGTACATATTAGGATAATCGGTCTTTACGTAACCAAACATTTTAACCCCTTTTTCTTAAAACTAATCCAACTTTTTTATATACTTTATTTAGAGTTCTATATGCTAGTCTTTCGGCTTTTTCAGCACCGTCACGAAGAACGTCGTCTAAATAGTCTTTATTAGCTAAAAGTCTGTTCTTTTCTAAGCGAATCGGCTCAATTTTTTCCGTAACAGCTTGCCCAACTGCAATCTTAAAGTCTCCGTATCCCTTTCCGTCAAATTCCTTTTCCGCTTGTTCTATCGTTTTGTCGGTAAACGCACAATAAATAGATAGTAAATTACTAATACCAGGTTTATCTTCAGGAGAAAATCTTACACAAGCATCACTATCCGTTACAGCACGCTTAAACTTACGAAGAACGGTATCGGGATCATCGTCCATAGAAATGAACGCGTTTAAGTTGGCGTCTGATTTGCTCATTTTTCTCTCAGGCTCTGCCAAACTCATTACTCTAGCGCACGATTTACCTATGTATCCTTCTGGTACTTTAAAAGTTTCACCAAATCTATTATTAAATCTAATAGCAAGATCCCTAGAAAGTTCTAGGTGTTGCTTTTGATCCGCACCGATCGGAACTAGTTCGGTTTGATAAAGTAAGATATCTGCAGCCATTAATACGGGATAATCCATAAGTCCCATATTGATGTTATCTTCGTGTTTTTTACTCTTATCCTTAAACTGCGTCATTCTAGAAAGTTCACCCGGATAACATATGGTATTAAGTACCCAAGCAAGTTCCGTATGCGCAGAAACGTGTGATTGAGCAAATAAAATAGACTTACTAACGTCAATCCCACACGCAAGGTATAATGCCGCGAGTTCGTAAACGTTCTTTCTTAAAACGGCAGGATCTTGCTTAACGGTTAACGTATGAAGATCGGCAATTGCAAAAACGCCGTTGTAATCATCTTGTAATTTCTTAAAATTTCTAAGCGCCCCTAAATAATTACCGATAGTTAAAATCCCACTAGGTTGAATAGCGCTAAACAATATTTTCTTATCTTCCATTATATAATACCTATCTTAAACCAACCTTGAAATATTATTTGCCAATAAATTCCATAACGGCATCAACCGTTTTATCTTTATCTATAGTTTGTGTAAATCTTACGTCCTTAGTCTTAAGTGCTAAAATTTGTTCGGGAATAGGCGCTGCAGTATTTTCCGAAAGAAGTTCGGCAGACTTAAACGCATCTTGCGGTGCTTTTCCTGAAACTGCTTTTAAGACGTCGTGCGCAAACTTATATGGGCTTGCCGTTGATAATACGACTAAGCTGTTTTTTGTTTGAGAATAATCGATATATCCAAGAGTTACGTCAAGAGCGACTGCCGTGTGTGGATCTAAAACATAACCGTATTCTTCAAAACATTCGCTAATGGTGTTTTTGCACTCTTCTTCATCACTATAATCCGCAAAGAACTCCTTACCCATATTGTCAAGCTCTTCTTTGGTAAGAGAATATTTACCGTCGTTTTTTAGTTCCGTCATTCTTTTTGCAGTTAATTCGAAATCTCTACCTGAAAGTTCAAAAATAAGTCTTTCAAGGTTACTTGAAATTAAAATATCCATTGACGGCGACATGGTCTTAAAGAATTCCCTATTTGCATCGTACGTTCCTGTTACAAAAAATTCAGTTAGAACGTTATTTGAGTTAGACGCGCAAACAAGTTTTCCAACGGGAAGTCCCATCTTTTTAGCATAATACCCTGCAAGAATATTACCAAAATTACCAGTTGGAACTACGAAGTCAACCTTATCACCTATTTGTATTTCTCCACTATTAATGAGATCACAATATGCTGAGAAATAATACGTGATTTGTGGCGCAAGTCTACCAAAGTTAATTGAATTTGCACTCGATAAAACAACGCCTTTATTAAGTAATTCGCTATTAATTTCCTTGCTCGTAAATATCTTTTTAACGGCGGTTTGGCAATCGTCAAAATTTCCGTTTACGCCAACGACGTTAACGTTGTTACCTTCTTGAGTACGCATTTGAAGTTTTTGCATATCAGAAACGCCTTCGCTAGGATAAAACACCATAATTTTAATCCCTTCGGCATCTTTAAATCCTTCAAGCGCCGCCTTACCCGTATCGCCACTAGTTGCAACTAGAATAAGAATTTGTTCTTTAATACCACTAATATTACTACCCTCTCTTAAAAGGTAAGGTAAAAGAGTTAAAGCCACGTCCTTAAACGCTAAGGTTGGGCCGTGGAATAATTCCATTATAAAAAGATTTTCGTCAAGCTTAACGATGGGCGCTGCATCGGCATCTTCAAATTTTCCATACGCATTTTTGCACGCAAGTAAAAGCTTGTCATAATCGTATTCTTCAAGGTACTTATGAAGAACGAAACAAGCTCTTTCGGCATAGTCCATTTCAAGCATAGTTTCGAGTTCTTTAGTCGAAACTGAAGGAAATTTTTCGGGGACAAAAAGTCCTCCGTCTTCCGCAAGTCCTTTAGCAATTGCCCTTGCCGAACAGTCTACTTGAGACACCCCTCTCGTACTGATAAATTTCATATAATAATCTCCAATAAAAAATAAAAGTCGAAATAAAACTTCCGACTTATATTTTACACTATTTTTGCTATAAAAATCAACTATTCAACGTACTTTAATACAAAGTCCGGTAAATCTTCTTTAGCTGCGCTACAAGTTAATACAAACTTAACGTCATAATCATTTTCTAGTTTATCCATAGCGCCAAAGATATTACCTAATTCGCCAAGTGCTTTTCCAGCAATTCTAGCGATACCGTCTATAAAAACGTATTCGTTATCGCCGTTAGCGGCAACGATACCTTTTATAAAGCCACGTAATCCGTCTTCACCTTGTACGTCGAAGTCAGCAGTATTGAGGAATCTAATTGGACGTTTAAGATCATATGTATATCTATTCGTATCGGTAATAAATATAACGTGTCCTTTTGCTTCTTCGATCGTCTTATTTGCGAAATCGATTATAGCTTTGGTCTTGCCCGTGCCTTTAGGTCCGTAAAAAATTTTCATCAATTGTTCCTCCTAGGAATTATATCTACCTATATTGTATAATACTTTTTTCAAAATTACAATAGGTTTTTTAAAAATTATTCGGCAAAAAGGAGTAATTTTTTGTGGAAGTCTTTGTCCGTTGCCATAATCATGGCATCTAATTCGTCGTCACCCATCACGCTACATCTTCCATCTTCGTACTCTTTATCGATAAGTGCTTTAATTTGAGCCACGATAGGATGCGACTTTTCAATCTTGTTCTCTTCGGGAAGTTGATAGTATTGATTAATCCAGTACGCTATACCAGCAAGACCACTCGTGTTGTTAATTGAAACGTACATCGGACGGTTAAGTAGTTTTTTGGTGTCAAAGATATTATAAATTTCTTCGTCCTTAAGCATACCGTCTGCGTGAATGCCCGCTCTCGTAGAGTTAAAGCTTCTTCCAACGAAAGGAGTTCTTGACGGAACGACGTAACCGATTTCTCTTTCAAAATAATCGGCGATATCAGTAATAGCAGTATAATCCATGCCGTCATTCGTACCTTTAAGTGACGCGTATTCGATAGCCATCGCTTCGAGCGGACAGTTACCAGTTCTCTCGCCTATACCGAGAAGCGAACAGTTAACTGCCGAACAGCCGTAAAGCCAAGCAGTCGTAGCGTTGGTAACAACTTTATAGAAGTCGTTGTGACCGTGCCATTCGATAAGTTCGCTAGGAACTTCAGCAAAGTGTCTTAACCCGTAAATGATTCCTGGAACGCTTCTAGGAAGTGCCGCGCCAACGAAGTTAACGCCAAAGCCCATCGTGTCACACGCCCTAATCTTAATAGGAATACCGCTTTCTTTTGAAAGTTTCATAAGTTCAGAGGCAAACGGAACGACAAAGCCGTAGAAGTCAGCTCTCGTAATATCTTCAAAGTGACATCTAGGTCTAATTCCAGCAGCTAATGCATCCTTAACAGTACCTAAATATTTATCAAGCGCTTGTGAACGAGTTAAATTCATTTTCTTGAAAATATGGTAGTCAGAACAGCTTACTAATACACCCGTTTCTTTTACACCCATATCTTTTACTAATTGGAAGTCTTTCTTGTTTGCTCTTATCCAGCTAGTAACTTCAGGAAATTCAAGTCCTAAATTCATGCATGCCTCGGCAGCTTTTCTATCCTTTTCAGAGTATAAAAAGAATTCAGATTGTCTAATAATACCCTTCTTTCCGCCAAGTCTTGACATGAGCTTAAAGATTTCAACGATTTGTTCTACCGTGAAAGGAGAAGTAGATTGTTGTCCATCACGGAAGGTCGTATCCGTAATCCAAATTTCTTCAGGCATAGACATTGGTACGTGACGAGCGTTAAAAACGATCTTCGGCACGCTTTGGTAGTCGAAAATATCCCTAAAAAGTTGAGGTTCTTCTACGTCTTGAAGGGTATAATTATAGTATTTTTGTTCTAATAAATTCGTTTTTTTGTTTAGTTCAATCATCTTAGTTTAATTCCTTAATAAATTCAGCAAATCTCTTTAATCCTTCTTTAATATCTTCTATCGAGATTGCATATGAAAGTCTTATACAGTTATCGTCACCAAAAGCGATTCCTGGAATTAGTGCAACCCCTTTCTTAAGCGCGCAATCAGCAAATGCTAACGACCCGTTAATAACTTGACCGTCGTAAGATTTTCCGTATAAACCCGAAACGTCTACGAACACGTAGAACGCGCCCTTGGGTTCAATAATAACGATATTAGGAATATCCTTTAAGAGTTCAATCATAAGACGTCTTCTTTCATCGAACACTTTTTGCATTTCGCCAACGAACTTTTCGCCTTCAGGATCAACTAAAGCAGCCGTAGACGCATATTGAGAAATAGAACACGCGTTACTCGTGGTATGACTTTGCATGCTTGAAATTGCCTTTGCAATTTCAACGGGCGCTGCAAGATAACCTATTCTCCAACCCGTCATAGCGTAAGTTTTTGACATACCGTTTATAACCACGGTGTGTTCCTTCATATAGTCGCTACATTTTGCGATTGAATAGTGAATTTGTCCGTCATAAACAAGCTTTTCATAAATTTCATCTGAAATTACGTATAAACCGTATTGCGTGCAAACCTCTGCCAACGCCTCAATTTCTTCTTTAGAATAAACTGATCCGGTGGGGTTATTAGGAGTGTTTAAGATAACACACTTAGTTTTATCGGTAATAGCGTTTTTAAGTTGATCAGCCGTCATCTTAAAACCGTTTTCTTTGCAAGTTTGAACGAGAACGCACTTGCCACCTGCAAGCTTAATAAGTTCGGGATAAGTTAACCAGTAAGGAGAAGGTAAAATTACTTCGTCCCCGTCGTCAACGATAGCGCAAATTGCATGGTAAAGCGAACTTTTCGCACCAGAAGAAATAACAATTTGATTTTGCTCGTATTTTAAGCCGTTATCCTTTTCAAACTTTTCACAAATTGCTTTTTTAAGTTCAACCGTCCCTGATGCAGGGGTATATTTAGTAAACCCTATATCAAGCGCTTTTTTTGCTGAATTAATTATGTATTCGGGAGTATTAAAGTCGGGTTCGCCTGCGCCAAAACCGATAACTGAAATACCTTCAGCCTTCATTTTCTTTGCTTTCGCCGTGATTTCAAGCGTTAAAGACGGCGCAATTTCTTTTACTTTTTTTGCTACTGACATATTTGGTCTCCTTAATTATTCTTCATCCGTGCCTGCGGCAAGCTTTGTTTCTCTATCCGCAATTGCAAGAGCCTCTACCATTTGTTCAATATCACCCATTAAGAAGGTGTCTATCGAGTGTAAGGTTAACCCTATTCTATGGTCGGTTACTCTTCCTTGTGGGAAGTTATAAGTTCTAATTCTTTCCGAACGATCACCCGTTCCAACCTGACTACGACGATTTTCAGAGTATTCCTTATCGTATTGAGATTGATAGTAGTCGTAAAGTCTACTCTTTAATACCCTCATCGCCTTTTCGCGGTTCTTAGTTTGAGAGCGTTCGTCTTGACACAATACTACGATACCCGTAGGAATGTGAGTAAGTCTTATGCAAGACTCCGTTTTATTTACGTGTTGTCCACCCGCACCACTACTGCGAAGGGTGTCAACTCTTAAATCTTTTTCATCAATGGTAACTTCAACGTCTTCAACTTCAGGAAGAACGGCAACCGTTACGGTCGACGTGTGTACTCTACCTTGAGATTCGGTTTCAGGAACACGTTGAACTCTATGAACGCCACTTTCGAACTTCAACTTACTGTAAGCACCTTTACCCGATATCGAGAAAATAACTTCCTTAACGCCACCGAGTTCAGTAGAACTATTGTCAATTTCTTCAGTTCTCCAACGATTCTTTTCTGCATACTTAACGTAAAGTCTATAAAGTTCATATGCAAATAAGCTTGCTTCTTCTCCGCCCGCGCCTGCGCGAATTTCCATAATAACGTTTTTATCGTCGTTAGGATCTTTGGGAAGCAATAAAATTCTTAACTCTTCAGAAATTCTTTCTAGGTTTTCCTTGCACGCTTGAATTTCTTCTTCCATAAGAACTTTCATCTCGTGGTCGGTTTCTAAAGGTATAAGTTCTTTTAGGTCTTGTTGTTCCTTGACAACCTTTTTATATTCGGTATACTTTTCAACCGTTTCCGTTATGTCAGAAAGTTCTTTAGTATACGCTTTCCATTCGTCCATGCGAGAAATAACTTCACTATCGCCCACTAATTCGTTAAGCTTATCGTATCTCTCTAGCATTTTGTCGAGTTTTTTAAACATTAAAGCACCGCCTTAACAATTCTATCTATATTTTCATAATCTTTAATAATTTCAACTTTAGTAAAATGCGAGAATAATTTAGCAATTTCGTTAGCTTGATCTATTCCACACTCTAAAAGTATAATGCCTTTTTCGGATAGATAATTTTTACATGAACTTGCAATCGCTCTATAAAAATCAAGACCGTCCTTACCACCGTCAAGCGCGAGTCTTGGCTCAAAATCCTTAACCTCTTTTTGCAACGATAAAATATCTTCACAAGGGATATAAGGCGGGTTTGAGACAATTAAATCAAACTTTTGACCGTTATCAAGCGCCGAGAACAAATCACTCTCAATGAAGGTAATATCCGCATCTAAAAGTTTTGCATTCTCTTTCGCTAAATCTAACGCCTGACCGCTCACGTCAATCGCGTAAACCTCGGCGTTCGTTTCCTTTTTAATAGCAATCGCTATTGCTCCACTACCCGTGCAAAGATCTAAAACCTTTTTATTTGAATCTATTTCCTTAATAGCCTTTTCAACCAAGAGTTCAGTTTCAGGTCTGGGGATTAAAACTCTTTCGTCTACCTTTATCTTATACCCGTAAAAGTCCGTATCGCCAATACAGTACCAAAGCGGTCTACCAGTAATCCTTTCTTGAACGATCGAATTTATGCGATCTATAGTTCTAGCATCAACCATTTGGTCGGAAACAAGTTCGTTTCTTTTCACGCCAAGCGTTAAAGACACAATCCATTCCGCCTCTGCGTCTTCGTCAATTCCGTTCTCTTTAAGAACGTTTCTAACGTTTAGTAAAACTTTTTTACGCTTTTCGGCTAGAACGAAGGTTTTTTCCTTTACGTTTAAATCGCTATCCATTAGTAGAACTTCCTTAAATGCCGTAATAGCCACTTCGAGCATATCGTCATCAGGATTTCTAGTAGTAATTCTTTGAAGAAGTAAGCCGGGGACTTTTAGTGGATAAACCACAAAACACTTGGTCTTAGAAAGTAATTTTAATAGTTCATACGACAATCCCGCAACTAAAGGGAGCACCGCAATTTTAATTAAAATTCTAACCGCTTTATTCAGTTCTACTCCAATTAACGATTCAATGAGCGCAAAGACTAAAATGCTTATTAAAATAACGAACACCATAAAGGTAGTTCCACATCTATCGTGAACGCGACTACATTTTTTTGCATTTTCAGTAGTTAATTCTAACCCTTTTTCAAAACATGCAATCGTTTTATGTTCAGCGCCGTGGTACTTAAAAGTTCGCCTAACGTCTTTAACGAGTGAACACAATAGAAGATAACTTACGAAAATTAAAATTTTCAATCCGCCTTCAATAAAGTTTCTAGCTAAAACGTCAAAAGAAACGTTTGCCCACTTTTCAATTAGTCCTCTGCAAAATTGTGGAAGCCACATAAATAAAAAGATTGCAAGCGCCAAAGCAATAAAAAGCGAAAGAGTCGTCACGATACTCACGACGTTAATCTTAAGTTTTTTAGCAAGCCATTGTTCAGTTTTGGAAGGTTCGCCTTCCCCGTAAACTTCGGCAGAGCGCATCAAAACTTTCGTCCCGTCTGTAAGCGACTGAACGAAAGAAACGATCCCTCTTATTATAGGAAGAGCAAAAAACTTACTCTTCTTACCCATGGGCGTTATCCTTTTAGATTCCACCCTAATTATTCCGTCTTGATCGCGAACAGCCATCGCCATAGACGACGTCGAACGCATCATAACCCCCTCCATAACGGCTTGTCCACCGATAGAAACGGGCTTTTGTTTGACGGGTTTTTGTTTGCAATTCTTAGACATTTAATTTAAAAAAAAGGCTTTAAGGTAAAACTACTCTTAAAGCCGATCAATATAGCCACTATTTTGCTTTGCCATATCTCTTGTTGAACTTATCAACACGGCCACCAGTGTCTACAAGTTTTTGCTTACCCGTAAAGAAAGGATGGCATTTAGAACAAATATCAACCTTAATTACGTCCGTATTCTTTGTAGATCCGGTTTTAAAAGTTTCGCCACAAGCGCAAACTACCGTTACTTCATGATAATTCGGATGTATAGCCTCTTTCATATCGCACCTCTTTTTGTGATTTACTCAGTAATTATATTATATTTTCGGTTTATAGTCAACTATAAATTACTAACTTTTTGAAAATTTCTAAAATCTTTTTATTATTCTTCACGAGCTATTTTTACTTGCCTTTTTTTTTGATTTGTAATATAATGGTAAAAATTTTGTTTTTTTAGACGGAGGAGTCATGAAGGGTTGGAAACTAATCAAACCTTACACTCTTGAAGAACAGGAAATCCCCGAAAGTCCAGAATTAAGTAGTCTTACAAAAGTCAAGATTACTAAATCACTCATCACCCTTTCGGACGTTTTGCGTTATAACGGCGATATTGAAACCGAAAATATCATTTTAGGTAGCGCCGGAATAGGTATCGTTAGCGATACCAACGCAAATCTTTTTGATTTGGAAAAAGGTAAACACGTATATATTGAACCAAGCAAGGAATGTCTTGAATGTTATAACTGCAAGAGCGGAAACGTTACGAAATGTTCCGATCTCATGATTGCAGGCGAAGACTACGACGGATTTTTATCCGATTTTATGTCTGTTGACGTAAATAAACTATTCGTTCTTCCCGAAAGCGTTCCCGATTTATACGCGCTATTTATTGAACAAATTTCATTAGCGATTTCAGTCGTTGATAAGCTAGGCGTGCAAAAAGGCGATTACGTTGCAATTATCGGTGCAAACAACTTTGGAAATATTTTAGCCCAACTCTTGATCTATTATCAAGCAGTTCCTATCGTATTAACCACTGACGAAGAAGATTATAAAATTGCTAAAAGTTCTGGTATTTACTACGTTTTAGGTCAAGAAGACAACTGGCAAAAAGAAGTAAGCGCTATAACTAGTGGTAGAATGACCAAAAGCGTCGTTTATATATCAGACTGCAATATCCCGGCTGTAAAAGCTTTCTCTCTCGCATCGTATAACGCAAGAGTAGCCTTCACCGGCGTATCCTATAAAAATAATGCTATCGCATTTACTCAAGCGATAAAAAAGCAACTTGAGATCATTTGCATTAACAGTGGTTTTGGCAATACTGCGTCAAGCATAAACTTAATCGCAAACAAAGCAATCAATCTTTCGCATCTAAAACTTGATTCATCCTCGTATAAAGATATCCCCGAAAAACTTGAGAAAATGAACGCAAGCTTAGTTAGCGAAGGAAAAATTTATGAAACCGTAGTTGATATGGTATAAAATATTAATCAAAGCAAAAAGGGTCGATGATTTCGACCCTTTTTTATGTACTTTAATCATTTTTTTGTCGCCTGCAGAAAATCTTTCTCAAAATTTTTCGTATAATCATTGGCGGTTTTAAGCAAAAAATCTTCATAACTACACCTCACATATATCATTATATGTAAAGGTAAAGAATTTTAGCCTAAATTTATTAGATTTCTCTTAATTCTCTAATAATTTTCGCTCTATCAACTTCGTTAAACACGGTACTTCCCGCAACGATTACGTTAGCACCTGCATCTTTAACGAGTCTAACGTTTTCTTTATTTATACCACCGTCTATTTCAATATCGATATCCTTGCCTATCTTTTGAACGAGATTTGCAACTTGCTCAATTTTTGGTAATACTTCGGGAATAAATTTTTGCCCGCCGAATCCAGGGAATACACTCATAAGTAAAAGCATATCGCATTCTTCTAAGACGTTTGCAATTTTATCAACGGGCGTATCGGGATTAATAACCGCACCGCACTTAACGCCTAAATCCTTAATAGCTTTAAGCGTATCTTTTAGTTTGTCTTGGCACGCCTCGTAATGAACGGTAATTATATCTGCACCTGCATCGGCAAACTGACGAATATAATTCCAAGGATTAACTATCATAAGATGCGCGTCAAACATGGCTTTACTATACGGTCTACATTCTTTAATAAATTTTGGGCCAAAAGAAATATTTTTAACAAAACTTCCGTCCATTACGTCAAGGTGAAGAACGTCTGCCCCGTCACGCGTAATGTTTGCAATTTCTTCGCCAGCTCTAGCGAAATCCGCCGATAAAATAGACGGCGCAATTTTAATCTTTCTCATATACTACTCTCCTTTTTGCTACTTGATTATATATTTCGACGTATCTATCATATCTAGATCTTGAAAGTACGCCGTTTTCTACTAATTCTTTAACTTTACAACCTGGTTCGTTAATGTGTGTGCAACCTCTAAATTTGCACAAGTGCGAAACCTCAAAATATTCAGGATAACACTCGGGAAGTTCTTCTAATGATAGGTCGGCATCGATAACGGCAAATCCTGGAGAATCTATAAGTTTTATTCCGTCTTTTTCGAAAATTTCCGATCTAGTAGTCGTATGTTTTCCCCTAACGATTTTATCGCTCAACTCTCCCGTTTTGTTATTTAATCCAAACATTAGATTAATTAGCGAAGTCTTACCAACGGCACTTTGCCCCGCCAAAACGGATAATTTACCTTTAAGCAACCCTTTAATTTCGTCAAGACCTTTATTTTCATAAACGCATAAGGGTAAAATCTTAATGTGTAAGCCCGTATATTCACGCATTATATCATCATAGGTTTTAATGTCGATATCCGTTTTATTAACGAGAATAATTACTTCAACGTTTTCTTTAATAGAGTTAACTATGAGTTTATCTATCAAATAGTAATCGGGCGCAGGCGCAGGACAAACTACTATTACGACACAATCAACGTTAGAAACACTAGGACGAATAAAGCGATTTTTCCTTTCAAAAACCTTGGTAATCGCTTTGCCGTCAAATTCCACGTAATCTCCGACGCAAAGTCCGTCGCTCTTAATTTTTAACACGCCTCTTGCCCTACACGGATAGATTTCATCTCCACATTTTACCGCATAGGAATCAGAATAAAGCTTATAAATTTGTCCTTGCAAAATTCACCCCTAAATCAATATTAAATTCTTTCGTTTTCTTCAATATATCTCTGACGAAGTTGCCCACAAGCACCGTCTATATCTTCACCCATTCTCCTACGTAAAGTTGCCGATAATCCGCCCTTTTCCAAAAGACCTAAGAACCTATAAGCCTCTTTATCAGTAACGGACGTCAAATCGTTTTCTTTAACCTCGTTAAGTCTAATTAAATTAACGTGGCAAGGCCTACCGTGTAATAGTTTAATAAGCTCGTCCGCATATCTTTGCGTATCGTTTTTACCTTTAATCAAAACGTATTCGAAAATATATCTTCTGCCTGTTTTTTCAAAATAATTAGCGCACGCATCTAGTATTTGACTAATTTTATAAGCCTTTGCAACCGGCATTATTTGACTTCTTTCTTCGTCAAACGGTGAATGCAAAGAAACCGTCAAGTTAATAGACACGCTTTCATTAGCCAAATCATACATTTTAGGCACTATTCCACACGTTGAAAGACTAATGTTTCTATTGCTAATATTTATGCCGTTTTCAGCGGATACAAGACGTAAAAATTTAACCGTTTCATCGTAATTATCAAGCGGTTCACCACTTCCCATCATAACCACGTTCGTAATTTTTCTCTTGTCACCCAAAAGTCCGCCTACGTATCTATTTGCAGCGATAACCTCGCCCAAAATCTCGCCCGCCTCTAAATTTCTAACTAAGCCATGTAATCCCGACGCGCAAAAAGCGCACTTCATTCTACACCCTACTTGCGTAGAAACACAAAGCGTATAACCGTATTTATACTTCATCAAAACGCTTTCAATTACGTTTCCATCTCGAAGTAAAAACAAAAACTTCTCCGTCCCGTCTTTTGATTTAAGCGATTTAACGATTTTAACTGCTTGTGCCGAATAAAGTTCGTCAAGCTTTCCCCTTAAATCTTTAGAGAGTACGGTCATCTCTGAAAAATCTAATCCACTATGAAGGTCTTTATAAATTTGATTTGCCCTAAAAGGCTTTTCATTTAGCCCTAGAATAATCTCTCTTAGACCGTTTATATCGTAATTTAATAAGCAATCTTTCACTATTTTACTCTCTTAAGTTTAGCGACAAAAAATCCATTTCCGCCCGATATATGTGGTAAAAATAAATTCGCACCAAAAACGTTAATATGTTCTAATTTACTATCGATTTCGCATATTTCAAAGTAGCTTATGTCAGACATAAAAGCATTGACAATATCAATATTTTCTCTATTAAAAATCGAACAAGTTGAATAATAGAGATATCCGCCCTTTTTAACGTACTTTGAAACGTTTTTTAAGATAGCTAATTGTTCTCTATTGAGTTCAAAAATACTATTTTCTTCCCTATTTAACTTTATATCTGGGTTTTCGTTCACAACCCCCGATCCACTGCAAGGCGCATCGCAAAGCACGGCGTCAAACACTTGCTCAAACTTATTATCAAAAGACTTAGAATCAACGTTTTTAGGCGTGATATTCGATCTTTTCATGCGTCTACAATAATCTTCAATCAAGCCCACCCTATGCTCGTGAATATCCCACGATTCAATAGCGCCACATTTATAGGATAGCCTTATACTTTTACCACCCGGCGCAGCGCAACAATCTAAAAGTTTATCGCAAGGCTCAACTATATCACATATAGCGACCGAACCTAGCGCCTGATAGGTATACACACCGTCGTCATAATCAGCGTTTCTAACAAAGTTTTTAGCGATATAAACGTTTTCAAACGGAGTCTTATCAAACGAAACACCTTTTTCAGTTAAATATTTCTCCCCGTCAACGTCATAAAACGACAAACACACGCCGTCGCTCGAAGACTTCATGATTTTTTCAGCATTGTCCTTACCGTAATCCTTAATAAGCTCCCCTACCATAAAAGTAGGATAAGAGTGGGTTACGGATAGTCTTTCTATTTCATTTGTAGGAAATTCGAACTTCTTATCAATAAATCTTCTTAAAAACGCGTTAACAAAACCACTAACTCCGCCTTTGCCGAGTTTTTTAGTCAATTCTACGGCGTTTTTTATTATAGCATAAGGCTTTTTCTCAAGATATTTTATTGCATACATAGATATCTTAAGAATAGTTCTAATAACGAGTTTTGGGGCTTTATCAGTAAGACACTTTACGTAATAAGAAAGCTCAACGTCTTTTTCAACAACACCATAACAAGTCTTAACGGTAAGAGCTCTATTCTTTTCTTCAATAAACGTACTGTTAATCGCCTGTTTTAGAAAAGCCCTTTCTCCATAAACCTTATTTAATATACAATAACAGTCATATAAATAATTAACCATTAGTTAAACTTCTCACCCACGGTAAATTTGTTTCCACGTAAAAAATCGGCGATATTCATAGCGTTTCCGCCTGCTTTTTGTACTTTTAATAGACTAACGCTAAAATCCCCACAAGCGATTATAAATTCTTTATCTGCCCTTAAAATCGTTCCACACTCACCTTTTAACGAAGATGTTTTTGCCGTATAGATTTTAAATGGGAGTCCATTCAACATCGTAAATGCTACTGGAGACGGATTTAAAGCTCTAACCTTGTTTACTATTCTTTCAGCGCTATCTTCCCATGAAATTAGCGCGTCCTCTTTCTTAAAAATCTTTGTAAGCGTCGCTTTTTCGCCATCTTGTTTTATAGGCGTAATTTTACCATTTTCTATTAGCGGAATCACGTCTACGATCATTTCCGCCCCTAAAATCGATAGTTTATCAAATAACTCTCCGCACGTTTCGTCGTCTAAAATATCAACTTCTCTTTGCATCAAGATATCGCCCGTATCAAGACCAACGTCCGTCTTCATTATCGTAACGCCCGTCTTTTTGTCTCCGTTTAAGATTGCGTTGTGGATAGGAGATGCACCTCGATACAAAGGCAAAAGCGATGCGTGAATATTTATTATTCCATACCTTGGGATATCGATTATTTCTTTTGATAAAATTTGTCCAAAAGCGCACGTAATCATAAGATCGGGATTAAGAGCCCTTAAATCTTCAACGCCTTCATTCCTAATCTTTGAATACTGAAAAACCTTAATTCCGTGACTCTCCGCAACAACTTTTACCGGTGGAGCAGTTAAAATCTTCTTTCTCCCCACGGGTTTATCGGGATTAGTGACGACGGCAAGAATTTCATGCCCGGCTTTTATTAAGTTTTCTAACGGCAACACGGCAAAGTCCGGCGTGCCAAGATAAACTATTCTCAATATCTTTCGTCCCCTTCAACACTTTTTGCTTTATCTATATATAAAACCCCGTCCAAATGATCGTTTTCGTGACAAATTGCCCTCGCAAGCAAATCTTCACCCTTAAGAACGAACGGTTGATTGTTTCTGTCTACTGCAACTAGCGTAACGCGTTTAGGTCTGACCACAACACCGCTCTTACCCCTTATAGACAAACAGCCCTCTTCTCCTTCTTGCTTTCCACTTTGCTCGATAATCTTTGGATTAATACACTCGTAATATTGTCCGTCCAAACTCAAAATGAAAATACGCCTTAATACGCCAACTTGAGGAGCTGCAAGACCTACTCCATCCGCCTTTTTTAGCGTTTGTTTCATATCGTCTAATAAAGCGTGCGTCTTTTCACCAAAGTCCGTTACCTCAAAGCATTTTTTTCTAAGCGTATCATCACCAATTTGAACTATATTTCTTAAAGCCATGTTCTCACCATTAAGTTAAATTATTTGAATTTATTTCATAAGAAACGGATACTGATCTTGATTTATATTTATCAATAACGTAGTAAATCTTGTCTAAAATGTCCTTATTTCCAGCGTTTATTCTCATAAGCACTTGATATCTAAATTTGTTTTGAAGTCTTTTAAGCGGTGCTTTCATACACCCGAAAAAGTAAAAATCATCTTTTCTTTCGGCGTGCAAATATCCGATTTCTTGATAGATTGCCTTAGTAGCCATAAGTGCATTTTCGTCATCCTCAGAACTTATAACAACTCTCACAACGTCAGAAAAAGGCGGAAAACCCGTTGCTTTTCTCACGGAAATTTCATGACTAAAAAAATTATCATAATCATAATTTATCGCCAGTCTTAAAACGGGATGATCGGGAGAATAAGTTTGAAGCACCACTTTTCCCGCATTTTCCGCTCTTCCGCTACGCCCTGCAACTTGAGTTAGCAACTGAAAGGTTCTTTCACTACTTCTAAAATCCGAAAAATGCAAACTCATATCCGCGTCCAATATTCCAACTAGAGTAACCGACGGAAAATCGTGCCCTTTTGCAATCATTTGCGTTCCAACTAAAATGTCCGCTTTTTTCTCGGAAAATTCACTTAAAATCTTAAAATGTCCTTCTTTATTTTGAGTGGTATCTCTATCCATGCGCAATATCTTAGCTTCAGGGAAAAGTTTTTTAAGTTCAATTACCACTCTCTCAGTACCCATACCGCCGTGCCTAATAAACGTACTCCCACACTCGGTACAAGCCTCTATCATCTTATATTTTGCGCCACAATAATGGCATAAAAGCGATTCGTCTTCTTTGTGATAGGTCAAAGAAACGTCACAACTTTCACATCTTTGTACGTGCCCGCATTCAGTGCAAATAACCGTTTTAGAATATCCTCTTTGATTAAGGAAAATCATCGCTTGATTACCTTTTTTTAGGCACTCTTCAAGCTCGAATTTAAGAGCGGAAGAAAAACTAGTGTTATTTCCTCGTCTTATTTCCTTTCTCATGTCAACGATTTCAACTTCGGGCAAAGGTCTTTTATTAATTCTTTCGGGAAGAGTAATTAAATTATACTCTCCGTCAACTGCCTTTTTATAACTCTCAACGGACGGCGTGGCGCTACCCAAAACGAGTTTGGCGCCCGAAATTTCCGCGCGATATTTCGCAACGTCAATGGTAGAATATCTCGGCGAAGATTCGCTAGAATAACTGCCGTCGTGTTCTTCATCTATAATAATTAGTCCGACGTTCTCTAGTGGTGCAAACACGGCACTTCTTGCGCCAATTGCAATTTTAGCCTCGCCGTTACGAAGCCTCCACCACTCGTCAAAACGCTCTCCTGCCGAAAGACCGCTATGCAAAATCGCTGCAAAATCACCAAATCTTGCACGAAGTTGCTTTAACATTTGTGGAGTTAATGCAATTTCCGGAACGAGCATTATTGCAGACTTGCCTTGATTTATACAGTCGTTAATAAGCGAAAGATAAACTTCGGTTTTGCCACTCCCCGTCACTCCGTAAATAAGACTGACACTTTTTTCGCTATTAATCACGCTTTGAACTGCGTATTTTTGACGATCGGTTAGCTTTATATCCTTGTTAGTGCAGTCAAGTTCCTTATAGGGCGAACGGAAGAATTTCTCTTCGCTAATTTCCGCTAGACCTTTTTCAATTAATCCTTTAACGGCGGACACACCGAACGTTTCGGCTAAAAAAGTGTATTTATCTTTTCCGATCTCAGATAAATGCTCGATTAATAGTTTTTGTTTTTTTGCCGATTTATTAAGAAGTTCTAATTGTTCTTTTACGTCGATACCTTCTCTCAAAGATAAAAATCTAACGAACTTTTCTTTCACTTTACCCTTACGCATTTCAACGGGCAAAAAGAGCCTTAGCGATTGCGCACGAGTGCAATAACACGTGTCACACACGAACCTCATGAGTTTTAACGTTTCGTCAGTTAACGCCGTAGTGTCTTCAAGAACTCTTGAAATTGGCTTGATTTTCTCTGGCGGATAAGTGCTATTAGGTTTAACAGCCATAACGATACCCTCAATATATTTATTGCCAAACGGCACAACGACACGGCTCCCCGCACTTACGGGAAGATCAAAGAAAGAATATTCAAAAATCTTATCAACCTGGTCGTTAGTAATATCGACGATAACGTCCGCAAACATCTTTCACACCATAAAAACAAAGTATGTCCATTACGAAGAATGAACACACTCGCATCTTAAAAATTAATCGTTAACAGCAACCAATTTACCATCGTAAATTTCTTGCGCAGCAACAGAAAGAGGTTTTTCCTTGCTAGGAAGTTCGGTATAACCTTGGTTTTGCGATTGTTCCATGAGTTGTCTTGCACGTTTGCTCGTTACAACACAAAGTTCATACTTAGATCCGATTTTTTCCGCTAATTCATCAATTGGTGGTTTATGTATCATTTTATCTCTCCTAATGATTTTAATCTATTTTATTTATTTTTTTCTAATTCAATAATTTTTTCTACGTCTAAAATCGCTTGCTCTAAACGATCGTTCACAACGACGTAGTCGTATTGCTCTTTCTTTTCTAATTCGTACTTTATCCTATCCATGCGAAGCTCGATTTCTTCAATTTTTTCCGTTCCACGATGAATAAGCCTATTTTTAATCTCTTGAATAGACGGTGGAGCAATCATAATCAAAACAGCATCTGGATAACTTTTCTTCACGTTTAATCCGCCGTTAACGTCAATTTCAAGCAACACGTCGTTATCTTTAAGTTTTTCAACTACGAAATCTTTCGGCGTTCCATAAAAGTTATCAAAGTGATCTGAATATTCTAAAAATCCGTTTTCTGCAATTTTATTCTTAAAATCTTCCTTTTCCATAAAGAAGTATTCTCTTCCGTTTACTTCCCCCACTCTCGGCGATCTAGTCGTACAAGAAATACTTAAAGACACGCTAGGATTTCTTTCAATAATCTTTGATGCAATTGTCCCTTTACCAACACCCGAGGGTCCCGATAAAACTATTACTATATTTCTCATACTATTCTAAATTTTGAACCTGTTCTCTAACTTTTTCTATCTCGTTCTTTAAGTCAAGCGCATAGTTTGTAACTTCAATATCGTTTGATTTTGAACAAATCGTGTTTGCTTCTCTATTAAATTCTTGCATTAAAAAATCTAATTTCTTTCCCGTTCCGTCTAATGAAATTATCTTTCTAAATTGCGCAACGTGAGAATTAAGTCTAGTTAGTTCCTCGTCTATATTAACCTTATCCGTATAAAAAGCAACTTCATTTAAGAGTCTTGCCTCGTCGTACTTAACGTCTTTAAGAGCATCTTCGATTCTCTCTTTTAATTTATCTTTGTACTCTTTTGCAACTAGCGGGGCGCGTAACGAGATTTTCTTTGCTAAATCCTGAATAGTATCCATGCGCTTAAGTAGATCCGCAACGAGTTTTTCACCCTCAACAAGACGCATTTGATTAAGCTTTTCACACGCAATCGAGACGGTGTCTTTAACGACGCTTTCAAACTCGCTAGCATCAATAGGCGCACTATCCACGATAACGTCCGGAAGTCGCATCGCCATAGCAACCGTAAAATCATTTGGCAAATTTAGTTCGTTTGCAATTTTATTGCTCACGTCGTAATAAGCCGATGCTTTTACTAAATTAAGTTCAAGCTCAGAACTTTTTTCTCTAGTGTCTGAAAAATTTATGAATAAATCTATTCTACCCCTTTGAACGTACGATTGCACCGTTTTACGGATAACGTCTTCAAGTGCGATAAACGCTCTCGGAGTTTTACAGTTTAGATCAAAATTTCTATTATTTACCGTTTTTATTTCAACGACAAGACCTATTCCGTCTTTTTGATATTCGGCCCTACCGTATCCAGTCATACTATGCATAGATCGTTTCTCCTAACAAATCTAATATATTCTATCACAAATATGATATTTTATCAAGTATTATATATTATTTTTTATAAGTGATTTAAACTGCTCTTCGTCGATAATTTTTATACCAAGTTTATTTGCCTTATCTAGTTTAGATCCTGCTTTTTCTCCCGCCAAAACCATCGTGGTATTTTTTGAAACACTACTTAAAACTTCTCCGCCAAGACTTTCAATTATTTTTTGAGCCTCGTCACGCTTAAAATCATTTAACGATCCAGTAAGCACTACTCTTTCTCCGCTAAAAATTCCATCTCCACGTTGTACGGGATATACAATCTCAAAACCAAGATTCAAAAGTTCAAGGATTTGACGACGGTTTTCGTCGTTTGAAAAATAATTAACGATTGATTCGGCAACGATTTCTCCAACGTCTTGGATTGAAAGAAGTTCGTCTTTAGTAGCGTTAAGAAGATTATCGACGTCTTTAAACTTCACGGCGAGATCTTTAGCAGTCTTTTTTCCAACGTTATCAATTCCGAGCGCAAATATAAAGTTTGCAAACTCAACCTTTTTAGAAATTTCAATCGCCGTAAACAAGTTGTCCGTTTTAGCATCCTTAAAACCTTCTAAGGAACGTACCTTTTCCCTATCTAAAGTGTATAAATCGCTATAATTTTCCACACCAAACGAGTTGAATAATAATTTTGCAGTTTTTTCGCTAAACCCATCGATATCCACACCGCCTTTAGATGCAAAATTAGAAAGTTTTGCGATAACTCTAGGCTCGCAATGCTCATTAGGACAAAAGATGTTTGCCCCAACCTCATGAAGATCAGATCCGCAGTACGGGCATATTGTAGGAATAACGACTTCCTTGCAATTATCATTAATTTCAGTCGTGCCAAGAATTTCAGGAATTACGTCGTTACTTCTTCTAACTAAAACCCTTGCTCCGATCATAACGCCCTTTCTCTTGATGTCACCCGCATTATTAAGGGTTGCTTTTCTAACCGTTGCACCTGAAAGTTCGGTAGGTTCAAGCATACCTAACGGCGTAAGTTTTCCAGTTCGTCCAACTTGCCACTTTACGTCGTGCAAAATGGTTGTAACTTCCTCAGCCTCAAACTTATAAGCGAGTGCCCAACGCGGAAATTTATCGGTATTACCTAGTTCTTCTCTAGCTTTAAAATCATTAATTTTAATTACTGCGCCATCAGTTAAAATGTCTAGGTTTTTTCTTTCGATTTCAATTTGCTTTATTGCAGACACAACCTCTTCAATACCGTTACAAATTGCTAAAAACGGATGAACCTTAAACCCATTATTTTTTAAGAACTCAACACATTCGGTTTGAGAGGATAACTCCCCTTCCGACATATAGTTAACGTTGTAAAAAAGTATTTCAACGTTCCTTTTTTCGGTCACTTTCGGGTCTAAATTTCTAACTGCGCCGGCTACGGCGTTTCTAGCATTTTTAAGCGGTTCGTCCGCAGTTTCATTATATTTTGCCAAGGACGAAAGCCTTATTATTGCCTCACCTTGAACTTCTAATAATCCCTTATGTTTAATGGTTAACGGATAACTTTTTACGGTCAAAATTTGAGCAGTAACGTCTTCACCTTCAATACCGTTCCCCCTAGTCGTCGCACGAACGAATTGACCGTCTTCATAAGTAAGACAAATAGTCAAGCCGTCAAACTTATATTCAACTGTATACACGGTGTCGTCAGTAACCTTTCTTATCTTCTTGTCAAAAGACGATAATCCTTCTTGATCGGTTGCCTTATCTAAGCTATATAATCTTTCAACGTGCTTATGTTTCTTAAACGAATCGATAGGCTCTCCACCAACCCTTTTAGTCGGTGAATCACTCAAAATTACCCCCGTTTCCTTCTCAAGTTTTACTAGTTCGTCGTATAAAACGTCGTACTCTTTGTCAGATACGGTTGGATTATCTAAAACATAGTATTCGTAAGCATATTTATTTAGCTTATCTACAAGTTCCCTCATTCTTCCCGTCATAATATCTCCATTGGCGCAAATTTAACCGCTAGCGCCTTAATTCCAACTCCGGGGAAAGCTACGTCAGCAATCGTTTTGTCGCCCTCTCCCTTTACAGTTATTATCGTTCCCACACCAAATTTTGCGTGTTTTACTTTAACTCCGCATTTATATTTAGTGTAATCAACCCCTACGTTTGCTTTAGGTTTTGTTTCTCCTAGCATTTTTTTCGCATAACTTGACGAATATCCACCGCCAAAACTTGAAGAACTAAGATCATCGTCAACGCCAAACGGAACTTTAGCGCGCTCAAATAAACTTTCACTCGTTCTTTCTTTAACTTGCGAATAAGAAGGATTTAGTATAGGTTGAGCCTCCCTTAAAAACCTAGACTGAACCATAAACTCACGTTTACCATACAAATATCTACTATTTGCACGAGTTAAATATAATCTTTCTTTAGCCCTAGTTACTGCAACGTAAACTAGTCTTCTCTCTTCTTCTAGTTCGCTTTGCTCGTTTAGATTTTTTAAGCCAGGAATAATTTTATCGTCAAGCCCAACGACAAAAACGTTTTTATATTCAAGCCCTTTTGCCGCATGAATGGTAGCAACGGTCACGGCGTTATCCGTATTAATGCCGTCAACGTCTGAACTAAGCGTTACCGAGTTAAGATAATCCGCTAAAGTAACTTTTCCATTATCCTTAACAAATTGATCCGCCGAGTTCTTTAATTCGTTAATGTTGTATATTTTAGAAGTGTTTTCTTCACTTTTTTCAACAAATTGATCCAAAAAAGCAGTTGATTCAAGAATATGATCAATCAATTCAACTACCAAACAATCCTTAGAATAGCGAGTAAATTCTTCAATAAGATTTTTGTAAACTTTTAGTTTATTCTTTGCCGCCCCAGATATCGAAGAAAGATCTAGGTCTTCAATAGCTTCTAACATTGATTTTTCAATCGAAGTAGAAAATTCTCTTAATTCTTTTAGAGTTTTATCACCTATCCCACGTCGAGGACAAGCTATACTCCTAATAAACGATTCGTTATCCTTTGGATTATTTATAAGCTTTAGATAAGATAAAACGTCTTTAATTTCTTTTCTTTCAAAAAATCTAAATCCACCAAAAACCTTATAAGGAATATCGTATTTTAAGAATTCTTGTTCAAATGCTCTAGACAAAGCGTTTACACGCATAAAAACCGCAAAATCCGAGTAAGAAAGCGTCGACGAGCGAGAGATTATGTTTTTTATTTGCATTGCAACGTATCCCGCCTCGTTATTCTCGTCAGTTCCAACGAACGTTTCCACCCTAACGCCCTCATCGTTATCCGTCCAAAGTTCTTTAGGTCTTCTTTCAGTGTTGTTGGAAATTATACAATTAGCTAGTTGAAGAATTTTCTTAGTAGAGCGATAGTTTCTTTCAAGCTTGTAAACTTTAGCGCCCGTAAAAATCTTATCAAAAGTTAAAATATTTTCGATTTTTGCGCCACGCCAACTATAGATACTTTGATCGTCGTCACCCACGACGAAAAGATTTCCGTGGACTGAAGAAAGCGCTTCGGCAATCGCAAATTGAACTTTGTTAGTATCTTGGAATTCGTCAATATGTATATATTGAAACTTATTCGCATAGAACTTTACAACGTCATCACATTTAGCAAATAGTTCATACGTCTTAAACAATAGGTCGTCAAAATCTAACGAATTTGCCCTTGCAAGCTCGTTTTCGTATGCCTTATAAATTTCATAAATTGTTTCAATTTGGCGAAGTTCACCATGTGCTCTTTTATAGTTTCCTGGCGACAAACATTCATTTTTCGCGTTTGAAATATGACTTTTAACAGTTTTTAGGAATTTATCTTGATCGTAGCCAAGTTCATCAAGAACGTGCTTTAAAACTCTTTCTTTATCCCCGTCGTCGTATATAGTGAAATTTTTATCATATCCAATTCTATCGATATGACGGCGAAGAATCTTAACACACATACTGTGTATCGTTGAAACCCACATTTCGTCGATATCGCCAACAAGTTTAGCAAGTCTTTCTTTCATTTCCCCAGCGGCTTTATTCGTAAACGTGATCGCCATAATATTTTCCGGAGAAACACCTTTTTCTAAAACTAGATAGGCTATTCTACTGGTTAAAACACGCGTTTTACCACTACCTGCG
This sequence comes from Christensenellaceae bacterium, assembly GCA_045651465.1. Classification (GTDB taxonomy): domain Bacteria; phylum Bacillota; class Clostridia; order Christensenellales; family Borkfalkiaceae; genus UBA1259. The sequence goes on from JAZRSG010000001.1 coordinate 65,915, forward strand.
CCAGCAATAACCAAAACCGCCCCTTCGGTATCAAGGACGGGTTTAATTTGTTCTTCATTAAGTTTTTCGAGTAATATCTTGCAATTTTCCATAGCAATATTATTATATCACATAATAATATTTTTTTCAATCTAATATTTAATTTAGTTGCTTAAACAAATAAAAAGTTATATAATCAAATCAGGGTGAAATATGAGAAAAAATTGGTTATACGATAAAAAAATCTTAATAACGGGTGCTAGCGGTGGTATAGGCTTTGCAGTATCAAAATTGCTCATCGAGAAATATAACTGCACGATCTTAGGAATCGCAAGAAACGAAGAAAAACTAATTAACGCAAAAAAAAGTCTTGGCGATAAAAGTGATAATTTCTCATACCTTATCGGGGACGTATCTAAGCTAGAAACGTGGGAAACAATAAAAAATCACTTAATAACCATAGGCTTTATGCCCGACGTCTTGATAAATAACGCAGGCTTCATGTTGCCGTTTGCAAAGTTCGAAAAATATAGTGAAAATGAAATAAAAGAGATAATTGAAACCAACTTTATGTCTGTCATAAACGCAACTAGAATCTTATTGCCTTTATTGAAGAAATCATCCTCCCCCGCAATCGTTAACGTTTCGAGCGCCGCAGGTCTTTGTGCCGTCGTCGGACAAAGCATGTACTGTGCGACAAAGTTTGCAGTTAAAGGTTTTACGGATACTTTAAGGGTAGAATATAGAAAGCAAATCTACGTTTGTGGTATTCACCCTGGCTTTATTAAAACTGATATTCTTAATAGACAAAACGTCGATACAAAAAGTAACAAGCTCATCAATAAAATGATGATGCCCCTAAATAAAGCGTCAAAGAAAATCGTTAAAGGATTAAAACGCAAAAAGAAGAGAATTTGTATGGGCTTTGACGGAAGATCAATGTCTATATTCTCTAGACTTATGCCCTCTTTAACCCCAACGATAATAGCTAAGGTCTTAAAGACGTCAAAAATGGATTTATTCGACGACGTTTTTAACAAATAATCAAGGAGATAATATGGAAAGAATTTTAACCATTCAAGATATATCGTGCGTAGGAAAATGTTCGCTAACCGTTGCCCTACCCATCGTTTCAGCCTTTGGTGTTGAAACGTCAATTCTTCCAACCGCCGTATTATCTACCCACACCGCCTTTTCAGATTTCACTTTTAGAGATTTAACAGAAGATATTGAGCCCATCTACAATCATTGGATAAAAGAAAATATCAATTTTAAAGCAATTTACACTGGATATCTTGGCTCATTTAGACAAATAGATTTAGTTTCGAATATATTTGATAAATTTAAGACGGACGATAATTTTATTCTCGTTGATCCAGTTATGGCAGATAACGGCAAATTATATAAAGGTTTTGACCAAAAGTTTGCCGATGCAATGGCAAAACTTTGCTCTAAGGCGGACGTAATCGTCCCAAACCTTACCGAAGCGTCTTTTATGCTTCACGAGCCTTACGTTCAAAGCGGATATGACCAACAATACGTTGAATCACTCCTTAAAAAACTCACGGATTTAGGCGCTAAAACAGCCGTTTTAACAGGAGTTAGCTTTAAGGACGGAGAACTAGGTGTTTACGGATACGATAGCGTTAAAAAAGAATATTTTTCATATTTTAGAGAACATTTACCTAAAAGTTTCCACGGCACAGGCGACGTTTTTGCTAGTGCGCTTTGCGGAGCAATGGCAACGAATAGACCTTTATTAGATTCACTCAAGATTGCAGTTGATTATACGGTAGAAAGTATTACACTAACAATGCAAAACCCCGACCATAACTGGTACGGAGTTGAATTTGAAAAGGCTTTTCCCTATTTAATTGATAGAATTAAAATATAGTAGCAAATTAAAAAACCCCCTAATTAAGGGGGTTTTTTTTACATTTAAATATTAAATCAACGGAATAACAAATCGGCCTTCGCCCGCGCCTAAATTAAAGTTATAAGAATTTCCGTCAATAATCTTTTCTTCGCCTTTATCGTATACGAGAATTTTTCTAGCGTCGTTAAACTTTACTGTTATCCTATCGTTTAACCCTTTGGCGGGATCGGCGTAATTAACAAACATAAAGCCGTCCCTTCCCTCACCGTCCTTAAAGCAACCCGTAAGGGTATCTTGCGTTACGCTATAACTTGCAATTCTTGGATGGGAAGTTTTTGCATTTTTTAATAGTTTAGCTTCTAGATTTGGGGTCTGATCGTTACCATTTCTAAACATAGAATATTGCCAGTCAAACGACAAAAATACGTCTTCAAGAGCGTGGATTTCATTATTTACGAGCTGAGCACCATAATATCTTTCGGTCGGATTACCATCTGCATCGATAAGTGCTTGATTAGATTCTTCACTAAACGATGCGTATACGAAATAAATAAAATATTTAACCCCATAAGCCATCGCCGAATACATTTGGTGACGATAATATTGCGGTCCGTTATAATCCCCAGCCGTACCGTTTATTCCTCCTGCCTGAATATACATTCTAAAGTCTAACTGATTAGCTTTAGCGCGTTCAGCAACAATTTCAAAGTTACGCAAATAAGTTCTTTCTACGCCATAGCGACCATATGGATACGCATCATAGCAAATATATCCTAAATCCTTGCCTATTCTCGAACAATAATAATCTATATAATATTCATACCCTTGGCTTTCATTAACGCCAAGTTGTTCGTCCGTAGCATACATCGGAAGAAGATTAACGAAACAATCTTTACCAGGAACGAGTTCTTTATATTTTTTGATCATCGGAACTAATCTTTCTATTTGAAGGACGTTCGGCTCGTCTTCCATATAGTGTCCAGCGTAATTTGGATGCGACAAACAAGCGTTATCCGCTCTAAACATATATTCAAAGACTTGCTCCATCGTTTTGCCTGAATCTAAAGCGTTTTGAAAAATACTCGATTTAGTAATCCCATAAAACGACCAGTCTCTCACCATATAAGTAAGACCTAACTGCTGGCAAATATTCATCGCCTTAAGAGCATCCTCTTCCGCCTTATTATGCCACAAAACGATATTGTCGCTAACAGTAACGCCTTTAGCAAATCCCTCTCGTAAAGGTTGAAGCCCCGTAAAACCCGCGTCTTTTATATACTTATAAGATTCGTAAGTTATTCCGTCGTAGTTACCAGACATTCCGTCCCAGTTAGGATTTGACGGAGTTGAATACGCAATAATTGGTATATATTCATCCGTTTGATAAATAGGTTTAACGATTTTAGAGCCGACGTCGGTAATAGTATTAATAGCACCACAATCATAATCACACGTTGCAGTTTTAGTTCCGGCAATATTAATGTCAGCGTCGTTATTAGATACGTAATTTGTAAATTTATGATTAATTATAGATCCTAAAACTATTTTAACGTCCTTAGCGCCACATTGATTATCACATAACGCCGTTTCCGTTGCATTTTCAGTACAAGTCGCATTGTCATCAAATTCATAATAAGTAAAAACGTGCGACTTAAAACCTCCGCTTAAAAAAGTCTTTTCGCCGTTATTTCCGCAGGCGCAAGAATAATAATATTCCGCGCGCGACGAACAAGATGATTCGGTCTTTAGGTGTTTATTATCGGCCACTTTATTCGTAAATTCACAAGTATGTCCACAGCCTATCGACATTATCGAAAATACACACGCTAAAATCGTTAATAATAGCATTGAAATTATCGTTTTTTTCATAATAGTATTCCCATGTTTTTTTATAAAAATTTCGCTAAAAAGACACTTTTTAGCGAAATTTAAATCGAGTTTAGTTATATATTAAGAGGAATGATAAATTGTCCCGCACCAGCCGAGAGCGTAAAAGTATAAACGCCGTTTGCAGGAACGTCAACTATTTTCTTTTCTCCTAGTTCATATATGAGAAGTTTGTTCGCGTTATTAAATTTAACACTTACGGTATCCGAAAGCTTTTTCGCCGGATCAGCATAGTTAACAAACATAAATCCGTCTCTATTTTCTCCGTCCTTAAAGCATCCAACGATCGTGTCTTGAGTTACACTATAATCGTTAATTCTCGGATGAGAAGTTCTAACGTCTGAAAATCCCGAAAGATAACTAAACGCACTATTAGGCAAATAGTTCTTTGCGTTTTTGTACATTATGCTTTGCCAGTTGAAGTTAAGCATAACGTCTTCTAACTTGTGAACTTCGCTATTTGCTTGTTTTGCATAGTAATATTTTTGAGTGGGATTTAAGTTGGAATCGACTAACCCGCTATCGTTCATACCATAGCCATAAGTAAAATATATGAAATATCTTACCCCGTAAGCCATTGCCGTATACATTTGATGACGATAGTCTTCTACGCCACCGCACTCTCTTGAGTCACCGCCGTAATGTCCCGCTTGAATATATAATCTAAATTCAAGATCATTTGCTTTAGCCTTTTCTGCAACTAATTGAAAGTTATATAAATATTTAGGACTAACTTTAGAAACGCCACCGCTAACACTATATGGGTAATAGTCGTATGAAATATAACCAAGTAACGGAGCGATATTTGCGCAGTAGTAATCAATATATTGCGGATACGTTCCACCAAGTTGATCTTCAGTAGCGTAGCACGGCAATAAGTTGAAGAACGGATCTCCGTGAGGAACTAATTGCTTATACGTTCTAACTACTGGAATCAATTTTTTCATTTGTGGAATATCGGGTTCATCCCATAAATTATGGCCTGCGTAACTTGGGTTATTAGTCGCGTTTTTAACTGAAGCACTATTAAACATTGACGTTAACCCACTTTCTATAGTTCCACCGTTATCAAAGTACGTTTGCCACAACGAGCCGTTATTAGCTGAACTGTAGGCAATATTAAAGCTACCCATAAACGCCCAGTCACGCATCATATACTTTAGTCCGTATTTCTGGCATAATTCCATAACTTTTATAGCATCAATAGCGGCATACTCGTGCCAAAAGTTTAGACTTGACGAACCCGTCTTATAGTATCCTTCTCTTAATGCTTGAATCCCCGTAAACCCTGCATCAGCAATATCTTTAAACACCTTATCGGTTATGCCTTCTGGGTTATTCGTATAACCGTCCCAATTAGCGTGCGTAGGCGTGGAATATGCATAAATTTCAATTTGATCGTTAGAAGTGTATACGGGAATCTTAGATGATCCACTAGTACCGGGATCGATTATTGTATCACTTGCACCACAATCAAAATCGCAATATGCCGTCTTAGTTCCGTCCGAACTATAAGTCGCGTCGTTATTAGAAACGTAAACCGTAAACGAGTGATCGATTTTCGTATTAGGAGCAGTTATCGTGTCTCTCGTTTCGCAACCGAAGTCGCATAACGCCGTCTTTGTTCCGTCGTTAGTGCAAGTAGCGTCGTCATTATAACGATAATCGGTATAAACGTGATCTTCTTTAGTTCCCTCTATATATTTCACGTCTGTATTTCCACAACCGTAGTCGCAGTATGCGAACGACGTTGCATCGCTATAACAAGTAGCGTTGTCATTAGAGGTATAACTAGTGAACTTGTGGTCAAGTTTAGTTCCCTCTTTTTCTCTTTCGTAAGGAATACCGCAATTATAATCACACATCGAAGTTTCAGTACCGTTTGAAGTACACGTAGCGTTATCATTGTAAGTGTACGTGGTATACATATGACCAGCTTCTAAGTTATCGTCTTCGATAGTATCACGAGCGCCACAACCAAAGTTGCAATACGCCGTTTTAGTTCCCTTTTTATAACACGTTGCGTCACCGTTTGAAACGTAGTCAACAAACACGTGATCGGCTTTAGAGTTGGTTGCCGTTATAGTATCTTTTTGTCCGCAACCAAATTCGCAATAAGCGGATTTCGTTCCGTCTTTTTTACACGTGGAATCGTTATTAAAAGTATAGTTGACAAACGAGTGCTTACCTTTAGAGCCGTAATCTACGACGGTATGTCCATCACCACATCCGTATATACAACTTGACGTTTTAGTACCGTCTTCCTTACAAGTAGCGTCGTTATTAGAAATATAATCTGAATATTTATGCTCTTTCTTAGTTCCCTGTACAACTATAACGTCCTTTTCTCCACAGCCGTGATTACAAGACGCAGTCTTAGTTGCATCAGCCATACAACTTGCGTTATTATCGTTAATATAATCGGTAAAAAGATGCTCCGTTTTAGAACCGATTTCAGTTTGAACGTCTTTTAATCCGCACCCATTATCACAAGTGGCGGTTTTTGTTCCGTCCATTTTACACGTTGCGTTATCGTCTGAAATATAGTTCGTAAAAGCGTGACCTAGCTTACTGTTTTCGATCTCTACGATTTTAGTTGAACCACAACCGTTATCACAACTAGCTATTTCGCTTGCATTATTTTCGCAATCGGCATCCGTATAAGAGGTATAATTAGTATATCTATGACCTTTTGCTGATCCAGAAAAGAAACTAGCCTCACCTTTCTTTCCGCACGAGCAAGAATAGTAATATATAGGTTTATAGTTACAAGTCGCCTCGCTTTTAAGATACTCTTCCGTTGCGACCTTTTGATCAAATTTACATTCGTGCATGCACCCCGTCATAAGCCCTACCGAAAAACAGAGCATTAACGCAAGCAGTAAAATCAAAATGGATTTCTTCATTTTCGTCTCCCCTCCTAGCGATATCTCTATTTAAATTCAAAAAACGAAGTGTATTTGTGGAAAGAATCACAAAGCGTTGGGTTAGCCGCAAGTAGATGTTTACAACATTCTCCACCCTCAGTTTCAATACGGTAGATATTGAATAAGATACCTTTAGCTTTATCGTATCCAATTTTATCTAACGGCAAAGCAAACGTTGCGTTATAACCATTTTCAGTAACCTCTACACTAGATCTAACGAAATTTATAGGTTCATATTCAGAAGTCGCCTTTTCAAAATCATTTTCGGGATTACTTACTCTCGTGCAAAAAACACTATTGTTTGGAGCAAGTTCTAATTCGTAATACCTATATCCCGAGCCGTCCGTACAAATAAACGCCTCGCAAACGTCACCGTCAAAAATATCGGTATTATACCCTTCGTATGCGCTAAATCTTTGAGAATTTTCACAATAAAAATTAAAAATTAGTTCTTTATCAGTAAGTTCAACGTCTACAATCGTCTTAAAATCAGGCATTTCTTGCCCATTTCTACTGTTTTTCAATACGTAAGTTCTTTTCATTTTATACCCTCGTAAATTTTTATTACTATGTCAAAAAATATTATATAATATTTTTATTAAAAACGCAAACGATTATATACACCAAAAAATAACAAAAAGGCGAATACGTTTATTCGCCTTTTTAGAGCTATATAATTTTTGAATAATTGTGAATTATTTTGACTCGGCTAACGATGCCGCTGCAATACTTTGACCAACGCGTTTATTTGATTCGTCAGGCATACAAAGGTTGATATCGGCATATTCGGGGAATTCTTCTTTTAATACTTCTTTTGCTCTATTCATAATAATTTCACCGCCAACGCCACTAGTAACTCTACCAAGAATTAGTAAGTGTTTGATTTGATAAAATTCAGAATAGTACGGCAAGCAATATCCAAGATAAGTACCAATGTCCGTATAAATTTGTCTTGCCATATCATCGTTTTCTTCCATAAGCGCTTGAACAACCTTTAATTTCTCCGCAGGAGAAAGACCTTCTTTAAACTTGAATCCTGCGCTTTCTGCAAGTTTAATTACGCTATCTTGAGAAAAATATTTAACGCCACAACCATAATCGCCACTCCATTCGTCAACCATAGCATCTTTGTTAAAGTCAACGGGAACGAACGCAACTTCCGAAAGCCAACCGTTAAGAAGTCCTTTATCGTTAATATATCCTACTGCCTCGCTTGTACCCATAGCGATACCTAAAACGCAATTATCGTTAAGATCAATAGCGCCAGCTAAAGCCGTTACGTCGCCGTCGTTTGCTACTTCAAGCGGTGCGTTAAACTCTTGAGCAATATCGATATACATGTTTTGAACGTGAGGTTTATAGTCTTCTTTCGGAACTTTTAAGAATAACGATGCAACCATAATCTTATTATCGATATAAACGCCTGCGCTCGACACGCCGATTGCATCTACCCTAGGCATTTTTGACGCCGCAGTTTGCATTGCAGCCTTAATCCCCTCGTAGTGATAATGATAATCAGAGTTTGTTTTAGGAAACCAAACAACTTCTTCGCTATATACAACCTTTCCGTCGATAACGGCGCTAACTTTTCTATCGCTTCCACCCGCGTCAAAACCTATTCTGCAACCGTCGAGATGTCCGCCGATTTTAACGCTACATTGATTAAGGGTTGGGAAATCTTCGTCCTCTGCATAGATAACTTCAAAAGGTTTTTCATAAACGGTTTGCATAAAATCAACGTCAAACGCGCGCTTACCCGATAAAGTGTAGTCAGTACTGATTCTATCGAAAATATATTTGTCGCCGTTAATATAAATTTTATATCCGCCAACAACCCATAATATAGACTTGATAATTCTTTCTACGACTTGATAGTTTTCTTCTCTTTTATCGTCACTTGCAAAGATTTCTATATTATAAATATAGTTATATGCGTTATTACGTTCAACACAAATCCTTAAAGTCTTGTTTTGCTCGCTTTTAACCGCAGTTCTAAACTCTTTTAATTTTACGCTTAAGGGATAAAAACCTTGATCGTATTTGGGAATGAATTTCATATTCCATCTCCTTTTCGTTCGTTATATTTATATAATAACATATTAAACGCAAATATTTGTTATAAAATATACAAAAAGATTTATACAAAAAGACACAAACGCTTGCTAAAAAGAAAATTTTGTTATATGATAGTGTCATGAAAACGAATGATAAATTTGAAAAAAGCCTCCTAAAGCGAGAAATAACCATTAACGGCGTGTATACCATACACTATTTTAAGTATGGTAGAAATTTTACTTATAAAGGCGAAAAGCATAATTTTTGGGAACTCGTTTATTTAGATAGTGGGCATGCAACCATCGTTGCAGATAAGAATAGTTTCATACTTAATCAAGGCGAGGCTTTTTTACATAAACCAAATCAATTCCACAATATTTTTACCGATTGTAATTTTGCAAACTCGGTTATTATTTCCTTTGATTGTTCAAACAAGGCGCTACGAGAATTAGCAGATAAAATCTTGGTTTTTGATGATTACGAAAAAACTTTACTAAATAAAATCGTTCACGAAACGAAGAACACCTTCTCAGATAAACTTAACGATATATATCTAGTAAAAATGTCTAAAAAAAACAAGAGTCCTTACGGCGGAGAACAAATCATCCGCAATAACATAGAACTGCTTTTCGTGTCTCTAATAAGACGTCTTAGAGAGGACGTAAAAAATAATAAAGAAGCACAAATCACCCATTGTTCCGACAAAATAGTTGAAAGTGTTTGCAATATCTTAAGCGAAAAACTAGACCAAGCCTCCCCTATAAGTCTTGACGAAATATGCTATCGACTTGGATTTAGTAAAAGTTACGTTAAGGTTCAATTTAAAAAGAAAACGGGAACTTCAGTTATACAGTATTATATATCACTTAAGATTGACAAAGCAAAAAAGCTTCTTAGTCAACAAAAGTACACTATAACCGAAATTTCCGATATGTTAGGTTTTAATTCCGTTTATTATTTTAGTAGACAATTTAAGCTTAACACCGATATGTCGCCAACTGAATACATAAAATCGATCAGGGCTGACAACGTGTTGTAACCTAATCATCAAGTAGCGCCGCAGCGCCTATAATTCCCGCATCGTTTCCTAAACTAGCGACAAGAATTTCAGGTCTGGGCGCATTTTTATATCCGTAATCAAATTTATCCAAGTATTCTTTTACAGGATTTACTAAATCGTCGCCTTGACCACTTATTCCACCACCTAAAATAAAGGCGTCTGGTCTAAAAATATTAAGCATATTCATAATGCTTTCAGATAGATAAGCAACGTATTGATCAACAACCTTTTTCGCGCTCTCGTCCCCTTCTTTTGCCGAATCAAAAGCAGTTCTGCCATCAACCCGATCTATATCACCACCGACCAAATTCCACATTTTAGATTGTCTATCTAAAGCCATAGCCCTTTTGGTTTGATTAATTAGAGCAGTTGCAGAAACGTATCTCTCTATGCACCCTTTTCTTCCACAAGTGCATTGTTCACCATCGTAAATTAAAGTAACGTGACCAAGTTCAGCCCCACGAGAGAATCCTCCCTCATATAGTTTTCTATCAATGACGATTCCTCCGCCCACACCCGTGCCTAACGTAAACATAATAGAAGTATTATAATTTTTCGCAACGCCGTATAATGCCTCACCTAGTGCGGCAACGTTTGCGTCGTTAGAGATTTCCACACGAGCAGGAAGTTTTTCACGGATAATATCAACAATTTCCACGTTTTCCCAATCAAGGTTGGGCAAAATGTCTATCTTTCCATTTTCTCTATCAACTGAGCCTGGGCAACCTATTCCTATGCCAAGAACATCGCCAATAGATATCTTTTTTTCGTTTAGAATAGATTTTATTGCGTCTACAACCTCCAAAAGTACTTTGCTCGCATTTTTTTCAGTTTTTATTTTTTTTATAGAAAGAATTTGACCGTTATCGTCAACCAAACCGATCTTAATAGACATTCCACCAATATCAACGCCGACTTTATACATAAGGTTCTCCTAACGTTTTATATATTTATTATACCAAAAAAAATTATTAGTGTATATAAAAACAAAAACAAATATACTAAAATGCTAAAAAAACATTAACAAAAGGGCGTTTTTTGAACGTAAAATAATAAGGAAAAAAAAATTTTAAAAAAATTTAAAATTTAGCATAATTTTACTTGCCTTTTATTTTTAAATTTGATATATTATGTTAGCGGTGGCGATAACACGGGAGCATAGCTCAGTTGGGAGAGCATCT
>JAZRSG010000002.1:0-109888 GCA_045651465.1 Christensenellaceae bacterium
GTTCCCGCTGAATTACAATCAAGCATTACCAACCTTGCAGACTTAGAAGCAGCTGAAACGGCTTATAGCCAAACTTTTGTATCAGTTCTTCCCATGGTAGAAGCAAGTGGTATTAGTGAAAACTACAATGCGTTTGGTTACGTTGCAACTTACGAATATGCAACCGACGCAACCTACGGAGAAATCTTAGTAGGTACGGGTATTGCAAGTGGTGCAGCTGTTGTTAAAGCGACGGCTTCTCAACCCGACTTATCAAGTGTTGCTAGCATTAAAGTATACGTTTATAAGTCAACCGCAGGTAGATTTAATGCAAGTGTAGGTTGGGCGACTATGATTAGCGTTCCTGCAAACACTTGGACATTAATCGAAATGCCTGTAGCAGATTTCAACTTTGGAAACTTCGGTTTCTGGGACGTTAAGGCAGGCGACATCGTTAAGTACTCTGGTTTCTGGGCTGAAAAACCCACCAAGGCTATTAACAACGCAATCGAAGCAATCGATGCTATTCCTGAAGAAATCACTGCAGAAAGCGCAGGCTTAATCGCAACCGCTCAAGCAGCAGTTAACGCAGTTCCTGTAGCATTACAAGGACAAATTACTAACTTAGACGTATTATCAACGGCTATTGCAGCTTATAACGAAAACGGCGCAATTGTTTCTTACGTTGACACCTACGTGGCAAACACTGGTATGGGTGCAGCAGGAACGAACGAAGAAATCGTTTACGATGAAACTTATGGTAACGTATTCAAGTTCGATAGAACGGACGGAACTGGTAGAGTTTATAACTTTACTCCTAGCGTAACCATTGCTGATTTCGACAAATTATACGTAGCAGTAAAAGTTAGCGTTGCATGTTCGTTTGGTGGAAAGATCGGTACGACTTGGAACACTAACTATCAAGCTCTTAACGCAGACGAATGGACGATTATTGAAATCCCCACTGCAGATCTTTTGGCAAATAGCTTTGGTATTTGGAGCGGTTCTCAAAACGGCACGACCATTTACTTCTCTACCGTTTGGGCTACTAACGACGTAGAAGAACCCGTTGTTGACATCACCGCAGTTGCTCAAGAAGCTCTTGACAACGCAGTAGATGGAACGACCATTAACTTAGTTGCAGGCGACTACGGCACTCTTTACATTCGTCAAAGCGCTTTAAGCGAACAAATTGAAGTTTCAAACTGGGCTGGCGGAGCTAATCAATATCTAAGAGTTCTTAGAGGCGTAACCATCAAGGGTGTTGAAGGCACCAACGTTAAGGAAATCGTTGTAGAAGCAGTTCAATACACTCCGGATGGCAATCAACACTCTAACTCAGAAACTATGCCTTACTTAAGCAGTAATATTGAATTATATGACTTTACTATTGAAGGCATTAACTTCCCCGAAGTTGAAGGCAAGGGCGCGTTAAGCCTTGGTTCAAAGAGAGTTTACGTTGACGGTTTAACCATTAAAGATTGTACGTTTACGGTTAAAGAAGGCACGGTAGAAGAAGGAAGAGTTCTTTACTTCGACGGTGCAGACGCAGTAGAATACAAGGACGTAAACACTCAAGAAGTTGTTTGCAGAAAGGACATCAAGAACGTAACCATTACTGGTTGTACGACAAACGGACTCCGTCAAGTAGTAGAACTTAGAAGATGTGAAAACCTTACCATTACGGATAACGTATTCAACGGATCACAACTTCACGACTTACTCTTAAACGGAACGTTCACTGGCGATCTCGTTATCACTGGTAACAAATCAAATGACAGCTTAGGTAGATTCGTTAGAGGTACTGGCTGGAACTTAGAATTATTACTCATTGCTGATAACGTTATCACGAACGCAACTCCTGACGTAGACGACGGAACGATTTTCAAGGTTACTGGAGGATTAACCTTCACCGATGAACAAAGCAACATCATAGACAACCGTTGGAACGGTCAAGATGATGAAACTGCTTTAGGAAATGGATTATTAATCCTTGAAATTGCTGAATAATTAGCAAAAACTTAAATCATAAAAACGGCGAAAAGAAATTTTCGCCGTTTTTTCATTTTAAATTAAAAATCACAAAAATCTCGTATTTTTTTGCTCTAACATTATATATAAATATAGACAGGGGACAAGTTGATTTTTTAACGCTTATAAAAATATTAAAATGTTTGAAAATTTTTCTAACCTTAAAAAAGCTAGTAAAAATCAAGTTTTTTTTGCATTTTTACAAGGTTTTGATAAAAATTACCAAAAAATATACCTTGAAAAAGATTGCAAAATATAGAAAAAAAGTTTATAATGGTATAAGCCATAGTGTCATTATGCCCTTTTATCACCTTTTTCGGGTAATTTTGCCCTAAAAAAACGAGAAAAAAGCATGTGCAAAATGGTTAAAATCGTTAGAAAATTCCTATTAAACTAGGAGAAATTTTTTATAAATATCTTTTTCTCATATCAAGGAGGACGTATATGAAAAAGAAATACGAAGAATTGGAAATGAACCTCGTAATGTTTTCCGTAGTTGACGTTTTAAGTGATTCAACCTACGGAGACGGCGATAACACGGTCGACGACCCGTATGGCAACATTTAGGGTATAGGTCAAGGAGAGTTGTTATGAAGAAGAAATTATTGAGTTTATTTACAATTATGTTAGCAGCATGTGCAATCGGTTTCATGTGTGTAACCGGTTTGTTCAATGCTCCTGTTAAGGCAGAAGAATCTCAAACCGTTGAGTTTGAAATGCTTGGTGCTTCTATCCGTGTAGGCTCTGACTACGCTCAAGGTGGCACCGGCTTAAGATTTGCTGCGAAAGTAGACAAATCACTTTCTGATGCCATTGAACAAGATAGAGACGACGATTATATGTTTGGTGGTTTAATCGTTCCTGCTAGCCTTTTAACGGCTGATGCGGAAACGGGTAGACCTGCGTATAAGGCTGGAGAAAACCTCTTAACCTATATGGCAAACTATCATAGTGGCGTTAACCTCGCAACCATGGAAAACTTAACCGTTGGACATCGTAATGCTTACGATATCGTTGCATTTTCTTTAACGAACGTTGCTAATACGAACTTAGCAAGAGATTTCTATGGTATTATTTATATCAAAGATGGCTCTAACTATACCTTCGCAGCAAACGGCGTTTATAGATCAGTTCATCTCGTTTCAACCACCGCTTTAGCAGACTCTGAAGCAGGTCTTACCACCACGCAAGAATCTGTTGTTTTATCTTTAGCAAAACAAGCGGCTTACGTTGCAAGAGTTGGTGCGGCAAACGTTTCTAATACCGAAGATTTAACCAAAAACAGTGCGGTTATGGACGTTACCGTTGCTAGCAACTATACTATCCAAGCTAACGAATGGAACGAAACTGAATTAGAATACGCATACGCAAAGACGGGTAAGGTTAATTACGACGTTATCATTAACGATAATCAAAACATCGAAGAAGCAACCGTATTCAATGCATATAGAGAATATAGCGTAGACGTTGCAGACCAAAAATACATCACCGTTGATAAGGAAACTGGTGAAATTTTTGTGACCGACGGCGCGTTTGACGGTGTTGCTGAAAGCGAAATAACCGTTAACGTTAAGATGAGAGTTCTTGACGCGGTTACTGAAGTTCCCGTAAGAATTACTAACAATGTTTCTACTATCGCTAGTGAAGTTACCGATGCGTTAAATACTGGCGCAAACATCACCATTGAAGACGCTTACGACGGTATCGATTTACATATCGGAAGATATAAATACGAAGAATTATCACCTGCAGGTAAGAGAGCTGTTGACTCTAGCGTTCTTTCTGCATTTGAAGCTAAAGAAGCTGAATACGAAGAACAATTCTCTATCGTTTCAGGTCCTTTAAACTACGACAAAACCAGCTACGTTGGCGGAACGCTCGTTACTAAAGAAGCAGTAGAAGACGGTGATTACGGTCTCGTTTACGAAATGCAATATAGCGACCAATCTGGCAATGGATACGTTCTCATTCAATTAAATACCGAAGCGATCTTTGCTTCAGGAAAGAAAGTTTATATCAGCATGTATAACGGAGGCGCAGAAGACGCTGAAGTTCTCTATCTAAAGGATAGAGCTTATTGGACTAGACCTGGCATTGCACTTCCTGCAAACGCATGGACCGAAGTTGAAATCGACTCTGGCTTGCTTTCAGGCGATACTATCGGTTTAGTTGCATCAAGCACTGCAAACAACTCTTACAAGTTTACTTTAATGTACTCTAAGAGTGAATCTTACGTTGCAAACCAAGTTGTTACTTTAATTAACGGACTCCCCGAAACGCTTACTGGCATAGACGGTGCCGCGCTTAACGAAGCAAGAGCTCTTTACGAAACCTTAAGCGACGAAGGTAAGGCTCTCGTTGGCAACATCGCTACTTTAGAAGCTAAAGAAGCTGAATACGCTGAAAACTATCAATTAGTTCTCGCTATGAACGAAGCTTCAGGCTTATATTCAAACATCAACAGTTTCGGTGATATCGCAAACTACGAATATGCAACCGAAGCGGCTTACGGCAACGTTCTTGTTGGAACGGCTAAGGCTAGTGGTGCTGCAGTTGTTATTTCAGATATTGCAGTTGCAGACTTAAGCATTGCTAAGACCATTTACGTTTGGGTATACAAGAGCGGAACGGCTGGTAGATTCAACGCTTGTCAAGGTGGCAACTGGAATACCATGCATAGCATTAACGCTAACACTTGGACTCTCATCGAAATGCCCGCGGCAGATATCGTAAAATATAACTTTGGTTTCTGGGACGTTAAGGCGGGCGAAATCGTTAAGGTATCTTGCATTTGGGCAGAAACCTACGCTCCTGAAATCTCTGCAATGGAAGATCAAATTTCCGCTTTAACTGGCGAAGATGCAGATGCTATCATTAGCGCGTTCGATGCTTTCAACGCACTTCCCACTGGAGTTCAAAATGCAGTATCTAATAAAGACGTCCTCATGGGATACGTTGATACTTATAATAGCACCTTAATTAACAGAGCAATCGATGCTATTAACTTAATTCCTGCAAGTCCTAAGGGCGAACAATACGGCTTAATTCTTGCCGCTAAAGACGCATATAGCAAAGTACCTAACGCTTTAAGAGGTGAAGTTACCAACTACTCAAATATCGCTAAAGCGGAAAGTGCATGGAAGAATAACTACGAAATTCTTCTTGCATGGGAAGACGATTCACGCTTTGAAGAATTTGAAGCTCTTTCGGCTAACATGGGTACTGGTATCCACACGCTTGGATTTGAAGTTATCGACAATTATGGTAAAGTATTAAAAGCAGACGTTACTACTTCAGGTACTTTAGTATTCTCTTATAGTGCTACGACTAACGTTGCAGGCTTAAAGAGTATCGTATTTACCATTTACAACGGAAGCTCAACCGCTCGTCCCTTAGATTACTGGGCGTCGGGTGCTGCAACTGGTACGGGTCACTCTCTTGCTGCTAACGCATGGACGACTTTCGAAGTTGCTCTTGACGGATATGCAGGTATTACCGCTACTGAAATAGGCAACGGATACACCACTTATACCGGTAAGTTTGGTATTTGGGGTGCAACTCCCGGAACTTGGTACGTTGCAAGCGTATACTTCAATACTTACTGGGGTGACGTAAACAACGTTCAAGCTATGATCGACGCGTTAACTCCTGGCGACGAAGATGCAATCAACGCTGCAAGAGAAGCTTACGAAGGATTGCCTGAAGACATGAAGTCTTACGTAAATACCGATTACCTCGAAGAATGCGAAGCATCACTCAGTGGTCTTAGAGTTCAAGCAGTTATCGATTTAATCGACGCTATTCCTGACGCAATCTCTGCGTACGACATCTTAAAGATTGAAGCTGCTCGTGCTAAGTACGAAGCTTTAGGAGATGCAGATAAATTATTAGTTACTAATTCTGCTGATTTAGAAGCAGCTGAAACCAAATACGACAACTACTTCGTTCTCGGTGCTTCTGCTAGCGGATACGTTGACGTTACTAACGGTTGGATTTTAGGAAACGCAGTAAGTGCTGCAACTGAAGAAGATGCAACTTACGGTCCTGTATTAGCACTAACCAGATTAAACGTAGGTGCTAACTCGGCAATCGGATTTATGACCGGTGCTGCTGCAACCGTTAAAGATTACACGACCGCAGTAATTTATGTTTACAACGGCGGTACTCAAAACGTAAATGCAATGCAACTTATCGGCGGTGGTTGGACTGCTCTTGATACGGTAATAGTTGCAGGTCAATGGAACAAGGTTGAAATCTCGACCGCAAACTTTGACGCTAACTACATTTTAGGTGTTACTAACGCAACTGAAATTGGAGCAACCTATAAGTTCTCTTCAATGTGGTTATACACCGATTTATACGCTGAAGAAGGTCTAAATCTCGTTAGAGTTAACGATGCAATCGCTGCTATCGATCAACTTCCTGAAGAAATTAAGGAATACGACAAGGCAACGATTGACGCTGCAAGAGCGGCAGTTGACCTAGTTGCAGAAGGATATAGATCAAACATCATCAACCTTGCTGAATTAGAAGCAGCAGAAGAATACTACAACACCTACTACTTAGTAGTTTCAGAAGCTGCAACCTTTGCTGATGCAACCGCAAACTGGATGGGTGGCGGAGATGCTCAAACCAAGGTTGAAAAAGATGAAATCTACGGCAACGTATATAGCTTAACCTATGTTCATGCAAACGGCTACAACGGTGTTGGTATTAGCTTCGTTACCGAAGGAACTCTTGCTGATTACGGCACGTTTGTAACTTATATCTATAACGGTGGCTCTACCACTGCAAAGATTAGATATCTCAACGGTGCAGGAAGCGCGTGGGTTGAAAATATTGAAATCCCCGCAGGCGAATGGACCAAGGTTGTTCTTGACGCAACCGACATGAATAGCCGTCAATTGTTATTCATCGTAAACTGCGAACTCAATGCAACCTTCAAGATTTCAACGCTCTATGCGTACACTGACGCATATAACGATATATTAGCACAAGAAGCAGCTCAAGTAGCAATCGACGCTATTGACGCTCTTCCTGAAACTATAAATGAATATAGCTACTATGATATTCAAGCAGTTCAAGCAGTTATAGACTCAATTCCTAGTGAATATCATACCAGCATTACAAACCTTTCTGACTTTGAAGCATACAAGGCAGAATACGACGCTAACTACTTGATGGTTCGCGCATGGACCGATACGAACGGAATTAGCAACATTTCTGCTAACTACGTGGCTGGAACGACTCAAGCGCTCTCAATCGTAGACGACGCAACTTACGGCAAAGTATTAAAGATCGAACATACCGGAACGGGTGCAATCGCTCTTGAATACACCGCACTTACCACCGAAATTCCCGAAGGTTGGATCTTAATGTTCGTTGGATACAACGGCGGTTCTACGGCACATCCCTTCGATATTTGTCAATCAACTGGTTCATTCACTGGTGTTGGTTACGGCGGAAACGCACCCGTTGGTCAATGGTTCACCGTTGAAATCAACGAAGCGGAATGCACCTTTAGATCAGAAACCACTGGTAGAGTAGGTTTCTGGGGCGCAACCGCAGGTACTTACTATCTTGCAGGTATCTACGCTGTTAACCCCTCAAAGTTAGAAGGCGAAGCTATCCAAGCGGCAATCGACGCTATCGATGCTATTCCCGAAACCTTAAACGGTTACGATTACGGATACATTTTAGCGGCTCAAGAAGCAGTAAACGCTGTTTCTGATGCTGGACAAGCACAAATTATTAATCTCGCTCAATTAGACGAAGCAGCTATGAACTATAACAACAAGTTTGTTTCAGTTCTTCCCATGAATCAATCTTACGGATTTACTCAAGATATGAACACTGGTGGAGATAGAGCAAATTACGAATTCGTCGTTGATCAAGATCACGGAATTATTCTCCAAGGTACTGTTCATACGAACGGTGCGGCTGTTCTTCAAACCTCGTCTGGTTCTGCTCCTGATTTATCAATGAGCTCAACCGTATACGTATGGGTATACAAGAGTGGCACGGCTGGCAACTTTAACGCTCGTCAAAACAACAATTGGGACACCATGATTGCTATCCCTGCAGACACCTGGACTCTTATCGAAATCCCCGCAAGTGAATATACTTTCGGACGTTTCGGTATCTGGGGTTGCTCGGTAGGTGAAACGGTAATGTTCTCAATGTTCTGGGCGGACAAAGTTACTGCTGAAGTTAACGAGGCTAACGCAGCAATTGCTAAAATTCCTCAAACTATCCACGAATATGATTACGAAGTTATCTTAGCTGCAAGAGAAGCGGTAGACGCAGTTCCCGAAAGCTTTAGAACTTCAGATTATATTGCGGATTTAGCTAGATTTGAAGCGGCAGAAACCGAATGGAATACTTATTACGAAGTATTAGCTCCTGTTTCTACGTTTACTAATGAAACTGCCAACATGTTAGGTGGTGGCGGTGCAGCATCAGTTGTTACCGACCAAACCTACGGTAGCGTATACGCAATGGAATACACTAGTGAAAATAGTCACAGTGCGGTTATGTTTAGATTTGGCGCATCGCTCGAAGGCGTTTCAACCTTCTCGGTATTCGTTTACAACGGCGGTTCTGCTCAAGCAAACGCATACTTCGTATCAAGCGCAGGTTCTTGGACCACTCATACGGCTCTTCCTGCAGGCGAATGGACGAAGGTAACCTTCGATGCAACTAACGCTTACAAGAATCCTTCGTATGGTATTAAGGGTGCAGAACCTGGTGCAACTTATAAGTTCTCAGCTCTCTACACTTATACCGATGCGTACGGCTTATTACAAGCTCAAGAAGCAATCAATAATGCAGAAGCAAAAATCAACGCTATTCCTGAAACCTTAGAAGGTTATCACTATAACTACATTTTAGATGCTGAAGTTGCAGTTGCTTTAGTACCTAGCGAATATCAATCATATATTGAAAATCTTGCTGATTTAGAAGCAGCTAAGACCGAATACGATACTTACTACGTAGCAGTTCTTCCCATGATGGATGCAAGCGCTTACTACGAACAAAGCGCAACTTTCGGTGAATTATCAACCGCAAGCGTTGAATACGATGCAACTTACGGCAAAGTATTAGTAAGAAACGTTCATACTGGTGGCGCTCAAGTTAACTACTGGGCTGGTGGTATTACCGCAGATCTCACGGGTGTTGAAACCGTAAGTATTTACGTTAACAAGACTACGGCTGGTAACTTCTGTGCAGTAGCTGGTTGGTCTCCCATGACGGCTGTTTCTGCAAATACCTGGACTCGTATCGATATGCCCGTTGCAAGTTTAAGAACGGATGCGTTCGGTATGTGGGGTGCAGCAGTAGGCGACACTATCAAGTATACGATGTTCTGGGCTGATAAACCCGCTAAGATCGTTCAACCTATAATTGAACAAATCGAAGCTCTTCCCGATGGAACTAGCGAATTCGATTACGTTGAAATCGAAGCTGCAAGAGCTGCAGTTGACGCTCTTGACGCAAGCTATCAAAATAGTGCTTATATTCCCAACCTTTCTAAGTTAGAAAACGTTGAAGCAACCTACGCAAGCTTATATTCTTTAGTTGCTAGTGCGGCAGGCTATCAAGACGTAACTTCTGGTTGGATCGGTGGCGCTAACACCTACGGCAAGGCAGAAGATCCTGATTACGGCACGGTATTTACTTCAATTCTTTCAACAATGAATGGTAATGGTAGGATAGCGTTCAAGCTTAAACCTACGATAACCGTTACCAACTATCCTGCAATCGCAATGTATATATACAATGGTGGCACGGCAGATGTTAACTTAATGATTTTAGTTAACGACGCGTCATGGACGGGATTTGACGTTCTTCCTGCAGGCGAATGGACTAGAGTGGTTATTGATACTACTAAGTTTGGTCCAGAAGTTATTATGGGTCTTATTAACGTAACCGAAAATAATGCTCAATTTATGTTCACTAATGCGTTCGGTCTTACCGAATACGGTTTAGCACTTGACGATATTCAAGCCGCTAACGACGCAGTAGCAAGCATGCCCGAAACTATCAACGCTTTCTCTTACTACGAATTAAACGCTATAAGAGCAGTTGTTGATGCAGTTCCCGAAAATTATAGAACTAGCGAATACATTTCAGGACTTTCTGACTTTGAAGCTCTTGAAGCTAAGTACGACGAAACCTACATCATGGTTCGCGCATGGGAAGATACGACTGGTATTAGTAACGTTTCGGCAAACTACTCAGGCGGAACGACTCAAGCGTTCTCAATCGTAGACGATGCAACTTACGGCAAAGTATTAAAGATCGAACATACCGGAACGGGTTCTCTCGCTATTGAATACAGCGCGTTAACTACCGATATGACGAGCGCAACTAAGCTTTACTTCATTGGATTTAACGGCGGTTCTTCGGCACATCCCTTCGATATTTGTCAATCAACTGGTTCATTCACTGGTGTTGGTTACGGCGGAAACGCACCCGTTGGTCAATGGTTTACCGTTGAAATTAACGCAGCGGACTACACCTTTAGATCAGCAACTACTGGTAGAGTAGGTTTCTGGAACGCAACCGCAGGTACTTATTACATCGCAGCGATCTACGCTGAAAACGCAACGGGAGCTATTAACAACGTTATCGATTCTATCGAAGCGATCCCCGCTGACGTTGTTGGCGAAAGCGCAGGCTTAATTGCAACTGCAAGAGCTCAATACGATGCTCTCGGTGCAACTCTTCAAGCACAAGTTACTAACGCTGACAAACTAATCGCAGCTGAAGAAATCTTCTATGCAGACTATGCAATCGTATCAAACGTTAATACCTATACTTACGATGCAAACATGGGTGGTAGCTACGCGAATGCGGAAGTTATTAAAGATGCAACCTATGGTAACGTATTTAAGTTCGTTAGAACTGGAGAAGGTGGTGTAGTATTTAAGTTTACTCCCTCAGTTACCATCACCAACTACGCTAAACTTTACGTTGCAGTAAAAGTAAGCTCAGAAGCTTACGTTGGACTCAACGTTGGTGGTTGGGATACTGCATATAAGGCTATCGAAGCTGACGTATGGACGGTCGTTGAGATTACCGCTGCAGATCTTTCTTCTAATGCTATCGGTATTTGGGGTGGTTCTGCTAACATGACGATTGAATATTCAACTGTTTGGGCGTCATACGCTGAAATCAACGAAGATCTCGACCAAAGCGATCCCTTCTAATCGATAGGATAGGCTAGTCAATAATAAACAAAATATCGCCCCGAGAAAACTCGGGGCGATTCTTTTATTCTTAAAAATATTGAAACTGAAAATTATAAATTAAAGCAAAATTAAAGGCCGTTTAGTTTTATAAACGACCTTTTCGTTTTTTTATAATAACGCAATACAAATCGAACAGTAAATCATAAGAGATAGCACGTCTACTATCGTCGTCATAAACGGACTCGCAACAACCGCAGGGTCTAGTTTACATTTTTTTGCGACAATAGGGAGTACGCAACCAACAAGTTTTGCCATTATTACGGTTAAAACTAATACGCCTGAAACGATAAGGGCGATTTGCCACGTCATTTCGTTGTATAGGCTATCGATAAACATTAGTTTAAGGAAACATACTGCGCCAACCGTTAAACCGATTAGAAGGGCGGATAGGAGCTCTTTTAGGATTACTCTCAAAACGTCCTTATTTTCCACTTCGCCAAGCGCTAGCGCACGGATTATGGTTACCGACGACTGTCCGCCAGCGTTTCCCGCAGTTCCCATTAGCATGGGCACGAAAGCGTATAACACCGCGCCGTTAGCTATAAGAGATAAACTTTGTTCGTAGCTAGATAATATTAAGCTTGTGAACGTTGCCGAAATCATAAGGAGTAGTAACCACGGAAGTCTTGCTTTCCAAATGCTAAATACCGATTGCTTTAAGTAAGGCTTTTCGGTAGGCAACATTGCCGCCATTTTGTGGATATCTTCGGTCGCTTCTTCTTGAATAACGTCCACTGCGTCGTCGACCGTTACGATACCAACGATGCAACCTTCTTTATCGATTACGGGGAGAGCCAAGAAGTCGTATTTAGAGAACTTTAACGCCACTTGCTCTTTGTCTTCTAACGTTTCGACCGTAATGACGTTGGTGTCCATTATATCTTCGATAAGGTCGTCGTTATCGGCAAGAAGCAAATCTTTTACCGTTACTACACCGATTAGTATTTTGCGTTTGTCCGTCACGTAACAAGTGTAAACGGTTTCTTTATCGATACCTTGTTTTCTAATCTTATTAAACGCCGTTTCAACGCTCATTCCTGCCGTTAGCGAGATAAACTCGGGCGTCATTAGCGAGCCTGCCGAATAGTCGGGATATTTTAGAAGTTCGTTGATTTGTTTTCTATTTTCGGGATCGGAGTTTTTTAGAATTCTTTTAACCACGTTGGCGGGCATTTCTTCAATGACGTCAACCGTATCGTCTAGGAACATGTCGCCGATAACGGCTTTAAGTTCGGTATCTGAAAAGGCTTTGATTAAAAGTTCTTGCGTGTCCGAATCGATTTCAACGAAAACGTCACTAGCGAGTTCCTTAGGTAACAATCGGAAGAAAACCAACTGCTCTTTATCTTCTAGATTATCTTCCATGAAAAGCGCGATATCCGCCGGTTCCATGTCGAGAAGAGTGACGCGCAAATCGGCAAACTTACGATTCTCAAAACAGAACGCAAGTTTTTCGAAAATCATTTCCATTTCTTCTGTCATAATTACCTCCTTTGGTTAAATAAAAAACCCGCCGATCTCGGCAGGTTTAAAAGCGCTAAAAAGTGTTTTCGTTACCATTCTGGCTTTAGCACCGTAGGGCTGTGTAACTGCGTTAGATTATGCCTTGTTTTCGACATGATCTGTTCACCTGCTAATGGTGTCTCCACCATTTCGCGGTAGCAATCCGTATCCCTATGGTAGCCTTACCTACCGGACCCGTATTTCATTAATTAAAGTTTACTCACATTTTAGAAAGTTGTCAACAATATTTAATAAACTTATTTGATTTTTTTATATTATTTGATCGGGGTTTCCTCTCCGTCAATTTCCGTTCTAAACGCGATCGCAGGATTTTGTTCTCTCACGGCGAGTACGAAAGCCTCGTATTTATCGGGGGATATGAGAATTACCGTATATCTATCGCCCTCGTAATAGGCAACGAGTTTGTTGCTCTTTTTAAATAATACGAAACAAGAAATATCCTTAACGTCAACCTTACTCATGAATACGCCTAGCCAAACTTGTAAAAATCCGTTCTTAACCACGTATTTACTTGCGACCATTACGGATATAACGATAACGGTAAGCAGTACCAAAAAGAATACTAAAAGAGCGTAGATAACGATCTTAAATGCACCCGCAAAAGAATATTCGATTAAATTAAAAACGTTCCAACCGATACCCGTAAACAAGAGTAAAACGACGAGCGTGAGTAATAGCCAAACTGTTTTAGAGTATTCAAACCTGAATTTTTTCATAATCTCTCCTTTGATACATTTTAATATAACTAGTCCAAAAAATCAAGTGGTTTTAATTTTTTTACGTTTTTTACTTGCGCTTACGCTTGCTTAATTCGTGCGCTTATTGTATAATTAACTCGAATTTATTTTTGGAGATAAGTATGATTAGACTAATCGATAAAGGCGTTCGTTATTCACAAGGAAGATTTTGCAGACCTTTTAAGGACAGCAAAAATAGGGAAGGCACTATTGCGTATAAGATTTTAGCAACGCATAACCTTTCTAGCGATCCGACTAAACTCAACGTTAAATTTGACGAAATCACTTCGCACGATATTACCTACGTTGGTATTATTCAAACGGCAAAGGCTTCGGGGCTTGAAAAATTCCCGCTCCCTTACACCTTAACCAACTGCCATAACTCTCTTTGTGCAGTTGGCGGAACTATCAACGAAGACGATCACGTTTTCGGGCTTTCTGCGGCTAAAAAATACGGCGGAGCGTTCGTTCCCCCACACCTAGCGGTAATTCACCAATATATGCGTGAAATGCGCGCGTTCTCAGGCGGTATGATTTTGGGTTCTGACTCACACACTCGTTACGGTGCGCTCGGTACGGTTGCCGTTGGCGAAGGCGGTCCTGAACTCGTTAAACAACTTTTAGGAAGAACTTACGATTTTGATATGCCAGAAGTAGTCGGCGTTAATCTCGTTGGTAAATTAAGAAAGGGCGTTGGCCCTCACGACGTTGCTTTAGCTCTCGTTAAGGCGACGTTTAAGAGCGGTTTCGTTAAGAATAAGATTTTAGAATTCGTTGGAAAGGGAATTAAAAACCTTTCTATGGACTTTAGAAACGGCATTGACGTTATGACCACCGAAACCACCTGTCTTTCTTCTATTTGGATGACGGACGAAAAGACTAAAGAATACTATATTGAACACGGAAGAGAGGGCGCTTACCAAGAACTTAAGCCCGAAGAAGACGCTTACTACGACAAGGGTATCGTTATCGACTTATCGAAAGTAGAACCTATGATTGCGCTTCCTTTCCACCCCTCTAACGCGTACACTATTAGGGAGTTTTTATCTCGTCCTTACGAACTTCTTAAAGAGTGCGAAGAGGCGGGTAAAAAACTTCTTCCCGAAGGCAAGGGCGAATTTAAGTTAACCGATAAAATCCGTGACGGTAAGGTTTACGTTGAACAAGGCGTAATCGCAGGTTGTGCGGGCGGTATGTATGAAAATATTGCCGAAGCCTCTAATATTCTAGGCGACACGGCTATAAATAATAACGATTTTACTTTAGACGTTTATCCGTCAAGTCAACCCGTATACAAGGGATTAGTTGACACGGGATATATCGGTAAACTTATGGATAACGGCGCGGTTATTAAGACTGCGTTCTGCGGACCTTGTTTCGGTGCGGGTGACGTTCCTCAAAACAACGGCTTGTCAATCCGTCACACCACCCGTAACTTCGAAAGTAGAGAGGGTAGTAAGCCCGCAAACGGTCAACTTTCGGCAGTTGCGCTTATGGACGCAAGAAGTATCGCTGCAACGGCTAAAAACGGTGGCGCTATAACTTCGGCTATGGACGAAGCTTACTCGGCTAAAACCAAGAAATATCACTTCGACGAAAAGATTTATCGCGCAAGGGTATATAACGGCGTGGGAAAATGCGATTTAGATAAGAGTTTAGTTTACGGACCTAATATCGCAGACTGGCCCAAGATGGAAGAATTAAAAGATAATCTCTTACTCAAGGTCGTATCGGTATTAAACGATCCCGTTACCACTACTGACGAACTTATTCCGTCAGGTGAAACGTCGTCTTACCGTTCAAACCCCTTAAAGCTTGCCGAATTTGCCCTTTCAAGAAAAGATCCTAAATACGTTGAAAGAGCAAAGGCAGTTAAGAGCGAAGGTTTCCCCGAAGGCTTAGGCTTAGATAAAAACACCACCACTTACGGTAGCGTAGTTTGTTCGATTAAACCGGGCGACGGCTCTGCAAGAGAACAAGCGGCGTCTTGCCAAAGAGTACTTGGCGGTGTTGCGAATATCGCTAAAGAATACGCAACCAAGAGATATAGATCTAACCTTATCAACTGGGGTATGCTACCCTTACTTGCCGATAAAAACGACTTTACCGTTGGCGAATACGTTTATATCGAAAACGTTAAGTCGGCGATAAAAGAAGGCAAAAAGGAATTTAAGGCAAAGATTTTAGGCGATAACGAAAGAACGATCACCTTAAAAATGGACGCTTTAACCGACGCAGAAAAAGAAATCATACTAAAGGGTTGCTTAATCAACTATTATAAAGGCTAAAAACTAGTCCGCTCGAAATTTTTCGCGCGGACTTTTATTTTGGGATATTATATCTTAAAAACTCATAAAATATCTAGGAGGTGTTTATGGGTTTTATAGACGAGATAAAAGGAACGTTTTCGGCGAGTGAAATCCCGATAGATTTAAGTTATCGCGCGGTAATTTTCGGCGACGACGCAGTATACGTAGAAAAGGTCAAAAGAATAATAAGTTACGAGCCAACGGAAATGAATTTTTCGCTAAAAAAGGGCGGGCTTAGGATTAGAGGGAGTAAACTTTACGTAAAAAAATACTGCATGGGAGATATTTGCGTGTGCGGAAAGATAACGGCGATAGAAAGAATTTTCTAAAAAACAAAAAAAGGATAAAACTGTCTGCTTACTGCGACTACGAAATAAGTGGCGTCAATCTTGATGCCTTTATAAATAGAGTCGTTCGGAGCGGAATTACGGTTATAAACGTAAAAAAATGGTCAAATAAACGGCTAACACTTAGCGTAAACTACGTAGATCGTAAAATTCTTTTTGCAATCGCTAAAGAATTGTGTTATAATATAAAAAGGATTAGAGATTTTGGGCGAGATACCATTTTAGTTCGGCTATCAAAACGAGTAGGGCTTATTCTCGGCGCAATAGTTTTCGCCGTTATAAGTATTACCTTTAACGACCTAATATTATCGGTCGATTACTCGGGGAGCGGAAGCACTCTTAAAAGGGAAGTTCAAAATTATCTTGAAAATCGTGGCGTGTCCGTGATGACCAGATTTTCGTCGCTCGATTTAAATAGACTTGAGGACGAGATTTTGGCAAAAAACGACGGTCTTTCGTTCGTGTCTTGCAAAAAGAAGGGAAGTCGACTTATAATAGAACTAGTTTTATCCGACAAAGGGAAAGACAAACTTAGCGGTAACTGTAAACAAATGATCGCCGAGTGTGACGGAGTGATAGAAACCTTAAAAGTTTATCGCGGAACGGCGCTCTTAAAAGAGGGCGATAAAATTAGTCGAGGCGACGTGATCGTGGACGGCTACGTCATCGTCAAAGAACAAAAAATAGAGATGAACGTGCTTGCTTATCTAAGCGTGCTTTGTCAAATAGATTTTAGATACGTGAGCGAAAGGGACGATCAAGAAGAAATCGCCCTTGAGTTTGCGAAAAACTGTTACGACGACGAGAACGTCGTAAATAGCAAAGTAAAAAAACAACAAATAGAGGATAAATTCGTTTATAATTGTGAGTTAACCGTCAAAAGAGAATATCTAGTCGGTTAAAAAGGAAAACTGTCAAATGAAAAAACTAGGTTCAAAAAAGATTTTACAATGGTCAACTAAAGACGTAGTGTTAAACGTGTTAACCTACGTTTTGAACGCCGTGGTGATCGCCGCGTTACTGTTCGTGTCCTACGCTAGCGGAAATTTTTCCGACGGCATGCCAAATCTAACGTCAATACTTCACTTCTTGATTTTACTTATTATTTTGATAGCGATTATGGCGTTTTATTTTGCGTTTGAGGACAAGGACTTTATGAAGAACGCGGTTAACTCCGAAATGCTATTTTTGATCGTAGAATTATCTCTCGTGATTTGTCTTATGATCGGCAAGCACGTGAATATTTATCTTCGTCCGCTTGCTATGGTTGGAGTTTTAACGCTATTTTTAACCAACCGCAGAACTGCGATTTTCATGAGCAGTTTCTTCTGTATTTTGATGTTCTTGTTCGACTCCTTCGGCGGAACGGCTTACGACCTATCAAACTATCCCGTTTTAATCATGGGCTTTTCTTCGAGCATAATCGCTGTTTTTTGCATGGATAAGGTTTATTCAAGGCTCAAACTCCTTTATAGGAGCGTGTTAATATCCTTACCGTCGCTAGTTTGCGTACTGATGGCGGTAATCGAACACGGTAGTGAAAACATCACGGGATCACTCGTTTGCGCCGCTTGTTCAGGCCCCTTTTCAGTAGCGGTATTTATCGTGCTTTTACCCATATTCGAAACGTTATTTAAGAGAATAACTTGCTTTAAGTTAGCAGAACTAAACGATCACAAGACTAAACTTATTAGAAGAATGATAAGGCTTGCGCCGGGAACGTTCAATCACGCAATCGTGGTTTCAAACATCGCAGAAGCGTGTGCGACGGCTATCGGGGAGGACGCAATGCTTGCAAGAACGTGTGCGTATTACCACGACATAGGTAAACTTCGTCGCCCCGAATTCTTTAAGGAAAACCAAGCGGACGGCGTAAACCCGCACGACGATTTAACCCCTGAACTTTCTGCAAATATTATTAGATCTCACGCGCAAGACGGATATCAACTCATAATGAAAAACCGTCTTCCCAAAGAGATTGCGGAAGTGTGCTTACAGCACCACGGCACTTTGCCTATTTTATATTTCTACGATAAGGCTAAAAAGTTTACCGACGGTGAAGTAGACCTTACGCAATACTGTTACGCCGGACCTAAGCCCCAAACCAAGATAGCGGCAATCATAATGATTGCAGACGGATGCGAGGCGGCGGCAAGAACGCTCGTTGACCGTTCTAGAGAAAACGTTACCAAACAAGTTAGAAAGATCGTTAACGATAGAATGGAACTCGGTCAATTTGAAGAGTGCGAAATTACCTTAAAAGAAATCAACATAATAATACACACGGTAGTAAATAACTTAACCGGTATTTACCACAGTCGTATCGAATACCCCAAGGTTAATCTTGACGGAATGGAATTATAGGAATTACTATGGGAAAACTTAAAATAGAATGTCTAGATAGAAAAATTAAACTTAGAAAACTTTCAAAAGTCCTTTATAAACTACTTGGTCAAACGGCTCACCTTAAGGTTGAACTCGTTTTCCAAGACGGCGAAGGCATGCACAATCTTAACAATATGACGCGCGGGGTAGATAGCATAACCGACGTGTTGTCGTACCCTAGTTTAGACGGCATTAAGGGCAAAGTTCTTCGTCCTGAAGACTGCCTAACGGAACTCGAAGGAAAGTGGATATTCTTAGGCTCAATCGTTCTTTGCGACGAAAAGATTAAAGCCCAAGCACAAGAGTACGGTAACACCGAAGAAAGAGAAAGAGAATATCTTATTATTCACGGATTATTGCACCTTTTCGGCTACGATCACATCGATCCCGAAGACAAGAAGGAAATGCGCGATAAAGAAAAGGCAGTTCTTAAAATTCTTTATCCCGAGGAAAAAGTATGAAAAGCGGATTCGTAGCGGTAGTAGGAAGGGCAAACGCGGGCAAGAGCACGCTTATAAACGTTTTAGTTGGTGAAAAGGTTGCGATCGTATCACCCAAGCCCCAAACGACGAGAGAGAGAATTTTGGGCGTATTAACGACCGAAGATTATCAAATAGCGTTTATTGACACGCCGGGAATTTATAAGGCGGACAATCTTCTTAATTCGGTAATGCAAAAGACGGCGGAAGACTCGTGTCAAGACGTTGATTTAGTAATGTTCGTTTTAGACGCGCATAACGGAATAAGCGATACGGATAGAACTCTAATAAAGAAATACACCGCCTTAAAAGTGCCCACGGTAATCGTTTTAACCAAGACCGATATTATGCCCGAAAGCCTTTTGATTTCGGAAATAAAAGAACTTTCCGAGGCGGGTGTGGATATCGTTCCGGTATCGGCGAGAAAGAATAAAAACATTAAGGAACTAATTAAGGTTTTAACGCAAAAACTTCCAGACGGAGAGAAGATTTTTACCGAAGACATTATTTCGGATAGATCGGAAAAGTTTATGATAAGCGAGATAATGCGTGAAAAAATCCTTCTTAAATTCGACAAGGAAATTCCGCACGGCGTAGCGATTATCATAAACAAATTTTCTATGAGGGAAGACGGCAAAGTTTGCGAGGTTAACCTTGATATCGTTTGCGAAAAGCCCAACCATAAAGCCATTTTAATCGGCAAGGGCGGAAAGGCGATAAAGGAAGTTTCATCGTTCGCGAGGGCGGATATGGAAAAATTCCTAGGCAGGAAAGTATTCTTAACCACCTACGTTAAGGTTAAAGAAGACTGGCGAAATAGCGCGTCGCTCATGAAAGAATACGGCTTAGGTCAAGAATAAAAAGCAACCGAACGCTCATACTTAACCAAAAGGAGAAAATATGAGCGAAAAAAAGAAAGAAATAGTGATGTCTCGCGAAACGGCGTGGAAACTGTTTGAAAAAACGGGGGACGTGAACTACTATTTGATGTATAAACATTTTACGGAAAACTAAACTATGGAAGAAAAGATAAGCGGAATAGTCGTAGGAGCGGTTTCAGTTGGCGAAAACGACAAAATACTCAACATTTTCACTCCCAAGGGGGTAATTTCCGCAAAAATAAAAGGCGTTAAAAAGGCAGGGGCAAAACTAAGGTTTGCATCCGAGCCTTTTTGTTTTGCCGAATTTATTATGAATAAGACGGTAAAGTTTAGAACGGTTATAGGCGCGAGCCTACTCGATAGTTTTTATCCCATAAGAGAGAATATTGAAAAGTATTACGCGGGCGCAACCGTCTTAGAATACGCTAAAAAATTCTATAAGGAAAATATCGATTGCGTGGGGGCGTTTGCGATTACGATCGAAGCACTAAAATCCCTATCTTACGGCGATCTTCCGCCAAAGAGCGTGCTTATTAAATTCCTAATTCAAGCGCTTTGCGAATCGGGATACGCGTTAAGGGTTGGAATTTGCGCAAAATGCGGTTGTTCGGATATATCCGGCAAGGTATATTTCGATTATAGGAAAGGGGAGTTTTATTGCGAAAAATGCTTTGAAGGCGAAGGGCGAGAAATATTAAAGGAAACCTTTGAATCTTTGGATATTGCAAGTCGCGGACAAGAAGTTGACGATGAAAAATCGATTAAAGCGTTAAAGCTTTTGGACTACTACGTAGAAAAAGAAACGGGCGAGAAACTCAAAACGCTTATGGACGTTATAAAACTTTTGTTATAATAACTAAAAAACAGCCTAATAACAGTTGAAAAAATTTTTAATTTGTAGTAAAATATATAGGCTGTAAAAAGGTAAAAATCTAAAAACATTTTTTGGAGGAAGAATATACAATGAACAAAGTGAAGTACGTTTACTTGTTTAGTGAAGGCGACGCTTCGATGCGTGAACTTCTTGGTGGTAAGGGTGCAAACCTTGCGGAAATGACTAAAATCGGTCTTCCCGTTCCCCAAGGCTTTACGATTTCAACCGAAGCTTGTACTAAATATTACGAAGACGGCAAGCAAATCAACGATGATATCATGGCTGAAATCATGGAAAACATCGTTAAGATGGAAGAAATCACCGGAAAGAAATTCGGCGATCTCGAAAATCCCTTGCTCGTATCAGTTCGTTCAGGCGCAAGAGCATCAATGCCTGGTATGATGGACACCATCTTAAACCTTGGACTCAATGAACAAGTAGTTGAAGTTATGGCTGAAAAGTCAGGCAACGCAAGATGGGCTTACGACTGTTATAGAAGATTTATTCAAATGTATTCTGACGTTGTTATGGAAGTTGGTAAAAAATACTTCGAACAACTTATCGACAAGATGAAAGAAGAAAAGGGCGTTAAGCTCGACGTTGAACTTTCAGCTGACGACTTAAAAGAACTTGCAAATCAATTCAAAGCAGAATACAAGGCAAAAATCGGCGCAGATTTCCCCACCGATCCTAAGGAACAACTTATCGGTGCAGTTAAAGCCGTATTCCGTTCATGGGACAACCCCCGTGCAAACGTTTACCGTCGTGACAACGACATTCCCTATAGCTGGGGTACTGCAGTAAACGTTCAAGCAATGGCGTTTGGTAACATGGGAGACGATTGCGGAACTGGCGTTGCGTTTACTCGTGACCCTGCAACCGGCGAAAAGAAATTAATGGGTGAATTCTTAACCAACGCACAAGGTGAAGACGTTGTTGCGGGCGTTAGAACTCCTATGCCCATCGCTCAAATGGCTGAAAAATTCCCCGAAGCGTGTGCTCAATTTGAAGGCGTTTGCAAAATCTTAGAAGATCACTATAGAGATATGCAAGATATGGAATTTACCGTAGAACACGGCAAACTCTATATGCTTCAAACGAGAAACGGTAAGCGTACTGCTGCCGCTGCTCTCAAGATCGCTTGCGATTTAGTTGATGAAGGTATGATCGACGAAAAGCAAGCAGTTCTTATGATAGATCCTAGAAACCTCGATACTCTTTTACACCCGCAATTCGACGCTAAAGCGTTAAAGAGCGCTGAGCCCGCTGCTCGTGCTCTCGGTGCATCACCCGGTGCGGCTTGCGGAAAGATCGTTTTCACCGCTGAAGACGCTAAAGTATGGAAGGCTAAGGGCGAAAAGGTAATCTTAGTTCGTCTTGAAACTTCACCCGAAGATATCGAAGGTATGAAAGCATCACAAGGTATTTTAACCGCACGTGGTGGTATGACCTCACACGCAGCCGTTGTTGCTCGTGGTATGGGAACTTGTTGCGTTTCTGGTTGCTCGGCAATCACTAACTTTGACGAAGACAACAAGACCTTTGATCTTGCAGGCAAGACCTACAAGGAAGGCGACGTAATTTCAATTGACGGCTCTACCGGTAATATTTACGACGGCGCTATTGCAACCGTTGACGCTACTATTTCAGGCGACTTTGGTAGAATCATGTCGTGGGCAGATAAATATCGCGTACTTGGTGTTCGTACCAACGCGGATACGCCTAAGGACGCTGCTAAAGCTCGTGAACTTGGCGCAGAAGGTATCGGCCTTTGTAGAACCGAACACATGTTCTTCGAAGGAAACAGAATCGACGCTTTCCGTGAGATGATTTGTTCTGACACGGTTGAAGAAAGAGAAGCTGCTCTTGAAAAGATTCTTCCCATGCAACAAGGTGACTTTGAAAAACTTTACGAAGCGCTTGAAGGAAACCCCGTTACTATTCGTTTCCTTGATCCGCCCCTACACGAGTTCGTTCCCACCACTGAATACGATATCGAACAACTCGCTAAAGCACAAGGTAAGAGCGTTGCTCAAATTAAGAGCATTATTTCAGCTCTCCACGAAGCTAACCCCATGATGGGTCACCGTGGTTGCCGTCTTACCGTAACCTATCCCGAAATTGCAAAAATGCAAACGAGAGCGGTTATTCGTGCGGCTATCAACGTATGCAAAAAGCATCCCGACTGGAATCTCGTTCCCGAAATCATGATTCCGTTAGTTGGCGAAGTTAAAGAACTTAAATACGTTAAGGATATCGTAGTTGCTACTGCTGATGAAGAAATCAAGAATGCGAACTCAACCCTTAAGTATGAAGTTGGAACGATGGTTGAAATTCCTAGAGCGTG
The DNA here is from genome assembly GCA_045651465.1 of Christensenellaceae bacterium. Taxonomy (GTDB): domain Bacteria; phylum Bacillota; class Clostridia; order Christensenellales; family Borkfalkiaceae; genus UBA1259. The sequence goes on from JAZRSG010000002.1 coordinate 23,148, forward strand.
CATTACTGCTGACGAAGTTGCTAAAGAAGCTGAATTCTTCTGCTTTGGTACTAACGACTTAACGCAAATGACCTACGGATTCTCTCGTGACGACGCTGGTAAGTTCTTAGACGCTTACTACACTGCTAAGATTTTCGAAAACGATCCGTTCGCAAAAATCGACCAAAACGGCGTAGGCAAACTTATGGATATGGCTGTAACGCTTGGTAGAAAGATTCGTCCCGAAATGCACTGCGGTATTTGCGGTGAACACGGTCGCGATCCCTCTTCAATCGAATTCTGCCATAAGATCGGTTTATCTTACGTATCTTGCTCACCGTTCAGAGTTCCGATTGCTCGCTTAGCAGCTGCGCAAGCTCAACTTAAAAATCCTAGATAAGTATTAAATTAAACTTATAAATCAAGCCCGACGGCAAATTTGCCGTCGGGCTTTCATATAATAAAAGTATGTTAAATAAAGCCGTAATCGATTTAAGTGCGATAAGAGAAAACACGGAAAAAGTGAAAAGGTATATAAACGGGAAAAGTAAATTGTTCGCCGTAGTAAAAGCCGACGCTTACGGGCATGGCTTAATTCCCGTTGCCTCCGCTATTTATTCGCTAGTAGACGGATACGCCGTCGCAACGGTTGAAGAGGGCAAAAATCTAAGACTTGGCGGTATCGACAAGGATATTTTAGTCTTTTTTCCGCCGAATAGAGAGGATCTAGAAAGTTCGATTGAATACGGACTGATATATTCAGCGACTAAAAAAGCGCAGATAGACATGATCTCTTTCTACGCTAAAAAATCTTCTCTTAAAGCAAAAATACACCTAAAGTTCGATACGGGTATGAATAGGTTAGGGGTTCGCTCTCTTGAAGAACTAAAATATCTAGTTGAATATTCACTAAAAAAAGGTGGGATAATTTTAGACGGAGCGTACTCGCATATCGGTCAATTTCAAAATAAAAGGGCGCTTAAAGAGAGCTTAGATAAATTTTTGCTTGCAAATAATCTCGTTAAGGGGTATAATAATATAAATTGTCATATATCGGCAAGCGGTGGGCTCTTAAAGGGGATAACGGGCGATATAGTAAGAGTTGGAATACTTCTTTACGGCTATAAGCCCTTTAACTCGCGTGAAATTTCCGTTCGCCCCGCGATGAAAGTTTTTTCGCCAGTACTCGATAAAAAGAATCTTCTTAAGGGAGATATGGCGTTATACGGCGACTATACTTTAAAGAGAGATAAAACCGCCACTATCGTAGGTTACGGTTATGCGGACGGTCTAATGAGAGCGTCTAGTAAAAATCTTATCAATAACCGTTGTATGAATATTAGCGCCTACTCTAAAATAATCGAAAAGGACGGCTACGCGCTCGTCATGGGTGACGCAAACGAACTAGCGCAAGAGTACGGCACGATAAACTACGAAATTTTGACAAAATGTGCGTATACGGCGCAAAAAATATACCTAAATTAAGGAAGAAAATATGAAATTTTATCTCAAGAACGCATTTATACCATTTTTCTATCTAATGTTTACGGCACTCACGTCGTTTAGTATTTCTATGATAGGCAACGGGCTTTTATGGTTAAAGTACGTTTTAAGCATTCTAAATATCGGGCTTTACGGCACGGTTATTACAATGACTTCGTTTAAGGACGGGCAAATTGCTTACGGCGTTCGTCAAACCAACGATAAAGATAGAGAAATTATCGTTCAAACGGGCGAATATAGAGAACTTCGCCTAACCGAAGAGTACAAGCCTTGGAAGGGTTTCGTTCACGGCGCTTTAGCGTGCATACCCTTGGTGCTTTTACTTCTTATCCACACTATAGCAATTACTAGTGATCCCACCAATATTATGGTAGGTAGAGTTGCAGGTTTTATTTATATGACCTTCTACGCACCATTCTCGTTTGGAACGGTAGTTACGGGATATACTTTCTATTATGCGCTTTTTTCAATCCCCTTTATTATCGGGTTTGCTGGTATTCCATACGTTTTAGGCGCTAGAAAGGCTGAAAAGAACTATGCTAAGGCGTACGAAATGAGTAGCCGTATTTACGGGGACAAGAAGTGAGAATAGTCGGCGGAAAATATAAAGGGCGCGTTTTATTAGAGTTTAAGGGGCAAGATATTCGTCCCACGCCCGATAAAGTGCGCGAAAGTTTTTTTAATATTATTCAAAATAGAATTTACGGCGCTAGTTTTTTAGATTTATTTTCGGGCACGGGCGCGATGGGGATAGAAGCCTTATCTCGCGGGGCGAAAAGCGTGTACTTTAACGATAGGGAAAGAACTAGTGTTTCCATACTTAAATCTAACCTAGAAAAGTTAAAAGTGGACGAAGAAAAGAGCATCACTAATCGTGACGCGATAGAATTTCTTAAGACCACCACTCAAACGTTTGATATTATATATATCGATCCGCCATATAAAAGCGATATGGGCAAGGTCGTTTTAGAAAACGCAATAAATTGCATTTCTGAAGACGGGATAGCCGTTTTAGAAGACGAAAAGCCCTTTTTAGACCAAGTGGCGGGATTAATAAAATTTGACCAAAGAAAATACGGTAGAGTATACCTAACCTTTTTTAAGAAGGAGCAATAATGAAAACTTGTGTTTTTGCAGGCAGTTTCGATCCGTTTACGATCGGGCACGAATACGTGGTTGAAAAGGCGCTTAAAACCTTTGACAAAGTGATAATTGCGCTCGGTGAAAACGTGGATAAAAACCCAATGTTTACCTTAGAACAAAGAATAAAAATAATATCTCTTTGCTATGAAAACGAAAGTAGAGTAGAGATCGCTACCTTTAGCGGTATGCTCGTGGACTTTATGAAAGAAAGAGATATAATTTTCAACCTAAGGGGTATTCGTAACGAGGACGATTATAAATACGAAACGACTATGGCGAGATTTAATCAGGACGCCTATCCCGAACTAATCACCCTTTATCTTCCCACGCCGTCCTCTTTAACGCACGTGAGTTCTTCGGCGATGAGAAACATACTAAAATTAAAGGGCAAGATCAAGGACTACGTTCCCGAAAAAGCCGAAAAGTTTATAAAAGAAATTATAGCGAATAAATAACGAATAGCAAAACAAAGCAAATAACCGCTTGTAGTAGTTTGATTAAAACGAACCTTGCGGTTTTTATTTTTGCATTTTTTAAATAAATCGCCGTTTGCGTTATAACCGAAAAACCACCGAAAGTTATCGTAAAGCCTATAAGAGGAAGGACGAGTTTGTGCGAACATAAAGAGAGAAGTTTTATACCCTTAATGCTTTCGAAAACGCCCGTTAAAAGGGCGCGAGATAAGTTCTCGTCGCCAAACAAAATAGAGAGCGGTTTTTCGAATATAAAAAGCAATTTAAGGTCGAAAAGCATTTCGATAAAAACGTAATAAAAGGTTATAATTCCGCCAAGCATCAATAGCGATATAACGCTAGAATAAACGCTTTCGTAAATTACGTTATCCACACGCTTAAACGTAAACGTTCTAGTGGGAATTTCCTTCTTTTTGCCCCTAAAAAGGAACGCCGAAAAGAAAACTGAAAAAAGATGGCATATAAGGATAACGAAAGCCGTTTTTTGACTGCCTATCATATTGCCGATCGTGCTTAAAAAGAAAGAAGCGCTCCCCGTAGAAGATAATACTGAAGATTTTATCGCCTCGTCTTTAGAGATTACGCCTGAAAGATATAGGTCGCAAGTGATTTTCGCGCCCGTCGGGTAGCCCGAAAGTAAACTCATAAAAAGGGCGTAAAAAGAAAGACCGCTAACGTGAAAAAGCCTTTTAGATAGTGGGGAAAATTTTAAGGAGAGAGTGGAGATAATAGAAGTTGCCGAAAGTAGCGACGATAAGACGAAAAACATAAAAACGCTTGGGAGAACGGAAATCGCCCAAACGGTAACGCCGTCTAGAGTAAGTTTTGAATATTTTTGTGCAGAAATGGCGAAAGTTAGCATTAATATTAAAATGCCCGCCGAAAAATAAAGTTTTTTGTCCTTAAATATGGTCGTCATATTAAATTATATTATCTAATCAAAAATTTGATAACGAAAGAGAAGTTTGACGCCCTAATTTTGGTCTTAGAAATTTTAGAAAACCTTGACTTGAAGACTTGCTTGTGGTATGATTAAAAAGATAGATTATTAAAGAAGAATTAACGTTATTTACGGGATAATTTATGGATTTATTCGATTTAGCTAACCAAAACAATCAAAACGTGTCTGCACCGCTTGCCGAACGTATGAGAGCCAAAACTCTTTCGGAGTTCTTGGGGCAAGATCATATCGTTTCAGAAACGGGGCTACTTCGACGCGCAATAAAACTAGATAGACTTGGCAGTTGTATTTTTTGGGGCCCGCCCGGTTGCGGAAAAACCACGCTCGCTAACGTCATTGCAAGCGGAACGGATAATCGTTTCGTTAAACTTAACGCCGTAAATAGTGGCGTTGCGGACGTAAAAAGGGTTGTCGATCAAGCCCAAACGGACAAAAAACTGTATGGAAAAAAGACCTATCTTCTCCTAGACGAGTGCCATCGCTTTAATAAAACTCAAAGCGATAGCTTGCTTCCTGCAATCGAGCAAGGTGATATAATTTTTATCGGCTCAACCACCGAAAATCCTTACGCGTCAATGACGCCTGCAATAGTTTCAAGATGCAGAGTTTTCGAGCTAAAAAAACTTTCCGAACAAAACATCAAAAACGCACTTTTAAGGGCGGTAGCCGATAAAGAAAGGGGTTTTGGCAACTATAATCTCACGGTTGATGAAGATGCACTCGATCATATCGCGTTCGTATCGGCGGGGGATTTAAGAGTTGCGTATAACGCGTTAGAACTTGCCGTTTTAACCACCGAACCACAACCTAACGGGCATATTCACGTTCGCTTAAAGGACGCTGAAGAATCAATTCAACAAAAAGCGCTCTCTTACGACGAGAATTTATATTACGATATTTTATCGGCGTTTTGTAAAAGTCTTCGCGGAAGCGATTCAAACGCCGCGCTTTACTATATGCAAAGGCTTATTAAGGGCGGTTGCGATCCACTCTTAATTGCAAGAAGACTAGTCGTTCACTCGGCAGAAGACGTAGGGCTTGCCGATCCTAACGCTCTAGTCGTTGCGACAAACGCATTAGTTGCCTTTCAAAATTTAGGTCTTCCCGAAGGTCTAATTCCTTTGTCCGAGGCGATAATCTACGTGTGCGAGGCAGAAAAGTCCAACACGGTTGTAGAGGCGATGTATTCGGCGGGAGAGGACGCGGTTGCCGTTAAAGACGACGATATCCCCGCCCACTTAAAGAACTACGAGTTTGCGTCTAAAGAGGATAAAAAGCAAAAATCGCTCTATAAATATCCGCACGATTACGGTGGATACGTGGAGCAACAATATCTCCCAGACGCCTTAAAGGGAAAGATTTATTATAATCCTAAAGATAACGGCTACGAAAAGACTATTAAAGAGATTAGAAGAAGAAAAGGAAAGAAATAAATATGGACTACTCAATTAAGCTAGCAAAAGAATTTACAATGCGTGAAATTTACGCGTCGAATATAATCGCGCTTATCGACGACGGAAACACTATTCCGTTTATCGCAAGATACCGTAAAGAGGCAACAGGCTCTTGTGACGACCAAGTTCTAAGAGAATTTGCCGATAGACTTAAATATTTAAGAAATCTCGACAAAAGAAAACAAGAAATTGCCGATTCTATCACCGAACAAGGCAAGATGACCGATGAAATTATGGTGGCTTTAGCGGGTGCGGAAACGCTTACCGAAGCCGAAGATATATATCGTCCGTATAAACAAAAGAGAAAAACGAGAGCAAGCGTCGCTATCGAAAAGGGTTTAACTCCGCTTGCCGACTTTATTTTACTTCAAGACGATACTGCCGATCTAAACGCTAAGGCTATGGAATTTATTAGCGAAGAAAAAGGCGTTGAAAGCATTGAAAAGGCTTTAGCCGGCGCGTCCGATATTATCGCAGAGCGCGTGTCCGACGACGCGGAACTTAGAAAAACCCTTCGCAAAAAGGTAGTTGACGTGGGCGAGGTTGCGTGTAAACTTTTAGAAGGTGAAAACGCTAAGACCTACGATATGTATTCGGGCTACAACGAAAAACTCGGCAAAATGCCCTCTCATAGAATACTTGCAATAAATCGTGGCGAAAAGGAAGAATGCTTAAAGGTATCGGTTGCAGTTGATAACGAGGCGTTCGTTTCGGCAATTAAATCTATATACGTTAAAAACAATTCAGCGTGCGCAAATATAGTTGCAAACGCTTGTGCGGACGCGTATACAAGACTAATTTTCCCCTCAATAGAAAGAGAAATAAGAAGTGAACTTACCGAAAGAGCGAGCGAACAAGCAATAAAGATGTTCGAAGTAAATCTTCGCCCGTTACTATTACAACCTCCGCTAAAAGATAAAGTTATTTTAGGACTAGATCCCGCGTATAGAACGGGTTGTAAAATCGCGGTTATCGACGCTAACGGCAACGTTTTAGACACGGCAGTCGTATTCCCGACTCCGCCCCAAAATAGAATTGAAGAAGCAAAAGCAACTTTGCTAAAACTTATCGACAAGCACGGCGTAAACGTTATCTCGATAGGAAACGGCACGGCAAGTAAGGAAAGTGAAATCTTCGTTGCCAACATGATCAAGGAAAGCGGAAAGCCCTTATCGTATGCGGTGGTGAACGAGGCGGGAGCGTCCGTTTATAGCGCAAGCAAATTAGGCGCAACCGAATTCCCCGATTACGAACCCGCGCAAAGAAGCGCCGTTTCAATAGCGAGAAGACTTCAAGATCCGCTAGCCGAACTTATTAAAATTGACGTTAAGGCGATAGGCGTTGGTCAATATCAACACGATATGCCCGAAAATAGACTTGAAGAAGTTTTAGGCGGAGTAGTAGAAGACTGCGTTAATAGCGTTGGCGTTGATCTTAACACGGCGTCGCAAAGTTTATTATCTTTCGTCGCAGGGCTTAATAGCGGTATAGCTAAAAACATCATTGAATATAGAAAAACCGCGCGCTTTAATACTAGAACTGATCTATTAAAGGTTAAAAAACTAGGCGAAAAGGCTTTCCTTCAATGCGCGGGCTTTTTAAGAATACAGGGAGGAAACGTTTTAGATAACACGGGCGTTCACCCCGAATCTTATCCTGCAGTAGAAAAACTTTTAGCCGTAACCGGTTATACTTTAGACGACGTTTCTATGGGTAAAATCGGCGATATTAGAGAAAAAATCGATCAAAAAGGCGTTGATAACGTTGCAAAAGAGTGTGGCGTTGGCGTTCCTACGATAAACGATATCGTAACCGAACTCTTAAAACCGGGTAGAGATATTCGTGACAGTTTACCTAAGCCCGTTCTCCGTAGCGACCTTATGGATTTATCCGACTTAAAAGAAGGAATGGAAATCAACGGCACGGTTAGAAACGTAATTGATTTCGGCGTGTTCGTGGATATTGGCGTTCACCAAGACGGATTAGTTCATATTTCTCAAATTTCGGATAACTATATCAAGCATCCGTCAGACGTTCTTAAGGTTGGCGATTTGGTTAAGGTTAAGGTTTTAGGCGTCGATACGGTTAAGAAAAAGATTTCGCTTACCATGAAGACGACTGACCTTCCGCACGGAATAGCCGCGGGCAATCAAAAGACGGATAGAGAAAGAAGGCGCTCAAGAGAACAAGCGGAAAAGGCAAGAGAACAAAAATCTCAAACCAAAGAAGAAATGCTCGAAATGCTCTATAAAAAATTCGGAAGATAATCGTTAAGGGAAAAGTATGATAAAAAAATATAAAACCGTTTCAATAGTATACGGAAGTAGCGGTAGGGTTTACGCTGAGAAATTAAACGCTAAAATCGAAAATTTACAAAGCGAATTAAGATATCCTATTCAAAGTAAAATCGTTATGGAAAGTATTTTAACGAGAGATATTTTAAGTTCGGTAACTTCTCTTTTTCGCGACACTCAAATTTGCATCACCATTTTAACTGCTGACGACGTGTGCTTAACTGGTAACGATAAAAAGTGTCGCGTTCGCCAAAACGTTATAATGGAGCTCGGCATGGCGCTTTTCCACCTTGGAAGGGAAAACTGCATTTTATTAAGCACGTTCGATCCAAGAGATGAAAGGGTGGAACTTCCTTCCGACATGAACGGTTTAGAAATTAAACAAATTTACGACGATACCGTTGACGAAGTGTTTGATCAAATTATCAAAAAGGTATTGACTATAACTGCAAGCCTTAATTCTAGTAAAGGCATTGAAAGATACGATAATCTTTTAACGAGAGACGTTTATCTTATCGATTATGAAAATCTTTTTTCCGATCAACCTGCCTACGATACAGAAAGTGGCAAAAACTACGGAGATTACGTTTTAGATTCGTTCGTAGACGAGTGTAAAACCTTTAATCATTACGACGAACGCGCGATGTATTTCTTTGAAAGAATAGGGCTAATCTTCGCGTTTGGACTAGGCAATCATATGCTCGATTGGTATAAAAAAATGGAACCGCTCCTTGCAAGTTTTACCGCCCAAGATATAGAAGAGAGCGGGGATAAAAAGCTTTTAAGTATCGTTCGTGACGTGATGAGTTTATTGATTAGAAACGTTTATAGAACGGCGGAAGAGAGCAACGAATACATATTGCAAGATATGTGCGACGAGTTTGAATCAATTACCCTCCCCGAAAACGTAAATCCCTTAATATCAATGGTGTTTTACGACTATAAGGGTTTAGCGTATATGGGACTTTTTGATAAAACGAAAAACCCTGAACACATAAAGCAAGCCATCTTCTATTTTGAAAAGGTTATGGAAGAATACGCCGACCGCATAGACTTTAACTTAAATCTTTGGTCTGGTTTCGTTTTATATAACCTAGCGAGAGCTTTCGATAGGCTAAACGACGTTTCTCCCGATCCTGAACTCGTTGAAAAGTCGATGAAGACCTTTAGCAAGGCAGTAATCGTAAGAAAGAGATGGTTGACGCCTGAGACTTTCAACGAAAACGTAAAATATACCCTTTCATACGAATACTTTATTGCAAAATTAGACCACTTAAACGCAATGGCTAAGACAAATTATAAGCCCATAGAGTATATTCGTATGGAATACGAAAAGGTTGCTGGGGAGATAGAAACCTATTGCGATAAGGACGGAAGACTACAAGGCATATCGGACGTTCAAGATAGATTAAATAGATATAGAAGTAGACTAAACTAAAAAAAATAGGCAGTTCGACATAAAAAACGGTGCAAATAATTAAAAAGGGAACAGTTTTATTGACAAGAACGAAAAAAATTTGTAAAATAAAACCGTTAAATAAACAATAAACCTTTACGGAGAGTTATAAATGAAAAAAATCAGAAGAATTTTCGTAAGCGTAATTTCGTTCGTTTTAATGCTTACCGCGTGCTTTGCTTTTACGGGTTGTAAGGACATCAAAAACGGATCGATTACCATTTCTTATTACGACTATGCGACCAGCACTCAAAAAGAAGTGACTATATCGTTAGAACTATATCGTGAATTCGCGCCCGAAACGGTAGACGCGATTTCAAAGTATATTAACGACGGATATTACGATGATTGCGTATTTTATAAGACGGCTACCGAAAGTAGCGCGATCATGATAGGCGATCTTAAGATGGTAGACGGGGAAATCGTTCAAAACGATATTAAGCCCACGCTCGACGGCGAATTTGAGCACGGCAAGGTTAAAGGTTCGAATTTAACCAACACTAAAGGTTCAATCGGTCTTTGGAGAACTTGGACGGCGCACGATAATACCCATCAAACGAGCACTTCAACCGATACGGGTAGAGCAACTTGGTATATGCCCTTAACGAATAGTGCGATTTCTAACTACGAAGGTTGGTTCTGCATTTTTGCACAAATGGATTTATCAAGCGACGAAGCTTCAACCGCTTTCTCGGTTATCGACGCGCTCTTTACTATCGATACTTATTACGAAGAATACGTAATTTACTATACGGGTGAATACGACGAAACTAAGGCCGATCAAAACCACGGCTTAACCTTTAACTGCGTGCCCGCCGACATGTTTGAAGAAGGCACTGAAGTTTTCGAAGCGGAAGGCGACCAACTCGTATGCTATAATAAGACGACGATAAGAATTGCAGTAGCACCCGAAACGAAGGAAGTTGCGGCAAAAATCGTTAGCGGTAACGTTAAATAAGAACGAATAAATCAAATAAAAACCACGCCAAAATTTCGGCGTGGTTTTTTAGTATATTTTCTCATAATTTTGTCAATACAATAATAAAAAAGGGGAGAAGATTATGCAAAAAATATACGGATATAGAGAAAAAGACGTTTTAGGTCTTATTGATTTTATAAATAACAACAAGACGAAAACGCTTAGTGCAGTTTTTTCGGAGTATGCAAACTTTTCGGGAAAATCTAAAGGCACGGTTAGAAACCTTTATTACGCCTTGGCAAAAAAGTCTAACGAAGATAGAGAGTTTTGCCAAAAATACTTGGGCGGAAGAGCGCTTAAAGTGACTAAAAGCCTCGCCTTTGACAAAGATGAAGAACTTGATCTTGTCAAAGAGATTTTAACCTTAAAAGCGGACGGAAATTCCGTGCGAAAAAGCATACAAATCTTGGCAAACGGCGATCCTTCCTTAGCGCTTAGATACCAAAATAAATTTAGAAACGTGATAAAAACGCAAAAATCGACCGTTTTAGAAGTCGCAAAAGATTTAAGCAGGGAAAAGGGGATAAGAGTAGATTGCTCCTTTTTAGAAAAGGAAGAAAGTTGTTATTCGTGCGACTTAGACGGCGTTAAAAAGAGCGTTTTTGCGGTTATTGAAAAGGCGACCAAAAGCTTGCAAGAAGAAAACCAAAATCTTAAAACGAGAGTGGATTTTTTAGAAAAAGAGAACCTAAAACTTATAGATATTCTCTTAAAAAAGGGCAAGAAAAACGACGAGTATAAGAGGACGGGATCTTTAAGCGTAGAACTAATAAATTAAAGGATAAATTTTGCCGATCGCAAAATAAAAGCGGTCGGTAATTTTTTATTTAATTGAGGTATAAATCGTTTGACAAAGGCTCTTAGCGGTACTATAATATAATTGCAACTAAATTAGTAGGAATTAACCTTGAAAGGGGAAAAGGCAAGATGAAATTATCGTCTAAAACCCATTACGGACTGATGGCGTGTCATATTCTTGGAAGAAATTATCCAGACACGGCGGTATCGGCTAGCACGCTAGAATCTTTGATCTCGGTGTCGGGGAAGTATTTAGAGCAAATAATGCGAATACTCACTGCAAGAGATATCGTAAAAGCGACTAGGGGCGTAGCGGGAGGATATTATCTAAAAAGAGAGCCTAAGGATATAACGATAGGAGAAATCGTGCGAGCACTAGAGGACGATATGGAGATAATCGAGTGCGTAAAGGACGGCGGAAAATGTAAGTGTTGTCCGTCGAGCGCGGTATGGAAGAAGTTGTATCAGGGAATAAACGACTTGCTCGATTCAATGACGCTCGAGCAAATGATAGAAGGTCAATTAAAATAGCGACGAGGAAAAGACTATGGTAAAGACACCAATATATTTTGATCACGCGGCGACGACGCCCGTGGATAAAAAAGTATTTGAAAAAATGACGCCGTATTTTACCCAAGTTTTCGGCAACGCAAACAGTCAGCACGTTTTTGGGCGTGATGCGGTTAAGGCGGTTGACGAGGCTAGGGATACGATAGCTAAACTTATAGGCGCAAAACCGAACGAACTATACTTTACTTCGGGCGGAACGGAAAGCGACAACTGGGCGCTCCGTGGAGTAGCGCACGCGCATGCAAATCGCGGAAAGCATATAATTATCAGTCCAATCGAGCACGCCGCAATGCTTTCTACGGCAAAAGAGCTCAAAAAAGAAGGGTTCGAGATAGAGTATATGAAGGTGGACGAGTATGGATTCGTGGACTTAGATCACCTTAAAAAAGCGGTTAGAGAAGATACGATTTTCGTCGGCTGTATGATGGCGAACAACGAAGTGGGAACGATAGAGCCTATTAAAGAAATTGCCAAAATCGCGCACGAAAAAGGTGCAATTTGCTTTACCGATGCCGTTCAGGCGGCGGGTGTTCTTAAGATAGACGTAAAAGATCTTGGCGTGGATATGATGAGTATGAGTTCGCACAAGATTTACGGACCTAAAGGAGTTGGTGCTCTCTATATTAGAAACGGCTTAAAGGTATCAAGCGTTTTAACCGGCGGTCATCAAGAAAGAATGAAACGCGGTGGAACGACTAACGTTGCCGGCGTCGTTGGGTTTAGCGAAGCGTTTAAGATCGCAATAGAAGAAATCGATAAAAATTTCGAATACGTTTCTTCTTTAAGGGATCATTTTATCGATAGAATTTTAAGCGAAGTTCCGTTCGTAAAACTTAACGGGCCAAGAGAAAACAGACTTCCTGCAAACGCGGACTTTTCGTTCGAGTTTATCGAAGGCGAATCCATTTTGTTTAGCCTAGATTTAGCAGGGATAGCGGTATCGTCGGGCTCGGCGTGTTCGTCGGGATCATTAGAGCCCAGTCACGTTTTACTTGCGCTCGGCGTTGACGAGGCGTTAGCGCACGGATCGATAAGATTTTCGTTCGGCAAGCACAACACTATTGAAGAAGTAGACTACGCGGTAGAAGAAATTAAGAGCGCGGTAGAAAGATTACGTAAGATGTCGCCACTATTCAAGGCGGAAGGAGAGATAAAGTATGTATAGCGAAAAGGTAATGGATGCGTTTAGAAATCCCAAAAACGTTGGAGAAATAGAAAATGCGGACGGCGTAGGAACGGTAGGTAACGCGTCTTGCGGAGATATAATGCAAATTTCACTCAAAATTGAAAATGACGTTATAGTAGACGCAAAGTTTAAGACGTTCGGATGCGCTGCAGCGATTGCGACTAGTTCTACCGCTACCGAAATGGTTAAGGGTATGACCATTGAAGAGGCACTTAAGGTTACCAACAAAAAGGTTATCGAGTGCTTGGGCGGACTTCCCTCTCAAAAGATTCACTGTTCGGTTTTAGCAGAAGAGGCTATCAAAAAAGCGATCGAGGACTATCAAAGCAAGAAAAACGCCTAACTAAAAGTCGATAAAAAGCGCATAAAAACCCCAAAATTCCGCATAATACAAGGGAAAAGGGGGAATTATGAACGACAAATTTTTAGTTGGAATAATTTTGGGCATGCTTGGCGGAGCGCTTATCGTCACGAATTCCGTCAAAGCAAGAAAAGCGATAAAGGACGGGCAAGATCAAGTAATAAAAAAGGTGTCCGAAATAGGCGAAGCCCAAAAAACGGAAGAATAAACACAAGTAAAACACCCACCGAGAGTTCGGTGGGTGTTTTTGTTGCAAAAAAACCACCAATATGGTATAATATGGGGGTATTTTTTCTTTTTAGGAGAAAGATTATGAAGAAATTATTGACGATTTTATTTAGTGTGTTATTTGCAATAACAACGGCGTGCCTGCTCGTTGCGTGCGGAGGAGGGGAAGATAACGACGACGGTGGACAAAATCCCCCTCATACTCACGAATACACTTTGCAAATAATAGGAGAAGACTATTTAGAAAGCCCAGCAACTTGTGATAGCCCTGCTAAATATTACTATGCTTGCACTTGCCTAGAAAAGGGAAACTTAACCTTTGAAATGGGTAACGCTTTAGGTCATAGTTACGGCGAATTTACTAGCAACGGTGATAATACGCATAGTAAAGTATGCGCTAACGATAGCACTCACGTTATAACGGATAGTTGTACTGGCGGAGAGGCTACTGAAACGGAAAAAGCCGTTTGCGAAGTATGTAACGGCGAGTACGGCTCGGTTTTAGAGCATACTCACGTGTTTGATAAAAAAGTTATAAGCGACGATTATTTAGAGAGCAAGGCAACTTGCGATAATCCCGCTAAATATTATTACGCATGCGCTTGTTGGGCAAAAGGCGAATTAACCTTTGAAAACGGCAGTAAACTAGGTCATAGTTACGGCGAATTTACTAGCAACGGTGATAATACGCATAGTAAAGTTTGCGCTAACGATAGCACTCACGTTATAACGGATAGTTGTAGCGGTGGAACTGCTACCGAAACGGAAAGAGCCGTTTGCGAAGTTTGTCATAGTGAATACGGCGCAGTTTTAGGTCATACTCATAACTACAATAAAAAAGTGGCTAGTTTAGCGTATATCGAAAATCCAGCAACGTGTCAGAAAAAATCGACCTATTATTTCTCTTGCTCATGCGGATTAAAGGGAAGTTTAACCTTTGAATACGGAAATTATGCCGACCATAAATATACTAATTACGTATATAACGACGATGCAACTTGCGCGGAAGACGGAACTGAAACAGCATATTGTGACTACACTTGCGGAGAAAGTGACACTAGAACAAAACTCGGCACAAAACTAGAGCATAGCTATACTAACTACGTATATAACGACGATGCAACTTGCACGGAAGACGGAACTGAAACGGCTTATTGCGACTACACTTGCGGGGAAAATGATACTAGAACAAAAGTTGGCACGGCATTAAATCACGATTACGTTGAAGATGAAAACTTACGATTCGAAGATTCTAACGGCTTAGACCTTACGCTTGAATGCTCAGTGTGTGATGACGTTAAGGAAATTAACGATGCGACCTTAATCGATTCAGTTGAGGCTACTTGTGGAAGAGAAGGAAAAAACACTTACGAATACTTAGATCCTAGTACTGGCGATCCCAAGACTATCGTAATCGTAACAGCAAAAATTCCTTATCATAAACTCGCAGGATTTGAAACTAAGTTGTATTTAGATAAAACTTATGAATACGATGAAATTAAGGATATGCTAGATAACGGTTTGAAATATATCGCCCACGTGCCTGTAACCTGCGTTGGAGCAGGGCCTGCAACTTTTTCCTGTGAAATATGCTGTGACGGAACTGAAGTATTATTGCTAAACGTTTACGGCAACCATGACTATATTGAAGATGAAAGCTTACGATTTGAAGATACAAACGGTTTAGATCTCACGTTTGTGTGTTCAGTATGTGATGACGTTAAGGAAATTAACGATGCGACCTTAATCGATTCAGTTGAGGCTACTTGTGGAAGAGAAGGAAAAAACACTTACGAATACTTAGATCTTAGTACTGGCGATCCCAAGACTATCGTAATTGCAACAGCAAGAATTCCTTATCATAAACTCGCTGGTTTTGATACCGAAATCTACTTAGATAGGGATTATGAAGCTAAAAAAATCGAAGCTATGGTTGGTAACGGATTATCATTCGTTGCAAACTTAGAACCTGCAACTTGCATCGAAACTGGTTATGCAACTTTCGCTTGTGAAGTATGTTGCTATGATACTGAAGTATTAATGCTTAGCGTATATGGCGATCACGATTATAAAAATGGACAATGTGTTGTGTGCGAAATGCCTCAACCTGGTAGCCAAGGTCTAGAATATAGACTAATTAACAATGGCACCGAATACGAAGTGGCAAGTATTGGCGATTGCACGGATACAGATATAATTATCCCCTCAACGTATAACAATAAACCCGTCACATCTATTGGAGAGTGGGCTTTCGATTCTTGTAGCTCGTTAACGAGTGTAACGTTATCTTTTGGCATAACTTCTATTGGAGATTATGCGTTTTGGGGTTGTGAATTATTGGCAAAAATAGACATGTCTGAAAGCGTTTCTTTCATTGGAGATTTGCCATTTTCTGGCTGCAAAATAAAAGAAGCTAGAATTCCAACGTCTATTATTCCTCATGTCATTAGTAACTCATTAGAAAAAGTTGTTATTAATGGAGGAGAAGCAATTGAATCTTACGCTTTTTGGACCTGCGGATCATTGAAAAATATTGTAATTTCTAGTAGTGTTACCTCTATTGGAGAGTCTGCATTTCGCAACTGTTATTCATTAGAAAGCGTAACATTTGAAGAAAACAGTAAGCTGATTTCTATTGAATCTTTAGCGTTCGCTTATTGTGTATCGCTAAGAAACATAATACTTCCTGATAGTTTAAAGAGTATTGCAGTTACTTCCTTCAGTAATTGCCCTTATTCTTTATTTAATATTGAGGGAGATGTAAAGTATTTGGCTAGCAAAGATAATAAATGTTTTGCGGTTATAGGTGTTGAAGACAAAAGTTTTTCAACTTATATCATTAAAGAAGGGACTAAAATTATTGCTGATGGTGCTTTTTTCTATTGCGATCGACTTACGAATATAGAAATCCCAACCAGTATAACGCACATAGGAAGGCAAGCCTTTGATGCGTGCACGGCATTAGTAAGCATAGAAATACCAGATAATGTTATTTCCATTGGGGCTTTTGCATTTCAAGGCTGTACAAAATTAGCATCTATATCATTTGGTTCGAATAGCAAACTAACTTTTATTGAGCCGTATGCATTTGGAAATTGTAGCGCTTTAACAAGTATAGTGATACCATATAAAATCACCTATATAGGTTATCAAGCCTTCGAGTTTTGCACAAAACTCGAAAACATATTCTTTAACGGAACACTGAACGAATGGAGAGCCGTAGAAAAAGATAATGATTGGAACTATAACGTTCCCGCTACTTACGTTCAGTGCTCTGACGGAAAGGTTTATTTCTAATTTAATCTTTATCTAATAATATAAAACACCCACCGAACTCTCGGTGGGTGTTTTTTGCTAGAGCGTTAACTTTTTAATTAAATTAAATCTTATAAATACTTGACTATTGCAAAAAAATAGTATAAACTATAAAAGTAATTACGTTTGGAGGGGAAAATAATGTTCTGTTCACAATGTGGTAAATATAGTCCCGAAACTGAAACAAAGTGCCTTTACTGTGGTAGTGAGGCGTTAACCGAAAAAGAACCCGAAGTTATCGTTGATAGAAAAGATAGATCGGATATCGGCGTTCTTCTCGCGTTATTTCTAAATATTCTTGGTCTTATCTTCGTTTTCGTTTTATTCCCCAAGGGATCGGAAGAAAGAAAGACTTGCTTTAGCGGTTGGCTAAGAACTTTCGTTACCGTTATCGTTTTCGTTGGAATAATGTTCCTTCTCGGTAACTGCATGCATGCAAGTTGCGTTAAATTCAACTAGTGAATTTTAATCCAAAATTTTCAAAAGGCAAGAAATATCTTGCCTTTTTGTATTGTAAAAAACCCTTTTTTGTGGTACAATATAAAAGTGGAAAGATTTTTATGCCTAGACATTGGGGATAAAAGAATCGGCATAGCCGTTTCAGACCCCTTTAATACTTACGCTTTGCCCGTTGAAACTTATCATAGAAAAAACTTAAAAACCGACCTAATAAAAATCGGGCAATACGTTAAAGAAAAGAGCGCGACTGCGCTCGTGTGTGGACTTCCCGTAAATTTTGACGGGACGCCCTCTATCCAAACTCAAAAGGCAAATTTTTTCATTGAAAAACTTAAAGAAAGTTTAGGCGTTGAAATTTTTACGGTTGACGAGCGTTGCACCACTTGTTCGGCAGAAGAAACTCTTATCGAACAAGGTAAATCGAGAGAAGAGCGTAAGCAATTCGTCGATAGCTTGGCGGCGGCAACCATTTTAGAAGGATTTTTACGCGATAAAAATAAAAAACAATCTAATTTATAAGGAGATTATCATGAGCGAAAAAGAAAAGAAATGTACTTGCGGTTGTGACGAACACGCTAAAGACTGTGACTGCGAAGTTTGCGAAGAAGACGATATCGTTGAACTCACTACCGAAGACGGAAAGAAACTCAAATTCTACTTTGTAGGAACTATTGAATACGAAGGCAAAAACTACTCGGCGTTCGAACCCGCTGAACAAATCGACGGTATTGAAGACGACGATCTTATTATCTTCGAACTTAGTGGTGACGACGAAGAAACCGCAGACCTTCTCCCCGTAGAAGACGACGCAGTTTTAGACGCAGTTTTCCAAGAATTTTGCAAAGCTTTAGACGAAGAAGAAGCTTTAGACGAAATGGAAGAAATCGAAAAATAATCGATTAAACGCTAAATCAAACTAAAGAAAAGAGCCACGTGGCTCTTTTTTCTTTTAATCTTTTGCATGGGCGGGAAAGATAGGCTTTTATTTATAATAAAAACTTTTAAAAAAGCGCGTTATTTTGTTGCGCATATGGGTTTTTTATGCTAAAATGTATAAGCAAAAATTCGCACCCGACTATCTTTAGGTCGTTCGTGTCCCCAAAAATCTCAACTCGTGGGGGCGTTGACCTAGCTATAAAAAGATGCGGGGAGGATTAAACGGAGGAATTTATTATGGCAGTTATCACTATGAAACAACTCCTTGAAACGGGAGTTCACTTCGGTCACCAGACTAAGCGCTGGAACCCCAAGATGAAAAAGTACATCTTCGGCGAAAGAAACGGTATTCATATCGTTAACCTTGAACAAACGGTTGACCTTATCGAAAACGACGTTTATCCTTTCGTTGTAGAAACCGTTAAACAAGGCAAGAGCGTACTTTTCGTTGGTACCAAGAAGCAAGCTCAAGACGCTATTAGAGAAGAAGCTGAAAGATGCGGTCAATACTACATCAACTCTCGTTGGCTCGGTGGTACTTTAACCAACTTCAAGACCATCAGATCAAGAATTGACAGACTCAACAAGCTCAACAATATGGAAAAAATGGGCGAGTTTGATCTTCTTCCCAAAAAAGAAGTTGCCAACCTCAAGATCGAAAGAGATAAACTTCAAACCAACCTCGGCGGTATCAAGGATATGAGAGGTCTCCCCGGACTTATGTTCATCGTTGACCCTTCACAAGAAGATATCGCAGTTTTAGAAGCTAGAAAGCTCCACATTCCTATCGTTGCTATTACCGATACCAACTGTGACCCCGATCTCATCGATCACGTTATCCCCGGTAACGACGACGCTATTAGAGCAATCAAGCTTATCGCATCTGTAATTGCAGACGCAGTTATCGAAGCAAACCAAGGCGAACAAATCGCTGACGTAAAAGAAGAAAGCGCTGAAGCTACCGAAGTTGTAGCAGACGCTGAATAATTTAAGGGAGAATAAAAACTATGTTTACTGGTAGTGACGTAATCGCTCTTCGCCAAAAAACCGGCGCAGGCGTATTAGATTGCAAAAAGGCTTTAACCGAAACCAACGGCGATATGGAAAAGGCCGTTGACTACTTAAGAGAAAAAGGTATCGCAACCGCTGCTAAAAAAGCGTCAAGAATTGCTGCAGAAGGCGTTGTTGCTGCTAAGATCGGTGGAAATACCGGCGTATTAGTAGAAGTTAACTGCGAAACCGACTTCGTTGCTAAGGGCGATCAATATAAAGACTTCGTTAACGGCGTAGTTGACTACGTTTTAGCTAACGACGTTAAAGATATCGACCAACTCGTTGCGGACAAGAACGATGAAACCATCGCTGCAACCGCAAAAATCGGCGAAAAGATCGCTATTCGTCGTTTCGTTAAGTATACGACCGAAGCAGGCGTTGTAGAAAGCTATATCCACATGGGTGGTAAGGTTGGCGTTTTAGTAGAAGTTGAAGGTTGCACTTGTGACGGAGCAAGAGAACTCGCTCACGACGTAGCTCTTCAAATTGCAGCTGCTAAACCCTTATATTTACTCGCAAGCGAAGTTCCCGCTGAAGTATTAGATCACGAAAAAGAAATTCTTCGTGCTCAAGCTCTCAACGAAGGAAAACCCGCTGCTATCGTTGACAGAATGGTTGAAGGTAGAGTTAAAAAGTACTACGACGAATTCTGCTTACTTAACCAAGCGTTCGTTAAAGATCCTTCTTTAACTATCGAAAAACTCGTTAAGAGCTATTCTGACAAAATGGGCAAAACCCTTTCAATCAAACGTTTCACTCGTTTCGAAATGGGCGAAGGCTTAGAAAAGAGAAGCGACGACTTCGCTGCTGAAGTTGAAGCTCAAATGAAGAAATAATTAACTTAATTATTTAACGCTCGTAAAATGCAAAAGACAAGATTATGCCTTTTGCATTTTTAAAAATAAACAATCAAAAGGGGAACTAAAAATGAAAAAATTATTTGGAAAAATCATTTTAGCAATTTTAACCGTTTGTATGTGCTTTGCAGCTATCGGTTGCGGTGGCTCTGGTGATGGTGGGAACGATGACGGCGGAAACAATCCTCCCGCACACACCGCTCATACTTTCGTTAATGGACAATGCTCTTGCGGTCAATACGAATTATTCTTAGCCGTATCTGACGAAGTTATGAGCAACTTTACTCTCTATATCGAAGTAGGTTTAGATACTAGAAGAACTTCACCCGACGGCGAAACGATTTACGGACCTGAATGGGGAACTCGTAAAACCGTAGAAAGCCACGTAATTAAAATTGCAGACGGCAAGTTCTATGAACAATACACGATCATGGATTATAACAACAACGGTCAAATCATCGAACAAGGTCAAAAGACTTTTACCGGTTCTGAAGCTGCAACTCTTATTAGTAGCGTCGTATCTCAAATTAGAGGATACGCTTTCCGTGAAAAATTCTATGCAGGACAAAACTTGTTTAGAAGCACCGAAAACGGCTACGTTTTAGATCAATCTTTCGGTTTTGGTTATAACGGTTACTATTATAACGAAAACGGTGGCTTTGAGGTTCGTAACAACACCTCCGTTGAAGTTATGAAAGACAACTTAACCATTTTAACTTACGAAGGAAAGCTCCTAACCATGACCTTCACGTCAAAAGAAAACTGTTCAGACGCGCAAAAGAGCTGGTATATCGATACCTTAAACGCAACTTACGTTTTCTCTGACTACGGAACGACCGTTATCGACTAATTGAACTTTTTGTTTTAGACTTGCAATATCCTGTATATTTTTTGCAATATCGTATATTGTCATTTTGATAAATATATAGTATAATTTCTAAAAGCACTCAATTGCGAGTGGCAAAAAAGGAGGTATCGTGATGAAGAAATTCTTATCGATACTTATGCTGGTAGTTGCAGTATTCATATCGTCTACTAATCTTATTGGCTGTGGAGAACAACCGCACGAGCACTCCTTCGTTAACGGGGCATGTGATTGTGGACAAACTGATCCAAACGCACATGAACACGAATACGTTAACGGTTTTTGCGACTGTGGGGAAATTAACTGGGGAGAAGTTTTAACTAAAGAAACTCTCTCAAACGTTACTATTACGACGGAAGAAGACTTATACATTTATCGTCGTCAGCCGATAGGCTCGTTTCCTTGGTTTGGAGATGAATCGGGTGAAACAAAAGAATATCGTACGGTAAAGATTGCCGACGGATTAGTTCAAGAAGACTATCACATAACCTTTACACCTAGGCACGAAGAGGGTGAATTCGTTCTTCCCGTGGTGCAAGAGGACGTAGTGGTTGGAACGGAGATGACGCAAAGAGCTCCTAGTAGCGAATACGGAAAGGAACACGACGGTCTTTCAAATTTTGAACGCCATTTCGATATAATCTTAAACATTTTAGAAAGAGCGCCACTTGTTTACGATCAAGATAAAGGAGCGTATGTGGCTGAAGAATATATGTTTAAGATGAGAAACGGATGTTGCGATTCGATCGCAGCGCACGAGGTAATCGTCAAGATTGAAAACGAAAGAGTGACGTCGCTTTATTTCGATATATACGTTAGCGCGCACGATACCGTTTCAACGTGGAACTGTGATATGAAATCAACTTTTATTTTTAGCGATTATGGAACGACTGTGATAGACTAAAATTTATCCCCGAGATGAATCTCGGGGATTTTTTTGTAGAAAAAACGCAATAGTATGAGGATAGAGAAAAAATTTACGACCTAAAGCGCGTTTGGTATAGACAAACGCTTAAAAATGTTATATAATGGAAAGGATAAAATTTAAAATTTTGGGAGTGCGTTTATGAGCAAAGCAATTTACAAAAGAGTTATTATTAAACTTTCAGGCGAAGCACTTGCCGGTGAAAAGGGAAACGGTATTGACGAAAAGACTTTATCTAAAGTAGTCGACCAAATTATCGAAGTTAAAAATCTCGGTGTTGAAATCGGTATAGTAGTCGGTGGCGGAAACTTTTGGCGTGGTAGACAAGGCACTGAAATGGATAGATCTTGCGCGGACCATATGGGTATGCTTGCAACGGCTATCAACGCTTTGGCTATTCAAGACGCACTAGAAAGAAAAGGCGTTCCTACTCGCGTTCAAACGGCACTTACCATCACGAGAGTAGCAGAACCTTATATTTTAAGAAAGGCTATGTCGCACTTAAGTAAAGGTAGAGTAGTGATTTTTGCTTGCGGAACGGGTAACCCGTATTTTACCACCGATACGACCGCGGCTCTTAGAGCGGCTGAAATCGGCGCAGAAGTACTACTTCTTGCTAAAAACGTAGACGGAATTTACGATTCTGATCCCAAGATCAATAAAGACGCGAAAAAGCTTGAAGAAGTATCTTATAAAGAATACATCACCAAGGGACTTAAGGCTATGGATACCACGGCAATCACGATGTGCATGGAAAATAATCTTAAGGTTTTAGCTTTCGGCTTATTCGAAGAAAACGCGCTTTGTCGCGCGGTTACGGGCGAAAAAATCGGCACGCTCATTAAATAAGTTAACCAAAAAAGGAGAAAATATTATGGCAGTACAAAACGAACGTTACGACGAAATTATGATGGAAATCATTGAAAAAACCGATAAAACTCTTTCAGTTTTAAACGGCGAATACATTACGATTCGCGCAGGACGTGCAAACCCCCATATTTTAGATAAGGTTTTAGTAGACTATTATGGAACGCCCACGCCCATTAACCAAGTGGGAAACATTTCAGTTTCTGAAGGAAGATGTTTAGTAATCGCTCCTTGGGATACGGGAATGCTTAAGGTTATCGAAAAGCAACTTCTTGCCGAAAATCTCGGTATAACTCCTATGAACGACGGTAAAGTTATTAGACTTACTTTCCCCGCGCTCACCGAAGAAAGAAGAAAAGAACTCGTAAAACAAATCAAGAAAATGGCAGAAGATTCTAAGGTTGCGGTAAGAAATATTCGCCGTGACGCTATGGACGCTATTAAGAAAATGAAGAACGCAAAAGAGCTTTCGGAAGACGAACACGCTATTTGCGAAAAGGAAATAGACAAAACCATTAGTGACACTATCACTAAGGTTGAAAAGCTTTGCGACGACAAAGAAAAGGACGTAATGTCAGTATAATATGGCAAAAAGTTTAGACCTAAAGCACGTTGGCATTATAATGGACGGCAACGGACGATGGGCGGTAGCGCGCGGAAAGAAGCGCTCTTACGGGCATAAGATAGGCTCGGCTAACGTTGACACTATCGTTTCGCACGCATTCAAAAGGGGAGTGGAAACGCTTACCCTTTATGCTTTTTCTGCCGAAAACTGGTCAAGACCAAAAGAAGAAGTTGACGAACTTATGAAACTTTTAGAGAGTTATCTAAAAAAGTTCCTAAATAAACTTCTTAAAAACGGCGTTCGCTTAAAAGTTATCGGCGGAAGGGACAAACTATCTAGTAAACTCGTTAAAGCGATAGACGAAGTTGAGCAAAAAAGTAAAGACAACAAGGGTAAAAATCTTTTAATCGCCATAAATTACGGGGGCAGACAAGAGATTGTCCACGCCGTAAAAACCCTTATAGAAAAAGGGGAAGAGGTGACGGATAGTGCCATTTTAAAAAACCTTTACACGGCGGAGTTTGGCGAACCTGATTTAATAATTAGAACGGGCGGAGAAAAAAGGCTTTCTAATTTCTTGCTTTTCCAAGGCGCGTATAGTGAACTTTATTTTACCGACGTTTTGTGGCCGGATTTTAACGAAGAAGAATTTGACAAGGCAATAGAAGAATTTGGCGGTAGAGAACGTCGATTCGGCAAGGTGTAGTATGCTAAAGAGAACGATTTCAGGAGCGTGTTATATTGGTATTATCGTGGGTTTTTTCTTTGCCCGCCTTATCGATTACCGCATTTTTAATATTTTAACTTACCTTTTTTTAGTGATTGGTGCGTTTGAATTAACTAACGCGCTTGGCTCGCGTTTATTTAAGGGAGTTAAAACGCTAGCGATAATATTTTCCCTTTTAAGCGTACCCTTATACGCTTGCGTAGAATATCTATGGCTTACTGGCTCAGGGTATTTAGCGTTTTTATCGGCGGTTTTAGTTATGATAATAACCGTATCTATAATCGCTATCGTAAAAAGGGAAAACAAGAGAAGATTTTTAGTTAATATTTTGCCTTTCGTTTATCCCACACTCATGCTCCTTTGCATGATTTTAACTAACGATTTTGGTGCAAACGGATTTATTCCGCTATTACTATTATTCGTAATATCGTCTACTGCCGATACTATGGCGTATTTAGTGGGACGTGCGATCGGAAAGAGAAAATTATGTCCTAAATTAAGCCCCAAAAAGACCGTGGCAGGTGCAGTTGGCGGACTTATCGGTGGAGCGATCGGCGCACTTATAGTTTACTTTATTACTAGGCCCGTATTTGACGCGATTTCTCCGATAGTGACTGCGGTAATCTTTGGCGGAATAGGTCTAATCGGCGCGTTACTTACCGAGATTGGTGACCTTTTTGAAAGTTACATAAAGAGAAAGGTTGGAATAAAAGACTCAGGTAATCTTATCCCCGGTCACGGAGGAATACTCGACAGAATCGACGGACTTTTATTTTTAATCGTATTCTTATACTTTACTTTTTTAATTATTTAAGGAAGAAAAAAATGAAAAATATTGCGCTTATAGGGAGCACGGGCTCGATAGGAAAACAAACTCTTAACGTAGTCCGTAGACACTCCGATAAATTCAATATCGTATCTCTCGCCGCCGGATATAACGACGGCGATTTTTTAGAGCAAGTAAAAGAGTTTTCGCCAAAGGTGGCAACTCTTTCAAAAGAGATTGAAAAGCAAAGATTAATCGATAAAACCGAATACTTTTTCGGCGAAGACGCCTTTCTTAACGCAGTGATTAGCGAAGCGGATATCGTAGTCGTTGCACTAGTTGGGTTTAAGGGCATAAAGGCAGTTCTTAAAGCTATAGAAATGGGCAAAACGATCGCGCTTGCGAACAAGGAAAGTTTGGTCGTTGGCGGAGAGTTCGTCATGCAAAAAGCCAAAGAAAAAGGCGTTAAAATACTACCTATTGATAGCGAACATTCGGCTATTTGGCAAGCGCTTAACTTTGACTTTAACACTCCGTTTAATAAGATTATTTTAACGGCTAGTGGCGGAGCGTTTAGAGATTACACGAAAAAAGAGCTAGAGTCGGTGACCTTTAAGGATTCTCTTAACCACCCGAACTGGGCAATGGGCGCGAAAATTACGGTTGACTGTGCGACGCTCGTCAATAAAGCTTTTGAAGTAATCGAGGCAAAATGGCTTTACGGTGCGCCTTTAGATAAAATTGACGTAATAATTCACCGCCAAAGCATCATACACTCTATGGTAGAGTATTCGGACGGCTCGGTAATCGCGCAAATGAGTTATCCCACTATGGAAATCCCCATTGCGCTATCGTTATGCTATCCCGACCGCATAGAGTCGAACGTGAAAAGCCTTGATT
Source organism: Christensenellaceae bacterium (assembly GCA_045651465.1). Taxonomy (GTDB): domain Bacteria; phylum Bacillota; class Clostridia; order Christensenellales; family Borkfalkiaceae; genus UBA1259. The sequence goes on from JAZRSG010000002.1 coordinate 48,768, forward strand.
TTGCGAGCTTAAAAAATCTCACTTTTGAAGACGTGGATCACGAAAGATTTCCATGCTTTAAGGTGGTATTAGAGGCGGCGAAAACGGGTGGAGATTATCCCGCGCTAATTAACGGAGCGAACGAGCAAGCGGTTGAACTGTTTATGCAAGGCAAAATTGGGTATAACGATATATATAAGTCGCTATACGGCGTATTGCAGTCATATTACGGCAGTCATCACGTAGACTACGAGCACGTTTTAGAGGCGGACGCATACGCGCGTAAATACGTTAAGGAACTTTTTAATATATAATGGAATATTTAACGCTAACGTCTTTTGCAAGCGTAATGGGTACGATAGGATACGTATTGCTTGCGATTTTAATTTTACTCGTAATGATAACCGTGCACGAATTCGGGCATTTTATAGCGGGTAAAATTTTTGGGTTTGGAATAGACGAATTCGCAATAGGATTCGGCCCTAAACTATTCAAGAAGAAATGTAAAGGCGGACACACTTTTACTTTAAGGCTCTTGCCGATCGGCGGATTTTGCGCGTTTTCTGGCGAAGACGAAGATAGTGACGATCCAAAAGCCTTCAACAATCGCAAACCGTGGCAAAGAATAATCGTGCTTATATCGGGCGCGCTAATGAACTATATACTTGCCGTAATTTTGATAATGGCAATGTTCGGGATTTACGGTCAAACGACTTTTATGACGTATAAGACGGTCGAAAGCCCCGAATATTCTATCGAGCAATCCTTTCAAGATAGGGACGTTATATTAAAGTTAAACGGAAAGACGGTATATTTAGTGACCGATATGATAGACGCTTTATCGGGCGAAGAAAAAGGAGAGCTAATTAGCGCTACCGTAATACGAAACGGCGAGCGTAAAAACGTTGAAATCGCCCTTCGTGACGACGCTAATTTTAAGAATTTAGAAGACTACGAAGTCTTATATAAAACGCTAGGAATTTACTACGAAATAGGCGAGGACGGCGCACTCGTTAACGGCGGACTTTATTCGACGAGCGTTCGGGTAGGTTTTTTTGAAACGATAGGAAGAAGTTTTCACTATTCGTTTAAGGTTGCAGGAACTATATTTACCACGCTCGGTCAACTCATAACGGGCGCGATAGGATTAAATTCGCTAGGAGGAACGGTAACCACGATTTCGGTGGCGGCGGACGCGATAAGAATAGGCGGATTTAGATACTTCTTAAATATAGCGTCCTTTATAGGCGTAAACCTTGCCGTGTTTAATTTACTACCCATACCCGCGCTAGACGGATCGAGGGCGGTGTTCACCACCGTTGAGTGGATAAGGAAGAAACCGCTTAACCGCAGGATAGAGGCGATTATACACGGAGTTGGACTCGTATTCTTGCTCGTGTTTGCGGTAATGGTAGATTTAATGCACTGTTTCTAAAGGACGAGAGATTATATAAAGGGATAGAAATATAACTGCAAAAAAGATAATTTATAAATAAATATTATAAAATTTTGTATAAAAAATTGTAGACCATTTTAATTTAAATGTGATATAATTTGAGAAACTGAAGAAATCAATTGGAGGATAAACCAATGGCAATTAAAAACGCATATTTATTAGACCTTTTACAAAGAACGGAAAAGAGAAACGCTAACGAACCCGAATTTATTCAAGCGGTAACCGAAGTTTTCTCTACCTTAGAGCCCGTTATCGAAAAAAGACAAGACTTAGTTGACGCAGGTGTTTTAGAAAGAATCGTAGAACCCGAACGTCAAATTATCTTTAGAGTTCCGTGGACTGACGATCAAGGCAAACCCCACGTAAACAGAGGTTTTAGAGTACAATTCAACTCAGCTATCGGTCCTTATAAGGGCGGTATTAGACTTCACCCGTCGGTTAACGTTAACATCATCAAATTCTTAGGCTTCGAACAAACCTTTAAGAATAGTCTTACCACTCTTCCTATGGGCGGTGGCAAAGGCGGTTCTGACTTTGATCCTAAAGGCAAGTCAGACAACGAAATCATGAATTTCTGCCAAAGCTTTATGACCGAACTTTATCGTCATATCGGTGCTGACTTAGACGTACCTGCAGGCGATATCGGTGTGGGCGCAAGAGAAGTTGGCTACATGTTTGGTCAATATAAGAGAATTAAAAACGAATGGGTAGGCGTTTTAACTGGTAAGGGTTTAACCTACGGTGGATCACTTGCAAGAAAGCAAGCAACCGGTTACGGCTTATGCTACTTTACCAACGAAATGCTCCTTGCTAACGGCTTAAGCTTTGAAGGTAAAACCGTTTTAGTTTCAGGTTCAGGAAACGTTGCGATTTACGCGTGCGAAAAGGCAACCGAATACGGTGCAAAAGTAGTTGCTATGTCTGATAGTAACGGATATATTTACGACAAGAATGGTATCGATTTAGACGCCGTTAAGAAAATCAAAGAAGTTGAAAGAAAGAGAATTAATGAATATCTTTCTTATCACCCCGAAGCAGAATATCACGAAGGATGCAAAGGAATTTGGACTATTCCTTGTGATATTGCTCTTCCTTGCGCAACTCAAAACGAAATCGATGGCGAAAGTGCAAAAGCGCTCGTTAAAAACGGTTGCAAAGTTGTTTCAGAAGGCGCAAACATGCCCTCAACTCCCGAAGCAATCGATACCTATTTATCTAACGGTCTTTTATACGGCCCTGCAAAGGCAGCAAACGCAGGTGGCGTTGCAACTTCTGGCTTAGAAATGAGCCAAAACAGCATTAGAATGTCTTGGTCGTTCGAAGAAGTAGACGAAAAGCTCCACGGCATCATGAAGTCAATCTTCAAAGCGTGTGACGAAGCGTCTAAAGAATACGGCATGCCCGGCAACTACATGGCAGGTGCAAACATTGCAGGATTCTTAAAGGTAGCGGAGGCTATGAAAGCGCAAGGCAACGTTTAATTTTATACGATTATAAACTTCGCAATACTGCGTTTACTGCTTTGCGTTTTGATTTCGATAACCAACAAGGTTAATCTCATCCAAAACGCGTCGCGAGCCTTGTCTTGCTCGTTTCTAATCGTCTAAAAACTTTTAAGACATAAAATTTAAAAGCAAGGAAAGATTTTTCCTTGCTTTTTCTTTTACTCGCCAAAAAACTTCACATTTCGTCGTTTACTGTTTTGTGTTTGAACTGCGACAAGCAACAAGGTTAGTCTTATCCCAAACACATTGCGAGCCTTGCCTAACTCGTTTTTTTCGCTTAAAACTCTCCTTAAAATTTTTTAGCCAAAATCATGTCTATCACAAAATATACCATCTTCTACTAACTTGCATATTATTTCTTCAATTTTTATAAAACAATCTTCGTCTTTTAATTTTTCGTCATCTATTACTTGTTTTATTCCTAATAATGCCTTATAACATTTATCCTTGATAATTTTTTTTAACGTATTATCGCCTATGCAATTAAGTTTATAACTTTCATCCTGTAAACCACTAACTAACAACTCTCTCCATAGTTCCATAAATAATCTCCTTTTTTATTAAAATGGGGATTATATCCCCTTAATAAAAAAGATTATAACCCCCATAATATAAATTGTCAATACAAGGGGGATAAAATGTTTAAATTCGACAGATTATTTGCGACTATGGATAGAAAGGGAGTTTCTACGTATAAGCTAAGAGAAGAGTGTGGCATAGATAGCAAAACCGTTCGTAGATTAAGGGCAAATCAGAATATAGAAATGAAAACGCTTGACAGAATTTGTTCATTCCTAGATTGTAAGATAGAAGACGTTGTTGAGTTTGTAAAAGATTAAAAAACGCAAGGAAAAATCCTTGCGTTTTTTTCAAATTTATTCCACAATTACAACGTTGTTTTCGTTAAGTTTTTTGCTCGTGATTAGCGAATATAGTTCGGTCGCCAAAGTGTCTTTATAAAAGCACTCTTTGGCGGTCTTTTTAAGTTTATCCGTGTCGCTTTTTCTCATTAAAAGTGGAATACTTGAGTTGTGATTTAATACTGAAATCAAATCTTTTTCCCTTTCCTTAACTGCCAAAACTTTGGCGTATAGGGGATAAGATAGGCACTCTAAAACAAACTTTTCATTTATCCCTAAAAAGTTAGCCGTGAGTATTCTTCTAATCCTTGCTTTCGTATATCTTTTGGTAGAGATTTTTTCTATTAGTCCGTTATAGTCAAGGTTGTCCTTAACTAGCGCTTTAATTCTATTTTCTAGTCCTTCGGTGCAGTCTAAAATTTTACCTAATTCATCCGTGCTAGATTTTACTAGCGAACTTAAACAAAGTTTTTCAAACGCTATCGGATAATCCCCTAAATCCTCGTATACGAAATCGGGAACGTTTTTCTTTATTTTCTTAATATTTCCCTCACGCAAAACTTCTCTAATACTAGTCGCGCTAGTTATTCCCTTTTTAAGTGTCGTATCGTTATGATCGCCTTTTCTTTCCATAGGGCAAATTTCTATGCTACTTCCTAAGGTCAAAAGAGCTTTAGTATACTCTAATCCCAAAACGTTATTAGGTGAGTTTATAAGTTCTTCGTTAAACTCTTTTCCGTAAGCGTCCTTAACCGCTAAAAACTTAGCTTTTGCTAGCGAAACGCCCTTTTCTAAATGTTCTTTTAAGGCCCTTTTAAATTCCTTACTCTCGTCGTTTAGCGCTTTAGCAAGTTCTAAATATTCTTCCTTTTTTCCGCTCTCAATGCCAAAGCAAATTTCGTCCACAACGCCAAGCGAGTTTATAATACCGATAGCGCCTTTGGCGAAAATCTCGGCGTTAGCCGTAGCGAAAACGGTGGGGAGTTCAATCACCACGTCCGCACCCGCTTTAATCGCGTGCGACGCTCTCGTAAACTTATCCAAAACGGCAACGTCCCCACGTTGAGTAAAATTACCGCTCATCACCGCGATAACCTTATCGGCTTTAAGAACGTTTTTAATATAGTTGATATGCTTTAAGTGCCCCAAATGAAAGGGATTATATTCGGCAATAAGTGCGCAAATTTTCATAAAAAAAATAAAAACCCCAAATAATAATTTACTTTTATCTTTAAATGTTGTAAAATAATATAGTCAAGTATATTTTACTACATTTTGCTCTAAAATGCAAAAGAATAGTTGTGGAATAAAAAAGGAGAGAAAAATTATTATGTCCAAAGTTCTTGAAAACATTAAAAAACAAGCAAGTTTATTAGGTAAGCACATCGTTCTTCCCGAAGGCGAAGATTCAAGAGTTGTTATCGCGGCTAGCGAAGTGGCTAAAGAAGGAATTGCAAAGATTACCGTTTTAGGTAATGCTGAAGAAATTGCTAAGGCTAACCCTGGCGTTGATTTAACTGGCGTTAACATCGTTGATCCTGCTACCGATAGCAAAAATTTAGAATACGCTAGCATGCTCTTTGAACTTAGAAAGGGCAAAATAAATAAAAAGACGGGCGAACCCGAATACGCAGACGTTGATAGCGCTAAAGCATACATCTTAAAAGACTACACTATGTACGCAGCTTTAATGCTTAAAGCGGGTGACGTTGACGGTTTAGTTTCAGGCGCTTGCCACTCAACGGCAAACACTCTTCGTCCCGGTCTTCAAGTAATCAAAACTAAAGCAGGCGTTCCGCTAGTTTCGAGCTGTTTCGTTATGCTTGCTCCCGAAGGTGGCAATCAATATTGCACGGACGGCGCGTTCATTTTCGGTGACTGTGGCTTAAATCAAAACCCCAACTCTGAAGAACTTGCTTATATCGCTATTTCATCGGCAGAAAGTGCAAAATTAATCGTAGGTATGGAACCTAGAGTTGCTTTCCTTTCTCACTCTTCAAAGGGTAGCGCAAAGCACGCGGACGTTGACAAGGTTGTTGCCGCAGTTAACAAGTGCAAAGAAGTTGCTCCCGACCTTAACGCTGACGGTGAATTCCAATTAGACTGCGCAATCGTTCCTTCAATCGCTAAGTCTAAAGCACCAGGTAGCGATATCGCAGGTAAGGCAAACGTTCTTATTTTCCCCGACCTTGACGCAGGTAATATCGGTTATAAACTTACCGAAAGACTTGGTGGATTTATGGCGCTTGGTCCTATTTGCCAAGGCTTTGCTAAACCTATTAACGACTTATCACGCGGTTGTTGCTCAGACGATATTAAAGCAGTAGTAGCGATCACGGCGTTACAAGCAAAATAAAAGGATGGGAGAAATTAAAAATGAAAATTTTAGTTATAAACGCAGGTAGTTCATCACTTAAATATCAACTTATCGACATGACCGACGAAAGCGTAATCTTAAAGGGTGTATGCGAACGTATCACTATGGGAGGAGGACAACTTACCCAAAAGACTTTCGACGGTAGAGAATGCGTTATTAAGCAAGACATGCCCACTCATAAAGAGGCAATGGAACTCGTTCTTAAAGCAATGCTCGACAAACAAAACGGAGCGCTCAGTTCAGTTGACGAAATCGGCGCAGTAGGTCATAGAGTTCTTCACTCTGCAGAAGATTTTAATTCTTCGGTAGTTATCGACGACGAAGTTATTAAAATTTGCGAAAAGAACGCAGAACTTGGACCTTTACATATGCCCGGTAATATCGCGTGCATCAAGAGTTGCAGAGAAGTTATGGGAGACGTTCCCATGGTAGCAGTATTCGATACTACTTTCCATGCAACCATGCCCCAAAAGGCGTTTATGTACGGTATTCCTTACGACGTATACGAACAATATAAAATTAGAAAGTACGGTTTCCACGGTACTAGCCATAAGTTCGTAAGTGAAGAGACCATTAAACTTTTAGGCAAAGAAAATTCAAAGATCGTAGTTTGTCACTTAGGAAACGGTTCTTCAATCTCTGCGGTACTTAACGGCAAGTGTCAAGATACTTCAATGGGATTCACTCCGTTAGAAGGATTAGTTATGGGAACGCGTAGTGGCGATATCGATCCCGCTGCAGTTGAATTCTTAAGAGCAAAATTAGGTTTAACTTCTGAAGAAGTTGTTAATTACTTAAATAAGAAGTGTGGCGTTCTTGGCGTGAGTGGTTTATCAAGTGACCTTCGTGACTTAACCGCCGCTGCAGACAAAGGTGATAAGAAATGTGCTCTCGCTTTAGAAATGTTAGCATATCGCGTTAAGAAATACGTTGGTAGCTATATCGCGGTACTTGGCGGTGTTGACGCAGTAGTATTCACGGGTGGTATCGGTGAACACTCTCCGCTCGTTCGTGGACTCGTTATGGAAAACATGGAATTCTGCGGAGCTAAATTCGACCAAAAGAAGAACCAAGAATATTCTTCAGGCGTTGCATATCTCAATGCTGACGATTCAAAAGTTAAGATTATCGTTCTTCCCACCAACGAAGAATTAAGCATTGCAAGAGAAACCAAAACGCTTACCGAAAGCAAATAAAGCGCAAAAAAGAGATAAAAAAGTGCAAAAAATTGTTGACAACGCCAAACAAATAGTATATACTTGTATGGCTTGTTAATAGGTAAATTTATGATTATTGACCTTAAAAAAATCAAGAGAAGCGGAAAAGATCAAATGAGTTTCTTTTTCGAATACGAGCCGGAAGATCAACTAATTGAAATTCCGAACGTCGGCTTAAGTAAACCGATAGAAATCGTGGGCGAAGCTTTCTTAACGGGCGATCACAGTGCGGTTATCGAAGGAGATGTAAAATTCTCTGTAAAAGGCGAGTGCACTAGATGCCTAAAAGAGACCGAAAAGGAATATTCGGTTGAGTTTAAGGAAACGGCTGATGCGGATAACCCCGAAGTATATCCAGTCAAAAACGATACTATTGATTTAAAGAAAATCGTCGACGACGTCGTGTTGATGAACTTACCTTTAAGTTTTCTTTGTAGTGATGATTGCAAGGGAATATGCTTAGGGTGCGGAGTGAATTTAAACGACGGCGAGTGTAAATGTAAAAACGAATAGGGAAGGTATAGAAAAATGGCAGTACAAAAAAGTAAAACGTCAAAACAAAGAACCAACACGAGATTCGCGCAATGGAAAATCGATGCTCCCAATCTTTCGGAATGTCCCCAATGCCATGAACTCAAAGCATCACACAGAGTATGCCCTAAATGCGGTTATTACGACGGAAAGCAAGTAATCGACGTTTCTAAGAAAGAAAAGAAAGACTAATTTTTCGTTGATTTTGTGACGCAAAAAAACATATTTTAGTGAAGTTAGGCCGTTTATTTTTAATAAACGGCTTTTAATCTAATAGTAAAAAGGAGAAATTATGGCAGAGTGGCTTAACACGGCTTTTAGTGGACTTGACGGCGGAGTATTCTTCGCTATGAACGGCTTGGCTAAAGCAATAGGCGGATTTTTAACCCCCGTTTGCGAGATTTATACTTCGCTTGGCGATGGAGGGATTTTCTTTATATTGCTATCTATAGCGTTTATGTTTTTCAAAAAGACTAGAAAAACGGGTATCGCTATGCTTTTAGCGATAGGCGTTGGCGCGGTATTTACCAACCTTACTATAAAGAAACTCGTTGCTCGCCCTCGTCCGTACGTGACGAGCGAAACTTATAGGGGTTTTTGGGAATACGTGGGCGCGCACGTGGAGAGTGAATTTTCTTTCCCGTCGGGGCATACGACTTCAGCGATGGCGGCAATGACGGCAATGTTTATATGCTCAAACAAAAAGTGGAGTTGGGTGTGTTTAGTAGCAGCACTATTTATGGGCTTTACAAGGTTATATTTTATCGTACACTATTTCACGGACGTTGTTGGCGGACTTGTAATCGGTGCAATCGGTGGTGTTTGTGGGTATTATCTATCTAAACTTGCGTTTAAGTATTTAGAGAAATATAAAGAGAAAAAGATAATAGGTTTTATCCTTAATTTTTGTAGTATAGATTTAGCTAAAAAGATTATTGCAAAAATCAAGAAAAAGGACCAAACTCCTGAAGAATAAAGCAAAATTAGAAAGCGAGAGAAAATTCTCTCGCTTTTAGTTTTTTAATCGTTATATTCTCTTTAAGGTTGCGGTGGCGTGCACGCATATGCCTTCTTCTCTGCCAACGAAACCTAAGCCTTCTAGCGTGGTGGCTGTAATTCCAACCTTATCGGTGCTAACGCCCAATGCGTTTGCAAGATTTTCGGTTATCGCGGGGATAATTCCTAAAAGTTTTGGCTTTTCTGCCATAATGCAAGCGGAAACGCTATCTACTTTGTATCCCTTTTGTTTAATCATATCTAAAACTACGTCTAATAGTTTCATACTATCCGCATCTTTATACTTGGGATCTTTATCGCTAAAGTGATAGCCGATATCGCGAAGAGATAGTGCGGATAAAATCGCGTCCATAATAGCGTGTGCTAAAACGTCCGCATCAGAATGCCCTAAAAGACCTTTATCGTGCGGGATTTCTATTCCGCCTAAAATTAAACGTCTATTTTCCACTAACCTATGGCAGTCAAAACCCGTGCCGAATCGATATTCGCTAGGCGCTAATTTTTCAAAGTCTTCCTTAAAAGTTAGTTTAACGTTTTTGGCACTGCCTTCTATTATATGTAGGTCGCCTATATAAGTTTTATAAACTTCTCCGTCGTCGTTAAACACTTTGTCGCCTGCCATTTGGTAGGCTTTTTTTATGTCCTTAACGAAAAAAGCTTGCGGGGTTTGAACGCTATAAAGTTCGCCTTTTCCAAGATAATTATCTACGATCTTTCCGTCCGATTTGCAAATAGTATTTCTCGTTGGGAAAACGGTAAGAGCGCTTCCGTATTTTTCGACCGACGCTATCGCGCGCGCGATTATATCGGTATCTACGAACGGTCTTGCGCCGTCGTGAATTAAAACTATTCCGTCGTCAATTTGATCTAGCGCGTTTTTAACCGAGTCAGTTCTAGTCTTTCCACCCTCCACGATTTTATAAGTAGGGGGAAGGGTTTCTTTTAGATAGGAGATATCGGTGGGAGATGCAACTATAACGTAATCGTCGATGAGGTTTGAACTCTCAAAAGCCGATAGGGTGCGAGATAAAACCGTTCCGTCGATATCAACTAATAATTTATTTTTGTTAAAGCCTGCGCGCTCGCCCTTGCCCGCGCACGCAAGTATAAGAGTGACTTTCATATTCTACTCCGTAATAACTTCGTAAAGATCGTTTACGAATTGTTTTTTCACAGTTTCTTTTATGGCGGTAATTCTAAATTTCACCGCACCCGTATTAAAGGCGATTTCGACCACGTCGCCAACCTTAACGGTAAAAGAGGGCTTAACGGTTTTGCCGTTAACTTTAACTCTACCGCCGTCGCACGCCTCTTGCGCGACCGTTCTTCTCTTTATCCACATTGAAACTTTTAAGAATTTGTCTATACGCATATTTGTCCTTAATACAAACGAAAAATTTGTCAAAAAACCGTGATTTTAAAATAAATTTAAAAACTTTTTAAAATCGCTTGACTTTCTTGACGAGTTAGTTTAACATAATATAATGCATTATGATAGGTTAATATCGATTTTTATCGCCTTTTTTCGAAAATCGCGATAAAAAAATGCCGACTTTTACTAGTAAAAAGGGCAAAAACAGGGTTTTAAGAATTTCCCTTCGATACGTCGATTATACAACAAAATATTATTTTTGTAAATTCGTATTGAAAAATAATTTAAAATTTTTTAAGGAGTGTGTTAAATGACACGTAAACTACCTGAAATTGAATGTGGCAAAATTACGAGAAAAACATTCAGCAAGATTCACGAAGCAATTGAACTCCCGTACCTTGTCAAGATTCAAAAAGACTCCTACGACGCTTTCATTAGAGAGGGTATAGGCGAAGTCTTAGAAGATTTTTCACCAATCACGGACTATTCCGATCACTTTGAGCTTTACTTTTTAGAACACAGTTTAGACGGTAAGCCTAAGTATGACGAGAAGGAATGCAGAGATAGAGACGTTACTTACGCTCTTCCTCTTCGCGTTAAAGTTAGACTCGTTAACAAGGTGACCGACGAAGTTATCGACCAAGAAGTATTCATGGGCGAATTCCCGCTTATGACCGATAACGGTTCGTTTATCATCAACGGTGCGGAAAGAGTTATCGTTTCCCAACTCGTTAGATCTCCCGGTGTATACAACGGATTAGAGATCGATAAGTCTGGTAGACGTATTTTCGACACGACCGTTATTCCTTCAAGAGGCGCTTGGCTCGAATTCGAACAAGACTCTTCAAACGTATTATGGGTACACGTTGACAGAACCAGAAAGTTAACCGCAACCGTTCTTCTCCGCGCTTTAGGCTTTGGATCGGACGACGCGCTTAACACTCTCTTTGACGGTAATAAAATGATTGCCGATACCGCAAGTAAAGATACTTCTAAATCTGAAAGCGACGGTTTAATCGAACTTTACCGCCGTCTTCGTCCGGGCGAAATCCCCACCGACGAGGCTGTTAAGCAACACCTTAAGAACTTATTCTTCGACGCTCGCAGATACGATCTCGCTAGAGTTGGTAGATATAAATTCAACAAACGCTTAAGACTTGGCGCAAGAATTGCAGGCTTAGTTTCTTATGAAGACGTAGTAAGCCCTGACGGCGAAGTTCTCGCTCAAAAGGGACAAGTTATCTCCAAGGGCGACGCTGAGGCAATTCAAAACGCAGGTATCAACGTGTTCTACGCTGATATCAACGGCGAAAAGCACAAGATTATTGCAAACAACGTAGTAAGCTACAAAGAAGTTACGGGTATCGATCCTAGATTCTTTGGACTTTTAGACTACGTTTACTATCCTTCTTTAATTTTCGCAGAAAAGGTTAACGCTACCGCAAAGGAAAACGGCGTTGAAAAGACTGCTGAAATCTTAAAGAAAGAAATTAACGAAATCTTCTATCTCGAAGAAAAGAATATTCCCGAAGGCGAAGAAAAGCCCGAAGACAAGAAGAACGAAGAAAAGGCAAGAGTTATTAGAGAAAAATTCGTTAACGCTTGCGTTCGTTACTACGAAATCATCGCTGATCTTCCCGAATCTCTTTCTAACGAAGACAAGAAGATCGTTCGTCCTCTTATGGACAAACTCAACCACAAGCATATTACGGTTGACGATATCGTTGCGTCTATCTCTATAAACTTAGACTTAATTCACGATATCAATACCGTTGACAATATCGACCACTTGGGTAACCGTCGTGTTCGTTCGGTTGGCGAATTATTACAAAACCAATTCCGTATCGGTATCGCAAGATTAGAACGCGTTATCAAAGAACGTATGGCAACCCAAGATCCCAAGGAAGTTTCTCCTCAAGGACTAATCAACGTTCGTCCCGTAAGCTCGGCTATTAAGGAATTCTTCGGTTCATCACAACTTTCACAATTTATGGACCAAACCAACCCGATCGCTGAACTTACTCACAAGAGAAAACTCTCTGCGTTAGGCCCTGGCGGTCTTAACCGTGATAGAGCTACCTTTGAAGTGCGTGACGTTCACCACTCTCACTACGGTAGAATGTGTCCGATAGAAACCCCTGAAGGACAAAATATCGGTCTTATTTCTTCTCTTGCGGCTTACGCTAAAGTAAACGAATTCGGATTTATCGAATCTCCTTATAGAAAGGTTGAACACACGATGAATTCGGACGGTACGATCGAAACTATCGTTACCGATCACGTTGATTACTTAACCGCTGACGAAGAAGATAACTACATCGTTGCTCAAGCAAACGAACCGCTCGTTGACGACAAATATTTCGTAAACGACCGTGTTTCTTGCAGACATAGAGAAGAAATTACTACTGACGTTAAAGAGAAAATGGACTATATGGACGTTTCTCCCAAACAGCTCATTTCAGTTGCAACCGCGCTTATCCCGTTCTTAGAAAACGACGATACCAACCGTGCACTCATGGGCTCTAACATGCAACGTCAAGCAGTTCCGCTACTCTGTCCTGAAAACGCTATCGTTGCAACCGGTATCGAAAGAAGAATCGCTTACGACTCGGGCGTAATGGTTAACGCCGTTAACGCAGGTATCGTTAAGTCGGTAGCGAGCGATATGATCGTTATTACCGAAGAAGACGGTACGGATAGAGAATATACCCTTAAGAAATTCGAACGTAGTAACCAAGGCACTTGCTTAAATCAACGTCCTATCGTTGATAAGGGAGAAAAGATTGCCGCAGGTCAAACCATTGCGGACGGTCCTTCAACCAGAAACGGTGAACTTGCACTCGGTAGAAATATCCTCGTTGGCTTTATGAGCTGGGAAGGCTATAACTACGAAGACGCTATTTTACTTTCTGAAAAACTCGTTAGAGAGGACGTGTTCACGACCATCCATATCGAAGAGCACGAAATCGAAGCAAGAGATACTAGACTTGGCGAAGAAGAAATTACTAGAGATATCCCCAACGTTGGTGACGACGCTCTTAAAGATCTCGACGAAGACGGTATTATCCGTATCGGTGCGGAAGTTAACAGTGGAGACATCTTAGTTGGTAAAGTTACGCCTAAGGGTGAAACTGAACTTACCCCCGAAGAAAGATTGCTCCGTGCAATTTTCGGCGAAAAGGCAAGAGAAGTTAGAGATACTTCGTTAAAAGTTCCGCACGGCGAAGGCGGTATCGTAGTAGACGTTAAGATCTTTACGAGAGCAAATAAAGACGAACTCTCTCCCGGCGTAAACAAATTAGTAAGAGTTTATATCGCTCAAAAGAGAAAGATCTCTATCGGCGATAAGATGGCAGGTCGTCACGGTAACAAGGGCGTTATTTCAAGAATACTCCCCGAATCGGATATGCCTTTCATGGCTGACGGTACTCCCTTACAAATCGTACTTAACCCGCTCGGCGTTCCTTCACGTATGAATATCGGTCAGGTTCTCGAAGTGCACTTAGGTCACGTTTGTAAGCAACTCGGCTGGAAGATTGCAACCCCCGTATTTGACGGTGCGTCTGAAAGCGATATTAAAGAATTATTAAAAGAAAACAATATAGTTAACCCCGACGGCGAAGTTGACGGTAAGATTCAACTTTACGATGGAAGAACGGGCGAACCCTTTGAAAATAGAGTTACCGTTGGCCAAATGTATATGATTAAACTTATCCACTTGGTAGACGATAAGATTCACGCGCGTTCAACCGGTCCTTACAGCTTAGTAACCCAACAACCGCTCGGTGGTAAAGCACAATTCGGCGGACAACGTTTCGGTGAAATGGAAATTTGGGCGCTCGAAGCATACGGTGCAGCACATATTCTTCAAGAAATCTTAACCGTTAAGTCCGACGATATCGTTGGTAGAGTTAAGACGTACGAATCAATCGTTAAGGGCACTAATATTAGCGAACCCGGTATCCCCGAAGCGTTCAAGGTATTATTAAAAGAATTACAAAGCTTGGCTCTCGACGTTAAGGTTCTTACCGAAAACAAAGAAGAACTCGCTATTAAAGACCTCATCGAAGGAGACGTTGACGATCTTCCCGCAGTTCGTGAAAAAGAAACTCGTGAAGAAGTTGAACTCGACGATATGGACGACTTTAGTGAAAGCGAAATCGCTGAACCCGTATTTGAGGATTCAGAAGCCGACGATCTTGACGACGAATTCGGTTTTGATCCTAGCGGTATGTTCGAAGACGACGATGACGATATCGATACGACTATTCCTGACGACGATATGTTTGAAGACGATTTCGACGACGAAGACAACGTTTAATAGGGGGAGGAGAGAATAATGTTTGAACTTAACAATTTCGATTCAATACAGATAGGAGTTGCATCTCCCGAAAAAATTAGAGAATGGTCTTACGGCGAAGTAACTAAGCCCGAAACCATTAACTATAGAACGCAAAAACCCGAAATGGGCGGACTTTTCTGCGAAAGAATTTTCGGACCGACTAAGGACTGGGAATGTCACTGCGGAAAGTATAAACGTATCCGTTACAAGGGCGTTATTTGTGACAAGTGTGGCGTAGAAGTTACCAAGGCTAAGGTACGTAGAGATAGAATGGGTCATATTGAACTCGCTGCTCCCGTATCTCACATTTGGTACTTTAAGGGCGTTCCTTCAAGAATCGGCCTTATGCTCGACATGAGCCCCAAATCACTTGAACAAGTATTATATTTTGCGTGCCACGTAGTATTAGATCCCGGTACGACTCCGCTTTTATACAAGCAAGTTATCAACGACAGGGAAAAACAAGAATTTGAAATGAACTACGGCGTAGGCTCTTTCAAAACTGGTATGGGTGCGGAAGCTATTAAGGAACTCTTAATGGCTATCGACCTAGACAAGGAAAGCGCAGAAACCAAGAAAATCATTGAGGAAAACGTTTCAGGCCAACGCAGAATTCGCGCGGTAAAGAGAATTGAAATTATAGAATCGTTTAGAAAGAGTGGCAACCGCCCCGAATGGATGATTTTAGACGTTCTTCCCGTAATTCCGCCCGAACTCCGTCCTATGGTTCAATTAGACGGTGGAAGATTTGCAACGAGTGACCTTAACGACCTTTATAGACGTGTTATCAATAGAAATAACCGTTTAAAGAAGTTAATGGAACTTGGCGCGCCCGAAATCATTATTAGAAACGAAAAGAGAATGCTTCAGGAAGCAGTTGACGCGCTTATCGACAACGGTAGACGTGGAAAGGCTATAAGTGGTGCGGGTAACCGTGAACTTAAGTCACTTTCAGGTATGCTCCGTGGTAAGCAAGGTAGATTCCGTCAAAACCTTCTCGGTAAACGTGTAGACTATTCAGGTCGTTCGGTTATCGTCGTTGGTCCGGAACTCAAGCTTTATCAATGTGGTCTTCCTAAGGAAATGGCGATCGAACTCTTTAAGCCGTTCGTAATGAAAAAACTCGTTGAAAACAACGTTTGTCACAACATTAAGAACGCAAAACGTACCGTAGAACGCGCTAAACCCGTAGTTTGGGACGTTTTAGAAGAAGTTATCAAAGATCACCCCGTAATGCTCAACCGTGCTCCTACGCTTCATAGACTTTCTATCCAAGCGTTCGAACCCGTTCTTATCGAAGGTAGAGCTATTAAACTTCACCCGTTAGTATGTGGCGCGTTCAACGCTGACTTCGACGGTGACCAAATGGCAGTACACGTACCTTTATCGGTAGAAGCGCAAGCCGAAGCAAGATTCTTGATGCTCGCATCAAACAACATCTTAAAGCTTTCTGACGGCAAACCGGTTATGAGTCCTACGCAAGATATGGTTATGGGTTCATACTACTTAACCATTATCAGAAGAAAAATAGGCGAAAAGTATAACGAAAAGGGTAGAAAGGACGTTAACGGTACCGTTTACGGCGTACCTGAATACACCGTTTCATACACCTCTCCCGAAGAAGCTATCATGGCTTATCAAACGGGAAAAATTAGACTTCAAGACGAAATTATCGTTCGTCGTACCGTTGAGGTTGACGGCGAACAAGTTTCAGGTAGAGTACGCACTTCGGTTGGTAAGATCATTTTCAACGAAGCAATTCCCCAAAATCTCGGCTTTACGGCTAGAAATACTAAGGAAGATTTCTTAAAATACGAAATCGATAAGCTCGTTGGCAAGAAAGACTTACAAAAAATCGTTGGCGCATGCTTTAAGCGTCACGGCGCAAGTTGCGCGGCTGACGTTCTTGATAAGATTAAAGCTCTCGGCTTTAAGTATTCGACCGTTGGCGCAATTACCACCAGCGTATTCGATATGCATATGCCTAAAGAAAAGGCTGAAATCTTAAGAGAGGCAGAAGCACACGTATTAAAGGTTGAAACTCTTTACAAGAAGGGTTATATTACCGACGAAGAAAGATATAAAAAGGTCGTTAGCCTTTGGAAACAAGCAACAGACGACGTTACCGATAAGCTTATGGCAACTCTCGACGAGTTTAACCCGATTCTTATGATGGCTAACTCTGGTGCGCGTGGTTCTAAGGACCAAATCAAACAGCTTGCCGGTATGCGTGGTCTTATGACCGACCCGAACGGTAAAACTATCGAAATTCCGGTTAAATCATGCTTCCGTGAAGGACTTTCAGTTCTCGAATACTTTATTTCTTCACACGGTGGACGTAAAGGTCTTGCCGATACCGCACTTAAGACTGCGGACTCAGGTTATTTAACTAGAAGACTCGTTGACGTTTCGCAAGAAGTTATCGTTAAGGAAGAAGACTGTGGCGCAACCAAGGGCGTTGTGGTTTCTGCAATTAAGGGTAGCAAGGGCGAAATTATCGAAGGCTTACGCGATAGAATCGCAGGTAGATTCACTACTAAAGACATCGTAAATCCCGCAACTGGCGAAGTTATGGTTGGTGCTAACCAAATGATTAGCGAAGACGTAGCTGACGAAATTTGTGCTGCAGGTATCGAAGAAGTTGAAATCAGAAGCGTATTTACTTGTAAGTCAAAGACTGGCGTATGTGCTAAGTGCTACGGAAAGAACATGAGTAACAACAACCCCGTTCAAATCGGTGAAGCAGTTGGTATTATCGCTGCTCAATCAATCGGTGAACCGGGTACTCAGCTTACCATGCGTACCTTCCACACCGGTGGTATTGCAAGTACGGGAGACATCACGCAAGGTCTTCCTAGAGTTGAAGAACTTTTCGAAGCAAGAAAACCCAAACACGCTGCAATCGTTTGCGAACAAGGTGGCGTTGTTGAAATTCAAGAAAAAGACAAGATTATTCACGTTATCGTTAAGACCGAAGAAGGCGACGAAAAGGATTACACCATTCCGTTCGGAACTGGCGTTATCGTTAGAGATGGCGACGCGGTTGAACCCGGTACTATTCTCACCAACGGTTCAGTATATCCGCAAGACATCTTAAGAACTAAGGGTATCAAGGGCGTTCAGGACTATATCCTTAAGGAAATCCAAAGCGTTTACCGTTCACAAGGCGTTGATATCAACGATAAACACGTAGAAATAATCGTTCGTCAAATGATGAAGAAAGTTCAGGTAGAAAACCCGGGCGGAACGGATATTCTCCCCGGCGAAAAGGTTGACGTTTATAAGTACGAAGAAGAAACCTTAAAGGCGTTAGAAAGTGGTCTTGAACCGCCTACTGGAAAGAGAATTCTTCTCGGTATCACGAAAGCTGCGCTCGCAAAAGAAAGTTTCTTATCTGCAGCGTCTTTCCAAGAAACCGCAAGAGTGCTTACCGAAGCCGCTATCAAGAACAAAGTCGATCCGCTTATCGGCTTAAAGGAAAACGTAATTATCGGTAAACTTATCCCCGCAGGTACGGGAATTAAGGACTATAAGAACGTTGCTCCCCAAACGGTAGTTCAAAGAGTAGCTGAAACTCAAGAATAATACCACTTATAAGCAAAAAAATGTCAAAATAGTTAGTATTTGATTGACTAAACTGACAAAATTTGGTAAAATAATATTTCGCTGGGAGAAAAATTTTATCTCTCAGCGGAACAAAAAAACGTTTCATTAAACGGAGTTTTCCGAATCCGTTTTTCGAATAACCGAAATAATTTAAGGAGGTGCGAATATGCCTACAATTCAACAGTTAATCAGACAGGGAAGAAAGCAAGCTATCGTTAAGTCAAAATCTCCCGCATTGGACGAATGTCCCCAAAAGCGCGGTGTTTGCTTATCGGTAACCACTACGACCCCTAAAAAACCTAACTCAGCGCTTCGTAAGATCGCCAGAGTTCGTTTGACTAACAAAGCAGAAGGTATCGTTTACATTCCCGGTGAAGGTCACAACTTACAAGAACACAGCTCAGTATTGATCCGTGGCGGAAGAGTTAAGGACTTACCTGGTGTAAGATATCATATCGTTCGTGGTGCACTTGATACGGCAGGCGTTGCAAAACGTAGACAGTCGAGATCAAAATACGGCGCGAAGAGACCTAAATAGTTTTTAATTTAAGTTAGTAGCAAACAAAAAACACAAAACACCTACTTAAAATCGGATATTCGGAAAATTAACCCGATTGGTAGGCAGTATGTCAAATGACAGAAGGTTCGCTACCCGAAAGGGCAAGTGATAGCTGTACTAAAAAAGGGTTTACCCTTAACAAAAGGCGCTAAAAAAGCGCAAAAAATTAAAGGAGGATACAATTATGCCGAGAAGAGGCAATATTGCAAAAAGAGACGTTTTGCCCGATCCCGTATATAACGATAAGGTTGTAACCAAACTTATTAACCAAGTTATGTTAGACGGTAAAAAGGGCGTTGCACAGGCTATTGTTTACGACGCATTTACGACGGCTTCTCAAAAGGTTGGTTCAGACCCCAAGGAAATGTTCGTTCAAGCGCTCAATAACATCATGCCTATGGTAGAAGTAAAAGCAAGGAGAGTTGGTGGTGCTAACTATCAAGTACCTATCGAAATCCGTGCTGAAAGAAGACAAACTTTAGCAATCAGATGGTTGGTTGCTGCTGCTAGAAAGAGAAGTGAAAGAGAAATGAGTTCACGTCTCGCTGCTGAACTTGTTGACGCGTTCAACAACACTGGTAGCGCAGTTAAGAAGAAAGAAGATACTCACAGAATGGCGGAAGCAAACAAGGCATTCGCACATTACAGATTCTAATTTAGGGAGATAGATTATGCCAAGAGACTTAGATTTAGGTGTAACCAGAAATATAGGTATTATGGCGCATATCGACGCAGGTAAGACGACTACCACCGAAAGAATCTTGTTCTACACCGGTAAAACCCATAAGATAGGCGATACCCACGAAGGAACGGCTACTATGGACTGGATGGTTCAAGAACAAGAACGTGGTATTACCATCACGAGTGCAGCAACTACCTGTTACTGGAAAAATCACCGTATTAACATTATCGATACCCCCGGACACGTTGACTTTACCGTAGAAGTTGAAAGATCACTTCGCGTTTTAGACGGTGCAGTTGCAACTTTCTGTGCAAAGGGCGGCGTTGAACCCCAAAGTGAAACGGTTTGGAGACAGGCAGACAAATATAAAGTTCCCAGAATCGCATATATCAACAAGATGGATATTAACGGCGCTAACTATGACAACGCAATTAATATGATGAGAGAAAGATTACACACTAATCCGCTTCCCATCGTTATCCCCGTTGGTAAGGAAGATACCTTCAAAGGTATCGTAGACGTAATTACGAGAAAGGCTTATATTTATTTAGACGACTTAGGAAGAGAAATCGACGTTACGGACGTTCCTGCTGATATGAAGGACGCTTGTGAAGAATACAGAGCAGCCGTAGTTGAATGCGCAGCAGAAATGGACGACGCTTTAATGGAAAAATTCTTTGAAGAAGGGGATCTTCCCATTGAAGACATCAAAAAGGGCTTACGTGCAGCAACCCTTGCAATGAAGGTTACTCCCGTTCTTTGTGGATCAAGCTACAAGAACAAGGGCGTTCAAAACCTTTTAGATGCAATCATCGATTATTTACCAAGCCCCTTAGACGTTGGTGCAGTTAACGGTGTTAACTTAAAGGGAGAAGAAGCTAAGAGAGAACCCGACGACAACGAACCGTTCAGTGGTTTAGCGTTCAAGATTATGACCGACCCGTTCGTTGGTAAACTCGCATTCTTCCGTGCTTATTCAGGTGTTCTTAAGACCGGTTCTTACGTTTATAACAGCGTTAAGGGCAAGAAAGAAAGAGTTGCGCGTATTCTTAGAATGCACGCTAACCATAGAGAAGAAGTTGATGCAGTATATTCTGGTGAAATTTGCGCTTTAGTTGGCTTAAAGGAAACCAGCACGGGCGATACGCTTTGTGATGAATCAAATCAAATCATTCTCGAACAAATGGAATTCCCCGATCCCGTTATCGAAGTTGCTATTGAACCCAAGACCAAACAAGGTCAAGAAAAGATGGGCTTCGCTCTTGCAAAACTTGCTGAAGAAGATCCCACGTTCAAAACGCATACCGATACTGAAACTGGTCAAACCATTATCGCGGGTATGGGCGAACTTCACCTTGAAATTATCGTAGATAGACTTTTAAGAGAATTCAGAGTAGAAGCAAACGTTGGTAAACCCCAAGTTTCTTACAAGGAAACTATCAGACAAGCTGTTGAAGCAGAAGGTTTATTCAAGCGTCAATCAGGTGGTCACGGTCAATACGGACATTGTAAGATTCGTCTTGAACCGCAAGAACCCGGTAAAGGATACGAATTCGTTGACGAAACGGTTGGTGGTTCAATTCCTAAGGAATTTATTCAACCTATCAACAAGGGTATTATGGAAGCGTCTAAGAATGGTATTCTCGCTGGCTACGAAGTAGTAGACTTCAAGGTAACCGTTTACGACGGTAGCTACCACGACGTTGACTCGTCAGAAATGGCGTTCAAGATCGCAGGTAGTATGGCTCTTAAAGATGGTCTTGCAAAAGCAAAGAGCGTTCTTTTAGAACCGATCATGAAAGTTGAAATCATCACTCCGGACGATTACTTCGGCGACTTAATGGGTAACGTTACTGCTCGTCGTGGTATAATCCAAGGAACTGACGATAGAAACGGCGTAAAGGTTATCGACGCGCATATTCCGCTTGCAGAAATGTTCGGATACGCAACCGACCTTCGTTCAAGAACTCAAGGTAGAGGTAACTACACCATGCAGTTCTCACACTACAACGAAGTACCCAAGTCAGTTGCTGAAAAGATAATGGGTAAAAAAGCATAATTAACTGTTGACAATTAGTATTTTTTATTGTAAAATGGTTATATGTTATAAAAAAATAACAAAAAAATAAAAATAAAAAAATTATCATTTAGAAATTTTGGAGGAAACAATAATGGCAAAGGCTAAATTTGACAGAAGTAAACCGCACATTAACATCGGTACTATCGGTCACGTAGACCACGGTAAGACTACTCTTACTGCGGCTATCACCATGACTCTTTCGGCATTCGGCGAAGCTCAAAAAATGAGATACGACGAAATCGACAAAGCACCGGAAGAAAAAGCAAGAGGTATTACGATTAATACTTCACACGTAGAATATCAAACCGAATCTCGTCACTACGCACACGTTGACTCCCCCGGACACGCTGACTATGTAAAGAACATGATCACCGGTGCTGCTCAAATGGACGGCGCGATCTTAGTAGTTGCTGCTACTGATGGTCCCATGCCCCAAACCAGAGAACACATCCTTCTTGCTCGTCAAGTAGGCGTTCCCTATATCGTAGTATTCATGAACAAATGTGACCTTCTCGACGACCCTGAACTTCAAGAACTCGTTGAAATGGAAATCAGAGATCTTCTTTCTGAATATGGATTCCCTGGAGATGACACTCCCATTATTAAGGGTTCAGCTTTCAAGGCATTAGAATATGCTCAAGCTGATCACTCTGCTGATGAAATCAAAGCAGCTGCAGAATGCAAACCCATCTTAGAATTAATGGCAGCAGTTGACTCTTACATTCCTACTCCTGAAAGAGACGATGCTAAACCCTTCCTTCTCCCTGTAGAAGACGTATTCACGATTTCTGGTCGTGGTACCGTTGCTACTGGTAGAGTAGAAAGAGGTGTTGCAAAAGTTAACGATCCTGCTGAAATCGTAGGTCTTTCTGAAGAATCAAGAAATACCGTTATTACCGGTATCGAAATGTTCAGAAAGCTTCTTGATGAAGCTCAAGCAGGTGATAACGTTGGTGTTCTTCTCCGTGGTATCGACAAGAGAGATATCGAAAGAGGACAAGTTATCGCTAAACCCGGTTCAGTTAAACCCCACACCGAATTCGAAGGTCAAGTGTATATCCTTACCAAAGAAGAAGGTGGTAGACATACTCCGTTCTTCAACAACTATCGTCCTCAATTCTATTTCAGAACTACCGACGTTACCGGTTCAATCAAACTTCCCGACGGCGTAGAAATGGTTATGCCTGGTGACAACATCACCATGGCTGTAAGCCTTATCACTCCTATCGCAATGGAAGAAGGTTTAAGATTCGCTATCCGTGAAGGTGGTAGAACGGTTGGTTCAGGCGTTGTTTCCAAAATCGTTAAATAATTTCGGTTAGAAATAATAATTAGCTAACTAAAAAGGCGTAGCTTTTGCTACGCCTTTTATTTTTCAATAGATGTAAAACAAAAAAGTGTAAACAAAAAAGCCCGCAATTACGCGGGCTTTTTGCACTTTTAGTGTTATTTGTTGAATGAATCTTTGTATGCCTTGCCAAACTTAAAAGTAGGAGTCTTAGAAGCAGCAATTTTAATCTTAGCGCCCGTCTTGGGGTTGATACCTTCTCTAGCGCCTTTAGATTTGAGTTCGAAAGAACCAAAGCCAGAAATTTGAACCTTTTCGCCTGCGTTTAATCCGTCCGTGATAGCGCCGATAACGCTGTCAAGAGCGATTTCCGCATCTTTAAGAGTAATTCCTGCTTTATTTGCAATTGCCCTTACCAATTCTTTTTTATTCATAACCTAAACCTCCAAAGTTTTATACATTAATTATAATATATTATAAACAAGATTTCAATAGGTTTTTTAAAATTTTTGGTGTTTTTTTAATAAAAATTGCTAATTTTAGCGATTTATTGCTGTTTTTTAGTCCTTTAATCGTCGAAAAAATCTTAGCAAAGAGTTTTTGCTTAAAAAAAGCATACTCCAGTATAAAAATTGCCTTGTTTGGCAATAATTCTCCTAGTCAAAAAAGGGAGATTTTATGCTTAAAAAAACGTTTATTTTTATGTTCGTTATATTATCTTTAATAAGCATTTACGCCGTCAACCGAAAGCCTTTGTTTGTGGATTATAGTGATTCTTTCGTCCTATATACCAAATCTAGTTCCTCAAACTGTGATATGAAAAAAGTTAACGCGATAGAGTATCTTTTTTATACTGACGTGTTTGGGGAGGCTTGTGAAATCGATAGGGAAAATTTTGACCTAGAAAAATTTTTATTGCAATTTGATGCAAAGCTTATATTTAGCGAGCGATTCGATGGCGGTGAAAGCTACTACGCTTATTCAAAAAACACCAAATATTCAAGGGTAGTAAACGGCAAAAGAATTAGTTTACAAATCGCCGTGTCAAAAGATAAAGTTTATCTTGGTTCTCCCATAATTTACGGAAGTTTTTAGGAGCGGTATAAAATGCAAAAAAAAGGGAATAATCGATACATAAAATTTTTAGGAGAAATAAAATGAAAGAAAAACCAAACAGAGCCTTGATTTTTTTAAGAAGAAACGCCGTATATCTTATACTTGCCCTTTGTATCGTTGCCGTAGGCTTATCGATAATACTTATGGCTACAGACGGTAAGGGCGCGGATAGTGGAAATCTTGACGATATTCCCACCATTAATGATCCAAGTGATCCTGATCTTAACGATCCAGATAATCCCGCTCCTCCCGAAAATCCAGACGACTCGCCGACTATAACCGATCCCGTTGATCTTCCCGTCGAATTTATTTCACCCGTCGCAAATCCCACGTCAGTTAGCGATTATAGCGAGCAAATGGTGTTTAATTCGACCTTAAATAGATATAGCGCACACAAGGCGATAGACTTTTTTGCGCCCGAAGGAACGGAAGTTTTAGCAGTTTATGACGGAACGATTTTATCGGTTGAGAATACCTTATTAGAAGGCACGACCATAGTAATCGATCACGGTGACGGACTAAAGACCGTGTATAATTCCTTACTTGACGGCGAAAACGTTTCAGTTGGACAAAAGGTAGAAAAAGGCGACGTTATAGGCACGGTGTCAAGCACTAATCGTCAAGAATATAAAGCGGGCGCGCATCTTCATTTTGAAGTAATGGAAAACGATCAAGTAATAGATCCTGCAAAGTATTTAAGTTTAGATCTTAAATAAAATAGGACGGGTTATCAAAACCGTAAATCCCGAATAAGATATCATAAAAGCTTATTCGGGGTTTTTTTATGAAAAAAATTTGCATCGTTTTATCCATCATAACATTTTTTAGCGCCCTTATATTTATAAGTGGTTGTGAAAAAAAGCAAAGCGTTACCACTTACGAGATAGAATGCACGCTTAGTGAAAACGTGCTAACCGGCACTATGACCATTGATTTTTTTAATCACTCGGAAAACACGGTTAAGGAACTAAAATTCAATCTTCACGCCAACGCCTTTAGAGAGAGCGCAAAATTCTCTCCCATTAGCGATAACGATTACGGCAAGGCGTATGAGAAGGGTATAAACTACGGAAATATGCAAGTAATTAGCGTTTACAATGCGCAAGGGGAGTTAGATTTTTCTATCGGAGGGGAGGATCAAAACGTCCTTTTAGTGAGATTGCCTAGTGAAGTTTTTCCTGACGAAAGAGCAAGAGTCACTATTGAATATAAAATAACTCTAGCCAACGTTATAGCAAGAACGGGTGTAAATTCAAAAACGATAAATCTGGCAAATTTTTATCCTATTTTGTGCGCTTTAGATGAAAACGGATTTTACGAATGCGTGTATTATTCTTCAGGCGATCCGTATTATAGCGACGCTTCTAACTATCACGTTAAGTTCACTTGCGATAAAGAATACGTAGTGGCGTCAAGTGGAGAAAAAATTGATGCGACCAACACGGATAAAACGCAAACCAACCACTATAAAATGGAAAACACAAGATCGTTTGCACTCGTTTTGTCTAAGGATTTTAAGTGCTTAAGCGATAAAGTGGGAGAAACGGAAATTTTCTACTATTATTATGCGGACGATTATGCTAACGAGTCGCTTTTAACGGCAAAAAAGAGTTTAGAATACTTTTCAAAAACGTTCGGCGAATATAAATATAAAACCTATTCGGTGGTGCAAAGTAAATTTATTCAAGGGGGTATGGAATTCCCCGCGCTCGTTATAATAAGCGACGGATTAGAATCAAGATCATACGCCGAAGTAATAGTGCATGAAACGGCTCATCAATGGTGGCAAACTACGGTTGGCAATAACGAGATAGAGTATCCATTTTTAGACGAAGGACTTGCCGAATATTCGGTAGTGTTATTCTATGAAAATCACCCCGAATACGGAATGAAAAGAAAAGACCTTATCGAGTCTAGCGAAAAGACGTACAAGGTATTTTGCACGGTTGCAGATAAGGTTTACGGCAAGGTAAATACGGTTATGAATAGACCGATAAAGAACTTTATAAGCGAATACGAATACGTGATTTTATCTTACGTAAAACCTTGTATTATGTACGATTATTTAAGGACGACGATAGGAGATAAAGATTTCTTTTCGGGATTAAGAACCTATTACGAAAAATATGCGTTTAAAAACGCCACGCCTTACGATTTAGTGGGGGTTTATGAAAAGATGGGCGAGGGAACGAACGGATTTTTCGAGGCGTTTTTTAACGGAAAAGCGATAATATAATTAAAAAAACAGTCGTAAAGGAGAATTTACGGCTGTTTTAATTTTATAAACGCAAAAATAGGTTAAAATTTTAATATAAAAGTTTTATAAATAAATGTTATCTATTGACAAATTAATTGTAAAATGTTAAACTAATTGAGTATACGATTAAATTATTGGCAAGGAGAAATTATGAAGAAATTTCTTAAACTAATATCAATTTTAGCGCTCGCAGTAGTTACGGCGTTCGGCGTAGTTGCGTGCGGTGGCGACGATAACTCAAGCACCGAAAAGGGATTACTTTGCAAAAAGTTAGAAGGTGTTTATACTATTTATAAGTACGTTGACGATGGAAGAGAAAGCACTGTTTTAGATCTCGGTGCTGAACTTGAAGCTGGAGTTACCGACGTAAGAATTAAAGCAGGTGCTTTTTCAGGTAACGACACTATTACCGAAATTATCGTTCCTAGCACCGTTACCTTAATTGACGAAGGTGCATTCAAGAACATGAAAGAACTCGTTAAAATAACCGTTCCGTTCATTGGTGAAACTGCCGATGCAGACGCTGAATACGCAGACTCTAAGGGCTCTGAAAAGTCAACCGGTCTTGCTAGAACGTTCGCTCATTGGTTCTCGACTTCTGAATACGACGGCGGTATGCCTTTAACGGTTACCTACGATAACGGCGCAAGCGGAACTTATTACGTTCCTTCAACGTTTAGTAAAGTTGAACTTAAAGCAGAAGAGGGCTATTCAGTTCCTAGATACGCGTTTAGCGGAGCTATCAACCTTACCGAAGTTAAGTTAAGCGAAGGTCTTGAAGTAATCGGTGAAAACGCTTTCTACGGTTGTAAAAACCTTATAGACGTTACCGTTCCTGCTAGCGTAAATAAAATCGCTAAAAACGCTTTCTACGGTTGTGAATCGTTAAACACCGAAAAATTATTTGTTGAGAGTTCAAATCTAGTAGAAATCGGCGAAAGCGCATTTGCATCAACCAAAATGGATTCTATTAAGATTCCTGCAAGTGTAAAAGTTATCGGAACGTCTTGCTTTAGAGATAGTACTGTTAAAGCGGTATATCTCCCGAGTGCATTAGAAACTATCAAAAACTACGCGTTCTTCAACTGCTTAAAACTCGCTAAAGTTTATACTGACGGTGTTCAAGGCGTTAACTTAGGCGCTTATGCGTTTAGTAGATGTGAATCGTTAAGTTTCGTAGGCTTAAGCGCGTCTGACGTTGACAAGACTCTCGATCTTGGAGCGTTTGCTAATCTTGGCGCTATGTCCTTTGCAAATATCGACAACGGTAAGACTTATACCGTTATCGCAAGCGAATTAATTTCTCTTGACGATGCGTTCTACGGCACGAGCTATACTCGTTAATATCATTGATTAAAATTAAAGCCGACCAATAGGTCGGCTTTTTTTATAGTCTTTTTAACTCTAAAATAAATCCCGCTTTTAACTAAAAGCGGGATAATTTATTATAAAGCATTGATGGTTACGCTAGATAACTTAAATACTATCGCGCCCATTCTAGCAAACGTTCCGTACGAGCAAAGCATACTTGCATATTCAACTGGGAGAGATAGGTCGTTGATTAAGGTTTGTTCTCCGTCCTTAACTTCTCCGTTTTGTAACACTAAGAATTGCTTACTACCAGAGAGTGAACCGTTATCTAAAACGAAACTCATTTTTCTTACGGGAATTTCTTGCGAAATTTTGTTTCCGTTAAAATCGATTGAGATCGTTTCTTGGTATTCGTTTTCGTTTCTGATTACTAAATCTTTAGTCTGTTCGTAAACGGCACTTGCTGTGGGTAACACTTGTGATTGCTCGTTTGCGAGGGGAAGATTTCTTATTGCGAACAATAATTGATTATTGTCTACCAAATATCTTAGGCTATAAGGAACGTCTTTTTCGGCCGACTTTCCGTTTGCCGTTTTCTTTATCTTATAACTTGAGATATCGTATACGATAGAGTCTTTATATTCGGTACGTTTAGTCGAAGCAGTTCCGTTGTTAATTTCAACGATAGTTTCTAGGCTCTCAGTAGTTGAGTAAAGGGGGGCGAACGAATGATTCTTATCGCAAGTGTAAACGACCTTTTTAACGTAGTTATTGCTTTCTTCTTCCGTTACGCCGTTGATGGTGAACGTTGACGTATATTCTAAAGTGCTTTCAATCTTAATGATAATGCAACCCGTATTGCCATCGTTCGTAAGGTTTTTAACCACGTTGTTTTGAGACACTTCCGCCCGCAACTCTTCGTTTCCCGAAGTAGTCGTCGTAAGTTTAACCGTATACGTTCCTTCGTAGCTAAAAGAGTCGATTACTTCTTTAATTGAGGGGCTAACGTTTAGATATCCGCCGTCGTACTCTTCAACGTTCTTAACGGTATAAACCAAAGTCTCTTCGTAATCCGCCTCGGGAGTCTTGTTCGCGATGAAGGAGTTTTTGAAAGAGAGAGGAGAAGAACTTGAACAGCCCGAACAACCCGTACAACCGCCTGCCGATATTAAAAGCATTAGGCTTAAGAGAGTGGCAGTTACGCCCATGAATATTTTCTTCATTATTTACTCCAAAAATTTATATTTAATTTCTATATAATAATAACATAAATAAAAAAATTTGTAAAACTTTATAGTGAAAATCTTTAAATGTTTCAACAATATGTTATAATAGAAATATGGTAAAACTTATAACGACTGATTCATATTTTAATTTATTTCCTATTCTCGTGGACCAAATCAAAGGACACGTAACGGGGTTAGATCAATATAACCTTGTTTTTTGCGATGAAAAAAGTTCGCTTTACGTAGAGAGATTCTTGTGCGGAAAATTAAAGGGTAGTTTTAATACCGACGTTTATTCGTTCGGTAATTTTTTGCGCGTTCATAAACGTGTGGAAAAGCTTTTGAGCAAAGAAGGCTCGGCAATGGCTATAAAGAGGATTTTATCCAGCGTATCGCTAAAGTGCTTTAAGAGTGGCAAAAGCGATCTTTCACCCGTTCTTTTTGACCTTATTTCACAGTTAAAGAGCGCAAAAATAGGCGTTAGTGAATTAGAAAACGCAATAGAGAACACGGGTGGCATACTAAAAAGAAAACTTGAAGACGTTGCGTTAGTTTTTTCAAAATACGAACAGTTAATAGAAGAAAAAGGATACGACGATCAGTCGTCAATGTTGTCGTATTTACCAGAAATTATTGAAAATAGCGAAAAAGTAAAAAATTCTAACGTTTTCTTGGTTGGTTTTAGCGGTTGGACTAGGCAAGTTAGAGAGGCGGTTTCTTCTCTTCTTAAAACGAGTAAGAACGTCACGGCAATTTTAGTCGAAGGCAAAAACGATAGCGCTTACGTAAACGAAACCTCATGCGACTTTAGGGCCCTTTGTAAAGAAAAAGATATTTCGTTAACTGAAACGCATTTAGAAAGCGATTATAGTATCGAGGCGAAAACCGTCACGAACGGACTTTTCGATCCTACTTTTATCGAGCAAAAAATTCAAACGGAAAAGGTATATAAACTTTCGGCAAAAAACCCCCAACACGAAATAAGCGCTATCGCTCAAAACGTTAGGTCGCTAGTTATGTCGGGGAAATATAGATATAAAGACGTTGCACTTGCTTTAGGAAATCAAGAAACGTATAAAGAAGAGATTAAAAAGCAATTCAATCTTTTAGGTATTCCTTACTTTTTAGACGACAAGAAAAAAGTTGATTCGCACCCCTTAATCACGTTAATTTTAGCGTATATCGACTGCTTTAAGTTTAACTTTGAGAAGAGCGCATTAAAGGCGTTTTATAAAAACCCATTGTTTAATAACGATAAGGTTTTATCTGACGAATTTGACAATTATATTTTAAGATACAAAATCAATTACGGAAGAATTAAAAAGCCGTTAACGCTCGCACACGACGGCAAATTAGAACTTTCTTCTTTGGAGCAATTTAGACAAAAAATATGCTCGCATTTCGAATCTTTTTCGGTTAGAAAGCTCTTAAAAGAGTTAGACGTTGAGAGTAAACTTGAAAAAAGTGCTGAAACGCTTAGAACGTTAAATAGAAGCGAAGAGTCGGCGATATGCGCTCAAATTTATTCGGCAACCCTTAATATTTTAGACGAAATGACGCTCCTTTTAGGTGAAAATAAGCTTTCATACGGCGAATATAAAACCGTTTTCCAAAGCGGAATATCGGCGCTAGAAATGTCTATTATACCGCAAAATTACGACGCGGTGTTTATCGGCGATTATAAGCAAATTGCGCTTGGCAAAAACAAGTGCCTTTTTGCGTGCGGATTAACTAGCGCTATCCCTAGCGTTAAAGAGGACGTTGCCCTTTTATCCGACGGAGATATTGATAAACTTGAACAAATTAAGATTTTGGTAGAGCCCAAGATTAGAATAGTAAACCACCGTCAAAGAGAGCAGGTGGTAAGTGCGCTTTCGTCGTTTGACGAACGTATTTACGTGTCTTATCCCGTATGCGAAACGAGCGGAAAGAAAAACGTTAAAGGTGAGATTTTTACCTTCCTTGATAAGAATTTTACCACGAAGGACTTTGATTTAGTAGACGAATATTTAACTAAAAAACAAGGCGTAGAATCGTTTGCAAAATCGTGTAGTGAATTTGCGGACGGAAAGATAAACGATTTTTCGGAGGCGGCGTCTTTTTATAAGGCGGTAAACGACGAGAAATTGCAGTTTATTTTAGACAAGGCAAATAAGACCGTTAAGATTAGACTTGACGGAAAGAGGGATTTGATTACGGGGAAAACTTCGCCCACGACCATAGAAAACTACTATAAATGTCCTTACTATGCTTTTTTATCGCACGTGGTTGGATTAAAAGCTAGAGAAGAAGGGGAAATTGATAACCTTTCGATCGGCAACCTTTTCCACAACGTATTAGAAGAATACGCAAAAAAACTCGGCAATGGCAAAATTGATGGAAAAGATAGTTCTAATAAAGCGATAGAAAAGTCTATACAAGAAGTTTTATCTAGAGAAGAATTTAAACGCTATCTCGAGGATACCGAAACCTATTCGTCGATTAACCGCGTGTTAGACGAGTGCAAGAAATATTGTGATAAAACCTACTTATCCTTTAAGAATTCACTATTTAAGGTCGAGGGAATAGAAAAGAAATTTGGCGACGGAAAAGACGATTATCCTGCGATTCCACTTCTTGGCGGAGAGATTAAACTCACGGGAAAAATCGATAGAGTTGATACGTATGGCGACTATTTTAGAGTAGTCGATTATAAAACGGGAGCGACGAGCGTAGACGATAAATTATTATTTAACGGCACTAAACTACAGTTATATCTTTACGGCGCGGTTATTAAGGATAAGCAACTTGCAGGCGCGTACTATCTAAAGATTTCGGACGAATATCGCAAAGACGACCTTCCATTATCTCCGCTTGCGAAAGGCAAAACCTTAAACGAAGAGCAAGCGATTAACGCGCAAGACGTGGATTTTTTAACAAAGGGGACGAGCGAATTTTTACCCTTAAAGATAGATGAAAAAGGATTGAACGATAAAGATTTAGTCGATAGAGAAACGATATCGGCTTACGTTAATTATGCCCTAAAGGTTTGTGAAAAGGGTGCAAAAAATATTCAGGACGGGGTTATAATAGCAAGCCCGACTGGTAGAATATGCGATTATTGTAAGTATAAAGCAATGTGCGCGGATAACGTTCAAGAGAAAAGGGAAGTAAATAACGTTGATCAAGAATTTATAAAACAATCGGTAAAGGAGGATGAATCGTGCCAGAACTAAAAGAAGCGCAAAAACAAGCGGTTAATTTCAATGAAGGCAATATCTTAGTTTCGGCGTCAGCGGGAAGTGGAAAGACTTTCGTTATGATACAGCGCGCGATTAGACTTATTACCGAGAAGAAAGCCGACGTTAAAGAAATACTTGCCGTGACTTATACCGAGAGCGCCGCCGAAGAAATGAAACAAAAGTTAAAAGACGCGCTTATCGAAAAAATTAGGCAAACGGGCGAAAAAGAACTCGTTAAACAATTAGACGATATAGGGCTGGCGGATATTTCCACAATGCACGCTTTTTGCGCTAAAATTATTCGCCGATATTTTTTCGTTGCGGGTGTTTCACCCGATTTTAAGATTATAGACGACGGACAGGCAAACAAGTTAAAGACCGAGAGTATAAACCAAACCTTTAAGAAATTTTACGATAGGTGCTATATAGAGAAAAACGAGCAAAAACCTAGCGATTTAGAAAGAGTTAGCGACTGGTTTTTCGATCTAATTAACCTATATTCGGAAGATAGATCGGATAGGGGATTAAAGAAACAAATACAAAAAATCTTCGAATTCGTCGAATCGGAGGCGTATCCCGAAGAGATGCTTAAAAGATACGAATACGTTTATTCGGACGAGGGCTTTGAAAGATTAAAAGCCGAATACAAGGGTATTTTAGATAAGCACCTAAGCGTTGCGATCGATAGGCTTAAAGATTTTGCTTATGAATTTAATAAAGAGGAATTTAAGAAGTCGAACGAGTATTTAAGTGGTTTAATTAGCGATTACGAAGAGATAAAATCCGCCGATCTTTATAGGGCGAAAGAACTTTTCAAGAATTCTAGAACGCTATCTTTTGATAGAAATCTTCGTGGCGAGTATGCAGAAAAGAAAGAAACGGTTAAGAAAATTCGTGACTTTATATCGGATATAATTAAACGATACGATAGTATTTTAACCACCGAAGAAGATGATAAAAAGCAAACGCTTGCTCTTTATTTGCACACCGAAAGACTTTGTAATATTACTCGTGAATTTATTAAGATTTACGACGAAAAAAAGAGAGAAGAAAACTATTTAGACTTTTCCGACCTAGAGCACTTTGGATTAAAGGTATTGTCTGACGAGGCGTCAAGACAAGAAATACGCGAGAAATATAAATACATATTTATCGACGAGTATCAAGACGTCAACGGCGTTCAAGAAGAACTCTTAAACAAAATTTCAAATAATAATCTTTTCATGGTTGGCGATCTAAAGCAAAGTATTTACGGCTTTAGAGGTTGTCGCGCGGATTTTTTCAAAAACAAATACGACAATATGAAAAAAAATAACGAAGAGACGGTTTTGTTAAACCATAACTTCCGTTCGGCAAACGCGGTTATCAATATGGTAAACGAAATTTTTGCCTATTCGTATAAAGAAGATTATTCAGGGCTATCGTATGAAAAAACGTCTATGCTAGAAGGTGGTGGAACTTACGGCGACGATCATCACGGAAGGGCACAACTTCATTTGCTCAAAAAACCAAAGCCAAAGGAAAAAGCGCCCGAAAAGCCTAGAATTTACGACGTTTTGGACGCTCAAGTAGAGTCAAACGAAGAATTGTCGGCGACCACGCTACTACTTACCGACATCATAAATCAAGAACTACAAAAGACCTATTACGATCCAAATACGGGCGAGTATAAACCGGTTAAATACGGGGATATTGCGATTCTTTCAAGAGTTACTTCTAGTCCGTACGTGGTTAGTATCGTTAGAGAACTAATAAAGCACGGTATTCCCGTTGCTTCGCTCGTAAAGGAAAACGTCACCTATTATCCCGAAGTTATAATGCTTATAGAGGCGTTAAAACTGGTTGATAACTTTTATCAAGACGTTGCGCTTGCCACCACGCTAAAGAGCCCGATCGGTGGGTTTACCGACGAAGATTTTGCCGATATCGCAATATTTTATAGGGATAATAAAAAATTAGAACGCAAACAGGATAGCGAGCCTTTCGTTAGAGAAAATAAGACTTTTTCAAAGGCATTTGAATATTATATTACTAATGCAAAAACTCCCTTAAGAGATCGTTTGGCACTATTTAAGGAATACTTTGACAAGGTGAGATATATCGCCGATTACGTGGGCGCGTTTGGAGTCTTAAATAAACTTATAGATGATAACGGCGTATACGCGTATTTACTTGCGCAAAGCGACGGTGAGAGAAAGAGAAATCGTCTAGAGACTTTCGTTTCGGCAAGTTCAAGAAATGGTAAAACGCTAACCGTTAGTGAATTTTTAGATCTTATCGAGCTTAGCCCAAGTTCTTTTGAACTTTTAGAGTACGCAAAAGAAGACGCGGTAAAGGTGATGACCATACACTCGTCTAAAGGTCTTGAATATCCAGTGACCATCGTGATCGGCGTAGAAAAGGCTTCGGACAGTAGAGACGATAGGCTTGATATTCTTCGCGATAGAGAGTTCGGCTTTGCCGTTAAACTCTATGATAAAGAGGATAAAACGGTTAAAGAGACCTTACTTCGCGGTGTTATTCAAGAGAAAAACGTTATAAATAGAATGAACGAAGAGTTAAGGCTATTTTACGTTGCAACGACTAGAGCTAAATATTCGCTACACCTAGTTGCGTATACGAATACCGATAAACGATTTAAGGATTTCGTTTGGGGAAATAAGTATTTAGACTATATTCCGTCTACCGTACAAGGAAATATAAGAGAGCCTGAAGAATTTGAGTTTATTAATCTTAAAGCAGAGCCGAGAAAGGTTTTGATAGGAAAAGACGATGAAATTCGACGTCAAAAAATGAGCGAAAACTTTAAGTGGGAATACGAGTTCTATGAAGATACTAAACTTCCGCTAAAGAGTTCGGTTACGGCAAGTCTTGCTAAAAACGAAGATCAACCTCCTGTAAAAAACTTGTTTACCGAAAGCAATACGAACGCGGAAAAGGGTACGATAGCGCACAAGATTTTAGAACTTTACGATTTCGAAAGTGGAGAAAAACTCGTAGACTTTGCAAAAAAACTGGTTGACGATAAAATCTTAACTAGCGAACAAATTCAAATGATTGATCTTGATAGAATTCAAAAGGGAGTATGCGCGTTTATAGACAAAGTACGGGGTAAAAAGACCTATCCCGAACAGCCCTTTATCGTAAATATTCCGGCAAACGTGCTCTTTGGTGGACAAAGTCAAGAAGAAATTCTAGTTCAAGGCGTTATCGATTTGCTCGTTTTAGACGGCAACGGAGGCGCGGAAATTATCGACTATAAATATTCGTCGCTTTTAAAAGACGATCTTTTAGAAAAGTATCAAAAACAACTTAACCTTTACGCGTACGCGGTGGAAAGTGTTCTAGGATTAAAAGTTAATTCAAAGACGCTCGTAAACGTATATAGCGGAGAGGCAGTAGAAGTTTTATAAACTAATGTTTTAAGACATAAAAATAAGGTTTTCGACACGGCAGAACGGGTATCATTTAAGCACTATGAAAAACTTAAATAATATTCTTGAAAACCTTATCACCAAACTCGATTTAGGCGTTTTATTTATTTGCCTAGCGGGAATTTTAACCACGCTATTTTTGCTCGAAATCATTTTCGCATTGTTTTTGCGAGAACATTCTCGGGGCAAGAGAACGTGGTTTTTATTTGTAGTTTTTGCTTGTTATTTTCTAGTGAAATCAATGGTTGAATTTAAGGGGGTATCAAACGTGTATCCCTATTTGACGCTCGCGCTAGGACTTATGCAAACGGGCGGGATTTTATCTATTAGAGAGCGAAAAAGAAAGCCCACCAAAGAGCAAAAAAAACTTGCAAAATTTATTGACGAAGCGACGAAAATTGCTCGCTTTGACGATGAGTTTTTCGGTGCAAGAGAGGGCTCTAAATTTGAAGATTTTGCTATAAATTATTCGCCAAAAAAAGAGGGAGTTAGGACGCAAAAAGAATACGAATTAAATTTTTCCCACGTGAAAAGCGTTATAGATAAGCTCGATTATTACGGGCTAAGCGCTAACGATAAAAAGCAAGTTTTAGAGCTTGAAAGGGCAATAAAAGATGCCGAAACGGACGGCTTTTCACTTGAACTTAAAAGTAGAATTAACGACGGACTAGGCGCACTACTTAAAATTATGTCAAAGTACGGAGTGTAGGTGCGTAAAATTTAAAAGGTTATTGACACGTGGTTAATTATAGTATATAATTAAATAATGTGGTGCTAAAGAATCACAACCGAAAAGGACTATGCCCAAAAGGGAGGACTAAATGAGAAGAATTATAAAATTCGCGTTGACGGCGTTATTGTGCGTTTGCTCAATTTTGGCGTTTACTGCTTGTGAAGAAACGACGAGTTTTACCGTTAAGTTTGACGCAAACGGAGGCGTGCTCGTTAGCGGTGTAGAAACGCAAGTCGTTGAAAGTGCGAGTGAGATAGAAGTTCCCGTTTATGAAAGAGAGGGATACGACTTCGTTGGTTGGAATCAAATTATCAGTCAAATTGATAAAGATACTACCGTAAAAGCACAATGGAGAATTAAACCGTTCACCGTTATGTTTGACGGAAACGGAGGAACGCTTGTTTCAGGTGAAATCGAACAACTCGTTTATAAGGCGAGCGACATAGTACTTCCCACTTTCGTAAAGAAAGGTTATAGTTTGCAATGGGATACCGACGTAAGTTCAATAACCGGCGCTACGACTGTAAAGGCAGTGTGGATTGCCAACGAATACCTTTTAACCTTTGACCTTGACGGCGGAGAAATGTCAGGAGAGATGGCTAACGGCAAAACCGTAGTTTTTGGTGAGCCGATAGGAGAACTTCCCACGCCTACTAAGTCTGGATACGATTTTAACTACTGGCAAATCGGCTCAAGTTTAATTAACGCAAACACGATTTGGGAATTTGACTCTAATATGACGGCGGAGGCCGAATATTTAAGAGAAACTGAATATATGATAAGATACGATTTAGATGGCGGAAGGGTTTCGTCTAACCCCAACAAATACACTAAATCGTCACTTACTTTCACGCTTAATAATCCTACTCGCACGGGTTATGAATTTAAGGGCTGGTTAGATCAAGATAAAAACCAAACTTTATCCACCGTTACCATTGAAAAGGGATCGACGGGCGATAGATCGTTTAAGGCTCAATGGGAAGCCAAAACGTACGAAGTATTATTAGACGCTAAACTCGGCACCTCAGAAAAGAGTTCTATAACCGTTAAATACGACGCATTAGTTGGCGAAT
This sequence comes from Christensenellaceae bacterium, assembly GCA_045651465.1. Taxonomy (GTDB): domain Bacteria; phylum Bacillota; class Clostridia; order Christensenellales; family Borkfalkiaceae; genus UBA1259. The sequence continues at coordinate 86,010 of JAZRSG010000002.1, forward strand.
TGCCGACTTGCTCGTTAGTTGACTACGAATTCTTAGGTTGGTATCTCGGCGAAGAAAAAATTACTGAAGACACCGTTTGGAAGACGGACGGACAAGTGACTTTAACTGCCGAATACTTACAAGCGGACGAATATTCGATCACTTACGTATTAAACGGCGGAAAGGTTTCGTCTAATCCCAACAAATATACTGAATATTCATCTACCTTTACGCTTAATAACCCGACCAAAGACGGATATAAATTTATCGGTTGGACGTTTGAGGGACAATCTACTCCAAAGCTTTCCGTAACGATCGTGAGCGGAACTACGGGAAATCTTACTTTCACCGCTAATTGGTTAGCAAATCAATATCTATTGACGCTAGACGCTGACGAGGGAATACTTGCCGAAGAATATTTAAACGGTATCGTCGTGACGTTTGGCGAAAAAATCGGACAGCTTCCCGTTCCAAACAAAGTGGGATTCGTGTTCGACCACTGGAGTGTTGGCTCGGAACAAATCAATAAAGATACCGTTTGGACGTATTTTGAAGGTCAAACGGCGATTGCAATATACGTAAAAGAGCCCGAATATTCTATAACTTACGAATTACAAGGCGGCGGCGGAACGACTAACCCGTCAAGTTATAAAAAGTCAGACGCGTCTTTCACGCTTAACAACCCCACTAAAACGGGACACGACTTTATCGGTTGGACGTACGGCGAAGTTACCGATCCGCAAGTAATAGTTACTATTGAAACGGGAACGACTGGTAATTTAGTGTTTACGGCAAACTGGCACGTAAGAAGTTATACCGTTGAGCTCGACGCGGGCGAAGGTTCTTGCCAAACAGATAAGATCACCGTGACGTACGGTCAAGAAATCGGAGAACTCCCTACTTGTACGAGAGAGGGACATAAGTTTGACGGTTGGTATTTAGACGGTGTTAAGGTGAACGAAAATACCGTTTGGACGATCGACGGGGCAAAGAAACTCGTGGCACAATACAAAATCGATTTACACGTAAAGATAGTTTTATCTTGTCAATTTAGGGGAGAACTAGTATCCGCTACCGTAAACGGACAAAGTGAAATACTCATATCGGTAGAAGAAGGGCAAACCTTACAAGGGTTATTGCCAGACAAGGCAAGCATAATCTTTATGGATCCAGAGGAATTCTCTTTTAATTCATGGGTGAACGTAAACGGGGTTAAGGTAACGGAAAACACCAAGATAACGGCGGAAAATTTCCCCGATATCACTACTGGAATTATCACTATTACCATAAAATGCCAAAGCGTTAATACGAAATTCTATTAATAATCGAAAGTTTTAATAGGTATGCGTCAAAATTATTGACAAATCTAAAATACGCGATTATAATTAGTTTTATAGGAATCTCAACGAAGGAGACGGAAAATGTACAATAAGACCAAATATTTGACTTCTAAAACAGCAGGAATACTTTCCATAATCATGGGTGGTATTGCATTGTTTTTAACTTTACTTACCTTTACGACCGATTGTGGAACTTGCGTAACGACCTTTACGGTACCGTACCTATTCCAAATCATAATAAGAGTGTGCGTAAGTGCAGTACTTATTTCAAGTGGTATTAGATGTTGCACCGAACCGGTTAAGGACTTAACTGCAACCTCTACTAGATACGATAGCCAATTCTATTGGACGTATACTCCTGAAAAGACCAGTTTAATCGTTCTCGTTCTTTCGGCGATCTACGCGTTAGTAGGAATTTTATCTATTTTCGGTTTAATTCCCGGCGTTGCAATGGGTTCGCTCGGCGGATTCTCACTCATTGCTGAAATCGTTTCAATAATTGCGTTTGGAGCAATCGTTGCATTGCAAGCAATTAGCATTAGCGTTAAAGATCTTAGGGTTTTTGATGAAGAAGGCAACGAAATTCAAGAGCAATTTATCGATCTAGAAATCGACTAATATTAAAAAAATAAACCCCTTGTGAAAAGACTAAGGTCTAAACGCGAGGGGTTATTTATTTTTTAAATAACTAAAAGGAAAAAAAGATAACCTTTTGTAATTTTATTTTATGAGTTTATATAATTATACTTGACAATTAAGCATTTGCAAACTATAATAATTTTATAAGAAAAATTATGCGTAGGAGAGGAAAAATGTACAATAAAGCTAAAAAATTAACGTCCGAAATCGCGGGACTTGTTTCGCTCATATGCGGAGGATTAGGAATACTTTTAGCAATAATTTCATTAGTGTTAACGGTAGTTACAGGCGCATACGTTAATGCGGAAGCATTCTGGCTACTTGGATTTGTTATTAAAGTGGGCATGGGTTTATTATTCGTTTCAATGGGTATTAAAGGCATGACCAACCCCGTAAAAGTAGAAATAGGCAAAGACGAAAACGATAAAAAACTTTTCAAATGGGTATACGTTTCAAAATTAGTTAACCTTGCACTTATCGCTTTATCGGTAGCAATGCTTATTCTTACCGTGCATGCAGGAGACGGTATGTTTGGTGAATGGGACTACTGGTTTACGGGCTTTATTTGGTACTTTGCTAACGGCGCGCAACTCGTAATGCTTGCTTTATACGCAATAGTTATAGTATTCAACGCAGTAACTCTTCTTATTAGCGACAATAGCGTTCATAATGAAGACGAATACGCAGACGAGGAAATTGAAGAAGACTTAGCTTAATAAGTCCAAATCAAATTCTTGCAAACGTTCTTATAAGGAGTATTCAAAATGTATAATAGTACAAAGTATTTAGTTTCAAAAATTTTAGGTTTAATTGCCATTGGAGTAGGCGCTATTTCGTTATTTATTTCAGTTTTAGCGTTATTATCTTTCACCAAAGGCTGTGTTGGAATGACTTTTGAACAATTAGGTTTATTGTTAGTTTTAGTTGGAAAGTCGGCTGCAGACGTACTTTTAGTTAAAAAAGGTTTAATTAGCATAAAAGACCCCAAAAGACTTTTAGCAAGTGAAAACGAAAAAGAAAAGAGATATAAATGGTATTATTCATCAGATGACGTTAATATTGCAATTTTAGTTGCAGGCTTATCTGCGGTAGTAGCTGCGGTAATAGATTTCCTTTTCTTCAATACTTTATATTACGTTTTCGCCGGTTTATCAATGATAGTTCTTATCGTTTTATGTTTAATGTACGTGGCGGTAATCGCGTTAGAAATCGTTAACATCAATATTAAGGACGTAAACTTATACGACAAGAACGGCGATTTAATTATCGAATAATAAAACAAAAATAGCTAATAAAAAGCGCGCCTAATAGTAAGTGGCGCGCTTTTTTACTTGACACTTTAGACTCGTTGATTTTATAATAAACGAGTGTAGAAAACACTAATAGAGGATTTTAATGGATTATAACAAGAAAAAATACCTAACGTCTAAGATTGCGGGTGTGACGGCGATAATCGTCGGCACGATAATGCTTATCTTGTCGATGGCTAATTTAATTTCGATTTTAGGTATGAAATTACCGAAAAACGTAGGATACACCATTATTGCGCATATACTATGTATGTTTGCGAACTTGGTGCTAATAGGTTTTGGTATCGGCTCAAGGGTGACTCCGTCGTTAAACATTAGAAAATCACTCATGGGCGAGAGTAAAAAATACGTTTGGTTCTACGCTAAGGTTAGAAACTGTATCGGTTTAATCGGAACGGCTTTTGCCATGCTACTTTTAAGCTACGTTATGGCGGATTTTTTCGCAATGATGGGAACGGATTTTGGCTTCGTTTTATTTGTTTTGCAATTAGCTTGTTGCCCTGCCTACGTAGTAATGATCGTATCTCAAATCATTTCCTTATACGTAAAGGACGAAAGAGTTTATAACGATCAATTTAAGTTGATTAGTAAAGACAACTCGGCGTTTGAATTTTACAACAGTTTATACAGTAAAGAAAAAATGTATAAAAATAGTAAGTATCTTACGAGTAAAATTGCGGGTTGGTTTTGTCTTGGAATAGGGATCACGTTCTTAATAGAAAATATTTACGTTCTAGTTGAAGTGCTTATCAACGGTTTAGACGGTGGACTTTATTTATTAAGTGGAAGCGTGGGATCGGTTTTATTGTCTACTTTAATTAGGCTTGTAGTAGCGTTCGTATTTATGAACGTTGGATTTAAACTAGGGGAGCTTCCCGTTCAAACCATAATACCATCTGAACTTTACAGTCAAAGAAAAGAAGGAAAGTATAGGTGGAAATACGCTAACGTCTTATACGTTGTCGTAGCGGTGATATTATCGGTAGTGTCGCTTGGGTTAAGTCTATTCGGTGGCATAGAAGTTCATTTTTTAGTTCACCCCGTAATACTCGTGATTTCGACCGTAGTTCCTGCCGTTATCGTGGCGTTCTATACGTGCGTTGCGGTATACGTCGCAATAATCGTTTTATCGATAATTTCGGCTTGTATAAAGGACGAAGCGGAACACGTATTAGAACTAAACGTTTATACTTCGGTGTATACGAAATCACTTTTATAATTAAAAACGCTTTTAAGCGCCGTGAACAATTCACGGCGCTTTATTTTTTAAATTTAACTTTAACTCTAAAAAACACATATGATAAAAAAACATGTTTTTAGGGGGAAGTATGCAAAAAAGTTATTGCGAAAATTTGCCGTATCCTATGCTTAAGGGAAACGTTAAAGACCTTTATAGTGCGTCTATAATATATCCTGCATTTATAAGCGCACATAGTGAACTCAACGCCGTAGTGCAATACGTTTATCACGATTTAACGAGTAAAAAGGATTTCGACGAACAGTCTAGTGAATTATTTATGGGTATAGCGATGTGTGAAATGAAGCATTTTCATATCCTGGGTGAAACGCTAGTGCGTCTTGGTGCGGAAAAACTTTTTTCGGGTTGTTCCCAGTATCTTAAGCCCTTTTTTGGAACGGGGGAAAGGTTATATTCGACAAATCTATCGAAAATGCTCATGGATGATATTTCTGGGGAACTCATCGGGATAGAAAATTACGAGAAAATGCTAGATAAGCTTAAAAACGAGGAAGTTTCGGCTATAATAATGCGCATAATTTTGGATGAAAAACTACACACTCGCCTGCTAAAAGAAAGGCTTGAGGGCTTATAACAACAAAAAACGCACGCAAAAAGGTTCAATTTTATAAATTAGTCTTGCAAATGCTAAAGAATTGTTGTATAATAAAATAGAAATAATATGAACGTTTAGGAGAATTGAACGGAGATGGCAAGCAAAAAAAGAGATCGCGAAGAATATAAAATCGTCGTTGGGGGGAAAGAAAGTCTCGCTTACGGATACGATCGCTTAAAAGATAATATGCTTTATATCAACGCCTACGGCAAGAAGAAGGTAATACAAGTAGAATCGTCTATTCAACACGAAGGAAAGACGACTATTGCTTGCAACATTGCAGTTTGCCTTGGCAAAACGGATAAGAAGGTTATAGTGCTTGACCTTGACTTCCGTCGCCCAAGAGTTCATAGAACTTTCGATATGAGCGTTGACGAAGGTCTTTCTGAGTACATTTTAGGAAATTTAACGCTAGAACAAATCATTAAGCCCACCGCTTATGAAAACGTTGACATAATCACTCGTGGCGCGCGGGTATATAACTCGTCTTTAGTATTTTTAGCCGATAAATTTAAAGAGCTAATCGACGAATTAAGAAATATTTACGATTTCATTATTTTAGACTGTCCGCCCGTTCTTCAAGTTTCGGACTATATTCATATTTCAAAGGTTGCCGACGGCGTGTTGTTCGTAGTTGCTTATGGTCAAACGACCAAAACCCAAGCGGCGGAAGCAGTTAAGGAAATCAAAAAGAACGGCACGGAAATTCTCGGCTCAGTATTCTCGATGTGTGATAAGGGCGGAGAAAATCAATATGGATACGGATATAAGTACGGTTATAAATACGGCTATAAAGAAGACGCGGACGACAATAAATGATAGATATTCACACGCACCTTTTACCGGAGGTTGACGACGGTAGTTCATCTATTGACGCATCGCTTGAAATGGCGAGAAATCTCGTTGAAGAAGGCGTATCGATTGCCGTTTTATCCCCACATTATCGTGGAAGATATACTCTAGAAAAAAGCGTGCTTGAACAAAAATTTAACGACTTTTCGAACTTGCTCGAAAAAGAAAATATCCCCTTAAAAGTATTTCTTGGCCAAGAGATTTACATTACTAGTGATTACAAGAAAAAAATTAGGGAGGGTGAAACGCTTGGCATAAACCAAGGTAAATATGTGCTTTGCGAGTTTAGTTTCGATAAAGACGGTGACGTTGCCGATATCGTATACGAAATCAAGACTATGGGATATAAACCGATAGTCGCGCACTTAGAAAGATACTCTTACGCTGATTTAGACACCGCCTTTGAAATTAAAGAGTGCGGTGGATATATTCAGCTTAACGCAGGTTCTATCGTATCGCCTGCAAATAAAAAACAAAAGAAGCTCATAAAGGCGCTTTTTAAGGAAAAGCTAGTAGATTTCGTTGCGAGTGACGTTCACGAGTTTAGAGAGCCTCTTATGAAAAAAGCATACGTATACGTGCAAAAGAAATTCGGCAAAGAGATTGCCGATAAAGTATTTATTGAAAATGCAAAAGAGATTATAGAAGGTTAGACTTTGGTCTGACCTTTTTTATGGAGAAGATAATGGAAAAGCGCATAATAGCGATCGGCGGTGGCGAAATCAAGAATAAAACCACCTTAGAAATCGATAGGTACGTTGCAAATCTTGCTAAAATTCACGCTGGCGAGATAAGGGCTAACGCGCTATTTATCGGCACGGCGTCACACGATAGTATGCCGTATTTTAACAGTTTTAGAAAGACTTATACGTCGGTATTTGATATCAAGGCAGAAGTCGCGCTTATCGTTTACGGCGAAATGGATATGGAAAGAATCGCCATGAAAATCGACAAGGCCGATTGCATTTATATAGGCGGTGGCGATACCGTTTATATGCTCGATAAATGGAAGGAAACGGGCATGGATAAACTACTTATCGACGCTTATAACAAAGGAAAGATCATTTGCGGATTATCGGCGGGTGCGATTTGTTGGTTTACTAATATGTATACCGATTACGAAATAATGCGTGGACAAAGTTCTAGTTACGTTATGAAAGAGGGACTTAAAATTTTAGATGGAACTATGTGTCCGCACTTTAACGAAAGAGAACAAGATTTCAAAAAAGCGATGATAGACTTTGATATAAGCTCGGCTTACGCGATAGAAAACGACTGTGCACTAGAGTTCGTCGATGGAAAATTAAAAGGGGCGATAACGAGTGGCGGAAAGGCTTATATTTTAGAAAAAGAAGGCGATAAAATAGAGAAAAGGGAAATACCGTGCGAGTAATAAACTACGATAAAGAAATGGTTAAACTTATAGCCGAGTTAGAAAAAGAGGGAAAAAAGCCCACTTTACTATTACACGCGTGTTGTGCGCCATGTGCAAGTTATTGCATAGAGTGCTTAAAAGACGCTTTTGATTTAACCGTATATTTTTATAACCCTAATATGGATAGGATGGAAGAGCATTTGCATAGGGCGAGCGAATTAGAGCGTCTTTGCGAAAAGATGGGCGTAAAATCTATTATAGAAAAGTTCACGCCCAAAGAATTTTTCGATAAAATAAAAGGGCTAGAAAGTGAAATAGAGGGTGGAAAAAGATGTAACGAGTGCTTTTCTCTTCGCCTAGAAAAGACGGCAAATACCGCAAAAGAGAAAGGCTTTACTTATTTTGCAACGACGTTAACGGTAAGTCCATTAAAGAACGCCAAAGTCCTTAACGAAACGGGAAAGACGTTAGAAGAAAAGACGGGCGTTAAATATCTATGCACCGATTTTAAGAAAAGAAACGGCTATATAAGATCGATAGAGCTGTCTAGAGAATTCGATCTTTATAGGCAAAATTACTGTGGTTGTATTTTTTCAAAAAACTCAATAGTATAAAAGTAAAAAGTTCGGCTTTCACCGAACTTTTTTGTTTCTTTATTTAATTTTCTATTAAGGGGGATTGCAAAAAAGTTAGGTATTGACAAGTATAAAGATTTATATTATCATAAAATTAAGTAAACGCTAAAAAGTGCACATAAGGAGGTAAAGAAATGAAGAACAAACTAACAAAAATTTTTATGCTAATTTGCACCTTTATCTTACTACTATGTTTTAGTTTAGGAGTGGTTGCGTGTAACGAACCCGAAAAAGAGGGAAAATTTTATTCTCTAGAAAAAGCTTATGAAGACGGCTTGATTACAAGAGAAGATTTACTCAATATCGCTTATTATCACGGCGATGCCGAGCACAATCCCGACGAGTTAAACGATTCGTTTATTCCAAAGGAACTGGGCGAGTTGGACGAGCAAACGTCTTTAAAAATCAGAACTGATTTAGCGGAACTCTTTAATGAAATGGATTCTTCGACAGAAAAAGTATATGCGGATAATTTTGAGATAACAAATTATTTAGGAACGTATAACGGATGTGTTGTTTTTTACTATGAGGCGGATTTTTTAGACTTTGATACAGTCATAGCTCAAAGAGAAGAGAAGAATATCGATGGCGTAATTATATCGTATACATCTTATGTTTCATTAAATATATGGACCCATGTAAAACAATAAAAAAAGAGCGCTTTTGCGTTCTTTTTTTGTTACTTTAATATGTATACTTACGCTTTGTAAATAACGAGGCCGTCTCTTACGGTAAGGTTAACGTCAAAATTTTCGTCTAGAACGGTAAAGTTTGCGTTTTTACCTACGGCAATCGAGCCCATTTTATCATAAACGCCCAAATTTTTTGCAGGGTTTTTGGTCGCCCAGTCTACGGCGTCTAAAAACTTTTGGTTGCAAGATAAAACTAGGTTTTTAATTGCCACGTTCATCTTTAAGATACTTCCGGCAAGTGCGCCGTTATTTAGTCTTGCCTCTCCGTTTTTAACGATAACTTCTTGGCCACCGAGTTCGCTTATGCCCTCGGGGAGGTATTTTGCGCGCATAGAGTCGGTAATAAGCGTGATTTTATCGTGCGGTTTATTCTTGATTAAAAGTTTAATCGCCGGCACGCTTAAGTGAATTAGGTCGCAAATCATTTCGCAGTTAAGCTCGTCGAATAAAAAAGCGCTACCAACCGTTCCCACTTCTCTATGGTGAACGGGTTTTTGCACGTTATAGGTGTGGGTAACGTTCTTTAAGCCTAAACTTACCGCCTTTTCAATATCTAAATAAGTCGAATCGGTGTGACCTGCGCTTGCCACTATTCCATTTTTAACTAGGTGGGTTATAAGCTCCTTAGCACCGTCAACTTCGGGTGCTAAAGAAACGAGTTTAATATTGTTTCCGCTAGCCTTATTATATTCGTCAAAAAGAGTAGCGTCGGGAGTTTTAACGTAGTCGATAGGTTGCGCGCCTACGTGTTTAACCGAAATGAACGGACCTTCTAGGTGAATACCTAAAACCTCTGCGCCAGTATTCTTAAACTCTGCTTTATAATCTTTTACCGCAGTCATTGCACCCATTATGTTTTCTTTGCTTTGGGTCATGGTGGTGGCTAAAAACGCAGTCGTTCCTTCTCTAGCTAGGGCAACTGCTATTTTATTTAAGGAGTCTACCGTGCCGTCCATAGCGTCGGCATTGTCCGCGCCGTGAATGTGTTGATCGATAAATCCGGGGAGAACCACTTGATTATTAGAGATGGGAATAATCTCGTCTATTTTAGAACTGTCGTCGCCGATATATGCGATTTTTCCGTCCTTAAAGCCAAGGTTAGTCTTAATAATTCCTTTATCTTCAACGTAAACTAAAGCGTTAACAAATCCTTTCATACTTTTCTCCGTGAGTTTCTTTATATAAAGTATACTATAAAACGCGAAAAAAATCTTTATAAAAAGTGAAAAACTATTTATACAAAAGGACTATATCCGCTTTATAATATATTTTCCCACGAAACGAAAAAAGTCTTTGGTATTTGTTCGGTCAGTTCAATCAAAACTTCGACCTTTGAGATAGAGTCCTCCCAGTTTTTATCGCGAACTAGGGTTGCCGATTCGGATAGCCAAAGGTCGATTTCTTTTATCTCGTTATGTGGAATAAAAACGTGCAAACTTCTTTTTTTGTTAAGCCAGTTTTCTTGCACGGCGTAAACGTCGTCTTGCGTTGCCGATTGATCGTCGATCTTTTCGTAAAGCACGCATAATACCTCGTTAAAATCGTCAAATTGTTTATTTACGAAAGTCGTTTCAAAAATCGCTCCAACTATAAGTAATACTAAAACGACTAGGGTTGAAATTATACATCTTACCATTTTACGTTCTCCTTTAGGGGGAAGGAGAGAATTTTATATCGCTCGTTTTTTTGCTTTAGATAAACGCGTCCGTTTCCGTCCAACGTCATAACTTCCGTGCGTTTAATTTTGGCGTTGTTTTTGCTTAAAAAATCTCTAATTTCGCCGCTTTCGGCGCGGATAAGTGAAACGTTTTTTTGATTGATTTTGCCGTCGTCAACGATTAAAAGGGGAACGGAATTAGATTTAGAGTCGTTATCCGATTTTTCCATAGCCGAAAGTTTACCGTTAGACTCAAAAATGGCGTAATTAACGTCGTCAAGTGAAAAATACCCCGACGAGCGCATAGACTCTATTAAATCGTCAACGCCGAGATTGTTGCGCTTAAGTTCAAGCATATCCACGCCGTCTTTATTTATAACCACGCTCGGTTTTCCCGAAATAACCCTTTTAAAAATCGAACTAGACTGCTCTAAAATAGAGAGTATTTGGTGCAAAATAAATAGACAAATAATGGCGGCTATTCCGTAGATTAAGGGAATAGACACGTCGGCAAGCGGAAAACAAGCAAGATCAGCGATAATAAGTGTAACGATAAATTCAAACGGTTGCATTTCGCCGATTTGCCTTTTACCCATAAGCCTTATGATCACGATAAGCGTAGTAAAGATAACTAAAGTTCTTATAAAAATTACGGTCATACGCGTATTATGGCGCAAAAGAGAATTTTTATGCCAAACTATTTGCTTGACAGTAAACTTAATAGATGATATTATAAAAATATAGAGTAGTAAAGACGCGTAAAGTGTTGCAAAATGGGATGTCGTTTGCAAACGAAAGGTACGCCCTGCGGTGTCTTTACGCGTCCGCTATCATTTTCAGCGCTTAAAATTAAAGCGCGTCAATTTTATCGGTCTCTCTAAATGTAATTTGGGAGATTTTTTTATGTCCAGTTCACTTAAAAGGCTACTTTTTTCAGACGTTTTAGTAAGCGCGTCAAAAACAAAGCGCATAGCGTATATCTCGGTTATGAGCGCATTACTCGTCGTTTGCAATATGTTCTTCGAGTTTAAGTTTGCCGACGTTCAGTTTTCGCTAACCATATTTTTCTCGGCGTTTGCCGGAGTGATTATCGGCCCGATATTTGGGTTTGCATCGGCGTTTTTGGGCGATTTAGTTGGCTTTTTATATAACTCGGGTGGATTCGTATATATGCCGTGGATAGGACTTGCCATGGGTATGATCGCTCTCCTTTCGGGGTTAATATTTAACGCGCCCGTACTTAGAATAAAGGGCGGAGCGTACGTAAAACTTGCTATTATTGCCGTGCTAACTTTCCTTTTATGCACGGTTGCAATAAACACCACGGCGTTTTGGATTTTATACGGAAAAGGAGTTCCGTTTTTCGCGTATTTATCCACGAGGCTATTCGTAAGCGGTCAAATTTATAATAGTTTGTTTAACTACGCACTACTGTTTATCGCGTATCCCGTGTTTGACAAGATAAAAAAAGCAATAGGATAAAAAAATTAAATCGGCGACCAAAAGGTCGCCGATTTTTATATTTTTTGGCGGTGAAATTTAGGTATTTTACTTTTTATCGTCGTGATTAAGTTTTTAAAGTCTATCACCCCAAACCCAACTAAAAGCATAAAGTTAAAGGTTAGGATTAAAAGAGCGCAAACTATAAGCGTGATAAAAACCCCAAGCACGGGAAGAAGAAGTTTTTCTAATATTAGTCCAAACGTCACGGTTGGAATAAGGGATAGGAGGGTTAAAAGCGTAAATTTAGCGTATTTAGGCTTATAAACGCAAGTTTTATTTAGCAGTTTTAGATTTAGAATAGACGTTAAACCGTAAAGGAATATAAAGCCGACAAGTAGCGAATAAACGCCTAAAAATTTAGGTAGTGTCCAAACGGATAATATCATAAGAGCGCCACCTAAAACGTAATAAAAAAGCGTTTTATTCTCTAGCCCCATAGAGTTAAGTAGGCTAGTCGAAATACTACTTATTCCCATAAAAATCATCAAAAAACTAGAATAAGTTAAATATTCTCCGCACTCGTGTCCACCGAAAACGGTTATGCCGATTTCGCTTCCGCACACGAAGAAAACGGGCACGAAAATCGCGCATAAAAGAGTGGTGAATTTAAGCGCCTTTTCCACGTTCGTCTTTAAGGATAGGTGGTTTTTGCGGTAATAATTTTCGCTTATTTCGGGAACTAAAACGAGCGTAAACGAACTGATTAAATTGACGGGTATAAAAAGTAGCGGATACGCCTGCCCAATTGCCGAGCCAAAGGAAGATAAGGCTTCGGACTCGCTAAAGCCTACGGCTATTAAGCGCAAGGGTAGAATTATTGAAACTAGCGAACTTGCGACCGAACTCGCCGTGCGCATAGCCGTTATGGGTAAAGCTGAAGATAGCAAGGGTTTAAGTTCGGGCAAGGGGTTTTTTAGTTTGTTTTTTCTTATGATGAAAAATATTAGAGCAAGGACGAAAGAGAAAACGTAAGACACGGCAATAGCGATTCCCGCTTTGGTTGCTCCGTCGGTCACGTCGGTTGCGACGTTTATTAGAAGAACGCCGACGATTATCATGCACACTTCTTCTAAAAGTTCTATAACGCTAAAGGGAAGAAAGTCTTTGTTTCCCCAAAACACTCCGCGAAGAACTGCGTAAACGGACGAAAAAACTAAAGTCGGCATCAAAATCATAAAGATTTTCATTGAGCGACCGTCTGCGAACAAAAAAGAAAACTTTCCCGAAAAAAGCATAAAAAACAAGCATACAGGGAGCGCGACGGCGACGGATAAAGAAAGACCCGCGGTAACGACCGATTTAACCTTTTGGGGCTTGTTTTCGGCTTTATATTTGGTCATAAGGCGGGAAACGGTGACGGGTGTTCCCGAACAAGTAGCGGTCAGTATTAAGCCGAAAACGGATAGTGCGACTTGGAATAGTCCTATACCTTCCGCGCCTATGGTATGAGAGAGAAAAATACGATATAAAAAGCCCAAAAATTTCTCACAAACCGAAAACACGGTCACGACTACCACCGTCTTAAAAAAGCCCCTCATTTTGTATACCGTCCAAGTTGTTTTAGAAATATTTTATTCGACGAATTTCGTAAATATAATCTAATTATGCGGTGATTTTGCGCTATGCAGAAAAACGACGTGGATTAATTGACTTTTTAAAAAAATATTAATATAATATTTAGGTGATTTTACGAGGGGGATATGGTGATGAAAAGGATTTTATCTCTATTATTTGTGTTGATCGCCTTAATTTTAGGTGTTTCGCTTTTCACGGCGTGCGGAGAAGAAGGGAATAACGAGGTTAATGAAACGCCTTGCGTGGTGGAACTTATTTTAGAACCAAACGCTAGGGATACGGGATACAAAGTTATGGGAATAGCATGCGAATGCGATAGCGTGGTTATCCCCGAAACGTATAATGAAAAGCCCGTTAGCGAGATAGCGACGTATGCTTTTTTAGGTAATCAAACGATTAAAGAGATAACAATTCCAAAAGGGGTAACGAAGATCGGGCAATCGTCGTTTGAAAATTGCGCTAAACTTGAAAAGGTAATTTTTCAAGAGGAAAGCACCCTAAAAACCATTAATAAAAACGCTTTTAAGGGTTGTGTTTTACTAAAAGAGATAGATCTTCCAGATTCGATAACGGCTATTCAATACGGCGCGTTTATGAACTGCGAAAGCCTAGTTAAAATCACGTTGCCAAAGAACGTTAAGACTATAACGCAATTTGCGTTTGCGTATAACTATTCGTTAGAGGAAGTAATTTTACCTAGTAGCTTAAAGGCGATAGAATTTTATGCTTTTTGCGATTCAACGAAATTAGAAAGGATAATATTTTTAGGCACGTCTGAAGCCTTCCAAAAAGTTGTGCTAGACGAGTTTTGGAATATGAACGTTCCAGCGACCGAAATAGTTTGTCAAACGATAGTACCCATTATATAGAAAAAACAAACCGCACCGAATTTTCGGTGCGGTTTTAATTTTATTAAAGATTTTCTATCAAGGGGGGAACTCTTTTCCTTTGGTCTCCCCCTTAAAATCCCCCACACAAACTCCTCAAATCCCCAAACCCCTTACTCTTTAAGGGGCACAGCTAAAAACGTGCAAAAAAGTTAGGTATTGACAAGTAAAAAGATTTGTATTATCATAAAATTAAGTAAACGCCAAACAGCGCACATAAGGAGGTAAAGAAATGAACAACAGACTAACAAAAATTTTTATGCTAATTTGCACCCTTATTTTTCTATTATGTTTTAGTTTTGGGGTGCTTGCCTGTGGTGGCAACTCGCCAGACAACGAGCCTACTAACGGCGGAAACGATGTGGTGGGCAATGGTTCCATAGGCGACGAGAACAATAACAACGAGAACAATAACAACGAGAACAACAACGAGAACAACGACGACGAAAACAACAATAACGAAAACAATAATGAAGGAAATGAAAATCAAACGGAAATAATAGAAAGCTTTGCGGATTGCTCTGGATTTCATTATGATGAAGAAAAAGGCTACTTTTCTGGAATAACCTTTAATTATGAAGATGAAAACGTCGTTTTTGAGTGCTTGACCGATAGGGGTGGTTTCTTTGTTGTTAGAAATGGGGTTTGGCCTTTAAAGGTTGAAGTAAAAAATAATGAAGCATTTAGTTGGTCCGTATTAAATGGGGCGGATTATCCTATTTTTAACAATGTTTATATAGACGTTATACTAAAAGTAAATAATCAAATAAAAGGCTGTGAGTTATTAGAGATTTATATTGACGAAGATGGAAACTACAAAGCAAAAACGGTAACGACCAAAATTTTTACAACTAGTGAGCAACAAGAAATAACTGAAGAAAAGGTAAAAGAAATTCTTTATGAGAATAAAGATCCTGAAAAACTTATGGTTAACTGTATAAATTTCCGCTACCACATGGTTGTCGCGTATCAGAGTGGAATATGGTTTAACTATGACGACGAAAATGCTGTATTTAAGTGCAGAACGGACAAAGGAGTTTTTGCTGGGGAAACTAGTGAAGAAGGAAAGGTAAAAGAAGTCAGGGTAAACAATGAACTTATTTGGGTGCCAGAATATAGTTTTAGTGACATTGAATCTTTTTACAATGATGTTGCGTATATAGATGTTATTTTAATTGTTGATGACCAAATAAAAGGGTATGCTGTAATAAAACTAACTTCAGACGATAATGCTTGGTATACGGCATATACGCTAAAAGCAGAAATCCTTACTGAAGAAGAACTTAATGGCGAGCAAATGACCGAAGAAAAGGTACAGGAATTAATGGATAATTGTAAATGAGTTTTACTAAATAGATACAAAAAAGCCGTTGGATTTCCAACGGCTTTTAATTTTCTTAATTTTAGGGAGTTACGCGGTTAATATCTCTCGGGAACATGGTTGCTTCTCTAACGTTCTTAAAGCCTAAAAGGTGCATAGTAAGTCTTTCTAAGCCGATACCGAGACCACCGTGGGGTGGAGCTCCGTATTTATGGAACATAAGATAGGTTTCAAATTGTTCGGGATCAGTTCCGCATTTCTTCATTTTTTCAACTTGTTCTTTGTAGTCGTGAACACGTTGACCACCGCTGGTGATTTCTAAGCCCCTAAAGAGTAGATCGAAAGATAAAGTATATTCGGAGTTTTCGGGATCGTCCATAGTGTAGAAAGGACGCTTGATCGACGGATAGTGGGTAATGAAGATAAAGTCGCTATTAAGTTCTTTTTTAGCGTATTTGCCGAGAAGTTGTTCTTCTTCGGGATCGAAGTCCTTCATGTCGGACGGTTGATACTTAAATTTTTTCATTAAGAGTTCTTTAGCGTCCATAAACTTCATAGTGGGGATAGACTCGATTTCGGGAATATCGGCGTGAAGAAGTTCGACTTCGTCTTTATATTCGGTCTTAAGTAAGTTCATAATGTACTTAAGTGCGCCAACTTCCATATTCATAATGTCTTCAAACGAGTTGATAAAGCCCATTTCAAAGTCCATAGAAGTATATTCGTTAAGGTGGCGAGAAGTATCGTGATGTTCAGCGCGGAAAACGGGCGCGATTTCAAATACTCTTTCGTAAACGCCAACGAGTGCTTGTTTATAAAGTTGGGGAGATTGAGCGAGATATACTTGCTTGCCAAAATAATCTAACTTAAATACGTTAGTACCGCCTTCTGCGCCTGCGAAGTTAATCTTGGGCGAACGGATTTCGGTAAAGCCGTTTTGTAAAAGGTATTCTCTAAAACCTCTAGCGATACCTTCTTGAATCTTAAAGATAGCCCTTTCTTTGGGGTTACGCATAGAAACGGGGCGAAGATCCAAAATGGTAGATAATTGCATATTATCGAGTTGTTTTTTATTGATTACGATAGGGAGGAGTTCGGCAGGGCGAGAAAGAATTTCGATATCGTGAATTTGAAGTTCGAATCTTTCGTTACCCTTAGCGTCAACACTTGAAACTACCTTACCGGTAACCTTAACGCAAGTTTCTTCGCAAATTCTGTCGTCCCAACGATAGTCGGAAAATTCAGGCGCGTAAACGCATTGAACGGTATCTTTTGCCGTTCTAATGATAACGAACGAAAATCCCGTCATTTCTCTAATGCGGTGAACGTAGCCTTTAATAGAAACTACTTGGTCTTTGTAGTCCTTGAAATCGCAAAAAGAAACGGTGTCTTTTTGAATAGTGCCGTTGATTTTATCCATAAATTTCTCCTAAGAAGTAATTACTATTTAACTTTACGTTAAATATAATACCACTTTAACCACTAATAAGCAAGTAAAAACGTCAGTTTTTTTAAATGCGGTTAAAAGGCTAAGGTATTGAACAAAAATATCTTCGCCTATAAAAAACCCTTGAAATTGTAAATTAGATGTGGTATACTATATCTATATTAAAACGCTTAATTTGGAGAACGATAATGAGAATTGCAATTTCAGCCGAATCAACTAGCGATTTGCCAAAAGAACTTTTAGAAAAATTAGACGTAAAAGTTATCCCTTACGAAATCGTTATTAAAGACAGAACTTTTAGCGACGGTGAAATGAGCGCGGAAGAACTTTTTAAGATCGTAGACGAAACTAATCTTCTTCCCAAGACTAACGCTATTAACGAATACGAGTATACCGAATATTTTAAGGAATTAAAAAAGGAATACGACGCAGTCGTTCACGTATGTTTATCTAGCGGATTATCTTCGTCATGCTCAAACGCCGAACGCGCTGCTAAAAACGTTAAAGACGTTTACGTCGTTGATAGTTTAAGTTTATCTACTGGTATAGGTCTACTCGTTTTATACGCTAAAAAACTTGCGGACGACGGTTTTGCTCCCGCTAAAATAGCCGAGGCATTAACTGAAAGAAGAGAAAATCTTCAAGTAAGTTTCGTTATCGAAAGACTTGATTATTTATATAAGGGCGGAAGATGCAATAGTTTGGCGTTCTTTGGCGCAAACCTTCTTAAACTTCGTCCTAGAATCGTCGTTAAAGACGGAAAGATGGGCTCGGATAGAAAATATCGTGGCGCTATGGATAAAGTCGTTGCTAAATACTGCCAAGAAACGCTTGGTGAATTCAATACTCCCGACTTAGAAAACGTTTTCATCACGTATACGACGGCAACGCCCGAAATGGTAGAACAAGCGAAAAAAGCACTTACCGACGCGGGATTTAAGAACGTTTACGAATCGCACGCCGGTTGCACGATTGCAAGCCACTGCGGTGGAAATACTTTGGGTATTCTATATTTTAACGACGGACAAAACTAAAGAAAAAACCTTAATACCACTAAAAGAAATATTCGTATAGCATTGACTTTCTTATTAGGTGGTGGTATAATAAGGAAAGTAATATAAAAACTTAAGCCTTGGAGGGTAAAAAAATGAAACATATAGAAACTATCGAAACCCGTAACCTTTGCGAAAGCGCAAAAAACGGTGGTTGTGGCGAATGTCAAACCTCTTGCCAATCTGCATGTAAGACGAGTTGTGGCATAGCAAACCAGCAATGTGAAAACGCTAAAGAAAGCGAATAATTTTTAGCTTTTTGAAATGCCGCCTTATCGGGCGGTATTTTTATTTGTAGGAGAACGTGATGGTTCATCAATATAAACTTGGCGGATATAATATCGTTTTGGACGTATGTTCTGGCGCTTTGCACGTTGTTGACGACGTGGCGTATGACGTAATAGAACTTTTCGCCCGCACGGAAAAAGCCCAAATCGTAAGCATTTTAGAAGAAAAATATCCCGCAATTACAAAAGAAGAAATTTTAGAGTGCGTAGAGCAAGTGGAGTTTTTAAAAGAAAAAGGAAAACTCTTTTCTAGTGACACTTTTGAGAAAATGGCAGGCAGGTTAAAAGCCAAAACTTCGGGCGTAATCAAAGCGCTTTGCCTCCACGTTGCGCATACTTGTAACCTTAACTGCGAATATTGTTTTGCAAGTCAAGGTAAATATCAAGGCGAACGTGCGGTTATGAGCCTTGAGGTAGGAAAACGCGCGCTAGATTTTTTAATCGAAAATTCGGGCAATAGAAGAAACTTAGAAGTTGACTTTTTCGGTGGCGAACCCTTAATGAACTTTCAAGTCGTTAAGGATTTAGTGGCATACGCTAGAATTATTGAAAAGGAAAAGAATAAAAACTTCCGTTTTACCTTAACCACGAACGGCGTTTTAATCGACGACGACGTGATTGATTTTGCGAATAAGGAAATGAGCAACGTCGTTTTAAGTTTAGACGGCAGAAAGGAAGTTCACGATAAATATAGAGTGGACTATTTGGGCAACGGAAGCTACGATAAAATCGTGCCTAAATTCCAAAAGCTAGTTAAGGCAAGAAATGGCAAAAACTACTATATGCGTGGAACTTTCACGCACGAAAACCCCGACTTTTTAAACGATATAAAAGTTATGCTCGATCTAGGTTTTAACGAGCTTAGCATGGAACCCGTGGTTTGCGCCAAGGGTGATAAGAGCGAACTTAATAGCGCGGATATTGAAATAGTTAAAAAGCAATACGAAGACCTAGCGTTCTTAATGCTCGAAAAAGATAAGGAAGGCAAGCCTTTTACCTTCTATCATTATATGATAGACTTAACGGGTGGACCGTGTATTTATAAGAGAATTTCGGGTTGCGGATCGGGTACGGAATATATGGCGGTAACGCCGTGGGGCGACTTATACCCGTGCCACCAATTCGTTGGGGACGAGAAATTTAAGCTTGGCGACATATATAACGGAGTATCTAACTTTGAAATTCAAAAGCAGTTTTTAGAGAATAACGTTTACGCTAAAAAAGAGTGCAAGGACTGTTGGGCAAAACTTTACTGTTCGGGCGGATGTTCGGCAAACGCATATCACGCTACGGGCTCGGTTAAAGGAATTTACGAACAAGGTTGCGAACTCTTTAGAAAGAGAATGGAATGTGCAATTATGCTTGCGGTAGCAAGAAATTTAGCCAAAAAAGATGAAAACACCGATAAATAATTTTATCAAAAAATACGCTAATAGTAAGACCGTTCGTTTGCACATGCCGGGGCATAAAGGCAAGGGAAAAACGGGGCACGAAAAGTACGATATAACCGAGATTTTCGGCGCGGACGAACTATTTAACTCAAGCGGAATAATACGAGATAGCGAAATAAACGCGGGTAAGATTTTTGATAGCGACGTCTTTTATTCAACGGAAGGCAGTTCGCTCTCTATCCGTGCAATGGTGCTTTTAGCTAGCAAATTTGCGCTAAAACAAGGCAAAAAACCGCTAATTTTAGCAGGAAGAAACGCTCATAAAGCCTTTTTGTCGGCGATAGCACTAACAAATACCGATTTAGAGTGGATATATCCTAAAGATAACGAATACTTATCTTGTGATATTTCGGCTGAAAGTTTAGAAAATCGCATTATTGAACTAGACGGTAAAGTGACGGCGGTATATATTACCACTCCCGATTATTTAGGGAACTTAGTCGATATTGAAAGTTTAGGTTTGGTGTGTAAAAAGCACGGCGCGTTACTTTTAGTTGATAACGCACACGGTGCTTACTTAAAATTTTTAGAAAAATCACTTCATCCTATCACTTTAGGTGCGGATATGTGCACGGATTCGGCGCATAAAACTCTTTCAGCGTTGACGGGTGGAGCGTATTTACATATAAATAAAAATCAAGACGAATATTTTAAGCAAAACGCCAAAGAGTGTATGGAACTTTTTGCGTCGACTAGTCCGTCTTATTTAATTCTTAACTCTCTCGACCTACTTAACGCTACTATTTGCGGCGGATATAGAAAAAAGGTTAAAAAAATCGTAAGTAGGGTGGAAAAATTAAAGCAGTCGCTTAAAAAGCAAGGCTTTACTTTGATCGGAAACGAACCGCTTAAACTTACGCTTGATTGTTTTAAGATAGGGTATAGCGGAGAAGAAATTGCAAAAATCTTGCTAAAAAACGGCGTAATGATAGAGTTTTCGGATAATAGATACGCCGTAATGATGTTTTCGGTGGATACGAGCGAGAGCGATTTGACCTCCCTCACGACGGCAATAAAAAAGATAAAAAAGAAAGCGCCGTTATCTGAAAGAGAAAACGTCGTGATAAAGCCCGAAAGGAAACTTAGCGTAAAAGAGGCAATCTTCTCTATTAGCGAAGCCGTAAAAATCGACGAGGCGTTAGGAAGAACGGTGGCGAGCGTAAAGTTATCGTGTCCGCCTGCGGTTGCCATAGCCGTTCCGGGCGAAGTAATCGATGAAAACGTGATAAAAACGATGAAAGATAACGGAATTTTCACCGTTAACGTAGTAAAAGAATAAAATAAATAAAAGGAAAACGTCTAAATCCGTTGCAATTTCGGAAAAGATGTAGTAACATTTTAACCATGATATACAATAACGTTTTAGAAGCGATCGGGCACACCCCGATAATAAAACTTAATAACATGACGGGCGACGACTCGGCGCAAATACTCGTTAAGTTTGAAGGTCTTAACGTAGGTGGATCTATCAAGACGAGAACGGCACTCAATATGATTCTTGACGCGGAAAAAAGGGGCGTCATCAATAAAGACACGATAATCGTTGAGCCGACTAGCGGAAACCAAGGTATAGGCCTAGCGCTCGTTGGCGCGGTAAGAGGGTATAAGACGGTTATCATTATGCCCGACTCGGTTAGTGAAGAAAGAAGAAAACTCGTTCGTCATTACGGTGCGGAAGTAATTTTAATTCACGACGACGGAAATATTGGCGACTGCATTGATAATTGCTTAAAAATGGCGCTAAAAATGGCAAAAGAAGATAAGAACGTATTCGTTCCCCAACAGTTTGAAAACCCTGCAAATCCCATGGTGCACCGTTACCATACCGGGCTAGAGATAATCGAACAAGTTGCTGGGCCAATACACGGATTTTGCTCTGGTATAGGAACGGGTGGAACGATAACGGGCATAGGCGAAGTGTTAAAAGCGCAAAACCCCAACATTAAGATTTGGGCGGTTGAACCCGAAAACGCTGCAATTTTAGCGGGTGGAACGATAGGCTCTCATATTCAAATGGGCATAGGCGACGGGCTTATCCCGTCCGTTCTAAACTGCAATATTTTTGAACACGTTTGCATTATTTCGGATGAAGAGGCGCTTAAGACTAGCAAAGATTTAGCGAGAAAAGAAGGAATTATGTGCGGAATTTCGTCGGGAACGAACGTGGCGGCGGCAATAAAGCTCGCAAAAGAACTTGGCAAAGGAAAGACGGTTGTGACCGTGCTTCCCGACACGGCGGAAAGATACTTTTCAACCCCATTATTTGAAAACGAATAAGAAAAAAAGAAATTAAGAGCGATATTCATATCGCTCTTTTTATTTTAAATGACCTTGCTATTGAAAAATAAATATGTTATAATAAGTCAAGGAGAAATTTATGAAAAAGCTTTTAACACTACTAATTGGCATCTTACTAGTCTGCGCTAGCGGAATGTTTTTAATTTCTTGCGGTGAAGACGAACATACGCACGTTTTTGACTTGCAAGTCGTGAGCTCAAGATATTTAGCAAGCAAGGCAACTTGCACACAAAAAGCTAAATATTATTTCGTTTGCACTTGCTGGGAGGAAGGGGATGAAACCTACGAAAACGGGGATTTATTAGAACACTCTTTCGATAGCTACATGTATAACGACGACGCTTCTTGCCAAGCTGACGGAACGGAAACCGCAAGTTGCGAATACGGTTGTGGTAAAACGGACACGAGAGTAAAGCAAGGCACGATTCTTGGGCATTCTTTTAAGGATTACGTTTATGATGAGAACGCGACCTGCTTTGAAGACGGAACGGAAACTGCATATTGTGAATACGGTTGTGGATTAAAAGGAACTAGAGATGTGGCTGGCTCTATGACCGACCATAGTTTTACAAATTACGTATCTAATAACGACGCGACGCTTGATAGTGACGGAACGGAAACAGCGTGTTGTGATTACGATTGCGGTAAAAAAGATACTAGAATAGATGAAAATTCTATGTTAACTGTGACCATTAAAGTAGAATACTTACTCGCAGGCTACGGCACGACTGGTTTTGAAAAGATTGCCGAAGCGTTTATGGAAAAAAATCCAAACATAAGAATTACGCTTAAACCCAACGAAAACATTAACGGCGAAACGGGAACTAAACTTAGCTCGGGCAGAAATCTTTCTGACGTTTATTACGGCGAGTTTTTAGGCTCGGTTCGTCGTTGGTCAATTATTGGTCACGTTGAACCTATTGACGACGTAATGGAAATGAAAGTTCCTGGTGAAGACATTACCGTTGCGGAAAACATGACGGCTCAAGCGCTCGAATCAAGAGCAATGGTTAAAGACGGCATTAACCACTACTGGTCGTTACCGCATAACGTAAGCGTATCTTCTTTCCTTTACAACAAGAAGTTATTCGATAAGTATAATTTAAGTATTCCCAAAACGACTGCCGAACTCCTTGCTTTCTGCAACACGGTATCTCAAATGAACTTAACTACCGATAAGGGCGTTCCGATTACCCCCATCACTTATTGTGGTGCTGCAAACGACGGTTACTGGAATAATATTCTTAAAACTTGGTGGTTGCAAGCTAGTGGTAAACAAGTGGTAGATAACTTCTCTAAGTATGAATCTCCCGAAATCTATAATGATAACGGTAGACTTAGAATGTATCAAGTATTTAACCAAATTGCGTTTAATTCTGATTTCTTGCCTGCAAACATCAACTCTAAGGATCACACCGATGCTCAAAAAGACTTCTTAGAAGGCGAAGCATTCTTAATTCCTTGCGGATCATGGTTTGAAAAGGAAATGGAAGATTATATTCCTTATTACACCGCAACGTGTGATGCTAGAATGATGAACGTCCCTATAATTTGTAATGCTAACGGCAAACCTATGAGTAGCACGCAATATCTTTGGGAAGGCGCATCTGACGCGTGGTTTATTCCTTCGGCAATCAGCGCTGAAAAGAAAGCTGCTGCTAAGAGATTCTTAGCGTTCGTTGCTTCAGACGAAGCTAGTGAAATTTGGACTAAGTATGCAGGTGCA
>JAZRSG010000003.1:0-40764 GCA_045651465.1 Christensenellaceae bacterium
TGCCGTTATTCACCCCGGTGGCGCAGTAGGCGAAAGATTAAATAATAAAAGTTTATAAGAGGATATAAAAATGTTTAAAGACTATAAAATAAGCGAACCCTTTTTTGAATACGGTCCTAAATGCTATATGTACGGCGAAACGCTCGTAAAAATGGCAAAAGGGCTAGATAAACTCGCAAAAAAGTACAACGTAGACGTAGTGTTAGATATTCCGGACACCGAAATTTATAACGTTAGTAGACACGTTAAAAGAGTTCACGTTTACTCTCAACACATGGATAGTATTCCGGTTGGTAGAGGTATGGGTAGAACGCTCCCTGAGGCTGTTAAAGCTGCAGGCGCAGTAGGGGTAATGCTCAACCACGCCGAACATAAACTCACCATTGAAGAAATTGAACAAGCGATCAAGCGTGCGGACGAACTTGGTTTAGCGACTATGGTATGCGCGGATTCTATTGAAGAAGTTAAAGCGATAGCAAAACTTGGACCTAACATTTTAGTTGCAGAGCCTAGCGAACTTATCGGCACGGGCAAACCCGCTGATAAAGAATACGTAGACGAAGTAATTAGAGTAATTAGAGAAATCAACCCCGACATTAAGCCTTTCCCGTCGGCAGGGATTTCAAAAGGACAAGACTGCTATAATATTATTAAAGCAGGCGCGTCGGCATCGGGTTGCTCAAGCGCGATAGCTAAAGCTGAAAAGCCCTTAGAACTTGCTGAAGAAATGATCGCGGCAGTAAGAAGAGCATACGACGAAAGAAATAAATAAAAATTTATATAAAATATAAAGGAGAACAATAACTATGGAATTCAAAGTAGTTCAAAAAGAAATCGAATTACAATCTAGAGGCTGGATCCCTACTTTCCACGACATTAGAAAAGAAATTCTCGATATCGTAGAAGAATCTGGCATTAAGAACGGAACGGTTGCAATCGTTTCACACCACACCACTTGTTCAGTAATGGTTCAAGAATGCTCACACGACATCGACTCTTTCGACCTTGAATACTTACAACACGACCTTTTAGACATCATGAGAAAGATGATTCCCGACTTTGCAGAAGAACATCAATATCGTCACCCTGGTCCTATCCATGCTCAATACGGCAGATACGTAAACGAACCCGGTGACTATTCTTCAATGAATACGGACGGTCACCTCCGCAGTTGTTTCTTCGGTAGAAGCGAAACCTTAACCATTAAAGACGGAAAACTTGACCTTGGCTTATTTGCACATATCTACTTTATCGACTGGGATCACGTTATCGCTCGTAGAAGACAAGTTAACGTAACCGTAATGGGAACTACTGAAGACGTGGCAGATAGAAAGGTTAACGACGGAAAGGTTATCGATACTCGCCATAAATTCACCGAAGAAGAAAAGGCTTACGATATCCACTACGATCTCCAACAAATGAGATAATTTAGGGATAAATTTATTATCTAATAAAAAGAGAAAAGCAAACACGCGCGTGTTTGCTTTCTTCATAGCGAGGAAAATTATGACTGAAAGAGAAAAGGCTTTAGCCGGTGAACTTTATAGCGCCGAAGATCCAGAACTTAGAAAACTGCATTTGAGGAGTAAAAAGCTCTTTGGTAAATACAATAAAATTGATCCGTCTAACGAAAAAAAGTTAGAAAAACTAATAAAAAAGATGTTAGGATCAACGGGTAAAAACATTAAAGTATGTCCGCCATTTTATTGTGATTACGGCGTAAATATTCACGTTGGCGAAAACTTTTTTGCCAACTACGGTTGCGTTATTTTAGACGTTGCCGAAGTTAGAATAGGCAAAAATTGTATGCTTGCTCCGTGCGTTAAAATTTTCCCCGCAACGCACCCCGTTCGTGCAGAAGAGAGATACAACGGCGTTGAATTAGGCTTTAAGGTTACTTTCGGCGACAACTGCTGGATAGGTGGTGGCGCGATAATAAACCCCGGAGTAACGCTTGGAAACAACGTTGTGGTTGCATCAGGCTCAGTCGTAACCAAAAGTTTCCCCGATAACGTTGTAATCGGCGGAAACCCCGCTAAAGTTATAAGAGAATTATAAGTTTTTTCTTTGTGTTTATTTAAAATATTGTTGAGTAAAAAAGCCCCGAAATTTCGGGGCTTTTTTATTTTGCTATTGACTGCGTATGTAAGATATGATACAATAAAAATGTAAATGTTTAAGGAGGGAATTTATGAAACGGTTACTCATTACTTTGTTGGCTCTTTTTCTTGCTTTTGCATCATTTTTCGCCGTAGGCTGTGGTGGTGATACTGATGAAGAAGGAAATAATATTCCCATAACTGATACGAACAGTTATATTGTATCCTTTTATAAACGAGAAAGACTACAAGACGATTATGGCGAAATTTTCTATTCAGACCTGGTTTTTTGGCGTGCGGAAAGGGTGATCAAGTCGCAAATGATCAAGCTTGATAAAGTTGGTGGAAAATATAAATATTCCGAGTTGAATACGTTTGGACAAATTAAATACGAAGGAACGGACGGCGACTGGTTCCGTCCTAGTGACGACGGTATTTTCCTAGTTGATGAAAGCAATAGCAAAACTATAAAATTTATATTTAGGGGAGAAAACGTATATGAATTTTTAACGTCCGAAGAAAAGAAATATTATAACGAAAACTTCGTTGATGTATATACTGAAGAATTTAAGTTTAACCTGGACATGATTAAAGTATTAAAAAGACTTTCAGGCATGGAAACTATCCAGTACATAGAATTAAACACGATAATGGGTTATCAAAACGACAAGCCCTTTGTACACAAGATATCTTATTCTCCAAATTTCGACGTGTCATCATTTACGTTTAAACTTATTCGTTCAACGGACGTATATGTAGAAATTAGATAACGAAAAGAGGGGATAGACGTGAGAAAAATAATTAGAGTTTTATTACTAGTTGCGATAACTTGCATGTCTATATCATTTTTCGTTGCGTGTGGTGCAATTTCTGAAAATACTCGTTACGGTTGCTCGTTGAGTCACGCTCACGATTTTAGTTTGCAAATTATAAAAAAGAGATATTTGGCAAGCGAAGCGACCTGTGAAACGCCGAAAAAATATTTTTACGTTTGCGAGTGTAAAGCGACTGGGAAAGAAACGTTTGAATACGGTAGTGAATTAGGGCATTCTTATACAAAATACGTCTATAATGATGACGCCTCTAAAACGCAAGACGGGACGGAAGACGCCACTTGTGATAACGGATGTGGACAAAAGCAAACGAGAATAGCGGAAGGGAGCGCGGGGAACGGCACTCACACCTTTACGTATTATACTTGCAATCAAGAAACCTCAGGACCCTTGAAACAAACGATGACCGCTAGTTGTGATTGTGGTTGTGGCAAAACGTTAACTAAAAAGCATCCTCCTTTAACAACTATCAAGGTGGAATATCTTTATACTACTTACGGCACAACCGTTTTTGAAAAAATCGGGACGGAATTTATGAAAAGATATCCATATATCAGAATTTCTTTGATTGCTAACGATAGCATCAATGATGAATTACCGTCTAATCTTGAAAAAAATAAATATCTTTCAGACGTATATTATTCGGATTTTCTAGGATTAGTTCGTCGTTGGGTTACTAAAGGATACGTTGAACCTCTTGACGATCTATTTGATAGTAAGGTTGGTGACGGAGAAGGCGTTACCGTTAGCGAAAATATATCGTCTCAAGTTCTAAAATCTATGGAAATGTACGCGGGAGGATTCAAGCACTATTGGTCGTTACCCCAAAATTTAAGTATGGGTTCGTTCGTTTACAATAAAAAATTGTTTGATAAATACGGCTTAAACGTCCCCACGACGACCAAAGAATTGATCGAATTTTGCGAAACGGTTTCCGAGATGGAGCTTTACACTGAAAAAGGGGTTCCAATTACTCCGATAAACTATTGCGGGGCGGAAGATGACGCGTATTGGAACGAAATTATTCATACTTGGTGGCTACAAGCGAGCGGAAAGGAGACTCTTGACGAGTTTTCAAAATTTGAAACCGCTGAGATATATAAAGATCAAGGAAGACTTAGGACGTATCAAGTTTTTAACGAAATTGCGTTTAATCCCGATTATATTCCAAAGACGGTATATTTTAAGGATAAATTCGACGCGCAAAAAGACTTCTTGGAAGGGGAAGCGTTTATTATTACTTGTGGAGCTTGGTTTGAGAAAGAAATGGAAGACTGGATTCCTTACTATAATGACGTCTGCGATTATAGAATAATGCGTATTCCAACCCTTTGCGACGAGGATGGAAATAAAATAACCGAGACTCAATATTTATGGGATAGCTCGCAAGACGCGTGGTTTATTCCGTCGGCGAATAACGAAGAAAAAAAGATGGCGGCGAAAGTGTTCTTATCTTTTATGGCGTCGGATACGGCGTCTGAACTTTGGACAAAATACGCAGGATCTATTTGCGCTTATAATTACGACTACTCTTCAAGTTCGCAACTGTATGAGAGTTTAAATGATTTTCAAAAGGGAGTTTGTGAGCTTGCAAGTTCTTCGACGCTTTATAGAATGAACTTTGAAAATCCCGTTGCCTTTTTTGGATTTGCGAGTACTTTTCCTTGGACGGAGTCTCCATTTATAGCATTTAGAGATAAAATAAAAACCCCTGAAGAATATTTTGAAACAGAATATTCCTACGCACGTTCACAATGGGAAATTTGGGAATTGATGCTGAAAGATTTATAAAATAAAAAGCCCCGAAATTTCGGGGCTTTTTTAGTTGTGAAAATTTATCTTCTTAGTCTTTTTTTGTATGCGGTGGGGGTTACGCCGTTGATTTTCTTAAAGGTTTTGCTAAAATAGTTTGGCGTATCAAAGCATAATTTTTCAGCGATTTCGGCAATAGAAAGTTCACTTTCTCTAAGGAGTTTCTTTGCCGATTTTATTTTTAGGTCGGTAAAGTATTCCATAATGCTTTTTCCCGTCGTCTTCTTAAATTCCCTAAAGATATACGCTCTACTATAATTTGTCTTTTTAACGATATCGTCGATAGATAGATTATCAAAAATGCTCGCGTTCATTATCTTTATAACGTCGTTAACGAGTTTATTATCTAGTTCGTCGTCCGATAAGAAGATGGTGTTTCCTTCTTCGGTTTCGGTGAGCGACCTCATAATATCTATAAGCAAAATTTCAAGGTTATTCTTTATGAGCTGTTGTCCGCCAAGCGTAGGGCGGGAAAGTAGCGCCATTTTCTTAGTGTCGGGATTAGAAAAAGGGATATCGAAAGTCTTTTGAGCGTCGTCTAAAATAGCGTAAAGATATCTCTTTTGCGACGAAGTAAGTTTTACCTTTTTGTCTTCAAAAAAACGCATTGCCTCGGAGTGGCAAACGAAGGACACTATAAAAACGTCGGGCGCTTTAACGCCGTTAGAAGACAAAGAGTGGCGAACGTTAGGCTTATGAAATAACATTTCGCCTTGATTTAAGATTATCTCTTTTCCGTTAGCCGTACATTTAATATCTTCCTTTTCGGCAAACACGATCTCCCAAAAGTCGTGTTGCTCTTCGCCGAACTTAAAGTTCTTGCCAAACTCAAAGTAATGCACGGTTACTATTTTGCTAACGTTTACTAAGTTTTCAATTTTATGCTTAAAATAATTTTTCATAAAAAAAGTATAACACAATATAAAAATAAAATCAAGTAGATTATTTTACTCTTTTTGGGTATTAAAAGATATTGTAAAAATGGATAAAATTTATTACAATAAAGAAAAAACGAAAAGGAGAGCAAGTTATGAGAATTCTTGCAATAGGAACGCATCCAGACGATATTGAGATTGCGTGTTCGGGAACGCTCGCAAAATGCGTTCAAAGGGGAGATACGGTTATAGTTTGCCACGCAAGTAGCGGAAATTTAGGCCACGTTGTAATTCCTCCGGATGAATTAAAAGTTATCCGTGCTAAAGAAGCAAAAACTGCAGGTGCTCTTGCGGGAATAGAAGTTATCCACGGCGGATTTGACGACTTAGAGATTTACGAAAACAATAAAGAGGCAAGGGATAAAATGGTTGATATAATTCGTTATGCCAACCCCGATTTAATTATAACTCACGATCCTAACGACTATATGCCAGATCACACTTCGGTAAGTAAGTTGGTTTTTGACGCAAGTTTTACTGCAACTCTTCCAAATTACTACACGAAAAAGAATTTGCCTGCGGCAAAACTTGTTCCTATTTATTATATGGATACTTTGGCAGGTGTAAACTTTAACCCAACGATGTTCGTTGATATTACAGAAACTATTGATCTAAAAATCAAGATGCTCAACTGTCACGAAAGTCAAATCGTGTGGATGAGAGATCACGACGGCATAGATTTTTGCGATATGGTAAGAACTTGTTCTAGATATCGTGGATATCAATGTGGCGCGGAATATGCCGAAGGTTTCCGTCAATGCGACGTATACTTAAAAGGCACGACGAAGCGTCTTTTACCAGAATAAAATTAAGGAGAAAAATGATGAAATTAAGATGGTGCGTTATAGGCGCAGGTGGAATCGCGGATAGAAGAACTATTCCTGCAATTTTGGAAGACAAGGATAGCGAACTCGTTGCCGTAATGGATAAAAACGAAGAAGTAGCTAAAAAACTTGGCGATAAATACGCAGTAAAGAGTTATTCAAGCGAAGAGCAAATGCTTAAAGAAAACGATTGCGACGCAGTATATATCGGAACGCCCGTATTTTGCCATTACGATCAAGCGATGATTGCGCTAAAATACGGCAAAAACGTATTTATGGAAAAGCCTATCGCTATGAACGCTAAACAAGGCAAAGAAATCGTTGACGCGTTTAAGAAGGCGGGCAAACAAATCACTATCGGATATATGATGAAACATCATAATCTCCACGAAAAAGCAAAGGAAATCGTGGATAACGGCGGTATCGGTAACGTTAACGACGTAAGAGCGCAATTCTCTTGTTGGTATCCCGATATCCCGGGCGCATGGCGTCAAAAAAGAGCGCTTGGCGGTGGCGGAGCGATAATGGATTTAGGCGTTCACTGTATTGAACTTATCGAAGAAATTTTATCGGACGAAATCGAGGACGTAAAGAGTTTCTTCTCAACTAGAACGTTTAATTACGAAGTTGAAGACGGCGGTGTAATCATCTTTAAGACCAAGGGCGGAGTTTTAGGTCATATCGACGTAAACTTTAACGTACCAGACAACGCGTCTGAAAGCAAGTTAGAACTTTACGGCGATAAAGGTTACATCATTTGTAACGGCACGTTAGGTCAAGAAGAAAAAGGCGTATTAAAGCATCTTTACTCACCCCAAGGCGACTATTCGGCAGCACAAGTTAGAGTTACCGATAAACCCGAAGAATTTACGGGTGCAAACGCAAATTTATACTTAAAACAAATCAACCACTTCACCGATATTTTAAGATCTGGTAGTCCCGACTATACCTATGCGGATAGAGCGGTTCAAGTTCAAGAAGTAGTTGACAAAATTTATAATCAATAAAATAAAAAAGGAGAAAATATTATGGATTTCAATTCAACCGTAAAAGGCAGTTTATTAGAAGGTTTTTATCCCGAAGGTTGGGATTTTAAGAAGATTGACGAGTGTTGTTCAAACGCTCCCGAATCAATCACCGAAAAGCAAGATTTTTGGAACGATGATTTTACGCCTATCGCTTGCGATAACGTTGGCGAATTCGACGTTAAAATGGGTCACGAAATAGCAAACGAAATCAAAAAAGCAAACGAAAGAGGTCAAAAACTCGCGTTTATTCTTCCCGTAGGACCTATGGGTATGTATAAGTGGGCAGTTTACTTCCTTAAAGAATGGAACGTATCTTGCAAGAACGTTTGGTGCTTTAACATGGACGAATGGGCTGATGCAGAAGGCAATACGATTACTGGCGAAGCGTCTTTCCAAAACGCAATGGAAACGGCATTTTATAATCCTTTAGGAGAACTCACCGTTCCCAAGGAAAATAGAAACTTTGCAACCAAAGAAAATCTTCCCACTTATCCCGAAAAGATCGCTAAACTTAAAGCCGAAGGCGCAAAACTCGTTTTAGTTTACGGTATCGGTAGAATGTGCCATATCGCGTTCTGGGAACCTCAATTCGGTTCGGAATTTGCTACCGACGCAGAATGGAAGTCACAACCTTATAGAATCGGTGCAAAACTTCACCCCTTAACCATTGAACAAAACGCTCTTACTTCATTTAAGTCAAGAACGAGTTTAGTTCCTTGTAGAGCAAACACCATAGGACCTGGCTTAATGTTCCAAGCAGACTATGCAATCGGCGGTGCAGACGGCACTTTGGGTCGTGGAATGCAATGGCAAGGTATGAGTTTATGGATGACTCTTCGTTATAAACCCACTAGATTTATAACTTCAAGCTTTATCCCGACTATCCCTGGAAGATTATTCTTCTTAAAAGAACTTGCTGGTCCGTTAGTTCCTGAAATGAACTAATAACAAATATTAACTTAAAAAAAAAGGATTATTATGAAAAAATTTATAATGTACGGCGCGGGTAATATCGGCCGTGGATTTATAGGACAATTATTTTCCGCTAGCGGATATAAGGTTGGCTTTATCGATATTAATAAGGAAGTTATCGGTGCGCTAAATAAAGATAACGAATATCCCGTTGAAATAGTTAGTAGCGAAAAAACTGAAGAAGTTATCGTTAAAAACGTATACGGAATAGACGGAACTGATTTAGACTTAGTATCTGACGAAATTGCAAGTAGCGATATTATGGCTACGGCGATAGGGGTAAACGTTCTAAAGTTTATCGCAAAGCCCATAGCGCTCGGTTTAAGAAAGCGTTTTGAAAAAAATGCAAAGCCGTTTAATATTATTATTTGTGAAAACTTAATAGGCGCGGATCAATTTCTTAAAGGTTTAATTATAGAACAACTCCCCGAATACGCCGATAGAATTGATAAAGAAATCGGTTTTGTAGAGGCAAGTATCGGCAGAATGGTTCCCGTTATGACCGACGAAAAGAGAAAGGGCAATATTTTGCGCGTATGCGTTGAACCTTATAATATTCTCCCCGTGGATAAAGAGGCGTTTAAGGGCGAAATCCCTGAAATTAAAAATCTATATCCCGCAGAGCCCTTCAACTATTTTATCCAAAGAAAACTATTTATGCACAATATGAGCCACGCTCTCTCGGCGTATCTTGGTTATCTTCGCGGGTATACCTATATTTACGAAGCGGTTAACGATTACGATATTAAATACGTTGCGTTTAAGGCGTTAACTCAATCGGCGTTAGCGATTTCAAAGGAAAACGGAACTAGTATTGATAATTTACTCGATCACGCTGAAAACCTTTTATATCGTTTCACGAACAAAGCGCTTGCCGACACGGTTGAAAGAGTTGGCAAGGATACGATTAGAAAACTCGGCTCAAACGATAGACTTATCGGTGCTATAAAACTATGTGAAAAGCACTCCGTTCCGTGCAACTTCTTGCTTATCGGTGCGGCGGCAGGTATGTATTTTGCGCCCGAAGCCGACACGAGTAGCGTTGAATTATCGACTTTTGCAAAGGGAAACGGTGCGGTTAAAACGTTAGAAAAATACTGCGATTATAACGGTAAATACGCGGAAGATATCGCAAACATGTTTAACCTTTTAGCAAACGGAAAGGGCTTAAAGGAACTACTCGATTATTGTGACGATAGATTTTCAAGCGTAATAAGGGTATAAAAATGATTGAAAAAAAAGGCATTACTTTAGCAGGTAATATTTTAGTAGACTACGTAAAAATGGTGGGCTCTTACCCCGAAAAGGGTATGCTCGTCACTATTGAAGACCAATCGCTTGCGGTTGGCGGTTGCGTTCCAAATACTGCAATCGATCTTAAAAAACTCGATAAAGACCTAAAGGTTAACGCCATAGGAAAGGTCGGTCGCGATCAAATGGGCGAATACGTAACGGGCGTTATGAAAGAGGTCGGAATTGACGTTTCGGGAGTGAAAATTCACGAAAGCGCGCCCACTAGTTATTCAGACGTGTTAACGGTAATCGGCACGGGCGAACGAACTTTTTTCCATAATCGTGGCGCAAACAAGTATTTTTCAATGGACGACGTAGACGTGGACGCTCTCGATTGCAAGATTTTCCATGCGGGCTATCTTATGCTTTTAGATAGTATGGATAAACTTTGTGACGACGGCAGTACTCAAATGTCAAAGTTGCTTGAAAAAGTTAGGGCAAAGGGAATAAAGACGTCTATCGATATCGTTAGCGAGTCTAGCGGAAACTTTTTTAAGGTGGTATCGGCAACGTTACCGCATTGTGACTTCGTTATTATTAACGAAATCGAAGCGGGAACGATAGTTGGTATACCGCCGAGAGACTCTAACGGTAATATTTTAGACGATAATATTCAAAATATAATGCAAAAGCTATTAGAAATGGGCGTTAACGAAAAAGTTATCGTGCATTGTCCCGAAAGAGGCTACGCTCTAGATAAAACCGGTAAATTTACCAAAGTTGACTCGATAAAACTTCCCAAAGGCTTTATTAAGGGTAGCGTTGGCGCGGGTGACGCGTTCTGTGCCGGAAGTCTTTACGCAATATATAACGACTACGAAGACCAAAAAACGCTAGAGTTTGCAAATCTCGTTGCAATAAACTGCTTGTCCGAAAAAGACTCCATTAGCGGGGTAAAAGATAAAGATAGTTTATACGACTGTCTTAAGTAACTAATAAAACAACCAAAGCCACGGCGGTAGTCGTGGCTTTTTGTATGGTTAAATTATTTGCAAAACGGGTAAAAAAAGAGTATAATTAAAGGGTAGGAGCAAAAAATGCGAAAGTTAAAGACCCTTTTTAAAATTTTATGGACGTTCTTTAAGATAGGTTTATTCACGTTTGGCGGTGGATACGCCATGGTTGCCGTTATCGAAAGAGAACTCGTTGAAAGGAAAAAATGGCTCGATCACGACGAATTCGTCGATTTAGTTGCCATTGCCGAGTCAACGCCCGGTCCTATCGCAATAAATAGTGCGACCTTTATCGGCTATAAGAGAGCTGGGGTTTTAGGTTCGGTGTTTGCAACGCTTGGCGTGGTGATACCGTCGTTCGTAATAATTTTTGCAATATCTTTATTCTTTGATAAATTCATGCAAATTAAGGCGGTGGAATACGCTTTTCGCGGAATACAAGCAGGGGTAGCCTATTTAATATTATCGGCAGGCGTAAAAATGCTTAAAAAGCTCAAAAAGTCCGCCATAAATATAATATTGTTTACGGCAACCACCTTGGTAATGGTGTGTTTATCACTTTTTGCGATAAAATTTTCCTCAATTTTTTACATCTTGATAGGTGGAACGATAGGCGTTATCATCTATCTTATCGCGACCGCAGTAAATAAATCAAAAAAAGATAAGCCTCAAGAAAAAGAAGGGGGCGAAGAAAAATGATTTATTTGACTTTGTTTTTAACCTTCTTTAAGATAGGATTGTTCACTTTTGGCGGTGGATACGCTATGATCCCCCTTTTAACCGAGGAGGCGCTTTCTACTTTTGGAATGAACGAGAGTGAAATACTAAACTTTATTGCCGTTTCGGAATCAACGCCAGGGCCTATCGCGATAAATATGGCAACGTTTATCGGCTCTTTTCAAGCGGGATTTTTAGGGGCGCTCGTCGCAACGCTAGGCGTAGTATTGCCGTCTTTTATAATAATTTTGATAATTGCGTCGGTCATGAAAAAACTCTTGCAGTTTGCAGGCGTTAAAGCTTTTTTAGGCGGACTTCGCCCCGTAGTGATAGGGCTTATTGTGGCAACAGGTATTACCATTTTCTTAAGCGTTATTCTTTCGTTAAGTTCGGTATATGATAGCGTTTATTTCGACTGGAAAGCATTGACGATTTTTGTGGTTATTGCAACCGGCGCAATCGCGTATAAATGGAAAATGAAAAAGGCCATTTCGCCCATAATATTGATATTAGCTTCGGCAGTTTTAGGGCTTATATTTTACGGGTTATTTTAATCGATCAATAAAAAAGAATAAAGACGGGGAGTATGGATAAAAGCGGGTGTAGTTTAGTGGCAAAACAACAGCTTCCCAAGCTGTGGTTGTGAGTTCGATTCTCATCACCCGCTCCAAAAAAAATCGGCGAGAAGTAGAAAAATTCCGCCGATTTTGCTCGTAAGGGCAATAGGAGGAAGAAATTACTCGTAAATTAGCTTTTTAGAGCCAAAGAAATAGCAAAAAAGAATTGACTTACGGTAAAAAAATATATATAATAGAAAAGTATAATGTCATAAGGAGAATTTTCTCATGGAAAGAAAGATCACTGAAAACACTCTTATTTTTGATGCGCTTGAAATCAATCCCAATGCGGCAGAAATTTTAATGGCACACGGAATGCATTGTTTAGGATGTGCGCTTGCTCACGGTGAAACGGTTGGCGAAGCAGCATCAGTTCACGGCGCGGATTTAGAGCAAATGCTCGATGAACTCAACGATATAAAGTAGGATCAGGCTCTAACTATAAAACGGAACAATTTCCGTACGGAGGCAAAAATGAAGAAAGGTAAAGCAATAACTTTATTGTCTATCATAAGCGTAGTATTAGCGTTTCTTCTCGTAGTAACGTTTTTACGCTGTTCGGTAGGATTATACAATTATAAGTCGCTTATCGGATCGATTGCCCTTGATTACGATTTAACGGGCGGTGTAGAATACACCTTAACGTTATCAGGGGAGAACGTGGAAGAAGTTAAAGACGTTGACGAAGTAATCGAAACGTTAGAAAAAAGGATTGAATCTCTCGGCTACGAATCGTTCAGAGTAAAAGCGATAAAAGACACGGACGAAGCCGTTAAGGACTACGATATTAGAATCGAACTTGAAAACAAAGAAACGGTAAGTTCAGATATTGAAGTAATAACGTCTTACGGTAAGGTTAAGTTATTCGGCGGAACGTCGACCAACCCGACCGAAGAAATTTTAGAAGATATCGAAGTTATAAAAGGTTCGGAATATCTCGGAGTGTTTGCAGATCAAACCAACACTCAATACGGCGTAGCGATTAAGTTCACCGAGCAAGGATACGACGCGTTGATGAACGAGATTGAAACGGCTGAAGCTAACGGCGACTCGTATTATCTCTCGATTAAGTTAGTTGGGGAAACCGAAACTGAATTATGGCCGGGAACGAGTTCGATTTCGTCTGGAGCATTCCAAAACAAAACCTTAAACGGATATCTAACTAACGAAACGCTCGCTAAGCAATTAGCTCTTCAAATCGGATCAGGCGGATTAGATTATCAATATATCGTATCTAGCGGAGCGACTATTTCATCTCCTTATGGTGAAAACGTACCCACTAAGATCGCTATTGCTATCGGCGTTATTTTAGCGCTTATCATGTTGGTATTCGCTATTGCGTATAGAGGTTTTGGTAAAATCTGCGCTCTTGCAATTCTTTGCTTTATGCAACTCGAAATAATTATGTTGATTGCAGTGCCGGGAGTAATCTTATCGATGGGTGGCGTAGTTGGTATCGTTTGCGCGTTACTTTTAACTTCGTTCTTTGCACTTAACGTTAGTAGACGTGTTAAAGAAGAATGTGAAAGTACTCAAAAGACGGTTAAGGCGGCAGTTAAGAAGGCGTTTGCATCAACGCTTATTCCCACCACGATTGCAAGTGTAATCGCGGGTGTGGTAGCGTTATTACTCTTCTTCCTTGCAAGCGGACTCGTTAAAGGTTTTGCGATTACCTTTGGTATCGGTGTAGTAGTAGGATATATCGCGTCAGTTCTATTAATTAGGATGTTTACCGCACTTATCTTCCCGCTAATTAAAAATCACGAAAAGTTCTTAGGACTTAAAAGGGAGGCATAATAATCATGAAAGAGAATTTTGCTAAGAAAATTAAGATTTTCATCGTTGCCGTTTTAGTCCTTTTAGTAGCCGGTATGACCGTGTTTGGAATATTTGGCTTTAATCAACCCGTAGATTACGCGGATAAATATGAAGTTCATATCATAGTTGACCAAAACACTAAAAACGAAAAAGCAGTAGTCGTTGAATACGCAGAAAAAGCGTTTGACGAACTTGGGGTAAGCCCCTCGTCGTACGCAACGCAAATCGTAAACGACGGCGAAGTAGTTATCTATAAATTTAACGAAGATCTAACCGCAAGTGCGGACAAGATTTTACAAATCGTTCAAAAAGGATTAGACGAAAAGGGCGAAGTAAGTGGAGTTAAAGCTGAAGTTAAGGTTTACGAAACTTTAGCACTTACCGATAACCAAACGGGTTGGGTAATTTTAGCACTCGGCGTTGCAGTGATAGTTGCGTTTATAGCAATCGCGATATTCAATAGCGTAGCGCAAGCGTTAGCAGTAGCGTTCTCAACCATTTTATCGGCAGTATTATTCATAGCGCTTTCGGCGTTAGTAAGAATACCCGCAGGTTCGTTTATCGCATTCTCACTTGCAGTATCGGCAATCTTTACCGCAGTAATTTCAATCTTTACCGTTGCTAGATATAAAGAGATGAGAAAAGATCCCGAATACGAAAGAGAAGATGCAAGCGTACTCGCTTGGAAGGTATTTGGTAAAGACGTTAAGAAAACCATAGTTTTCGCAATCTTTACTTTAATATCGGTAATAACTTTGATTGCAGTATTCGTTCCTTATTTAATGTTTATTGCAGGTCAACTTGCAATAGCGCTCGTAGTTGGCTCAGTATCGGCTTGGATCGGCACTCCGTTCTTCTACGGCTTAATAGGAAAGAAAAAATAATAAATATTAAAAAATTTGGATGGGTAAGGCGGAAACATTTCCGCCTTATTCGGTTATTTATATGAAATTAGTACTAGGAAGAGAGCTAACGGCTGAAGATAAATTACTTATAACGAAGATTTCTCTAGAGTGTGGTATCATGCAAGATACCGCACGCCTTTTACTATATAGAAATATCGATTCAGTAGAGAAGGCTAAAGCCTTTTTAAATCCATCTAAACTCGGCTTTTACGATCCCTTGCTTATGAGCGGTGTGAAAGAGGCGGTAGAAAGAATAAATCTCGCAAAAGAGCGTAACGAAAAGATTTTAATTTTCGGCGATTACGACGCTGACGGCGTTTGTTCTTCAGCGGTACTTTACCACGCTCTAAAAGACTTCGGTTTAGATAGCGAGGTCGTTATTCCCGAACGTGAAGAAGGCTATGGGCTTAACGTCGAGAAGATCAAAAAAATACATCAACTAAACAAAATAGATTTGCTTATTACCGTTGACTGTGGAATAAGTGATTTCGAGGCGATTGAAAGTCTAAAAGAAATGGGAATTGACGTTATCGTTACCGACCACCACGAACCGCCGGAAATTCTCCCCGATTGCATTAGAATAGACCCTAAAATGAAAGAATGTTCTTATCCTTTTAAGGGATTATCGGGCGCGGGTGTGGCTTATAAATTAAGCGCCTCGTTAATAGGTGAAAAAGCTGATAATTACTTAGATTTCGTCGCTCTTTCCACCGTTGCCGACAGTATGGATTTACTAGACGAAAATAGGTGCATCGTAACCGAAGGCTTAAAGATATTTAATAGCGAAAAATTAAGACCGCAGTTTAGATATTTAATCACGGATAACAAGCAAGTGACTGCGGGAACTTTTGCCTATTCAATCGCGCCTAGAATCAACGCGGGCGGACGTATGGGTGACGCTAATCTTGCAATGAAATTATTCTTAACCGACAAAGATAACGAGATATTCGATATCACGTCTACGCTTTGCAGTTATAACGTGTCTAGACAAGTTGAATGCGATAACATTTACCGTCAAGCCAAGAAGATGATAAAAGAAAACGGCTCTTATAAAAATAGAGTAATTTTGGTTGCTAACGACGAGTGGCAAACGGGTTTTATCGGAATCGTTGCGGCAAAACTTGTTGAGGATTTTTCTCGTCCCGTAATCGTTTTTGCTGGGCACGACGGAAACTTTAAGGGGTCGGCAAGAAGTATAGAAGGGCTTAATATTCACGACGCTATAACGAGCGTAAAAGACTATTTAGTAGGCTTTGGAGGACACTCGCAAGCGGCGGGTGTGACCGTATCTAAAGAAAATTTTGAAATAGTAAACCAAAAAATTAACGAATACGCAAAGGCGAACTTTCCTAAGGCCGATCTAGAAAAGAAAATTTTCGTCGATTGGGAAATGAAAAAGACTCCGTCTATTCAGTTTGCCAAAGAAATAGATAAGTTAGAACCGTTTGGGGTAGGCAATCGCCGTCCTACCTTCTCGGTAAAAACGGAGAGCGTTTATTCCGAGCCCTTAAAATTAGGTTCGGCGCACTACTCGTTTAAGATAAATTCTCTTGAACTACTCGACTTTAACGGGGAAAAGAACGTTGAGCCGTTGATGTTGCCCGTTGAAAAAGACGTTGTTTTCGAACTCAATCTTTCAGTCTTTAGAAATAGAGAATCCTTAAAGGGCTACGTAAAAAGCGTTAACTTAAAGCACGAAGATTTAAGCAATGCAAAACTTCATTTGTATGAAAAACAACTTCTCTCGATCGTAAACGAGGGAAAAAATAAAATAGAAAAAATAAATTCTTTAGACGAAATAGAAGACGATTGCGCTAATCTATTCGTTTTATCTGACGTTGAAAATATTAAAAATTATCCCTTTTTAGAAACACGCCCTATAAACGTTCTTGATATAGTAAACAAGGGCGCGCACGCAAGCGTAGTGATTTGTCCCAATCGATCGCTTGACGAATACGACAAAATCGTCTATTTAGATGAGCCCGTGTCTACAATCGATTTTTCGGGCGAAAGCTACGTTGTTAGTGGCGTTTGTGGCTATAAATGGATAGATTATTTAAGCACGGATAGAACGGATTTCACACGAGCTTTTACGGGGATAAAGGCTCTTTGCGGAAAACCGTTTAGAAGTGCAACCGATTTATATTTTAATAGTGAAACCGAAGAGAACGCATATCAATTTATATTTGCGCTAACGGTATTTACCGAGCTGAACATATTCGAGAATAAAAATGGAAGATTAGCTTTTAACGGCTCGGTAAAAAACCCATTGACAAATTCTAAAGTATATAGTAAAATTTATTCGTTGAAGGGTTAATATGTTAAAGACTTTAGAACGCATTGAAAAAACCTATCAAGGTGACGATCTAACCTTATTAAAAAATGCTTACGAATACGCTCGCAAAGCGCATACTAATCAAAAGAGAGCGTCTGGGGAGGAATATTTTATCCACCCCTGTACAGTCGCGGGCATTTTGATCGATTTAGGGCTTGACGCAGCGACCGTTGCGGCGGCCTTTTTGCACGACGTGATAGAAGATACGCCCGTATCCGAAGGGGATATTAAAAAGGAGTTTGGCGAAGAGGTATTAGAACTCGTTGTCGGCGTTACTAAGCTTGAAAAAATTTCCTTTACTTCAAAGGAAGAAGAACAGGCCGAAAACTTTAGAAAGATCTTCGTTGCGATGGCAAAGGATATTCGCGTTATCATTATTAAACTTGCGGATAGACTTCATAATATGCGTTCGTTAAACTTTTTATCGATAGAGCGTCAACAACGCATGGCTAGAGAAACTTTGGATATTTACGCGCCACTTGCGGGAAGACTTGGAATTTCGCAAATAAAGTGTGAACTAGAAGATCTTTGTTTGAAGTATTTAGAGCCTGAATTTTACGAATATTTATCAAGTAATATCGAAGAGAAGTTAAAAGAGCATATCGATCTAGTAGATCAAGTTGCTAAAGAAGTAAAAGAGATGCTTTCAGATTCGGGCGTAAGCGGAGACGTTTACGGTAGAAGAAAGCACTTATATAGCATATATAGAAAGATGAAAGAGCGTGGTAAATCGCTCGATCAAATATACGACTTGGTGGCGATAAGAGTTCTCGTTAACACGGTTGACGAATGCTACGAAGTTTTCGGAAAAATCCACCATAGATGGAAACCTGTTCCGGGAAGAATTAAGGACTATATTGCGACGCCAAAGCCCAACATGTACCGTTCGCTCCATACGACGGTTATGACCAACTACGGAAGAATATTTGAAATTCAAATAAGAACTTACGAAATGAACCACGCAGCTGAATACGGTATCGCAGCGCATTGGAAGTATAAAGAACAAAAAAAGGGCGCGGACGATCTAGATACAAGACTCAGTTGGATAAGAGAAGTTATGGAATGGCAAGGCGGTCTTAAGGACAGCAAGGAATTCATAAACTCTCTTAAAGGCGATATTTATAGTTCTGAAGTATTAGTATTTACCCCGAAAGGCGACGTTATAAGTCTACCTAAAGACGCAACGCCGTTAGACTTTGCGTATAGTATTCACTCGGCGATAGGAAACAAGTGCGTAGGCGCGAAAGTCAATTCTAAAATGGTGCCGTTAAACACCGTTTTGCAGGTTGGTGACGTCGTAGAAGTAATCACTTCGCAAAACTCAAAAGGTCCGTCGTGGGACTGGCTTAAAATAGTTAAAAGTTCCAGCGCAAGGGTAAAGATAAGGCAGTTCTTTAAGCGCGAAATGAAAGAAG
Organism: Christensenellaceae bacterium; assembly: GCA_045651465.1. Lineage (GTDB taxonomy): Bacteria > Bacillota > Clostridia > Christensenellales > Borkfalkiaceae > UBA1259. Next base: position 18,557 of record JAZRSG010000003.1, read on the forward strand.
AAAACGGCAAAATGGGTAAATCCATGTTAGAAGCCGAAGCAAAGCGCAGAAACTTTAACCTTTCAGATCTTTTAACCGAAGAATCATTTAACCACGTTGCAAGTAAACTATCGTTTAATAGTATCGACGAAATGTATTCGTCGGTAGGTTACGGCGCGGTGTCGGTTAACCAAGTACTAATAAAATTAATAGACTATTATAGAAAGAGTCAACCCCAACAAGAAGTACCCAAACTATATAAGGGTAAGGAAGGCAAGTCGAATAGCGTAAAAGTTAAAGGCGTTGCAGGACTATTAGTAAGATTTGGTGGGTGTTGTAATCCCGTTCCGGGCGACGATATAATAGGTTTCGTCACTCGTGGACACGGTGTTACCGTGCATAGAAGGGACTGCCCGAATATCAAAAACGTTTTAGACGAGTTCTTAATCGACGTTTCGTGGGGCGAAGGCTATGCGGAAGGCGTGTATAACGTAGGAATTAAGGTTGTTGGAACGTCACAAACCGAAATACTCGTTATCGTTGCCGCGGCGGTAAGTCAGTTTAAGATGGAAATCGTTTCTACCAACGGTAGAATAGACGCTAAAAATAAGACTGCGATAGTAGATTTTAACATTAGACTTACCGGTACGGAAGACCTAAACAAACTCATAACTAAACTAAAGCAAGAATCAAAGATTTTGGACGTATATAGGACGGCTAATTAATGAAACTATACCATTTGTCGACCGGACTACTGCACGTGAACACGTATTTTCTCGTGAACGAAAATACGCGCGAGACGGTAGTTATTGATGGCGGAGAAAATTATAAACGCATAAAGCAAACGGAAGAAGAACACGGTTTTATCATTAAGGCCGTTCTTTTAACGCACGCACATTTTGATCACGCGGGTAACGCTAAAAAACTTCAAGATGACGGCGCTAAAGTTTACGTTAGTAGACTAGACGCACCGAAATTATTAAACGACGATAATTTAGGTAGAGATTTTGGTCGAAAATTCGACTATTTAACTGCTGATTTCACCTTTGACGACGGCGATGAATTAGATATATGCGGAATAAAATTTAAGGTGCTATTAACACCGGGGCATACCGACGGTTCGGCGTGTTTTATGGTTGATAACATGCTCTTTACGGGGGACACTTTGTTTTTAGAATCTGTTGGAAGAACGGATTTTAGAACGGGCAATAGAGAAGAGCTCGTAAAATCGGTAAAAAGACTTTTTAATTTAGACGGGGATTACGCGGTATATCCAGGTCACCAAGAGTTCACCACGTTATCTCACGAGAGAAAACATAACGCGTTCGTAGATTATGATTGATACAGACCTTTTGTTTTGCCAAAGCGAATTGATTGAAGTAACAAATCTTTTCCCAGACGGCGATAAAATTAGAATAAGACATAGATTCACCGAGTCTGAAAACAAGTTCGTCAATACGGTAACTCTTGACGGACAAACTTTTGCTTACGGAAATTTCGTTGGCAAGATTACCGACGAGATAGAAAGAAAACGCTTAACTAAAAGATATGCAAAATTATCTTTATATAAAGCGTTATCAAAAAAACTAGAGGTTGACCTTCCGTGGGGTGCTCTTACGGGAATAAGACCGACCAAACTTGCCTATCAACAACTGGAAAAAGAGGGCGAATTTAAAGACTTTTTTATTAACACGATGAAGGTGAGCGAGCAAAAAACTGCGCTCGTTCAAGAGATAATAAACACCCAAAAAAACGTGTATATTAAAGACGATACGAACACCGACTTTTTCGTATTTATTCCATTTTGTCCGTCAAGATGTAAATATTGTTCCTTTATTAGTGCGGACGTAAAAAGCGCGAAGGCGCACGTTGACGATTACGTTGACGCGCTAATTGACGAAATTAATTATAGCGCAAAGTTTATTAAGAAACTTCGCAGTATTTACGTTGGCGGAGGAACGCCCGTTTCACTTTCGGACGAACAGTTAGATAGAGTCCTTTCTGCACTTGATAAAATAAACACGGGTGTGGAATTTACGGTAGAGGCGGGAAGACCTGACGCCATAACGGAAAACAATTTAAAGATACTAAAAAAGCATAACGTTACGAGAATTTGCGTTAATCCGCAAACTTTTTCTAACGCGACTTTAGAGCGATTGGGAAGAAATCACACCGCCGAAGAGCTCATTGAAAAATACAATCTTGCAAAAGACGATTTTTCTATAAATATGGATTTTATCGCAGGACTAGAGGGTGAAACTTTTGACGATTTTAAGAATAGTATCGACAAAGCGATAAGCCTTAACCCCGACAATATCACCGTGCATACCCTTTGCATTAAGAGGGGATCAAAACTTGCGGAAAACGAGCAAAGGTTATCTGGCGACGAAGTAAATAAAATGGTTGATTACGCTAGAGAAACTCTAACGAAAAACGGATACTCGCCCTACTATATGTATAGGCAAAAATATATGGCTGGAAATCTCGAAAACGTGGGGTATACCAAAAAGGGAAAAGAGTGCGTTTACAATATAGACGTAATGGAAGAGATAGCGCAAAACGTTTCTTGCGGAGCGAACGCGATAAGTAAGAGAGTGTATAACGGAGGAGAAAGAATAGAGAGATACGCTCAGCCAAAAGACGTGATAACCTATCTAAACAAAATAGAAACGATAAAGGAGGAGAAGTCAAAATTATTTGACGAACAACTATGATCGATAAAAAAGACAAGATAAGAGTAATGCAAGTATTAGACACTTATTTTCCTACCTTTGACGGACCGACCTTACTCGTAAGTAATTACGCAAAGAGCATGCACAAAAGGGAAGATATGGACGTTGAAGTGCTCGTTCCAAAGTTTCCTAAATATAAAGATGAAAGTGAATTTCCCGTGCATAGAGTAAGATCTACGTCGGCACAAGAAAATTATAGATGCGCTCTTCCGATGTTTGATAGAAAGGGTGCAAAACTATTAAAGAGAAAGGACGAGCCTTTTGATATCGTGCACGCCCACTCGCCGTTTATGCTTGCAAATCACGCGATAAATACTGCAAGAAGAAGAAAAATTCCCTCAGTAATTACTCTTCACACGAGATTTCACGAGGACTACGATAGACTGCTCAAGTTTAAACCGCTTAGAAAATTCATGATGTGGTATACTCTTCGCGCCTTCAAAAAGGCGTTTAAGGTTATATGCGTTTCGGACGGAACGGTGGATACCTTGCGTGAATACGGCTTTAAGGGAGAGGCTAAAGTTATAAGAAACGGCACTGACCTAGTTTATCCGAAAAACGCTGATGAATTAAGAGAAAAAGCGGTAAATTTAAGTGGACTTAAAGGCAAGGAAAATATCTTCCTTTCGGTTGGTAGAATAGTTGAAAATAAAAGACTTGATTTGGCGCTAGACGCCTTAAAAGTTCTTAAAGATAAAGGCGTTGAGTTTACTTACGTTATAGTTGGCTCTGGCAGTTACGAAGACAAACTTAAAAGTAGAGTAGAAGAACTAGGACTAACTGACAACGTAATTTTCACGGGCAAAATAATGGATAGAGAACTTCTTTCGGGATATTATCTTGCAAGCGACCTATTTATCTTCCCATCGACGTTTGATACGGCAAGTTTAGCGCCCATAGAGGCGGCGGCGTTAAAACTTCCCACGATCATGACTAAGGGTTGTTCGACCGCTGAAACTATAACGGACGATAGAAACGGATTTTTAGCCGAAGACGATTATAACGCTTGGGCGGATAGGATTGAAAAGATCGTTTTGGAAAAAAATCGTTTGCCCGAAATAAGAGAGAACGCGTATAAAGAAGTATATCGTTCGTGGGACGACGTGGTGGAAGAAATTCGCGCTTATTACGTTGAAGTAATTGAAGAATACGAAAAAAGTAAAAAGAAGAAAAAGAAAAAATAATAAAAAAAAGAGTTATATAGTGTAAAAAAGCACGTATAAGCGTAAAAAACAGTTTACAAAAGAGAATAAATTTGATATACTACAAAGGCTGAATACTTTTTGCAAGGTTTTGTGGGTCTCCGCCCAATGCTTTGCTTAAAGCGAATTAGTCCATAAATAATAGGAGGTAAAAGAATATGGAAAAGGCAAAAAAGGCAGAAATAATCGCAGCGCACGCACGTCATGAAGGTGATACGGGTTCGGCAGAAGTACAAATTGCACTTTTAACCGAAAGAATTAACCATTTAAACGAACACCTTTCAACCAACAAGCACGACCATCACAGCAGACGCGGTCTTATGAAAATGGTTGGTGAAAGACGTAGCCTTTTAAAATATTTGCAAGAAATTGATATCGAAAGATACAGAGCGATTATTGCTAAATTAAACTTGAGAAAGTAAGAAAGGTAAATCAGGGCGACATAAATTTTTGTCGCCCGATTTTTCTTAAAAGAAAGCAAAATTTTTTTGCTAAAATTTTTTCAAAACTGAGTCAATATTACGGCGCGTAGGTTGCGCGACGTTTCAAAAAAAATATAGAGTTTAGAAGGAGAGAACAATGACAGAAACTTATAGAGTATTCAAAACCATGCTTGGCGGAAAAGAACTTATCGTTGAAACCGGCAAGTATGCAGAACAAACCAACGGATCATGTATCGTTAGATGTGGAGATACTGCTGTTATGGTAAACGTAACCATGGCTGAATCCCCCCGTGACGGTATGGATTATTTCCCCTTAGGCGTTGACTTTGAGGAAAAGATGTATTCAATCGGTAAGATCCCCGGTGGATTTAAGAAGAGAGAAGGAAGAGCGTCAGACAAGGCGATTTTAACTAGCCGTCTTATCGACAGACCTATCCGTCCGTTATTCCCCAAGGGATTATTCAACGACGTAATCGTTATTGCAACGGCTTTATCGGTAGAACCCGATATCCAACCCGAACCTTTGGCGATGATCGGTAGCTCGATTGCAATCAGCATTTCAGATATTCCGTTTGCAGGACCTACCGGAAGCGTAGTAGTAGGTATCGTTGAGGGCGAATACGTTATCAACCCCGACGAAGCTCAAAGAGCAAGAACCGAACTTACCCTTAACTTAGCGGGTACTAAAGACGCTATCATGATGGTAGAGGCAGGCGCAAACGAAATTAGCGACGATCAAATGGTAGGCGCAATTTTATTCGGTCACGAAGAAATTAAAAAGCTTTGTGCGTTCCAAGAAGAAATCGTTAAAGAAATCGGCAAACCCAAGAGAGAAATCGAACTCTATCACGTTCCCGAAGATATCGATAACGCGGTTAGAGAATATGCTAACGATATGCTCGACAAGGCGCTCGACACCTTTGATAGAAAGGTTAGACAAGCAGGTCAAGATCAAGTTGAAAAGGACTGCTTAGAACACTTTGCCGAAATTTTCCCCGACAAACAAAGAGAAATTAAAGACGCTCTTTACTATATGACCAAAGAAAAGGTAAGAGCAAAGATCACTAACACCGGTATTCGTCCTGACGGAAGAAAACTTGACGAAGTTAGAAAGATTTGGTGCGAAGCAGGCGTTCTTCCCAGAGTACACGGAAGTGGCGTATTTACGAGAGGCATGACTCAAGTTATGTCAACTTGTACGCTTGGTATGCTTAGCGAAGTTCAAAAGCTTGAAGGTCTTGACGGCGAAAGCGCTAAAAGATATATGCACCAATACAACATGCCCGGATACGCTTCTGGCGAAGCTAAACCCTTAAGAAGCCCCGGTAGACGTGAAATCGGTCACGGCGCACTTGCTGAAAGAGCGTTAGAACCGGTTATTCCTAGCGAAGAAGAATTCCCCTACGCAATTAGAATCGTTTCAGAAGTATTAAGTTCAAACGGTTCAACCTCACAAGGTAGCGTATGTGGATCAACCTTAGCGCTTATGGACGCAGGCGTTCCCATTAAAGCACCCGTTGCAGGTATTGCTATGGGCTTAATCAAGGATACCGAAAGCGGAAAAGTATCGATCTTAAGCGATATTCAAGGATTAGAAGACTTCCTTGGCGATATGGACTTTAAGGTTGCAGGTACTGAAAAGGGTATCACCGCAATCCAAATGGATATTAAGATTAAGGGCATCGACGAAAATATTTTAAGAACTGCAATCGCTCAAGCAAACGTTGGTAGACAACACATCTTAAATAAAATGTTAGAAGCTATCGATACTCCTAGAGCAGAACTTTCTAAATACGCTCCTAAGATTATTTCTTTCAACATTGACCCTGAAAAGATTAGAGAAGTTATCGGCTCTGGCGGAAAGGTTATCAACAAGATTATCGAAGAAACGGGCGTTAAGATCGACATTACCGACGACGGTAGAGTTAACATTGCAAGCGTTGGCGATCACGAACAAGGAGAAAGAGCGAAAGCAATTATTCTTTCAATCGCAAAAGATCCCGAAGTTGGCGATATGTTCATAACCGAAGTAGTAAGAATTCTCCCCAAGGTTGGCGCGTTCTGTGAACTTGCTCCCGGAAAGGACGGACTTATCCACATCAGCAAGATGAGCGAAAAGAGAATCAACACCGTTGAAGAAGTATTGCATATCGGCGATAAAGTAAAAGTTGAGATTATCAAGATAGGCGAAAAGGGAATTGACCTTAAACTTCTTGAAATTATAAACGACTAATAAAATTAAGTATGCAAGGCTTGTTGCCTTGCATATTTTTTAGTAAAATTCGGGTTAAGTTTATAAGACTTTTATCATAGAATACGTATAGAGGCGTAAAAAATGATAAAACTAAAAAAAGTAAACTTAATAACCAACGTATTATTAGCGTTAATAATAGCAGTCGTCGTATCAGTATGTATGATCCCAACGTCTATCGTGCCTATATACGGCGGAGATAGGGTGAGTGCGATTTATAACGGCGATAGAACTAAAAACAAAGTTTCAATAATGATCAACGTGTATGAAAATACGGCGGTGGTCAATAAAATGCTCGATTTATTCAGCGAAAAGGGGATAAAATGCACTTTTTTCGTTGGTGGTTGTTGGGCGGACGATAATAAGGAAACTTTGCAACGAATAGTAAACGACGGCCATGAAATAGCAAATCACGGTTATTTTCATAAAGATCACAAAAATATTTCATACGAACAAAACAGTTCGGAAATACTCAATACCGAAAAGGTTGTCGAGGCGCTTTGCGGGGTAAAGACTACTCTATTTGCGCCCCCGTCGGGAAGTTTTTCATCGACGACGCTCGACGCCTCGTTTGATCTAGGGTATAAGGTTATTATGTGGTCGAAAGACACTATTGATTGGCGAGATAAAGATACTAGCCTTTTATATAAAAGGGCGACCAAAAACGTCGCGAGTGGAGATTTTATATTGATGCATCCAAAAGAGCACACTCTTAAGATTTTGCCTGAAATTATAGATTATTATTTTAGCGTAGGGCTTACTCCCGTGACGGTTAGTGAAAATTTATAGATACAAAAAGTTGGAGAAAATATGGTTTCATATAAAACTTTTAACAATGGATTAAGACTTGTCGTAAAAAAGATGGACGGGCTTTTATCGGTATCAGTTGGCGTACTCGTAAAGACGGGTAGCGTGAACGAAAACGAAAAAGAAAACGGCATATCCCACTTTATCGAACACGTTATGTTTAAGGGTACTAAAAAGCGTACGGCGTTTGAAATTTCGGATAATATCGATAGAATAGGTGCGTCTATAAACGCTTTTACGTCTAAGGAACTCACGTGTTATTACACGAAATCGACCAAAGATCACGTCGAGGAATCAATTGAAATTCTTTCGGATATCTTCTTTGATTCGACCTTTAAGAAGGAAGAATTAGAAAAGGAAAAGGGCGTTGTAATTGAAGAAATCAACATGAGCGAAGATTCGCCCGAGGACGTATGTTTGGATCTTTTAGCAAGAAGTTACTACGGCGAAGAAGGGTTTGGAAGAACGATTCTTGGACCTGAAAGTAATATTAAGAGCTTTAACGAAAACTCGGTTAGAGATTATATGGCAAAATATTACACGGCGGATAACGTGGTAATATCTGTTGCCGGAAACGTCGATATTGATCAGGTTGAACAAATAGTCGAAGAATACTTTGCGAAAAGATTTTCAAACAAGAAAAGCGCTAAACAGTTTACTCAACCGAGCGCGGAAATAAGACATCTTTATAGGTGTAAAAAAATTGAACAAACGCACGTTGGATTTGCGATGAAAGGCATTAAAGCGGGTGATGAAAGCGACGATGCGTTCGCAATAGCGAACATGATATTCGGCGGAGGAATGAGCAGTAGATTGTTCCAAAAAATTAGAGAAGAATTAGGTCTTGCTTATAGCGTATACTCCTATCCGTCGTCACGCAAAGATAACGGTGTGCTTGAAATTTATGCGGGCGTAAATTCGGATTCGAGAGAAAAAGCGTGCAAGGCTATTATAGAAGAAACGAAGAGATTTAGAGAGTACGGCGTAAACGATTCGGAATTTTTAAGGGCTAAAGAACAAGTAAAGAGTTCACTCGTTTTCGGACAAGAAAGCACGGCGTCGCAAATGATTATTTACGGTAAATATCTAATCATGCTCGATCAAAAATTCGATTTTGAAAAAAGGCTTGATCAAATCGTGGCTATTGAGAAAGAGGACGTTCTTCGCGCGATAGAAAAGTCTTTCGATATTGATAATTCTGCCACGGCGACCGTAGGCGTTAAGAGATCGGCTCTTAAAATAAGATAAAAAATTCAAACTAAAAAATAAAAGGATTTTCCAAACGGAAAGTCCTTTTTTTATTATAGAGAGAATATATTTTTTATATGAAGATTAAAAGGATAATTTGCATGCTCGTTTTAGTCGTTTCGGCAGTCGTGACGATATTTTTTTCGGCGGAAAAATTAAAGGAAGAGAGCGAACGATTTTCGGCAAAAGAATACAAAGGAATTTTAACTTGTTGGCATATAGATAGTTTTGAAGGGGGAAAGGGCTCGAGAAAGAGTTTTCTATTAAAAATCGCTAGAAGTTTTGAAAAAACGAACGTTGGGATTTATATAATGGTAATCGATCATACTGAAAAGAGCGCTAACGAGGCGATTGCTCGTGGTGAATATCCCGATATGATTTCGTTTGGGCTGGGCGTAGAGATTAAAGCCATATCTAAACTCGACTACGATAAATCGTTTAAGGGTGGACGATTAGGAAAGATTTCGTACGCATATCCGTGGTGCGAGGGAAGATACTATCTAGTAACTAAAGAGCAAAGCTTACCTAGTGAAATTAAAATAGAAAATCTCGTGGTTTCAAAAAGCGATTATACTTTGCCACTAACTGCGCTATTAGAAGAAAATTTTATCGTAAATAATTTTACGATTAAGCCTCCGCTTGACGCATACGTTGACTTCGTTACGAACAAGGACGCGTGGCTACTTGGCACGCAAAGAGATATAATAAGGCTTGAGAATAGAGGCTTAAGCGTTAGCGCGATTGCACTTGACGGTTATAACGATCTATATCAATACGTGTCAGTGACGGCAAATGACCAAACGAGAGCGTATTATTCTAATCAATTTATAAAGTTTTTGCTTAGCGAAAATAGTCAAAAAAAGTTAAGCGAAATAGGAATGTTTTCACGAGAGTTTAAGGTTGAGCATGGAAATCAATGGTTATCGCTTGAAAAACCCGACAAGGAAGTTAAAACGATTAGCGCGTTTACTTTAAGGCAAGATCTAACGAAAATGCATTCTTATTCCATGAGTGCGCTAAAGGGCGATAAAGAGAGTGCGATAAAAATAAAAAATATGCTCATTTAGTACTCGACAAAAACTCAAAAATATAGTAAAATGATAAAAGGAGAGATATAGTGTTCGAGAAGGCGCTTTATTCAAGAACAAACGCTAAAATTTTTTTAGATACTCCAATGAAAAAGCATACCACGCTTGGTGTTGGCGGAGTGGCAAAGTATTTCATCGAACCGGACTCCTTATTTTCGCTAAACGAAACGATATCGCTTTGCAAAGAATATAAAGTTTCGTATAAAGTTATCGGCGCGGGGAGCAATCTTTTAGTTTCGGATCTAGGATTTAACGGGGCGATAATCTCAACGCTAAAACTTTCGGACGTCTTTTTTAAGGTGGACGAAATTCGTGCGATGGCGGGCGCTAGACTAGATAAACTTATAAAGTTTGCAACTGACAACGGTCTTTCGGGGCTAGAGGCGCTTAGCGGAATACCTGCAAGCGTAGGCGGAGCGGTCGTCATGAACGCAGGAGCGTTCGGGCATACCATATCCGACTATATCACCGAAGTGGAAACGCTTGCTGACGGCAAAATTAAAAAATATTATAAAGAAAACTGTGGCTTTGGATATAGAAAAAGTAAGTTTAAAAGTGCAAAAGAAACGGTGGTTTCCGCATGCTTTAAGCTTGAAAAAAAGGAAAAAGAAACGGTAATAAATTCTATTAAAGCCTATTTAGATATAAGAAAGAGTATCCAGCCTAGCGGAAGAAGTTGCGGATCAGTTTTTCTTAATCCCAAAGGCGATAGAGCGGGGAGGCTTATCGATAAGGCAGACCTAAAGGGTATAACTTTTGGCGGAGCAACCGTATCGAATAAGCACGCGAATTTTATTACTACTACTGGGCTTGCTACGGCGACAGACGTCTATCATTTAATAAGCCACGTAAAAGAAAAAGTAAAAGAGAAATTCAACGTAGAACTAATAGAAGAAGTCGAATACATAGGAGAGTTTTGATGTTTTTAACGTCCGATTATCATACTCATACGGTATATAGCCACGGAAAAGGCAGTATACTCGACAACGCAAAAGTGGCAAAGGAAAGGGGATTAAAAGAGATCGCCATATCCGACCACGGCTTTGCGCACCCTGCGTTTGGGCTTAGAAAAAGAAAGCTCGAAAAAATGCGCGTTGAATGCGATAGAGCAAGTAAGGAAACGGGCGTAAGAGTACTTCTAGGTATTGAATCAAACATTATCGGCACGGACGGCACGGTAGATTTAAACCCTAAAAGATACGAGTATTTCGACAGTTTTTCAGCAGGTATTCATAAGCTCGTTAAATATAAACTTAACTCTCTTTTCCCACTTGCGATCCCCGACCTTTTTAAGTCTTTTCAAAAGAGTCCAAAGATTTCTAATAGGTTAAGAGATACAAACACGAAAACGTTTATAAACGTAATAAAAAACAATCCTGTCGACGTTATAACGCACCTAAACTTTTGCTGTTTTGCGGATGCGGTGGAAGTTGCAAAGGTTGCTTCTGATTACGGCACGTATTTAGAACTCAGTGCAAAAAAAGTGCATTTATCAGACCAAGAAATATCGGATATTTTAGCTAAGACTAACGTGAAGTTCGTAATAGGTTCAGACGCGCACACTCCCGAGCGAGTTGGAGAGATTTCGCTAGTTGAAGACATGATAAAAAGATTATCTTTCCCGTTAGATAGAATTGCAAATATTGACGGAAAGATGCCAAAATTTCGCTTTAAGGCTTATAAGGAGAAAAATTTATGAACTTCTATAAGACCGTAAAGGAAGAAATTTTATCAAAACAAATAAAGGACAAGCATTGTAAGAGGGCCTTTCTAGCCGGTTTAATTAGGGGGGCGGGCACGCTCTACGAAAAGAACGGAGAACTAGGGCTTGACGTTAAGATTAGCGACGAGCGCGCGTATATGCTCGTTAGTGCATATCTATATTCGTTATACGATTACGACGTGAGAGAAATCTCAGTTTACGAGGATAAGCTCAACAAGAAGGACAACTTCGTTTTAAGTATTTACGGAGATGGCGCATACGACATTTTAACCGATCTCGAGATTATAATCGAAGAAGAGGACGAAAGCGCGGTAAATTTAAAATTTTACGGCGAAATCACTAAAAAAGAGTGTTGCTTAAAAGCGTTTATGCGAGGACTTTTTTTGGCAACGGGCAACTGCACCGTTCCTAGTGAAAAGGATAGCGTTAACACCCACTACCATTTAGAACTGTCCTTTTCACACTACACGCCGGCGTTAGAAACGAGCGAAATGCTTGCACAAAATAACGTTTTAACTAAAATTACTAGAAGGCGCGATAGTTATATCGTATACATAAAGAGCGCGGAAGAAATCAAGGACTTTATTGCCTTTTTGCCTGCGCCCGTGTCGGTATTAAAACTTACCGATCTAATGATAAATAGGGAAATAATTAACGATTCTAACCGCAGAAAAAACTGCGATTTAGGCAACGTAAATAAGCAAATAGAGGCTTCGGCAAAACAAGTCGAGGCGATAGAGAAAATCAAGCAAGTAATAGGGTTTGAAACCTTAAAAGAAGATTTAAGGGTGACTGCGATAGCAAGGTGCGAATACGCAGACGAAACGCTTAGTGAACTTGCCGAACGATTAGGGGTAAGCAAAAGTTGTCTAAATCATAGGTTAAGAAAGTTAGTAACCATTGCAAAAGAACTTTAAGGAAGGAATTATGTCAGAATTCGTACATTTACACGTACACACCGAATATAGTTTGCTAGACGGAGCAACTAGAATAGATAACGTTTTTAAGGCGTGCCGAAAGAAGGGTATGCACGCGTTAGCGATAACCGATCACGGAAACATGTTCGGAACGCTCTACTTTGCCGAATGCGCAAAAAAGGCGTATATGAAAGCGTTAGAAGCGGGCGAAAGCGAAGAAGACGCAAAGATGCAAGCGATTATCGGTTGTGAACTTTACGTTGCAAACGATCACAAGGTGCAAGAGAGAGATTACGATCACCTTATTTTGCTATGCAAAAATAAAGTGGGCTATAAAAACCTAATCAAACTCGACTCGATAGCGTACGTAGACGGATTTTACTATAAGCCTAGAATAGACTATAAATTATTAAAAGAGCACTCCGAAGGATTGGTGTGCTTATCGGCGTGTTTGCAAGGAAGAGTAAGTAAGCGCCTAGTTCGTAACGATTACGAAGGCGCGGTAGAAGCCGCTAAAATGCTTAAAGACATATTCGGTGAGGACTTTTACATTGAACTTCAAGACCACGGAATCCCAGAACAAAAGCGAATAAACCCATTGCTAATTAAAATCGCAAAAGAACTAGATATACAATTAGTTGCAACTAACGACGTTCACTATATAGAAAAGGAAGACAGTGAAGTTCAAGACGTAGTTGCATGCATAAGCACTAAGTCTACGATAGACGATCCTACTCGTTTTAAGATGGACACCGACCAAGCCTACCTAAAGACTGCAGAAGAAATGGCGGAACTTTTCTCTTATATTCCGGAGGCACTCGAAAATACGGTTAAAATTGCCGAGAAATGCAACGAAGAGCCGATATTTGATCTCAACAAAAAATGTGAGCCTATAAGAGATAATTCGCTTATCCCAGGCTACGTTCCCGATAACGGACAAACTCCTTACGAATACTTAAAGGATTTAGCGGAAAAGGGCTTAAAAGAGCGTTATCCCGTCATTACCGACGAGATAAGGGCAAGATTTGATTACGAATTAAATACCATCCACACCATGGGATATATAGAGTATTATCTCATAGTTTGGGACTTTATTAACCATGCAAAAAGCATAGGTATTTCAGTAGGCGCAGGGCGTGGTAGCGGTGTGTCTAGTATAATTGCGTACTCAGTTGGTATAACCGACGTAGACCCCCTAAAATACGACCTAGTATTCGAACGTTTCTTAAACATAGAACGCGTAAGTATGCCTGACTTTGATATTGACTTCCAAGACGATAGACGTGGCGAGGTAGTTGAATACGTTAGAAATAAATACGGCGCGGATAGAGTTGCGCAAATCGTAACGTTTGGAACGCTTGCAGGTAGAGCGGCGATTAAAGACGTAGGACGCGTTTATAGAGTACCTTACGCCGAAACGGATAAGGTTACCAAGCTTATGGACGGAAAGAGTAGCATAAGCGAAAGTTTCGGCTTTAAGACAAATAAAGACGGCGAAGACGTTAGCGTACACGAACTAAAAGAGATGTACGAGCAAGACGAAACGGTAAAGAAAGTTATCGACATGGCGATAAGAGTAGAAGACATGCCAAGACAAACGGGTATGCACGCGGCGGGCGTAGTAATATGCGCAAAGCCTATCGCAGATAACGTTCCTTTGCAAAGAAATGGTGACGACGTTACCACACAGTTTGACATGAAGGAAGTTGAGCAATTAGGTATGCTCAAGATGGACTTCCTTGGCTTAAGAACGCTAACCGATATTGCAAAAGCAAGACAATACATTTTAGAAGACACGGGGTTAGATATCGATTTTAGAAAGATCGGTTACGACGACGAGGGAACGTATAAAATGATAGGCGAAGGTGAAACCGACGCGGTGTTCCAACTTGAAAGTCCGGGTATGAAAAGGTTTATGAGAGATCTAAAGCCCTCTAACTTTGAAGATATCATCGCGGGTATTTCGATGTATCGTCCCGGTCCTATGGATTCGATTCCTACCTACGTAAAATATAAGCATAACCCCGAAACCATAAGATATAAGCATCCGCTTTTAGAGCCCTTGTTAAAGGCGACTTACGGCGTACTTATATATCAAGAACAAGTTATGCAAATTTGCCAAGTATTGGGCGGATTCTCACTCGGGCAAGCGGATATCGTTCGCCGTGCAATGGGTAAGAAGAACGTCGACGAAATGGCAAGACAAAAAAAGATTTTTATCGAAGGTGGTATAAGCGAAAAAGGCGATCCCATTTGCGGTGCGGTTGCAAACGGCGTACCAGTAGACGTGGCGACCGAAGTATTCGACGAAATGGCGGGCTTTGCTAAATACGCTTTTAACAAATCACACGCTGCGGCGTACGCGGTTTTAGCGTACCAAACGGCTTACTTAAAGCTCTATTATCCCGTAGAATTCTTTGCGTCTATCTTAAACAACCGTCTAGATAAAATTGAAGAAACGTCAAAATACTTAACGTACGTTAAGAGTAAGGGAATCGAAGTATTATCGCCCGACATCAATAAGAGTGGCGCACACTTTAAATGCGAAAACGGCGGATTAAGATTTGGACTCGTAGGGCTCAAAAACGTTGGGCTTGGGGTAATAAACGCGATTGTTGAAGAAAGAGCTAAAAACGGCAATTTTAAGTCCTTTGAAGACTTTATAAATAGATCGATATCGCTTGGAATTAACAAGAGATTAGTTGAAAGTTTAATTCTAGCTGGCGCGTTCGATCAATTCGGAATAAATAGAAGAACGCTAATAGAAGTTCACGCCGATTATATGGATAGGATTGCGGCTGCAAACAAGAAAAAAGATAGCATGCAAATAAGCCTCTTCGGCACGATTTTAGAGGAGAACGAAGGTTTAGAACTAGAATATCCAAAGCTTACCGAGTACTCGTCTAAAGAGAGATTATCTCTTGAAAAATCCGTTCTTGGGATATACTTCTCAGGTCACCCCTTGGCGGATTATAGAGAGCAGTTCGATAAATTTTCGTTCAATACTGGGCATTTAGACTTTTACGAAGAAGATCCGGACGGCAACAAGCATTACACCGAAATTAGCGAAGGTCAAAGCGTTGTGATGGGCGGTATAATCACCGAATTTAAGCGTTTATCAACCCGTTCGGGCTCGACTATGGGCTTTTTGAAGGTCGAGGATTTATACGGTCAAATTGAAATTATAGTATTCCCCAAGGTATACGAAAAATCGAGAGAACTTTTAACCGACGAACAAGTGGTAAAGGTTACCGGTAAACTTCAACTTAAAGACGGGGTTGCTCAAATCATAGCCGACGGAATTTTCCCACTTGAAGTCAAAGAGGACGAAAAAGAGGACGTAGATCAAGAATTTATGGGAATTATAATTTCGGACGATAAAAAAGATAGGCTAAACGACGTGCTTGATATTTTAACGAGCTACGTTGGTAATATACCCGTAATTATCGCGATGGGCGGAAAAAAATACAATTCACATTGTGCGGTAAGAAAGTGTGAAGGGCTAACGAGCGAGTTAAAGACCATAGTTAGCGAAAACGATATAATATTTTTTAAGAAAAGCAAATAAAAGCATAGTTAAAAAGTAGAAATATTTTTTAAAATATGTTAAAATTGTGCTAATACGTTTATTTAAGGATAAGGAGCGAGAAATATCGTGGAAAGAATAGCGGTATTGACAAGTGGCGGAGACGCGCCAGGAATGAACGCGTGCATAAGAGCGGTAGTTCGTGCGGCGTTAAACAACAGAATGGATATATACGGCGTTGAAAGAGGATACGCTGGGCTCGTTAAGGGTGAAATATTCCGTATGAACACCCGTTCAGTATCGGATATGATCCATAAGGGCGGAACGTTTTTAAATACGGCAAGATGTCCAGAATTTAAGGATATTGAAGTTCAAAGACAAGCGGTAGAGGCTCTTTCAGCTTACGGTATTGACGGACTCGTCGTTATCGGCGGAGACGGTACGTTCCGTGGCGCAAACGATCTATATAAAAATTTTGGCATTAAGGTTATGGGTATCCCCGGAACGATCGATAACGATCTTTCTTATACTGACTTTACGGTTGGATTCGACACTGCGGTAAACACCGTTTTGTGGGCGATAAACAACCTTCGTGACACCATGCACTCACACGATAGAGTAGGACTTCTCGAAGTAATGGGAAGAAACTGTGGCGACCTAGCGCTTTACGCGGGAATCGCAGGCGGTGCGGAATACGTTTTAGTTCCCGAAATTCCTTACGATTTAGATAATATTGCCAACTCAATTAAAAAGAGTTATCTCCGTGGTAAGACTTCAAACATGATAATCCTAGCGGAAGGGGCTGGCAATCGTGACGAGATAGCTGAATATATTGCAAAAAAGAGCGGTATAGGCGTAAAGGTTACGAACTTTGGATATATTCAAAGGGGTGGATCACCCAACATGATGGACCGTGTGCTTGCCGCAAGATTCGGCTATAAAGCGGTTGAACTACTAAAAGAAGGCAAAGAAAGTTGCGCAATCGGAATAAAGGACAACAAGATTATCACCGTTCCGTTTGACGAGGCGAGAACGTGTGACGGAAGTAAGTTTGATAGAGAACTTTACGAAATTGCACACGTATTAAGTTTATAATTAGATACAAAAAAGAAAAACTTTAGATATAAAGGAGAAAAACAATGAAAGGATTAAAAGGAGCACTTATATTTGCACAATCAGGCGGTCCGACGTCAGTAATCAACGCGAGCGCTGCAGGCGTATTTATCGAAGGTTTACAGTCAGACATGATCACCGAAGTATACGGCGCTGCGCACGGTATTAGAGGTATTTTAAACGAAGAAATGTACGACATTTCAAAAGAAGACATGTCAGAACTTCTTCTCTTAAAGAACACGCCTTCATCAGCATTAGGCTCTGTAAGATATAAACTCAAAGACGCATCGGTTGACGACACCGATTATAAGAGATTATTAGAAGTATTCAAGAAATATAACGTTCGTTATTTCTTCTATAACGGCGGAAACGACAGTATGGATACTTGCAATAAGATCAGTAAATACATGGCTAAATCAGGCTACGAAATGAATGTTATCGGCGTTCCCAAGACTATCGATAACGACCTTTACGGAACTGATCACTGCCCTGGCTTTGCGTCGGCAGCAAAATATATCGCAACCTCAATTATGGAAATCAACCTTGACGCTAAAGTTTACGATACTCCCATGATTTGCGTAATCGAAGTAATGGGAAGAAACGCAGGTTGGCTTACCGCCGCTGCAAAACTTGCTAACGCAAAAGGTCTTGGCGCAGACTTAATTTATCTCCCCGAAGTAGTATTTGACGTAGATAAATTCGTTAAAGACGTTAAGGACGTAATGGCAAAGAACAACAACAAGTGTATCGCAGTAGTATCTGAAGGTATCAAGAATAAAGACGGCGTATTAGTATGCGAAGCTTTAGGACAAGCTGGTGCAAGAGATAGCTTTGGCCACGCTCAACTTGGTGGCGTTGCCGCAACTTTATCTAACATCGTTAAAGCAGAAACCGGTTCAAAGGTTAGAGCGGTTGAATTATCGTTAATGCAAAGATGTGCTGCACACTGTGCGTCTGCAACAGACGTAGAAGAAACCTTCGAAGCAGGTAAGCAAGCAGTTCGCGCTGCAGTAAACGGCGAAACTGACAAAATGGTTTGCTATGCAAGAAAAGAAGGGGATAAATACGAATGCGAATATAAACTTTTACCCTTAGAACTTGCAGCAAATACTGAAAAGACCGTTCCCATGGAATGGATTATCAACGACGGTACTGGTATTTCTGACGAATTCGTTGACTACGCACTTCCCTTAATTCAAGGCGAAGTAGACTTAAAGAAAGAAGACGGACTACCCAGATTTGCTCGCTTAAAGAAAGTATTAGTTGAAAAGAGATAATAAACGCAAAATAAAAACCGCCTAGAGATTAGGCGGTTTTGTTTATAAAAATCTTCTTAAGCGTTTTTCATATAATTCTTCAATTGATAATAGCTTTTCAATGAGCGCTAAAATTTCAGGGTTAAGGTTTTCGTGTTCGTTTCTCATGGCGGTCAGTTCATTTATGCCCGTAACCGTGCCCTTAATCATCATTTCGGCTGATTGATTTTTGCTTTTGTCAAATATAGTTTTCATTTTAATGCTACTCCAAAGCATTGCCTTTTTCATAAAGCCTATATCTTCGGGCTCGATGGAATTTTCCTTCATAAAGGCGGAAATTTCGTTTATGATCTTTTCGTACCCCTCGTATTCGATAGTAAGTTCTTTTTTAAGAGCCTCGTCGGAAATCGCGGGGAGAAGGTCTGAAATGCTTTGCATAGCGATATGCGCGTTTTTATAAGCGTCGTTAATAGCTTTAAGGTTATAGTCGTCGATTTTCATAAATAATAATCTCCTTAATAAATTTAGAAATAGTTTGAGAAAGGTTAGAAAAAATATGCAAAATCGTTTGACAAAAGCTAAAAAATATAATAAAATATCACAGTAGCCGCTCGAAAGGGGTTAATTTAAGCGCGCAAAACAGCTTTGCGTCGCCCCAAAAAAAATATTCGGCGAGACTGGTTAGCAGGAGGTAAAATTATGTACGCAATCGTAGAAAACGGTTCAAAGCAGTACAAAGTTGAAGTTAATTCAATCGTAAGATTTGAAAAACTTTCAGCAAACGTAGGCGACAAAGTTGAGTTTGACGTATTAATGGTAGCAGACGAAAACGGAATTAAAGTTGCAGACGAAGCAAAGGCATTCAAGGCAGTAGGTGAAGTTCTTGAACAAGGAAAGGACAAGAAAATTGTCGTTTACAAGTACAAGGCAAAGAAGAACGAAAGAAAGAAACAGGGTCATAGACAGCCCTTTACGGCAGTTAAGATTCTCGAAATCGTTACGAAGTAAGGAGGGACAAGAATATGATGATGTTATTTAAGTTATTTGCGCACCACAAAGGTGGCGGTAGTACTAAAAACGGCAGAGACAGCAATGCTAAAAGACTTGGCGTTAAGAGAGTTAACGGACAAGAAGTATTAGCAGGTGGAATTATCGTTCGTCAAAGAGGAACGAAGATTCACCCCGGCAACAACGTAGGTATCGGTAGTGACGATACGCTATACGCTCTTATCGACGGTGTTGTTAAGTTCGAAAGAATGGGAAGAAAAGACAAAAAAGTTAGCGTTTACGCTAAAGAAAACTAATTAAGTACGGGTTGCGTAAGCAACCCGTTTATTTTTATGGCAACGGTAAAATTAGAGTACGAGGCTGAGTTTTTCTCGGTAAAAGACACCCTAGAATGTGGACAAGTTTTCAGGTTTATCCCTTATAAAAAGGGATACGCAGTCTTTTCGCGCGATAAAACTGCTTACGCTTATAACGAAAACGGCAAGGCGTACGTCGAGTGTGAAAGCGCCGATAAAGAGTATTTTATAAACTACTTCGACCTAAATAGAGATTACTCAAAAATTTACGAGTATGCCTTATCTTTAGGGGTTGACGTAATAGGGCTATCGGCAAGACTTGGAAAGGGTATAAGACTACTCAATCAAGATAGGGAAGAAACGCTATTTTCTTTTATCGTTTCTCAAAACAACAATATCCCAAGAATTAAAAAAATCATCGAAAATCTTTGTTTTACTTTAGGCGAAGAAAAGCGTGGTTTTGATTATACGTATCACGCTTTTCCGTCCGCTTTAGACATGTCAAAAGCCCCGATAGAACTTTTTTATTCGTTCGGTCTTGGCTACCGCGCCCCATACGTTAAAGAACTTGGCGAACTAATAGCAAACGGCTTAAGAATTGACGATATGAACGATTTAAGCGCCCAAGATTTAAGAGGTAAACTGCTAAACATTAAAGGTGTTGGACCAAAGGTATGCGACTGCGTAATGCTGTTTGGTTTTAAGAGGACGGCAAGTTTTCCGGTCGACACGTGGATAGAAAAAGTGTATATCGAGAATATGAACGGACGAGAAAAAGACAGGGTAAAAATAGCCAAGGAATTGACGGAGAGATTTAAGGAGAATTCCGGGTATATTCAACAGTACTTGTTTTATTACAAAAGGACGCTAGAGAAAAATAAAAATTAGACCAAAAAACGACAAAAGGCAATTAAAATAATTGTCTTTTTAATTTTGTTATGGTATACTAAACGAGAAATAAAAGAAATTTGGAGGGCATAGATTTATGCAGTATTCAACTGAAGTTAAAGAAATGACCTGCGTTTGCAAAGGACCTAAACACGGTCCCGCTCCCATCCCTGAAGAAGGAAGATGGGTAGAAGTAAAGGAAATTAAAGACATTTCCGCATATACGCACGGTGTAGGCTGGTGCGCACCCCAACAAGGCGCATGCAAGCTTTCGTTAAACGTTAAGAACGGTATTATCGAAGAAGCGCTCGTAGAAACGATCGGATGTTCTGGTATGACTCACTCTGCAGCAATGGCAGCAGAAATTCTACCTGGAAAGACCCTTTTAGAAGCGCTCAATACCGACCTTGTTTGCGATGCTATCAACACGGCAATGAGAGAACTTTTCTTGCAAATCGTTTATGGACGTTCGCAATCCGCTTTCTCCGACGACGGTCTTTCTATCGGCGCTGGTCTTGAAGACCTTGGTAAGGGCCACCGTTCGCAAGTTGGTACGATGTACTCCACCCTTCAAAAGGGCGTTAGATACCTCGAAATGGCAGAAGGCTACGTAACCCGTCTTGCGCTTGACGCAAACAACGAAGTTATCGGTTACGAATTCGTTTCGCTTGGTAAGATGACCGACTTCATTAAGAAGGGTATGGAACCTAACGAAGCTTACGCAAAATCTATGGGTCGTTACGGTAGATTTAGCGAAGAACAGGGCGCGGTGAAGTTCATCGACCCTCGTAAAGAGTAAGGAGGACACGCAAAATGGCTTTATTCGAAGGTTATGAAAGAAGAATTGATAAAATCAATGCAGTTCTTAAAGAATACGGTATTAACTCCGTAGAAGAATGTAAAGATATTTGCCTTGCAAAGGGTGTTGATTGCGATAAAATCGTTCGCGCTGGACAACCTATTTGCTTTGAAAACGCGGTTTGGGCTTACACCGTAGGCTCGGCTATCGCTATTAAGAAAGGTTGCACGAAGGCAAGCGACGCGGCTGCTGCTATCGGTATCGGTTTGCAAGCTTTCTGTATCCCTGGCTCCGTTGCACAAAACCGTCAAGTAGGTCTTGGCCACGGTAACCTCGGCGCAATGCTTTTGTCCGACGAAACGGAATGTTTCTGTTTCCTTGCTGGTCACGAATCGTTCGCTGCTGCGGAAGGCGCAATCTCCATTGCTCTTAACGCAAACAAAGTAAGAAAACAACCCCTTCGCGTTGTATTGAACGGTCTTGGTAAAGACGCTGCGTATATCATTTCGAGAATCAACGGCTTTACGTTCGTTGAAACGGAATTCGACCACGCAACCGAAACGGTTAAGGTTGTTTACGAAAAGGCGTTCTCTGATGGCGATAGAGCAAAAGTTAAATGCTATGGCGCGGATTCCGTATCCGAAGGCGTTGCTATCATGAAACTTGAAAACGTTGGCGTTTCCATTACGGGTAACTCCACGAACCCCACGCGTTTCCAACACCCTGTTGCTGGTACGTACAAGAAATGGTGTAATGAAAACGGCGTTAAGTACTTCTCCGTTGCATCTGGCGGTGGTACGGGTAGAACGTTGCACCCCGACAATATGGCGGCTGGTCCTGCGTCCTACGGTATGACGGATACGATGGGCAGAATGCACTCCGACGCGCAATGCGCTGGTAGCTGGTCCGTTACTGCACACGTTGAAATGATG
>JAZRSG010000004.1:0-171254 GCA_045651465.1 Christensenellaceae bacterium
AATTTTTCACTAACTCGCCTGCTTCCTTCTCCTACGCTAAAGCTCCGGAGCACTAGTCCGTCTTGTGGGTAGGGCATAAGTCGTGCAGTCCGCAGTTAACGGTGTTAATTGCTTTTTGAATTTTTAACCTAGAATTCCAAAAACTTTGTTAGGCTTCGTTTACTGTTTTGGACTTTGACTTCGATGACCAGACGGTCTATCTCATCCAAAGTCCATCACGAGCCTTGCCGAGCGGTGTTTTTGAAATTTGGGATAGCTATTGAAAAACCTTAAGAATTATGTTACCATGTATTTATAGGAGATAATTATGACTAAAGGACAAATTGCAAAGGAATATTTTAATTCGGGGCTAAACTGCGCGCAAGCGGTAGCAACGGCGTTTAAGGACGAAATGGAATTAACCGAAGAGCAAGTGAAAAAACTTTCTATCGCTTTTGGCGGTGGTTTTGGCAGAACCCGTTCAGTATGTGGCACTGTGTCTGGCATGACTATTGTTATAGGAATGCTTGGATCGGACGGCAAGGATAAACTTTTAGCCTACGAAATAGAAAAAGAGGCGTTAGCGCTTTTTAAAGAAAGGTTTGGCACGATTATTTGTCAAGACTTGTTAGATAAAAGAGTGCCGTGTGCCGATATTTGTGAGATTTCTGCGGATATCGCTTATAAAATCCTAAAAGAAAGGGGAAAGATTAACTAGGAGTATTTATGGAAGATAAAATTTTAGTTAAAGAGAAAAAATGCCCCGTAGGGTTAATCGTTTTATTAGCCCTTGTGGTATTATTGCTTATCCTTACGAACGTATATTTAATATCGGGAACTGTCAATGCGCTAGATGACGATGGAATAGGTCTAGCGGCGTTCTTCGTATTCGGTGTAATTATATTAGGTTTTTCGGGGAATTTAGCTAGTTTTATCCTAGCGCTCGTGGGGCTGATACTTTCTATCTTTAAAAATAAAAAAATAAATTGCAAATGGCAAATAATAACCTTTAGCGTTTTAACTGCCTTGCCAGTCCTATCCCAAGTGACATTTATAATAATCTTCGCATTGCTATAAAAAGTTCGTTAAAAATAAAAGCACGCTATTATCCTTTTAAGAGATAAAAAGCGTGCTTATTTTTTTTATAAAATCTATTGTTCCGAAAAGCCTACCAAATAGTCGATAGAAACGTCAAAAAAACGCGCTAAAATTTTCAATTGTTCAATACTAGGTTCGCTATTGCCCCTTTCCCAATGCGATACCGCCATTTTAGACATATCGACGAGTTTTGCGACTTCCATTTGCGTAACGCCATTTTCTATTCTTAATTCTTTTAATCTTAATTTAAACTCCATAATTAAACTGTATCAAAAATTGTTACAAAACACTTGACAGTAACAAAAATTGTTACTATAATATTATTATCAAATGGAAAATCCATATACCAAAGGAGAAAGAAAATGGAAGAAAGCAAATACTTAAAACTTGCTAGACAAGCGAAAATGGAAGACAACTCTGAAGACGCAAAGACTTATTACAACAAGGTTAGAGAAGAAGATCCTGAAAATGGCGAAGCAAAATTCTTTTATACTTACTATGCGTTATATGAAGGAAAGAACGGCGAAATCCCCACTAGATATGCAAACCTTTGTAAGGTAGTCGTTCCGTCGGTTAAAATGGTAAGAAGTTCTGAAATGTCAAAAGAAGAACAACTTGAATCGATTTCTGAAATAGTTAATGCGTTCGTTCCAGAAGCGTGGGTATTAAATAGATATATGAACAAGAAAAACCACGAAACAAAAATCGGCGATAGTTACGTTAAAGTTTTTGAGGCGTCTGCAATCGTTGGCGTTTGCAAAATGGGTATGCTTGCTATTCGTGATCTTGGCGACGAACTCGAAAAGTTATACGTTGCCGATGCCGATGCAAAAAAGCTTGCAGTTGTTGCGTGGAAGGAGTACGTTTCATTAACGCAAAAATGGTATGCTTACGCGCCTAAGGGTGAAGCTGAGACTTACGCGGAAAAGATTAAGAAAATTGATCCTTCTTACGAAATGCCCAAAAAAGCAGGTTGCATTTCATTTGCCGATAAGAAGAACTAATGCTTAAAGACGTAAGTTTTTATAGAAAAGAATATAAAAAACAAGCGAAACTGGAGAAATTTGTAAACTCAAGAATTTTGGTTAGACCAAAAGTAAAAAAATGGCAAGTAACGGCGTGTTTCGTTACTTTGCCTTTTTTATTAGCGTCAATCGTATATTTGTTTATAATTTTTAAGTTTGATTTATGGTATAGAATCGCTTATTTGATGGCTGCGATAGTTTTGCTTGTTGAATTATATCTAAGAATTTGTTTAATTCTCATCGTAAAAAGATATCAAGCGTCTGCAAAAGAAGAGACTAGAAAAAGATGCAAATGCGTTCCGTCGTGTAGTGAGTTCGCAATATTATCATTAAAAAAAATATTTCCACTACTTTTAGCGTTGTTAAAGATAAGAAAAAGACTTTTTAAGACTTGTAATGGTGACGGATATAAAATAGATTTTCCAACCAAAAAAATGACGAGAAAATTTGAAAAAACTTTTTTGATAAACCTTTAAAATTTTTAACTTTATAAAATAACCCCCAAGGCGACTGCCTTGGGGGTTTTGCATTTATCAAATTATTCTTTTATTTTTGGATTTATAGTTTCTAGTTGACCTAAAAAACTTTTTGACGAGAATATTGCAAACGCAGGGATGAGAACAATTGCTAAATCTACGAAACAGAAAAGATTATATACTACGCTATAACTAAGCGCGCCGTATCCCGGCCACGCCCAAGAACTAAACACGTAGTATCCGCTTAGAACGTGGGAAGCGTATCTTAAAGTTACCGCAACTAAAGCGCCCAAAACGAACTTTAATAAATCGCTTTTAATGCTCTTAAAGTTCTTAAACACGCCTGCAAGTCCTATTGCGCCGAAAGCGATGGGGTAATCTAGAGCAACCTGCATAGGTTGATACATTTGCGGGTTTTGTAAGAATTGCAATACGCCGTAAATAATGCCCGCAAACACGCCTTTTTTCGCACCGAAACAATAAGAAAAAATCATAAGGGGAAGTAAGCTTGCAAACGTTACTGAACCGCCGTTTTGTCCCACCGTGAAAAACTTTACGAAAGAAAGGGCAAACGAAAGAGAAATACAAACGCCGGCATATGCTATCATTTTAGTTTGCGACGCACTTCCTTTATCTTTGCCAAAAAGTAGTGCTAAAACGGCAATTACCGCAACTACTAGCGCAGAGAAGATATACATGCCCGTCGTGGACAACGGCTCGTAGCTTTGGTCAACGGTAGGAAGAACGAAAAGAAGAACGAGCGCGTATACGGCTAAAACACCTAAACCCACGTAGTTAGTGATCTTAAACGCCTTTTTGCCGATAGTCGACGTGATAAGCGTTGCAACCGCATAAAGAAGTAGCAAAACGAACAATCCTAAAATCAAATAATAGTTTTGATCGAGTTCTTCTTTTAATCCCATTCTTGCGATCATTAAGAACGCAATGGTAGAGCAAAGCGTTACCGCGTAACCAATAGTGACACCGAGCGCCAAGGTCTTAAACGAGCCGAGTTTTTCTTTTGCGCGAAGTTTAATCACGATAAACGCTATTAAGAGTAATACGGCAAGCGCGATGGTAAGGTAAAGAGCAAAAGTTTGAACGAGGCTATAAGCCGATTTAAGCCCGTCTTTACCCAAAGAGTTGATGAGTTCCTTCATAAAAACCTCCTTTGTATTCGCTATAAAACCGTAAAAAAAGCACCCTTTTGGGTGCTAAATAAGTCATATAATTTGCATTTCCTTCAAGCATTACCTTGCGGATTCAAATGGTATAATCTCAGCCTTGCGGCACCCATAGCGAATATTTTAATTTGATAATAGAATAATATCACTTATTAATTCTTGCGTCAAGCAAAATTATGTGATACAATAAAAATCCACAAAATTTTTAAGGGGACTACGATAGTATGAGTAAGTTTTTTGCTTTTATAAACAGAATGAAATATATTAAGCGTTGGTCGCTTATGCGTTCTATTCGCGAAGAAAACATTATGGAGCACAGTCAACAAGTGGCGGTCCTCGCGCACGCGCTCGCGTTAATAAACAATAAAATATACGGCGGTTCGGTTGACGTTAACAAGGTCGTTTTGCTCGCTCAATACCACGAAGTGGGCGAAGTTATAACTGGCGATCTCCCAACGCCTATAAAATACTTTAATCCCGAAATCAAGTCGGCGTATAAAGACCTAGAACGTAACGCTTGTGAAAAAATATTAGGCATGTTGCCCAATACTTTGCAGGACGAATATCGTGAATTTATTATTCCAAACGAACAAACTCCCGAATATAAACTAGTGAAATACGCCGATAGACTTGCTGCTTACCTTAAATGCGTTGAAGAGGTAAAAGCCGGCAATTCTGAGTTCAAAAAGGCAAAATCGTCAATAGAAAAAGAACTAAAAAAGGCAGATAGCCCCGAAGTTCAATACTATTTAAAAGAGTTTGCGCCCGCGTTTGAGCTTACTTTGGACGAGCTTGACTAATATTTGTGCAAGTTGCACATATATTTTTAAGTTATTTAGTTAAAATATCCATTGTTAAGTAGTAGGTAATAGTTGTAAAATAAAATAGTAAAAAATTATAAACGCCATTTATGGCGATGGAGGAAAATATGTCAAGTCTTAATTTAAAGAACATTTACAAGGTTTATCCGTCGGGCGTTACCGCAGTTACCGACTTTAACCTTGACGTAGAAGACAAGGAATTTATCGTATTCGTTGGACCTTCTGGTTGTGGTAAATCAACTACTCTTCGTATGATCGCAGGTCTTGAAGAAATCACTTCAGGTGACCTTTATATCGACGGTGTTAGAATGAACAACCGTGCGCCCAAAGATAGAGATATCGCGATGGTTTTCCAAAACTACGCGTTATATCCCCACATGAGCGTTTACGATAACATGGCTTTCGGTCTTAAACTTAGAAAAATGCCCAAAGCGCAAATCGACCAAAGAGTTAAAGAAGCTGCACGTATTCTCGGTATCGAAATGTACCTTTCAAGAAAACCCAAGGCTTTATCAGGTGGTCAAAGACAACGTGTTGCACTAGGCCGTGCAATCGTTCGTGAACCTAAGGTATTCTTACTTGACGAACCGCTCTCTAACTTGGACGCAAAACTTCGTTCACAAATGAGAACCGAAATCACCAAGCTTCACAACAGACTTGCAACCACCTTTATCTACGTTACCCACGACCAAGTAGAAGCAATGACCATGGGTACTAGAATCGTAGTTATGAAAGACGGTTTCATGCAACAAGTTGACTCTCCGATCAACCTTTACGATCATCCTATCAACCAATTCGTAGCAAGCTTTATCGGTACTCCCCAAATGAACTTCTTCGAAGCTGAACTCGTTGGCGATAAATCTAACGTATTCGTTAAGTTCGGTATCAATAAGATCGCTCTTCCCGCTGAAAAAGTTGCGCTTATTTGCGGACTTGAAAAATATCTCAACACCGGCAGAAAGATCACCTTTGGTATTAGACCCGAAGATGCTAACGATGATCCCGAAGTTGTTAAGGAAGGCAAACTTCCCGTGGTTGACGTTAATATCGACTTCGTTGAAGCGCTCGGTTCAGAAACTATTCTTTACTGCAAGACCGTTAAGGAAGTTGAAGTTGACGAAAAAGATCAAAGTATCGTAGAATCTCTTGCAGACTTAGTTGCAAAAGTTGACAATCGTTCTACCACTAAAGCAGGCGATAAAATTAAGATTGCTTTAAGTATTCAACACTGTCACTTATTCGACAAGGAAACCGAAGTTACTCTTCTTGCTAAAGACCAAGCTAATAAAGCTGAAATCGAAGCTTTACAAGCTCGTCGTGAAAGCGAAGAAGCTGAAAAGGCTGCTATCGCTGCTCAAAAGTTGGCAGAAGAAGAAACCAAGGCTATGTTAGAAGCTGAAAAACAAAGACTTAAAATGGAAAAGAAATTAGCGAAAAAAGCCGCTAAAAACGACGAAGAATAATTCTTCTAAAGTTTAATCTTGACTTTAATTAAAAAGACGAAACGATTGTGTTTCGTCTTTTTTTGTGCATTTTGCCCAAAAACTTTTATCATTTACTTGATAAGGTGCTTAAAAATATGTATAATCAAGATATAATCTAATATTTAATTTAAAGAGGGCAATATGGATAAGGACGTTATGTATTTTATAGACGACGTTTTTTCTAGAGCGGGCGTGGAAATTTCCGTTTACACTAAAAGCGGAGATTTCGCTTGCGGGAAAGAAAACTTTGGCGAGAATTTGTTTGATGAAACCCCGACCGAAGTTTTTTCTAACCAAGAAAAGGGCGTTACTTGTTTTCCCGTTTATATAAAGAATACTGAATACGTAGGCGCCCTTAAGGGTGCGACGGATTTTGAAAGAAAATTAGCTAGTCTTATCGGCGAATTATCGAAGGGTTTTCACGCTAAAGAGACTTCTTTGTCTAAGGAGGGCTTTTGCAAGCAATTGATTTTCGGCACGGTCAACGCCTTTACCGCAAAGCAAGATTTTATTAAGTACGGGATAAAGGATATGCCGTCTTACGCCATGGTTTTATCGGTGGATAAAAAGTATTTGGGCGACGTTTTAGAACTTCTTAATAACTACGGGGAGGACGGCACGGAGTTTGCCGTTAAAATCGATCAAGACACGCTCGTTTTAGTGAAGTTTGTCGAAGAAAAGCAAAGGAATTTCCATAGTCCTACCGAATACGCCGAATTTTTAGTAAACTCTATCTTTGAAGAAATGAAAATTTACGTGGACGTGTGTATTGGCAGTACCGTTCCGTCCGTATTCGACCTCAATCTTTCTTACGAACAGGCGATCGCAACCCAGCGCATGAGTAAACTCGTGAACGCAAGCGGTCAAGTTCACTCTTTTAAGGAGTTCGTGTTTATTAAGCTTATTGAAGATATGCCAAAGAGAAAGCTTGGCGAAAACTTTGAGTTCTTATTAGATTCGGGCGCAAAAGAAATTTTTGAAGACGCCGAGATGGTTTTAACTGCCGAAGAATTTCTAAACAACAACTTAAATAGTAGCGAAACGGCAAGAAAGCTTTTCTTGCACCGTAACACGCTAACTTATAGATTGGATAAAATCGAAAGATTAACGGGGCTTGATATTAGAAAGTTCTCGGACGCCATAACCTTTAGACTTATCAGCATTATCAATAGACTTACGAGATAGGAGTATTTATGCAAGAAAACAAAAAAACCGCTAGCGTCAATAAAAAAAGAATAGTTGCTATCGTCATAGCCGTTCTTTTGTTCGTGACGGGGGGATTATGCGGATATTTAATAAAGCATTTTGCAAGAAGTTCAACCGAGCGCACGATAGACGAGATTTTGTCGCTTATCGATAAAGTGGGTTTCGTTTACGACGAGCAAACCTTTGAAAGAAAGGATTTAACTACCGAACAAATTGCCGACGCTATCGCCAGTTCTCTTGATGATTATGCAAGATACTATAATCCGCTTGAGTATAAGGCGCTTAAAGAACGAAATGCGGGAAGAAATACCAATCTTGGTGTAGGTTTTTACGATCTAGACTTAAGGATAGACGTTTGCTATTATAATTCGCCGGCGTTTAACGCGGGGGTTAGAAAGGGGGACGTTATAATCGGCGCTAAACTAAGAGCGGAGGACGAAGAAAGTACTTTTTCTAACGTTTACGAGTTTTTATCTTTCGTAAACGAGGTAGAAATAGGGCAAACCGTGCACGTTTTAGTGCAAAGAGAGGGGATAGATACCGACTTATCTTTTAGTTTTCCCGTAGCAGTTTATGAAACCGTTTATACTTCGTATAAAGACAACGAAAAAGCGATATTTTTTAAGGAAGAAAACGGCAAAAGAAGCAGATACGAATTAAACGAAAACATTGCAAATTTACCCGTTGATACCGCATATATAGATTTTATTTCGTTTGACGGAAACGGCGCAAGTCAATTTCAAGAAGCTTTAGAAATAATGAAAGAAAGGGGCAAAACCCGACTAATATTAGACCTAAGGGATAACGGCGGTGGTAGACTGACCGTTTTAAGTGACGTTGCAGCTAGCCTGATCTATAACGGTGGAAGGTCAAACTTCCCGATCGTTTACGAAAATCATAAAAACAAGACCGAAGTCACCTATTCTTCAAAGAACAAAAACAACGACTTTATAAAAAAAGTCGTCGTGCTTGCAGACGAATTCACGGCGTCCGCATCGGAGTGCTTAATCGGCGCAATGAATTACTATATGGAAGGAGTTTTCTCGCTAGACGATCTTATCGTTGAGAAAAATTCGCAAGGAGAAGCAAAAACTTACGGCAAAGGCATCATGCAAACGACCTACGCGTTATCTAACGGCGGTGCTTTTACTCTTACTACCGCAAAGATAACTTGGCCAGATGAAACCACTTGTATTCACGGCAAAGGAATAACGCCTAAAATTAGAGAAAATAAGGTGGATAGAATTGATACTCTTAAAAGAGCGATCGAATATTTAAGTTAAAAAGTGCTTGCTAAAATATAAATTTAGCGAGTAAATAATATCCTTATTTGCAATTAAGCAAATGGGTTCAAGCCCGTGCGCTCGCTTGGCCGATTCGGTCGGGCGAGTTTCTTTTTTAGGAGAGAATAAATCGCCTAAAAAGGGAAAGATTTTTTCTAAATCGAAACTTTTTAAGATTTCGCCAAAATTAAATTCGCCACCTTCGTCCTTTTGCGCCGAGTCTGGCGAATTTTTATCGCCAAACAAAAAAGATAATAAAAATTGTAATAAATCCATACTTTCTCCGCTAACATTATAGTATATGACGTTCATAAAATAAAATTGAACTATTATTTAAGGGAGGATTTATGGAAGATTTTAACGAGTATATCAAAAGCAAAGGGATTGATGCCGAAAAGCAAATGAATAGCCCTGAATATCAAAATATTTTTAATATGGTGGGGGATATCGCAAGTAAGTTTGACGGCAAGAACGAAATAGATCTTATGCGCGCCATCTATAACGAGGCAAAACGCGGAAAACAAAACGGCACTCTTTCAAATTCGGATATAGATGCGTTTGCTTCGATGCTTGCGCCCTTTATCGACGACAGAAAGAAAAAACTTCTATATAAAATAGCCGAAGAACTTAAAAAGATCTAGTAGCTATTTTTCTAACCGCATGCAAAAAACGAGATATTTCGTTCCATGTGTTTTGCGGAGAAATACTTGCCCTAACTAACCCTAGCGTATCCGTTTTAAGGTGTTTATGTGTTAAGGGCGCGCAGTGAAAACCGCCACGAACGGCAATATCGAATTCGTTAGCCAAGATATCGGCGATATCTTGGCTATCATTGTCTTTTATGCCAAAACTTACTATGCCCGCAGGGTTTTCTTGAGAGTAAAGATCGATTTTGTCCATTTTTTTAAGTTCTTCTATCACTTGAGCAGTGACTGAAAGTAAGTGTGAGTTAAAGGACGATAGGTTTTTATTGACGAACTTTACGCCTTCGTAAAGTGATGCAACGGCAGGAAGATTAAGAGTTCCAGCCTCTAATCGCTCTGGATAGAACTCTGGTTGATCGGGGTTAAAAGAGTCTATTCCCGTTCCACCGTAAGTTAGTGGTGAAAGGCAAATTTCGTCGTCTAAAATTAAAAGTCCGCTACCCATAACGCCGTATAATCCCTTATGTCCTGCGAGGGCGAGCGCCGATATATGATCGTCCTTAATAGATAGCGGAACATGCCCACCGCCTTGCGCTCCGTCTACGACGAAAATTATTCCGTGTTGTTTTGAAATTTCGCCTATCGCTTTCACGGGGAAAACTCGCCCCGTAACGTTTGACACGGCGGTTAAACAAATCATTTTGGTTTTTTGGCAAATAGTATTTTTTATTTTTCGAATAAGATCTTCGTCGTTATCACCAGACACTATATCTAAGGTGATTTCGCCAAGTTTTTCAAGGCGAAACAAGGGGCGAAGAACCGAATTGTGTTCGTATACCGTGGTAATGACGTGATCTCCCTTTTCTAGCGCGCCGAAAATAGCCGTGTTTAGTGCTTCGGTGCAATTTTTAGTGAAGATTACCCTTTCGATGGACGAAGAAAAAAATTCGGAGATAACCTTTCTCGAATTAAAGCATAAAGACGCGCCCGTGACAGCCAAACGATGACCGCTTCGACCTGGGTTTGCAGTTAAATATTTTGTGACGCTCGTAACGCTTTCAAAAACTGCGTGTGGCTTAAAACCGCCCGTTGCTGCATTATCTAAATAAATCATAAGAATTCCTTGTAACAAAATTTTAGTTGGTTCAGTATTATATTGTATAAGGGAATTTATTTTTTTATGCCAAGGAGAAAAAACGATGGAATATCTCGTAACGACGTTTAGATCAAGGACGGACACGGTAAAATTTTACGAATTTCTTAGAAGAAACGGTGTAAATTCCCAAATCATCAACACCCCTAAGCAAGCGGGCGTGGGTTGTGGGCTTTCGGTAAAAACTTCGCTAGATAGATTAGAACTCGTTCGTAAGGCGGTAAAAATTACGAGTTTATCGAGTTTCGTGGGTTTTTTTCACGTAAAAAAGGTGTACGGAACGGTAATGGTGCGTAGCATTTAGCATAAAGAAGAAAAAAATGCTTGCAGTAAACTTGCAGTATGTGATAAGATAATGGGTAAGTATGGAAAAAAAGACGGTTATCGAAATTATAAATACGTTATCGGGCGTGTTTTTGGATAAGCCCGCGCTTAACTTTACTACGCCTTACGAACTGCTTATTGCCGTTATCTTATCCGCACAATGCACGGACGAGCGTGTAAATAGGGTGACTAGCGTTTTATTTAAGGAATATAATACTCCCGAAAAAATGCTTTCGTTATCGCAAGCAGAACTCGAAAAATATATTTTTTCGTGTGGATTATATAAAACTAAAGCGCAAAATATATTAAGGACTAGCCGTGATATCTTGGATAAGTTCGACGGACGAGTTCCAGATAACCTTGAAGATCTTCGTTCGCTTGCCGGAGTTGGAAGAAAAACGGCGAACGTCGTTTATAGCGTGGCGTTTAAGGGTGACGCGATAGCCGTTGACACACACGTCTTTAGGGTTTCGAATAGAATAGGGCTCGCACGGGCGAAAGACGTTTTAAATACCGAAAAACAATTAATGGAAAATATAAATAAATCAGATTGGTCAAGGTCGCACCACTATCTAATCTACCTTGGAAGAAGTTTTTGCAAGGCGAGAAACCCCGAGTGCGAAAAGTGTCCTATCGAAAAGTTATGTAAGAAGAAAATATAGGTGAAGTATGTTTATTGACAGAGCAATAATAACTATTAAAGCAGGCGACGGCGGAAACGGAATGACTAGCTTTATTCACTACAAGGGTAAGGTTAGCGGTGGCCCGGACGGTGGAGACGGCGGTAAGGGCGGAGACGTGATTTTCGTTGCCGATAAAGCCTTAAGCAGTTTAGTAGATTATTACTATAAAACCAAATACGTTGCTGAAAACGGAGAGGCAGGCGGTTCTAAAGACTGTTACGGTAAATCGGGCAAGGACCTTATTTTAAGAGTTCCGCTCGGCACGGTTATTAGAGATAGAGAATCGGGAGGCATTATTGCCGATATGTTTACCGACGGGCAAAAGAAGGTCGTTTTAGTCGGCGGAGACGGAGGAAAGGGCAATCACCATTTCTCAAACTCTCGTCGTCACGCGCCTCATTTTTCGCAAACGGGTGAAAAGACCGAAACCAAGCAAGTAGTTTTAGAACTTAAAACTATTGCGGACGTAGGATTAGTGGGTTTCCCCAACGTAGGTAAGTCTACCGTTTTAAGCAAGATAACTAGGGCTAGACCTAAGATTGCAAACTACCACTTTACTACTTTATCTCCAAATCTTGGCGTGTGCGATTATTACGACAATCAATTTATGGTTGCCGATATCCCAGGATTAATTGAAGGAGCAAGCGAAGGCGCAGGGCTCGGTATTGAATTCTTAAAACATATCGAAAGAACTAGAATGCTCGTTCACGTTATCGACGTTTCGGGTATGGAAGGAAGAGATCCCTACGAAGATTATCTTAAGATCAACGCGGAGCTTAAAGGATATAGCCCCAAACTTGGCAAGTTAAAGCAAATAATCGCGGCGAACAAACTAGACGTTTACGGCGCGGACGAAAAGTTTAAAGAGTTTAAGGAAAAGATAGGTAGAAAACATAAGATTATTCCCATTTCCGCTATAACGGGAGATGGACTTGATAAATTAAAGGGCGAGATTTTTAAGACGCTCGAAAAACTTCCGCCCGTTAAGCCTATGGAGTTTGAGGAGTTTAATTACGTTAAACCGGACAAACTAACCTATGAGATCTTAAAGGAAGGCGAAACCTATATGATTATAGGCTCGCTAGTAGAAGTGCTTAAGAGAAACGTCGTTTTAGACGACATGCACTCGCTTGCTTACTTCCATAAGGTGTTAAGGGATAGGGGCATTATAAAAGAACTTCGCGCAATGGGAGCAACCGAAAAGTCGACCATTATTATCGGCGGAGAAGAATTTGAATTTATTGACTAATACGGAGAGAGAAATATGTTAACTTCAAAACAAAGAAGTGCTTTAAGATCGATTGCGGCTAAAATCGAACCCGTAACGCAGGTTGGAAAACTTGGCGTGAACGAAAGTTTAATCGATAGCCTTGATAAGGCAATAGAAAAAAGAGAACTAATAAAGGTAACCGTGCTTGAAAATTCGGGACTTATACCCAAGGAAACGGGCTTTGAAATCGCTCAAATGCTCGGCGCGGAATTCGTTTGCGCAACGGGAAGAAAGCTCGTTTTCTATAGAAGAAGTTCTAATCCCAAGGTAGAACACATAATATTCTAAACTGGGAAAAAGATAGCGAAAAGCACAAAAAAAGGTTAAAAAAGCGCTTAAAAATAGTTGACATAGGCGCGAAAATGTTATATTATAATAAGGCTTAAAGAAGAAGTAACCCTTCTCGCCGTCGGCAAAAGGTCAAACGGCTCAATACTTAAAATGATATATTTTATACGTATTATATTGTTTTGTTCGTATTATCGGGTTGCTTATAATTTAGGCGATCCGATTTTTATTATTAAAGGCGCGTGCCTTGGTAAAATTTTTATTGAGAGGTATCTAACCATTAAAAAGGAACATCAGATTAACGCGGAAATTCGTGATAAAGAAGTCCGCCTGATAGGAGAAACCGGCGAGCAATTAGGAATCGTTTCATCTCGTGAAGCGCAAAGACTTGCAGAAGAAAGCGGTCTTGATTTAGTAAAGATTTCGCCGAACGCAACTCCGCCCGTATGTAAGATTATGAACTACGGCAAGTTCTTGTTTGAGCAAAACAAGAAGGCAAAAGAAGCCAAGAAAAACCAAAAGGTTATCGAAACCAAAGAAGTTTGGCTTTCAATGACGATTGACGTGGGCGATCTTAACGTTAAGGCAAAGCAAGCGCAAAAGTTCTTAAGCGCAGGAAACAAAGTAAAGGTTTCTATAAGAATGAGAGGTCGTCAAATGGCGCACTCGGAACTTGGGCTTGAAGTAATGAAAAAGTTCTATGAAATCGTAAAAGATTTTGGACAAATAGAAAAAAATCCGCTAACAGAGGGAAGAAACATTTGGATGATGTTAGTTCCTTTGAAAGCATAACTAAAAAATTATATTACGGAGGGTAAAATTATGCCTAAAATGAAAACCAAAAGCGCAGCAAAAAAGCGTTTTAAAGTAACCGCAACAGGCAAGATTAAAAGGGCTTGCTCAGGCAAGAACCATATTCTTACCAAGAAAGACAGAAAGAGAAAGAACCGTTTATGCGAAGGTGCTTACGTTGACGTAACCCAACAAAAGACGATTCAAACGCTCATATACAATAAGTAAGGTAAAGGAGATTAGACATGCGTATTAAAAGAGGTGTTAACGCTGTTAAAAAGCGTAGAAAAATTTTAAAGCTCGCTAAAGGTTACTTTGGTGGAAGAAGTAAGAGATATAGAGTTGCAAGAGAAGCCGTAATGAAGGCTGGCCTTTACGCTTACTATGGAAGAAAGGCGAAGAAGAGAGATTTCCGTTCTCTTTGGATTGCAAGAATTAACGCAGCTGCAAGACTTAACAATTTATCTTACAGCAAGTTCATGTTCGGCTTGAAGAAGGCTGGCATTGATCTTAACAGAAAGGTTCTTGCTGAAATCGCAGTTTCAGACGCTAGTGCATTTACCGCATTATGCGAAAAGGCAAAAGCAAGCTTAAACTAATTATTCTATAAAGCCTACCCTAATTAAAGCGTAGGCTTTATGTTTAACAAGCCAAAAAACTATGATTACTTCAAAGAGCAACGCTCTTATCAAAGAAATTCGTTCGCTTTCGGATAAAAAGAATAGGGACGCGCTTAATCAATATATCGTAGAAGGTATTAAGCCCGTTTTAGAAGCGCTTTCGCTTGGCGAAAAGGCGCGCGTTATTCTATGTACCGAAAAGGGCGCGAAGAGTATTGCTTACGACGAAATAGTTTCGCTCGTTTCGGACGAGGTTTTTAAGTCGGTTAGCGAAGAAAAAACTCCGCAAGGCGTTTTAGGCGTTTTCTATAAAAAGGAAAGTAAATTAGAAAGCGAAAAAGGCTCTATCGTACTACTCGACGGGGTGGCTGATCCTGCAAACGTTGGCGCGATTATAAGAACGGCGGCGGCAAGTGGGTTTAGCGCGGTGTATTTAACCGATGATTCGGCGGACGCCTACTCTCAAAAAGCAGTGCGTGCTAGTATGAGCTGTATTTTTAGAATAAAGACCGTTCGCGCAAGTCTTAGTGAGATTTTATCCGTTATGGACAAGAAGATCGTCGTTGCCGATATGGGCGGAGAAAACGTATTTGATAAAAAAATCGAAGAAGATATTTGTTTAGTCATAGGAAACGAAGGTCGCGGAGTGAGTGAAGAACTTAAAAAACGCGCCGATATAATAGTAAGTATTCCCATGCAAAATGGCGTGGAAAGTTTAAACGCCGCAGTTAGCGCAGGAATACTAATGTACAGTTTAAAAAGTAGATAATTTAAGGAGAAAATATATGTCAGGACACAGTCATGCCGCCAATATTGCGGCAAAAAAGGCTAAGACGGACGCAGCAAAAGGTAAGATCTTTACCAAGGTTGGTAGAGAAATTGCAGTTGCCGCTAAATCAAACCCCGACCCCGAAACTAACAGTAAGCTTGCGGACGCTATTGCTAAGGCAAAAGCGGTTAACATGCCCAACGACAACATTAAAAGATGTATTGCAAAAGCATCGGGCGAACTCGCAGGTGATAACTATGAAGAATTGACTTACGAAGGATACGGTCCTGCAGGTAGTGCGGTTATTATTAAAACGCTTACCGACAACAAAAACCGTACCGTTGACTACGTTCGTACCGCAATGAGAAAGCACGGCGGATCACTCGGCAACGCAGGTTGCGTGTCGTTTACCTTTACCAACATGGGCGTTATCGTAATCGAAAGAACTGCCGATCTTGATGAAGACGCAGTTATGGAATACGCGTTAGACGCAGGTGCGGACGATTTTATCGCCGAAGAAGACGCGTTCGTAGTTCATACTTCGGTTGCAAGTTTCTCGGAAGTAAGAAAATATCTCGAAGGCAAAGGCTTAAACTTCTTCGAAGCGCAAGTTGAGATGGTTCCCCAAAACAAGATTACCTTATCTGATGAGGATCTTCCCAAATTCCAAAAGATGGTTGCCGCTTTAGAAGATCTTGACGACGTTCAAAACGTATACCACAACGTAGATCTTCCCGAAGAAGAGGAAGAATAATTTTTCGTGCATAAAAACACTTTACTTGCCTATACTTAAGGTATCGACGGTAAAGTGTTTTTTTAATTAACTAAACACAAAAGACGAAATTTAAATTTACCGTCGCTTAAAATATACGTTTTTTGATGGCGACGGTAAAAATTACTTCGCTTATCGAAAAGCGAAGTAAAAGGGCATAATTTATGCCCTTTTCGTACTTAAAATTTTTTTTGAAAATTTAAAGTTTTTTCAATAAACGTATGATAAAATATAATACGTAGAAATAAAATTTTTAGAGGCCTATATGAAAAATCGTATAAAAATATTAGCGTTATCGTTGATATCGGTTATAATACTTGCGTGTTTTAGCGGTTGCGCAACTTTTACACCGCCGTCAAAAGGTGGGAACACAAACCTTCCTTCGTCGGTCGTTCAATCTCAGAACGTAAAGTTTAACGACGATCAAACCGAAGGGGTTTTAAGCCTAGTTGAAGCCGTTAAAAAGGTAGAAAGATCGGTAATTGCAATTCAAATGCAAGAAAAAGGCCAAGTAGTGTCTTCTGGCTCGGGCGTTATCGTAGACGCTAATAGTGGAAAGCAATCGGACGACGAGGACGTTTACTATATATTAACTTGTCACCACGTTATAAGCGGTATGGGAGAGATAGTAATATTCGTTCCCGATAACAATTGTAGAAATATTGGGGATAGCGACTACGACCAAAACTATGCGTTTAGCGGAAAAATAGGCAACGCTATATACGACGAATATCCCTTAACTTTCGTTGGTGGGGATAAAGAATCGGACGTTGCAGTTTTAAGACTAGACGTTGAGGGAAGAAAAGATAAAGACGGCAACCCCGTTGACATAGTAAGCGCAAAAGTTGTAACTGACGACGAATATGAAGTTAGTCGCGGAGAATCGGTTTTTGCTATCGGTAATCCGACTGGCGAACTTCCTGGGAGCGTAACTGCCGGCACGATAGCATATATCAATAGAGAAATATACTTAGACGAAGTTGGATACGCAACTTGCTATCAACTTAACGTTGATATTTATCACGGCTCGTCGGGCGGTGGATTATTCAACATGTACGGTCAACTTATCGGCTTAACTAACGCCGGTAGCGATGAATTTTCGGGCATTAACTACGCTATTCCTTATACCATTAACGATACCGCAAAGGATATGGGTTTTGTAAATATTGCAACTCAACTTATCGGCACGGCAACGGAAACTAACTACGGATATATTTCAGGTAGATGGAATATCGGGGTTAGTATAAATACCACGGGAACGGACGGCATTAGCATAATCGAAGTAATAGCAAATAGCAACGCGGAAAATGCGGGCGTTAAAGCAAACGACGTTATAAAAGAAATATCGTATAAGGTAAACGGATTAAAAACGACTAGAGCGATTACTAATATGTCAAGTTTTACTCTAGCAGTTAACGACATGAAGAGATATCTATCTTTAGGCGACGAGTTTGAAATGACGGTAAATCGTCCTTCAGGATTTAGATACGAATCAAAAACTTTCACTATAAAGTTAGAAAATCAATATATTTTCTGCGACACCAACTCTTAAGAAGATAAGATAAAACCGCCTAATTTTAGGCGGTTTTTTAATGCGTTTTTTTATTAGAATGGGGGAAGTTATTGACTTTTTTATCAATATAAAGTAAAATAAATAAGATATGATAATAGTTGGATTTGACCCGGGGCTAGCAACGCTTGGATACGGGGTAATTAAAACCGATAAACGCTCTAAACCCGAAATGATCGATTACGGTATCGTTTCTACGGGAAAGGACGAAAACCTTGCCGTTAGGCTTTGCTTGCTCGAAAAAGGGGTTGAGCAAATTATAAAGACTTTTAAGCCGGACGAAATCGCTATCGAAGAACTTTTCTTCGCGAAAAACGTTAAGACGGCTATAAACGTTGCGCACGCAAGGGGTGTTATTTTGCTTACCGCAAACAAGCATTGTCCAAACATTTTTGAATATACTCCGCTTCAAATCAAGCAAGCGTTAACGGGCTACGGTAGGGCGGATAAAAACCAAATTCAACAAATGGTAAAAACCACCCTTAGGCTTAAGGGAATTCCCCGTCCCGACGACGCGGCAGACGCGCTAGCAGTAGCACTTTGCCACGCGCAAACCAACAAACTCGGCGGATTGTTTAGTATTTAGGTGAATTATGATAGGTTACTTAAAAGGAAAAGTTTTATCTTTTAACGACGGCGTGGTTCTTTTAGAGAACAACGGCGTTGGCTACGAAGTTTTTTGTTCGGCTTCGGCTTATAAAATGCTTGCCGAAAATAAATCGGGAGAAATCTTTACCTACCTTGCGGTTAGGGAAGACGATATCTCTCTTTTTGGCTTTATAAGTCAAGAAGAAAAGAACATGTTCTTAAAACTCATCACCGTTTCGGGCGTTGGACCTAAAATGGGCATAACCATACTTTCTGGCATGACGCCGGACGACTTAGCAGTAAAGATCGCAACGAATGACGTTAAAGGGCTTTCGGCAGTAAAGGGGCTTGGCAAAAAAACCGCGGAAAGAATTATTTTAGAACTTCGTGAAAAGGTTGGCAAAGTAGATCTTTCTAAAGAGCCTTTACTAAAGGAAGAACAAGTGGTTTTAAGTACGGAGGACGAAGACGCAATAATTGCACTCATGAGTTTAGGGTTTACCAAGCAAGAGTGCGTTAACGCTATAAAGGACGCCAAGGCAAACGGCGCTAAAACCATTGAGCAACTAATATCGTTTGCAATCAAGAACATTAAATAGGACGAAATATGGAAGAAGAAAGATTAGTCACTAGTACTATCGGTGAAGAAGAAGTCGATTTTGAAAACGTTCTACGCCCCAAATCAATGGAGGGCTACGTTGGTCAAGACAAGGTTAAAGATAACCTTGCCGTTTCTATTGCCGCGGCAAAAATGAGAAAGGACGCGCTAGATCACGTTCTTTTATACGGTCCTGCAGGTCTTGGTAAAACTACTCTTGCGCACATTATCGCAAACGAACTTGGCGCACAAATAAAAATTACTAGCGGTCCTGCGATCGAAAGAGCAGGGGATCTAGCCGCAATACTCACAAACCTTAACGAACACGACGTTTTGTTTATAGACGAAATTCATCGCTTAAACCATAACGTAGAAGAAATTTTATATCCAGCAATGGAAGACTATACTTTAGACTTTATTATCGGCAAAGGTCCGTCCGCAAAGAACGTTCAGTTGCCACTTCCAAAGTTCACGCTAATCGGTGCAACGACCAAAGCGGGTATGCTATCTTCGCCCCTTCGCGATAGATTCGGCATGATTTGTAGGCTTGAAACGTATACCGTTTCGGAACTTACCGAAATCGTAGAGAGAGCGGCGGTTCTTCTTGGGATTAGTATTGAGAAAAAGGCGGCGGAAGAGATTGCTAAACGCAGTCGTGGTACGCCTAGAATTGCAAACCGACTTTTAAGGCGCGTTCGTGACTACGCAGTCGTTGCCCGTCACGAAACCGTTCTTTTATCGGATGCGGACAAGGCTCTAAAAATGCTCGACATTGACGAGTTCGGGCTTGACGCTATCGATAGAAATATGCTCGTTGCTATGGCGGAAGTTTTCGGCGGTGGTCCTTGTGGGCTTGATACTCTAGCCGCAACCATTAACGAAGACGCGAACACTATTGAAGACGTTTACGAGCCATATCTTCTTCAACTTGGCTTTATCGCAAGAACGCCTAGAGGAAGAGTTTTACTTGAAAAGGGATACAGACACGTAGGAAAATCCATGCCCGAAGGAAAGAAAGAATAATCTATGAAAACAAGTGATTTTGACTACTATCTTCCAGAAGAACTAATCGCGCAAACGCCCCTTTATCCAAGGGATAGTTCTAGGTTATTAGTATTCGATAGAGAAAAAGACGAATTTTATCATCACGAATTTCGCGATATCGTAAAATTCTTAAAGAAAGGGGACGTCTTAGTTAGAAACAACACCAAAGTCTTGCCCGCAAGAATGTTCGCGAAAACTCCTAACGGCGCAAAGGTAGAAGTTCTTTTACTCAAAAGATTTAACCTTACCGAGTGGGAAGTTTTGGTAAAACCTGGCAAAAAAGCAAAGCCGGGTGCAAAATTGGTTATAAGCGAAAAGCTCTCTTTAGAAGTTCTATCGGTTATCGAAGAATCGGGGAGTAGACGTGTAAAATTTATTTACGACGGGGTTTTTGAAGATATTATTTCTGAAATCGGAGAAATGCCACTTCCCCCGTATATTACCGAAAAACTAAAAGACCAACAAAGATATCAAACGGTTTACGCAACCGTTGACGGATCGGCGGCAGCCCCGACGGCTGGATTACATTTTACCGATAGACTTATAAAAGAATTGACCGATATGGGCGTTGAAATCGTGGACGTTTTGCTCCACGTTGGTCTTGGAACTTTTCGCCCCGTTAAAACCGAAGATATTTTATCCCACCATATGCACTCTGAGTATTACGAGATAAGCGAAGAGGCGGCGGAGAGAATTAACCTTGCTAAAAAAGAGGGTAGACGAATTATTGCAGTCGGCACGACTAGCGTTAGAACGCTTGAGAGCGCGGCGGATGAAAACGGCTACGTTAAACCCGTTAAGGATAACACCGAAATCTTTATTTATCCACCTTATAAATTTAAGTGTGTGGATAGCTTAATAACTAATTTCCACTTGCCGAAATCAACTCTTTTAATGCTCGTATCTTCTCTCTCCACAAGAGAAAGAATTTTAGAGTTATATAAAATTGCAGTACAGGAAAAATATCGTTTCTTTTCGTTTGGCGACGCATGTTTGATCCTATAAATTAAAAAATTATGGAAAAATTTTCTTTTGAACTTATAAAACAAGATAGTAAAACGGGGGCGAGAGCGGGTATACTTCACACTCCGCACGGTGATATTTTAACGCCTACTTATATGCCCGTTGGAACTCAGGCGACGGTTAAAGGAGTTATGCCGAGAGATTTAAAAGAGGCTAAATCTCAAATTATTCTCGCA
This sequence comes from Christensenellaceae bacterium, assembly GCA_045651465.1. Classification (GTDB taxonomy): domain Bacteria; phylum Bacillota; class Clostridia; order Christensenellales; family Borkfalkiaceae; genus UBA1259. Next base: position 20,871 of record JAZRSG010000004.1, read on the forward strand.
AACACCTACCACCTTTACATGCGCCCTGGCGACGAACTCGTTAAAAACGCCGGTGGGCTTCACAAGTTTATGGCTTGGGATAGACCAATTTTAACCGATAGCGGTGGCTTTCAAGTTTTCTCTTTAGCAAAACTTAATAAAATTAAGGACGACGGCGTTTATTTTAATTCGCACGTTGATGGAAGCTTGCACTTTATCACGCCCGAAAAGGCGATCGATATTGAAAATAATTTGGGCGCGGATATAATTATGGCGTTCGATCAATGTTCGCCTTACGGCGCCGATTACAAGCAGTCTAGAGAGGCGATGGAAAGAACGCTTAAATGGCTTGATAGGTGCTATAATCATCACAAAAACGAAAACCAAGCACTATTTCCCATCGTTCAAGGCAATATGTTTAAGGATTTAAGAAGACAAAGCCTTAAAGAAACTGCTCCGTATGCAAAATACGGTATAGCGATAGGTGGTTTATCGGTAGGCGAGCCTAAGAACGTTATGTACGAGATAATGGACGATCTTATGGACCTTTATCCCGTAAACATGCCAAGATATTTAATGGGCGTTGGCAGTCCCGACTGTCTTATTGAAGGCGTAAAGCGCGGTATCGATATGTTCGACTGCGTTTTAGCAACGCGCGTTGGAAGAAACGGCACGGCAATGACTTCAAACGGCAAGGTCGTAGTTAGAAACGGCGCTTATAAAGAAGACTTCACTCCGCTTGATAGCGAGTGTGATTGCTATTGTTGTAAAAATTACACTAAAGCGTATCTTCGTCACATGATTAACGTTAACGAAATGATGGGTGGAATGATGCTAAGTCTTCATAACATCACTTACCTAAATAATCTTATGGCAAGGGTAAGGGAAGCGATTTTACAAGATTCTTATTCAGAATTTATTGAAGAATTTTATTCTAAAACGGGAAATATCTATAAAAGGTTTTAATTTCATAAAAACGCTTGATTTAAATTAAAAAATAATTTACAATAGTATAGTAAAAATTTTTGGAGGAAACGTAATGTTATTATTTAACTTATTATTAGATGGTGAAGTTCCACCTAGCGGTGATGAAGGTTCTAACCTTAGCTCAATGATTATTATGGGCGTATTAGTTTTAGGTATTATTGCGCTCTTTATTTGGAACAGTATTTCTAACAAGAAAAAGAGAAAGGCTGAACAAGAAAAAATCAGCGCTTTAAAGATTGGCGATAGAGTTATGACTATCGGTGGTATTTGCGGTTTCGTTGCTCAAATTAACGACGGCGAAAACTCTTTCGTTTTAGAAACCGGTTTAGAAGAAAACAAATCTTTCATCAAGTTCGACAAGGGCGCTATTTATAAGACTGCTCCTGCTGAAGGCTCTGCAAATTTCGTTGGCGAAACCAAAGCTCCTGTTAAAGAAGAAGTGGCTGAAAAACCCGCTAAGAAAAAGGCTAAAAAGCAAGCTAAAGAAGAAGTTATTGAAATGCCCGAAGAAAACGTAGAAAGCGCTGAATAATTTTTCTAGAATAAAAAAATCACACCTCGCATATCTTTAATTAGAAGATACGGGGTGTTTTTTTATGAAAAAAAGTTCTCTAGGGGCAGTTATAAAGGGCATAAATTTATCGGTTATAGTCACGCTCGTTTCCGTGCTTGTATTCGCGTTTATAATTAGAACGGCGTCGCTTGGCGGTGGCGTAATAAAGAGCGTAAATCAATTTATTAAAGTAATATCCATATTTTTAGGGTGCATGATATTTCTTAAAGGTAAAATGGGACTATTAAAAGGACTTTTAGTTGGATTTTTTTACGCAATAATAGTTCATTTAATATTTGCTCTATTTGGAGAAAATTTTTCTTTAAGTCTATCTTTTTTTATCGATTTGTTTTTTTGTTCGTGCTTGGGGTTAATAAGCGGAATAATAAGCGTAAACCTAAAAAGAGAATAAAAAAAGACCGAACCTTTTGGTTCGGCCTTTTATTCTACGATAATTAAATTACCCAGTCGCCGTTCTCAAAGAGAGTGGTTTTTTCGCCGTTAAAGCTAATTCCAACCACTTTCATGTCGGGAGTTCCTATCATAAAGTCAACGTGTTCGGTTGAGTCGTTAAGTCCAAGGGAAGAAAGTTCTTTTTGGCTTAATTTGTCGCCGTCCTTTACGGTTGAAGGATAACCTTTACCGATCGCCAAATGGCAACTTGCATTTTCATCGAAAAGAGTGTTAAAAAATAGGGTGTTTAATTTTGCGATAGGCGAGTTTTTGCCGATAAGCGCAACTTCGCCAAGTCTTAACGTTCCCTTATCCGTTTGAATAATATTTTTTAAATCGTCGTATCCTTGTTTTGCGGTAAAGTCCACGATTTTTCCATTTTTAAAAGTAATGGTAAAATCATCTATGACCTTACCGTTTTCGGCTAGAGGGAGAGCCGAGGTTAAAATTCCGTCAACTTTATTTTTATGAGGTGCGGTAAATACTTCTTCGGTGGGCATATTCGCCACGAAATGCACGCCGTCTTTTGCCTTTTCTCTTGCCGAAATCCATTGATGATTTATAGCAAGTCCTACCCTTAAATCAGTTCCTAAGCTACTTGAAAAGTGCAAGTATTCAAAGTTCTTTTTATTAAGGAACTCTGCTCTTTTTTCTAAAAGTGAGATGTGATCTTCCCACGCTTTAACGGGGTTATCGGCGTCTAATCGCATGGTTTTTTCGATAGCGAGAGATAAATCTTCAACGGGATCTAAAGAGGAGGGGAAAACTTGTTTTGCCCAAGCGAGTGTGGGCGCGGAAACCACGCACCAACGGATAGTATTAGACATGACGGCGTCAGAGAATTTTTTAAGCGCTTTAGACTTAGCCTTTGCTACGCTTGAAATTTTTTCAGATGGAATATCTTTAAAAACCGAAGGATCTTCCGCCGATATCGCGATATAGCAAAAGTTGTTTTCTACTAGGTAATTTCGTCTATCAACGAACCACTTTGGAACTTCGCTAAGAGCAGATACGCTTGCGTTTTCAAAGGAGATTTTATCCCCTTCGTCGTCGGTATAGCGAACGCGTACGATTTTAGCACCCGCTCTATACCCAGCGCGCATAAGCGCGTGCGCAAACTCGACCTTTTCGATCGGGCAAATAATCTCTAGCCCTTGATCTTTTTGTAGGTTTACGCCGATTTTAACGATTAAATCGCTATATAATTCTAAAGTTTTTCCACTAAGCATAGTATCACCACAAAATAAATTTATTAAAAATATTGTATATTTTATAAGGCAAATAAGTCAAGCAAAAACAAATCGAAATTTGCAGTAAAAAAGCGCAAAATCAAAATATGAGAGATAAATTCAAGTTGTTGACTTTAGGGCGGTTTTGATATATAATTAAAAAAAATAAGAAGATTTTTATAAGTAAGTTATGAACGAAGAGATGAGAAGCGTTTTGGCGGATATTTCCTCCTCGCAAGACGTAAAAAAACTTAATCTTGAGCAAATGAAAATCCTATCTTCTGAACTAAGAGAGGAGATTATTTCTACCGTTAAGAAAAATGGCGGACATTTGTCGCCGAATCTCGGCGTGGTTGAAACAACGCTTGCGCTCTATAAACACTTCGATTTCCCTAAAGATAAACTTATTTTCGACGTTGGGCATCAATGTTACGCGCATAAGATTTTGTCGGGAAGAAAGGATAAATTTTCATCGCTTAGACTTGAAGGTGGGCTTTCTGGCTTTCCGGATATTCTAGAGAGCGAATACGATGCTTTTTCAGTAGGGCATGCAGGAACGTCCGTTTCGGCAGCGCTTGGCTATTGCCATGCAAGAGATATTAAGGGCGAAGACTACGCGGTTGTCGTTATGGTTGGTGACGGCGCTTTGTCTAACGGGCTTAATATGGAAGCCTTTACCACGACTACTGAAAAACCTAAGAATCTTATCGTTATTCTTAACGATAACGGAATGTCTATTTCAAAAAATAAAAACGGCTTTTACCATTTCTTGTCCAAGCGTACCACCAAAAAAGGCTATCGAAGAAGTAAGCGTATGGTAAAGAAAATCTTTGGAAAATCCTTTATTTCTAAAGGTTTGATTGGCATAAGGAATTTCATTAAAAGAATAGTAAACAAGGGCAATTATTTCGAGCAATACGGTTTTAAGTACGTTGGAGTCGTTGACGGGCATAACATAAAGAGCATAAACAAGATTATGCCGTCCATAAAAGAACTCGCAAAAGAAAAAGCCGTGTTCTTGCACGTTAAAACCACAAAAGGTAAGGGATTTAAGGAGGCGGAAAAGCGCGCGGACGCTTATCACGGCGTGGGCGAAAATCTATCGCAAAGCGCAGGCTCTTTTTCTAAATGCCTTGGCGAAACCTTAAACGAATTAATAGAAAAAGATAACAAAATCGTCGCTATAACCGCGGGGATGAAAGACGGGACGGGCTTATCTATCGTAGAAGAAAAGCACCCCGAAAACTTTATAGACGTGGGTATTGCCGAAGAATACGCCGTGACGTATGCGGCAGGTATGGCTATGGGCGGGTTAAAGCCCGTGGTTGCAATATATTCGACCTTTATGCAAAGGGCTTACGATCAAATTCTGCACGACGTGTGTATGCAAAACTTGCCCGTAGTATTTTGTTTAGACAGGGCAGGGTTCGTTGGTCAAGATGGAAAAACGCACCAAGGGTTGTTTGATTTAAGTTACCTTTCGCATATCCCTAACGTAAAGATTTACGCGCCGAACACGTGCGAAGAACTTGCTGAATGCTTAAAACTTGCCATAGGCGACAACTGTCCGGTGGCGATAAGATATCCAAAGAGCGCAAAAGAATTAAGCCCTTCGTCGTCCGTTAAAGATTTTCCGTTTAGCACGGTTAAATCAAACGGCAAAAAGGCTACGCTTATGGCGGTTGGTCCAAATATGCTCTCTCTTGCGCTTTCGGTGGCAAACGAACTCGAAGACGTTAGCGTGATTTCGGCAAGAAGGCTCAAACCGCTTGACGAAAAAACTTTAGACGGTATAGAAAATTCGCTCGTTATCACCCTAGAAGAGAACGTCGTGTCGGGTGGTTTTGGTAGTTCGGTTAGAGAATACTTCGCTAAAAGAAACGCAAATAATAAGATAGTTTGTCTTGGCGCGGAAAACGAGTTTATTTCGCACGCAAGTATTCAAAACCAAATCAAACTAAGCGGACTAACAAAGGAAAACGTGATAGAAATTATAAACAAAAATTTAATATAAAAAATAAGCCGATAGAGGCAATTCTCTATCGGCTTTAATATTCGTAATATCTACTGCGATTATAACTAGCGTTAGCGTGGTCATAAGCGGGATTGCGTTGAATTCGGCGGTGTCCACTAAGCCGTAACACTCAAAGAGCAAAAAGGCTATAAACATAAAGAAATTAAAGTCCGTTTGCCTTTTAGTTAAAATGAAAATTCTCGCTACGAAATAAATAAAGTAAGCTATAATTCCAACTATTCCCATCGTTGCTAAAACGTGGTAAAAAGTCGAGTGAAAGTTAAAGTTTCTAAGGTGTTTATCGGGGCCGGGTTGCGATTTATCGAACACGACGCGCCCTAAGCCTTTGCCAAAAATTGGAGATTCGCTAAACCACTTTTCCGCCTCGTGGAAAAGGTCTTTTCTTCCCGTTGAGAAAAAGGACAGTTTTATCACGTCGAAAATGACAAGATAAACTATGGTCATAAGTATCGCGCATAGGATTAAAATGATCGTGTAGGAGCCTTTTTTCTTTGTGAATTTATTGAAAATACAAAAGAAAATCATCACGGGCGTTGCCAAAAAGATCAGTAGAAACACGCCGTCACTATTAGTCATTTGAACGCCAAAATAAAGTAATAAAAGTATAGGCAAATATATAATAGAATTTTTAGATTTCGTGATTAGATAATAGCAGGCAGGGATAGATAGGCATAAAAAGGTCGCTAAACAGTTGATATTTGCCCATCCGATCTCGTTATAATAGGCTATTCTATCGTCTTTGAGAAAATAAGCGTGATAGTGGTAATATAAAATAGTAACCGCAATCACTAATCCAGCGCTTAGTAGCGTATAGCAAAAATATTTCTTAAAGTCTAGGTTTTTTTTGGGTGAGATATAACCTCTGAAGAACAAATAGATAATAATTAAAACAGGTCCTAAAGTAACCGAAGATATTAGCGCTTGTAAAAAGTCGTTATCTTGCACGAACAGTCCCGCGGTAAATAGCGCCACACTTACGCATAAAAGCGCAAAAAAGTGAGAGTTGAGGCGGATATTTTTAGGTGGATAAACGAAAAATCTTATCAAAAACGTAACGATTGCAGGACTTAAACAAACGTACGCCAAGACGTCGTTCATAACCGAATAGTCGTTAAAAATCATTATAACCATAACTAAAAGTGGCATTATGGGCGAAACGTCTTTAAAGAATAAAAAGCAAAAGGACGCGGAAAGCGCAAAGAAAAAAAGTCCCAAAAGAGCCCATTGATTTATAAAAAAAATCAAGGTCATAATCCCGACGAAGAAAGGGAAAGACGGCGAAAAATAAAAGTCGTGAACTTTATCTATGAAGTTTTTAAAACCGCCCTTAAGCGGGAAAATCACTTGGTTCATACCTTAATTATATACTAAAAAGGGCAAATTTTCAAGTGGTATAAAGATTTAAATAAATCTTTGTACTTTACTTATGGAGAGTTTTGTGGTAAAATAAGTAAAATGGTATAAAATGCGATTATTATATTTAAAGGACGAAAGAGCGAAAATGGCGAAGACAAAACCCTTAAAATGGATTTATAAAACGTCTAAAAAGCAACACTTATCTTTAGTGGCGCTAATTTTTGCCAACGCATTTTTCTCCGTTCTTTCAATTTTATTCGCGTTTGCAATTAAAGGCGTTATTGACGGCGCGGAAGAAGGAAATGCAAACAAGCTTTTAAGTTACGCCGTGTTTATCGGCGTTATAGTAATATTTCAATTCTTCGGCAGAATAACCATTAACGGATTAACCGAGCGTATTCGCGGAAAACTTGAAATGCTTTACCGTGCGCGCTTGTTTAAGCAAATCACCGAAAAAAAGCAAGACAAGATCGGCGCTTATCATAGCGGAGAGTTGATGAATAGAATTACTAGTGACGTAGGCGTCGTTTGCGACGGAGTGACTTCGATTGTTCCTTCGATAGTCGCCGCGGGGACGAGACTCGTTTGCGCCATCGTTGCGCTAGTGATTTTAGACTGGATATTCGCGATTGCTTTCTCGGTTGCAGGCCTATTAGTGTTTATTATTTTAGGTCTACTTCGCGGAAAGTTAAAAAGTCTTCATAAATCCGCTCAAGAAGCGGACGGGAAGGTTCGTTCGTTTATGCAAGAGTGCATTGAAAACTTACTTGCAGTTAAGGTGTTCTCGGGTGGCGGAAGAGTAGAGAAAAAAGCGGATAAACTTCAAAAAGATCATTTCAATATTAAAATGAAGCGTAAAAACTATTCGGTAGTAGGCAACGCTTTATATAATTTCATTTTTAGCGCAGGGTATTTGTTTGCGTTAATCTACGGTTCGGTAAAACTTCTTAACGGCGCGTTAGGATACGGCTCGTTGTCGGCGATATTACAATTAGTTAACAACGTTCAAGTGCCGTTTGCAACTCTATCTAACGTGTTTCCTAAATATTACGGAATGGTCGCTTCGGCAGAACGATTAGTGGAAATCGAAGAGGTTGAGAGTGAAGGCGATCAAGCGCTTTTAGACGGCAATGAAATCTACTCTAAACTTAAAGGTATAAAGATAGACGACGTTACTTTTACTTACGATAGAGATACCGTTATAAAGAACGCAAACTTCTATCTTGAAAAGGGCGATTGCTTATTTATTCACGGCGCGTCGGGAATAGGCAAGAGTACGCTTATTAAACTTCTTCTCGGAGTTTATCCGCCCGATAGCGGAAGAATGTTCCTAGATTTAGAGGGCGAAGAAATTGATTTAGACTATTCAACGAGGTCGCTATTCTCTTACGTTCCGCAAGGAAATATGTTGTTTAGTGGAACGCTTAAAGATAACGTAACCTTTATTAACGACGGCGCGGATCAAGAGCAAATCGATCGCGCGTTATCCGTTGCTTGCGCAAGCGAGTTTATCGACGAACTTCCCGAAAAGTTAAACACTGTGGTTGGCGAAAACGGCGTTGGTCTTTCTGAAGGGCAAATTCAAAGAATAGCGATCGCTAGGGCAATACTAGCAGGTTCTCCAATATTACTTTTAGACGAAGCGACAAGTGCTTTAGACGAAGATACCGAAAGAAAGGTTTTGGATAATCTTAGCGGGCTTGAGGGCGTAACGCTCGTAATCGTTTCGCACAAGAAGGCGGCGGAGAGAATTTGTAATAAAAAGATAAAAATTAAGGATAAAAAGGTTATATTCGAGCAACAGTAGTTTGCTGTATAAATAGTCAAGAAATTATTGAGAATACGCAGTACCAGCTATATATCAGTCACCGTTTTTAGGTGCTTTGCGTATGCGTAAGGGGTATAAAGTGACGATTCAAGAGATTTGCGATCAATTTTACATTATGGGCACGTACGTCGAGTGTAAAGAATTGACGACTGGAAACATCAATGGAACGTATTTGGTTAGTTTCGTAAGAGACGGACAGCCTAAGAAGTACATACTTCAAAGGATCAATACCAACGTTTTCTGCGAGCCGGAAAAGGTTATGGATAATATCGTGAGAGTTACCGAATATATCCGTAATAACGTTAGGGAAGAAGGTCTTTCTACGCATAAGTTCGTTATGAGAGCGTTTCTTTCTAAGAAGGATATGCGCCCTTACGTTAGAGACGATATGGGCGGATATTGGAGATGCTATCGCTACATAGCAAATTCTGAAACTTACGACGCAACGGACGATTTAACCATTATCGAAAGAGTTGGCGGAGCGTTTGGAAGATTTCAAAACTTTCTTGACGGATTTGACGCGTCTAGTTTGCACGAATCTATCCCTAATTTCCACAACACGGTAAAAAGATACGAAAGGTTTGAAGAAATCGTTAAAAAAGACGAATTTAATAGAGTAAAATACTGCCAAAAGGAAATAGAAGACGTTCTTTCGTTCAAAAAAGAGGCGTGTTTGCTCCAAAACTATTTAGATCAAGGAAAGATTCCGCTTAGAGTTACCCATAACGACACCAAGAGTAACAACGTTAGTTTTGATAAGGATACTAAAGAGGCGCTTGCCGTACTTGACCTAGATACGGTTATGCCGGGCGCAATAGCTTACGACTACGGCGACGCTATAAGGTTTATTGCCAACACGGTTATTGAAGACAACCCCAACGTTGACGAAGTTAAGCTCGACGTGGATAAATATACGGCCTTTACTAAGGGCTTTATCGGAGAAGTAAATCAAAAACTTGAAGATTTAGAAAGAGATACTCTTAATCTTGGAGTGTTTGCAATGACAGTAGAGCTCGCAGTGAGATTTTTGGGCGATTATCTAGACGGAGATAGGTATTTTAAGATAAAGCACCCCGGTCACAATATGGATAGAGCTAGAAACCAAATCGCTCTTGCAAAAGACATAATCAAAAAAAGAGAACAAATCGACGCTATATTTAGCGAAGTTTGTAAAGGGATGGCATAATGGAAAATAACGTAGAAAAAAGCAGTTTTAATATGAGCCGTGTGCTAAGGACGTTAAAACGCAATATTTGGTTAATATTAATCGTCGTTATTCTTGTGTCGATGGCAGGCTATGGATATACGAAAATTCAAAAGCCAAGTTATACGGCTAGCGAAGGTATGTTCTTTAAGGCTCAAAACATAGAAAATAACACCACTTCGTACAACATTAACGCGATGAGAGCATATATCGACACCGTTTTGGACTTTTGTGACGAAGGCGTGGTATTAGATCGCGCGGAATATTATTACGTGAACTACGCTAACGCAAAGTACAATCACTCGCTCGAGGGTGAAAAATATACGGTAAAAGATTTTATCGCCGAAAACGAGCAAAACGACACCTATATCGCCGAAGAAAATTCTGCTCGCAAGCATTTCTCAAAAGGGGCTATTAGAGTCCACGCTGAAGAAACCGAAGAGCTTGAAACGTCTTTCTATTTTACTATAAGTTATACCGATTCGACTTTAGAATACGCACAAGACAAGGTCGAGATTTTAGCGTATGCGTTCAATAAAGAAAGCAAGGAAATAGTCAGCGAAAACGAGTTAAAATACTTTGAAGGCGTTTTGGTTGAAGTAAATAGTTCTGGATCTGCCGGCGTTATCAATAACGTAAGCAAGACGAGAACGATGATTCTTTTTGGATTGATCGGCATCGCACTCGCGCTATTTATTGTATACATTAAGACTATTTTAGACAACACGCTCAAAAAATCGGAAGATCTTGAAGAGATAACGGGCGTAAGTAACTTTGCGCACATAGGTCGCAAGAAGGGAGGTAAATAGAATGGAAGAAAAAGTAATTATCGCTCCCGAAACCGTTGAAGAAAAACCTAGATCGGTTTTGGCCTTACTAAAAATTCTATATAAAAACCTCGTTCTAATCGTAATGATGGCGATTCTCTTTGGACTTATGGGTTATGGCTACGCGCATATGAAAGTTAGAACGGTGCATACAGCGTCTTATTCTATGATTTTAAGAATGGACGTTGGTGGAACGGTAACCGGCGCAACGGCTATCAACAACGCATCGCTTGCTAAAATATACGTTGAAATTTTACAAAATGCAGTTAAGAGTTCAGACGTAATTGAGATCGCTAACGACGTTTATAACCAAGAAGAAGACAAGGGTAAAATATACGGGTCGTCGGCAAGCGTGTCGACGAGCGAAAAGAGTTTTATCTTTAAGATTTCTTATTCCGACTACGATAAGGAACAAGCAACCGAAAAGTTAGACGCAGTAATCGTAGGTTTATCGGAAAAACTTCCGATTTATACCGAGGCGAGTGATATTACTCTAATTAAAGTTCAAAACGGAGCAAGTTATTCTTCAAGTAACGGCTCGTTTAGATATATAGTGTTAGGGGCTGGATTAGGCGCTATTCTTGCCGTAGCAGGAGTATTTATAAAGCATTTTGCCGATAATACCGTTAAGGATAAAGACGAGTTTGAAGAAGCGACGGGCGTTACCGTTTGGTCGCATCTTGGAAAGAAGAAAAAATAAAATAAAAATCCCGAAGGAAACCGTAATAGTCATAGGGATTTAAGTTGTAACAAAAAAATGGTATACAAAAGATGTATACCATTTTTTATTATTTTGATTTATTCTTCCTTTTCTTAATATTCATTTCCATTTTTTCAAAATGAACAGGGGCTTCGCATCTAAACGCACATATATTTTCACTTAATTCTTCATACATCTCTTTCGTATCATCTTCTACCACGTAATTTACAGCACGTTCTTTTCTTATGCCAATACTGTCGGCTGTTTCAACGGCGTCGATATTGGCGGCTAAAAATAAGAACTCCCAACCGTATTTTTCTTCTTGTTTGCGTATCATGTCTTTAATTTGCTTGCTATGATATTCACGGCTTGCATTTTCCATACCGTCGGTAGTGATAACGAATAGCGTACGAGTAGGCACGTCTTCTTTTCGAGCGTATTTATGAATATTGCCGATATGCTTTATTGCTCCGCCAATCGCATCTAAAAGCGCAGTACAACCGCCAACTTGATAATCCTTGTTGGTCAACGGCTCAATTTCTTCAAGACTTTTTCTATCGTGTAAAACTTCTGAAAAATTAGAGAATAAAACTGTAGAAACGTAAACTTTGCCGTCAAGCGCTTTTTGTTTCTCTATCATAGCGTTAAATCCGCCGATAGTATCTTTTTCCATACCCGACATTGAACCGCTTTTATCCAAGATAAACACGAGTTCTGTTATGCCCGTAGGTTGTATTCCGCCACAATCAGTTACAAATTCTTTCTTCATAATAAAATCTCCTTAAAATAAAATGTAGTCGCAAGTTTTAACTTGCAACCACATTATAAAGGATTTTTATGCTCTTTTGGTCAATCGTCGGTTTACCTATACGCCCAAACAAACTTGGTCAAACTTAAATAGTGTTTCGTTAATGGTAAATATATTATATTCTTCATTAAGTAAGAAATACTCAATAATAATATCAAACTTACTACTTTTTGAAAGAGTAAAGCCTACGGTGGATAATAAATGCTTGGTTTCTTCAAGCGAAAGTTCAAGCGCAATAGCAAAGGAAATAACCGTATTTTTGCTTGGTTTATAATCCTTTTCGTTCATTATCTTATACCACGTTTGCTTGCTTACGTTTGCTTTTTTATAACATTCTACGTCTGTTATTCCTTTAAGGTCGATAAGTTTTAATAAGGTAACGGCAAAATTATCATCGATATTAGCGAGCATATCAATAAGCGATACATCAAGTTTTTTAGGACATTCTAACTTTTCTTTAAAACAAAGTGGTCTATTGCATAAACGGCGTTCTTCGTTTTCGTCCACGTAGTTATCGTCTATGTATTCAGCAACGTCGTCAAATAATTCTTCGCTTATTTGATAGGCCGCTTTATCAAATACAACGATATAAACAGTCATTTCATTATCGAATAAGAACCTTGATATGGCTTCAACAGCAACGGATAACGCCTTATCTTTCGGATATCCGTAAACGCCCGAAGATATAAGCGGAAAGGCAACCGACTCGCAACCGTTTTCTTTCGCTAAAGCAAGCGCTTTTTGATAGCAAGATTCAAGCAGTGCTTTTTCTCCAAGTTTACCTCCACGCCAAATAGGGCCGACGGTGTGTATAACGTGTTTACACGGTAAATTATAACCTTTGGTAATTTTAGCATCGCCCGTATCACAACCGCCGAGCGTTTTGCATTCTTCTAAAAGTCCAATTCCTGCGGCTTTATGAATTGCGCCGTCAACACCGCCGCCGCCAAGTAGCGTATTATTCGCCGCATTTACGATAGCGTCGCACTTTAATTTAGTTATATCGTGTCTTATAATATGTAATGGCATATACTTTTTCCCTCTTATTTATTATAATATTTTAGATAACTACAGTTATTATAACAGATAAAATATGACAACACTAGTCATATTAAAAATATTTTTTATTTTTTGTAGAAGATTTTTAGCCACAAAACGGGGTAAAATCGAAGCAGGTAAAGAAAATTGCCACAAATTGCAATTTTTAGATAAACCAAACGGGAAACCCGTTTATTTAAAAATAAAAATGGCGTAGTGATAAATCCCTATCACTACGCCACAAAATATTCGGGATTTTTTGTCGTAAATTCGTTTGACATATTTAAAATAAAGTAGTATACTCAATACGTATTCGACGAAGTTCTCAGAATTTTTTAGACTGAGAGCGGAGAAAACTCTGGAGAATCCCGTTTGGGTGCCGAAGGTGCAAAGAAGATTATTCTTCCCAATCTCTCAGGCAAAAGGACAGAGCAAATTAAATTTTGCTATTTTCTTACAGTTGTTTTCATCGTTGAAGACGACTGTTTTTTTATTAAAAGGAGAGTAGTTATGTTTTGGGATTGGTTACTTAAAGCCGTGCAAACGGTAAATGGTTTTTTAGCAGACTATATATTAATAGTCTTGTTGGTCGGTGTAGGTTTATTCTTCACCATAAGAACGAAGTTCGTTCAAGTTCGTTGCTTAGGTCAAGGCTTTAAGAAGGTTTTTGGCGGTATTAAACTTAAGGGCGAAAAGCAAAAGGGTGGTATGAGTTCGTTCCAAGCGTTCGCAACTGCAGTTGCCGCTCAAGTTGGTACGGGTAATATCGTTGGTGCTTGCGGTGCTATCTTACTAGGTGGCCCTGGCGCTATTTTCTGGATGTGGATTATTGCTTTCTTAGGAATGGCAACCAACTATGCCGAAGCAGTTCTCGCTCAAAAGACGAGAAAGGTTAACGAAGACGGTTCTATTTCAGGTGGTCCCGTTTATTATATCAAAACTGCGTTCAAAAATCACTTTGGTAAAATTTTAGCAGGTTTCTTTGCGGTTGTAACCTTTATTTGTTTAGGTTTTATCGGTTCTATGGTTCAATCTAACGCTATCAGCAATGCAGTTGCAAGCGTTGGTGGCTATGAATATAGTCAATGGGGTTGGATCGTTGGTATCGTTATCGCAGTTCTTACCGGTATCATTATTATCGGTGGTATTAAGAGAATCGCATCGGTTACCGAAAAGATCGTTCCTATCATGGCTATCATTTATTTAGTTGGTGGTTTGATCGTATTATGTATCAATATTACCGGCGTGCCTATGGCTTTCTGGTATATTATTAAGTATGCGTTTACGCCTCACGCAATGATCGGTGGTGGTGTTGCCGGCGCTCTTAAGATTGCAATAAGTCAAGGTGCTAAGCGTGGTCTTTTCTCTAACGAAGCTGGTATGGGTTCAACTCCTCACGCGCACGCTCAAGCAAACGTTAAAACTGCGCACGAACAAGGTACTGCCGCTATGGTTGGCGTATTCTTCGACACGTTCGTCGTTCTTACCATGACTGCTTTAATCGTTATTACTTGTCTTTACGTTAAGAATCCCAACATGTGGGAAACGGTTGACAAGAACGTCGCAGTTCAAACTGCAATTGCAAGCATTTTCTCTAACGGAGACGTTGGTTCTATTATCGGTGCAATTTTCGTAGCAGTTTGCTTAACTTTCTTTGCTTTCTCAACCATAGTAGGTTGGAACTTATTTGGTAGAATCAACTTTGAATATCTATTCGGTAAGAAATCGATTATAATTTATTCAATCATTTCACTTGGTTTCATTTTCTTAGGATCAATTTTACAAAGTGATTTAGTTTGGGAACTTACGGACTTCGTTAACTATTTAATGGTATTCCCCAACGTATTAGCACTTATATTCCTTTCTAAGATGGTGGTTACCGAGCTTAAAACAAACGGTAAAGGAAAGTCTGCGGTAGAAACTCCTAATCAACCGCTTTATAAAGACTAACTAAATTTTTAACAGTAAAAAGGTCGACAAGGTGTCGACCTTTTTTCATTTTAACGTTGCAATTATTCGGCGTGCGTGATATACTCTAAGAGAAATAAAACCTTAGGAGTCAAAATGAGTAAATTTACTATTGGGATAGATTTTGGAACACTTTCAGCAAGAGCGGTTTTAGTTGACGTTGAAAGCGGAAAATGTCTTCAAAGTCAGGAGTGTGCGTATCCGCATAAGATTTTAACGGAGAAAGAAATTTACGGCGGAGAGAATAACGTTACGACGGCTCTTCAGCACCCCAACGACTATATTTTTGCTCTTAAGGAAACGGTCAGGGGCGTGATGAAAGAATCTCTCGTCAACCCTAGCGACGTTTTGGGGCTTGGAATAGATTTTACTTCTTGCACGGTTTTGCCTGTAAAAAAAGATTTTACGCCACTTTGTGAAATTGAAAAATTTAAAAATAATATTCACGCTTACGTTAAACTTTGGAAACATCACGGCGCAAACGAAGAGGCCGATTTAATGACCGAGAAGGCTTACGAAGAGCAAGAAAAATGGATAGAAAGTTACGGTAAGAAGGTTTCTTCGGAATGGTGCTTACCTAAGGTTTTTGAAACGCTTAATAAAGCGAAAGACGTCTTTAATGAGGCAGATTATTTCGTTGAAGCAGGCGATTATTTGACGTGGAAATTGACGGGCAATATCGTTAGAAGTAGTTGCATGGCGGGATTTAAGGCACAATGGGATAAAACGGGTGGATATCCATCTAAAAAATTCTTAAGTGCGGTTGATAAAAGATTAGAAAATATCTTTGAAAATAAACTTTCGGGCGAAGTCCTTTCAATAGGTAAGCCCGTAGGAAAACTTGGAAAGTTTGGTCAAGAGCTTTTGGGGCTTAATAAGGATACGGTAGTTGCCACTGCAGTTATAGACGCGCATAGCGCGCTCGTTAGTTCGGGCGTGACGGGCGAGGGCGAATTGTTGATGATTTTGGGAACGTCTGCTTGTCATATTTTAATTTCTAAAAAGGACGAGAACGTGGCTGGAATTTGCGGAAAAGTTATGGACGGAGTTGTACCCGACTTTTATGCTTACGAGGCGGGACAGTCGTGTTTTGGCGATACTTTCGACTGGTTTACTAATAACTTAGTCCCCGAAGAATATTTTATAAAAGCAAAAGAGAAAGGTCAAAACGTATTCGATTATTTTAACGAGTTGTGCAAGGATAGAGAGGTGGGGGAAAGCGGACTCATCGCTATCGACTGGCTAAACGGAAATCGCACGCCTTACGCCGATTACGACCTATCGGGTATGATTATAGGGCTATCACATAAAACGCGTCCCGAAGATATTTACGAGGCGCTAGTGTTCTCTTGCGCTTACGGAACGAAGAAGATCGTAAGTTTATATGAAAATAGTGGAATAAAGATAAACAAAGTGGTTGCAACGGGCGGAATAGCATTAAAGAACGAGTATTTGATGCAAGTATTATCTGACGTTTTAGGGCGAGAAATTCTTGTTGCTAAAAGCAAGCAAGCTGGGGCAAAAGGCGCAAGTATTTACGCGGCGGTTGCGTGTGGATATTATAAGGATTTAGAAAAAGCGTCATTAGCTATGGGGGAGAAAGAGTTTATAAAATATAGTCCGGATATAAAGAAAAACGAAAAGCACGAAAAGGCTTATTTAGAGTATGAAAGAATAAGCGAATATTTTGCATTAAAAAGCGACGTAATGAAAAGAATTAAAAAGATATAAGGAAAAAGGGAGAAAAGAAAAAGTAATCGAAAAGGGATGAACAAGAAAAATAAAAAATTTTAGAAAAAGTGGCGAAAAGTAATTGACAATCTTCGCGATATTGGATATAATACATAAGCATTTAACGAAAGGAATTCGTAATTGCCAGACATGGCGGCGTAGCTTAGCTGGTTAGAGCGGCCGGTTCATACCCGGCAGGTCGTTGGTTCGAATCTGACCGCCGCTACCACGAAACAAAGTGGCGCTAGGTGCGTCGGTTTATATACAAGGCGAACGCTTCGCCTAAGATCAAGGCCCCTTGGTCAAGCGGTTAAGACACCACCCTTTCACGGTGGTAACATGGGTTCGATTCCCGTAGGGGTCACCAAAAAAGAGAAACACACTCAAACGAGTGTGTTTTCTTTTTGCAATCCTAGAGGATTACCGAACTCAAACGGGTTCGATCGACTAGCGTCGGACGGCACCCCCTCGCAAACTTCGTTTGCCTTCCCCTTGACAAGGGGCAGAAACCCGTAGGGACCACCTTTGTTTTTAGACTGAAAAAGTTGATAAAATTAATTAAAATAGGCACTTTCATTGTTTGAGAGTGTCTATTTTTCGTTTATATATAGATGAAATTGATTTTATTAGAAAAATATGGTATGCTAGTAATACCCAATAATTTAACAATAAACAAATTAGAGAAAGTTATTTTTGAGAAGAAACTATGAGAAAAAAATTATATCAAATATTAGAACCTGCAAAAGATAATATTATTAGTAAAATTTACGATTTTTTTATGATGGCAGTAATTATTGCCAGCATAATTCCTTTGTTGTTTAAGGAAACTAACGAATTTTTTAATATTCTAGAATACGTTACCGTTGGCATATTCCTTTTAGATTATCTTTTACGATGGGGTACTGCTGATCTTAAACTGAATAGATCCGCATGGTCTTTTATGATTTATCCAATAACGCCAATGGCGATTATAGATTTGATATCTATTTTGCCAGCGTTAACGATATTAAATAGTGGTTTTAAGTTGTTAAAACTTTTTAGGTTATTGCGAGCACTAAAAGTATTCCGTACTTTTAAGTTTTTGCGATATTCGAAAAGTTTTGAAATAATTATTGACGTGTTTAAGAAACAAAAGCGCGTACTTATTTCAGTTGCAACAATGGCTATTGCTTACGTTTTAGTATCGGCGTTAATAATTTATAACGTTGAGCCCGAATCGTTTGAAAGTTTTTTTGATGCTATTTATTGGGCTACCGTATCTTTAACGACGGTAGGTTATGGGGATATTTATCCCGTGACGACTATTGGGCGTATTGTGACAATGATTTCTTCAATATTTGGTATCGCAATTATTGCCCTACCTTCTGGCGTTATTACTGCGGGATATCTATCCGAAGTAAATAAAGAAAAAAAGAACGAGGAAACCCCCGAGAATTAATTTTATAAAAATATTTAAGAATAAAATAGAAATTAGGATCTTGAACTAAAGATGAAAGAATACGTTTTGAATTACTGCTTAAATTTTGAGTGCGTTGCCGGCGATTGTAAACATTCTTGTTGTAAAGGCTGGGAAATTTTTATAGACGAAAATACCTTAGACTCGTATAAATCTAATACGACGGTTTTTTCTTCTACACTTAAAAACGGTATAAATTTTAAGAGGTCCAAATTTAAGACGGATAAACGAAAAAAATGCGCTTTTCTAAACGACGTTGGGCTTTGCGATATTATAACTAATCTTGGAAAAGATAGTTTATGTCAAGTTTGTCGTGATCACCCAAGGTTTAGAAGTTTTTTTGGCGATAGGATAGAGATGGGGCTTGGGTTTTGTTGCGAAGAGGCGACTAGAATTATCTTATCTTATAGAGAGGAAATCGAGCCCGTGCTTATAAGTGACGACGGCGGTTGTGAGGCTCTTGATTTTAACCAAAAAAACCTTTTAGAGTTTAGGAAAAAAGCACTAGATATAGTTCAAGATGAAACTTTGACTATTGGCGATAGGGTGAATATGCTCCTAAAAGAGTGCAAGGCAAACGTTTTAGAAAAGGATCTAAACAAGACGTTAAAAACGTTTTTATCTTTTGAGATAATAGACAAAGAGTGGGTTAAAAGACTAAAAGGTATCGACGTGCTTAAAACGACCACCGAGTCAAACCTTGCTAGTTATTTTAAGCAGTTTATGGTTAATAGTTTATATCGACATTTATCCGATGCGGAGGACACCGTTTTCGTTCGTGCAAGGGCGATAGCGTGCGTTATTTCGTGGTGGATAATAAATAGCGTATTCATTAGTGAGAATAGCGAAAAAACGGACGATTTTATTCTTATATGTGATATCGTAAGAGCTTTTTCTACCGAAGTTGAATACTCTCAAAAAAACCTAAATAAACTCTACGATTTATGCTATAAATTTATAAAAATATAAGGCAAACGAGATTTTGTTTTCAAAAAACAAATATATGGTTGAAATCAAAAAAAAGATGTGATATAATGCACGTATCACTAGATTTTAAGGAGAGATTATTATGCAAGAAACAGTTTGGAATGGATTTAAGAGATTAGACTTTTTGTTCGAGGGAAGAGAGGCGATTTTAATCGTGCCCGAAAAGGCAAACGAAAACAAAAACTGGCTTTTTAAGACCGAATATTTTGAAGCGTTCCCCAACCTAGAACTTGCAATGCTCAAAAAGGGTTGGCACGTTGCTTTCTTAAAGAACGTTACTAGATGGGCGTTAGAAGAAGATATTGACCTTAAGGGAAGATTTGTCACTTACTTAAACAAGGAATTTGGGCTTTACGGAAAGTGCGTTCCCGTTGGTATGAGTTGCGGTGGATTGATTGCATCTAGATTTGCAATGAAATACCCCGATCTTGTTTCGGCGCTTTACTTAGACGCTCCCGTGTTAAACTTTATGTCTTGTCCTGCGGCAGTAGGAAAGGCGGAAATTAGTCTTTTAGACGAGTTCGTAGAGGCAACGGGTATTACTTTATCTGAACTTACCTATTATAGAGAAAATCCCATTGATAAGATGCATATTTTACTTAAGAACGGCACGCCTATCATTATGGTTTACGGCGATTCGGACGAGGTTGTTCCTTATTGCGAAAACGGGGCTATTTTAGAAAAATTCTATCGTGAAAACGGCGGTACGATCGAAACTTACGGCAAAGCGGGCTGTAAGCACCACCCACACGGTTTAGAAGACAGTACTCCGCTTATTAACTTCGTGGAAAAGTATAGCAAGTAATATTGAATAGAAAAGATATTTAAGGAGAAAGTTATGTTTGGGACTAAACATATTATTATTTTAGCCGTTTGTCTTTTGCTTATCGTGGGGCTTTTCATACTTACAAAAAAGTTAAAGTTTGAAACCCTTTGCAAAACGCTTTTGGGCGTGGGAATAGTTTCTGAAATTATAAAGATTTTCTATTATATTATCGTAAACGAAAAAACGCACGGTGGAATTTTGCCAAAGACTGACCTTCCCTTCCATTTATGCTCGATTCAAATTCTTTTTATCGTTGCGGTTAACTTTATGAAAAGTGAAAAGATTAAAAGGGCGATACTAAGCTTTATGTATCCTAGTTGCCTTATCGGTGGCGTTGCAGCGCTTTTAATCCCCACGTCGTCCTCGCTAACTGGCGCTTGGATAATAACTGCTCAATACTTTTTATATCACGTTGCGATCATTATTTTCGCACTTAATATTTGCACGAGACGCGAACTTAAACTAACCGCAAAAGATTACCTTTCGTGCTTAATATTTATCGGTATATTGATGTTCTTTGCGATATATATCAATAGCATCGTCAACGACGGATCTGGCAAAATTAACTTTATGTACGTTGCATCTCCGCCCGTAGACGGACTCCCATATTTAACCGAAAAATACGGTTGGCTAGTATACTTTGTTCACTATGCGTTCTTGGTATTGTTCGCGCTTACCATGTGCTATATTAAGCCCATTATCGTGGCAATAAAGCAAAAAAGTAAGGGCATAAAACAAGAAGAAAAACCCGTTGAAATTAAGGCGGAAGAACAAGTAGAACAAGACAAAATAGCTTAAGATAAAATTAAATAATATAAACTCGGCACGCCTAGTGGCGTGCCGAGTTTTTTAACGAATAACTATTTAATTTAGTTTAGACGGGGGATAACCGTATACGCTCTTAAACAACTTGGAAAAGTAAAGAGCGTCGTCATAACCGACCGATAAAGCAACTTGGTTTATGCTTTCGTATTCGCCGTTCTCTATTATCGTTTTTGCTTGCATAAGTCTTTGGCGGATAACGTATTTTTTGGGAGATACGCCGAATCTAGCAATAAAAATTTTATTTAGAGTGGGCGCGGTAAGACCGCAAATCTCATTAAGATCGGAAATTTTAAGATCGCAGTCGAATAGGTGCTTTTCTAAATAATCTATTGCCGAATCGATCTTTTGTTTTTGATCGGGTGAAACGTAGAAGGCTTGCTCGCTTTCAAGTAAAGATGAAACTATAGTATAAAAAAGCGAAAGGTTCTTATATTTTTTTATTTGATCGTTTTTATCGCTAAGTCGCCAAATTTTTTCCATTTTTTTAAAGACCAATAAAATGTTTTCGATATTTTTAGCGGAGAACAGTTTTGGCGAAAGTTTTTCGTTAGTATCTAGGTGAAAGTTTATTAGGCAATACGGACTATCGTCGTTGCTGATCTTTCTAAACGAATAAGACTCGCCTTCAGGGATATATAAGACCGTATCTTTTGTAAAACGTATAGTTTTATCCTTAAAATAATAGGCACTTTCTCCGTCAATCTTATAAATAAGCGTGTGTGAAAAACGGCTAATGACCGTCATTTGGGCAGTACTTAAGCCACTAATCACTCCGACGATTTGAGGATTGATAAAATCTTTCATAATTTTCTTCCTTCTCTTTTACTTTTATGATAATCGTTGTTAGCCTTTTTGTCAACGAATAACAATAATATACTTTAAAAAATTCCATATTTAAATTTTTTCCATTTACATTGTTTTGAAAAAAATTGTATACTATAACACGTAATACGGAGAAATTATGTTCTTAACTATATTAAAGCAACTTTTAATTTTATACATATTTATTGGCATTGGGTTTGCTATCGGCAAAACTAAAGCGGGCAAAGGGGCTAACGAAAAGATTTTATCGGTCTTGCTCGTTAGAGTTTTTTTGCCGTGCAAGGTCTTTTCTTCTCTTTGCACGAATTTTACCACTTCGCAAATTAGAGATAATCTTATTCTTGCGTTAGTCTCTCTCGTTCTACTTCTTTGTTTGTTTGCGTTTTCTTTCTTTACGTCTAAAAAGCTCACTAAAAACCTTTACGGGCAAAAGGTATATACCTATTCGCTAACCGTTTCTAACTACGCTTATATGGGTTACGCGTTAGCCGAATCTCTATTTGGTGCGATGGGGCTTTCTTCTTATATAATATTTTGTTTGCCTTTTACTCTTTATATTTATACGTTTGGTTTTTCAATGCTAACGAATACGTGCGCAAGCGTAAAAAAAGGACTAATTAATCCGATGACTATTTCGATCTTGCTCGGCTCGGCTTTCGGGTTATTGGGAATAAAACTCCCGTCGCTCGTTTCGTCGGTTGTAACGGGCTCGGCTGGTTGCGCTTCCGCCGTGAGCATGATTTTAACCGGATTAACCATTTCTGCTTTTCCCTTTAAGGAGATGTTTAATAAAATAGTTCCATACGTTTTTGCTGGCATTAGACTTTTAATTTTGCCGTTTACGGTGGGGCTCATTCTAAAGCTAATAGGACTAACTAGCGTTCTTCCTTACGCCGTATTGTTTACCGCGTTGCCGTGTGGGCTTAACCCCATAGTCTTTGCGAAACTCGTTGGAGAGGACTGCACGCAAAGCGCTAGTATAGTCGTGATTTGCCATTTATTATCAATAGCAACTATTCCACTTTGTTTGACGGTGCTATTATAGAAAACGTAAATTATATCTAGGAGAAATTTAAGAATATGAAAGAGTGTAAACTTAAGGAATTAAAAATTTTAACGATTGGCAATAGTTTTTCTGAAGACACTATGGAGCACGTGGCGTCTATCGCTAAAAACTTAGGCGTTGAGAAGATTAAGCTTGGCAATCTTTACGCGGGCGGTTGCTCTATAAAACAGCATCACCGCCACGCCACTGAAGATATTCCGCTTTATCTTTATCATCAAAACGACGGATCGGGTTGGACGCACACCAACGAAGTGAGTATAAAAACCGCGCTAGAGAGCGACGATTGGGACTGGGTTACCATTCAACCGGGAACGGGGGACGGCAGTCGCCACACGAGCGAGGAGTCTTACGACAAACTCCTCCCGCTTTTAGAGTTTATAAAGGCACGCGTTTCGTCAAAGACGAAGATTGCGTTTAACCTAACGTGGGTTGGCGATCCAAATTGCACTCACCCCGAGATAGTTTCTTACGGTGGAGATCAAAAGGTTTTATATAATAAAATCGTGAATATGGTTAAGGAAGTGGTTGTGCCTATCGACATGATAGATCTAATCGTGCCGACCGGTCGTGCCGTTCAAAACGCAAGGCTTATGGTCGACTATTCGTTGACGAGAGATAATTTCCACATGAGTTATGATAAGGGCAGATTTTTGGCGGGGTTGACGTTTTTTAGGGCGATTACCGGAATTTCTATCAACAACATTGAATATGTGCCAGACGGCGTTGATAAAGAGTTTTTAAGGATAGCGATAAAAGCTGTCAACATGGCGATAGATGATCCATTTAAGCTTATAGATTAAAAAATAAAAGGTAGGTAGAAACCTGCCTTTTTTAAGTTTTGCTCTTTTTTATTATTTGAGAAGGCTTTTCGCCATAGTACTTTTTGTATGATCTATAGAAATTAGAATAATCGTTAAACCCGCAATTCTTTGCCGCAGTTGATAGTGATTGCCCTTGGTTTAAGAGCTTACGCATAGAAGAAAATCTCTTTTCGGTTATGTATCGGTGTATGGATATATTTAGTTCGTCACGAAACTTGTGCGCTAAAAAAGAAGGGGAAACGTAAATATTATCAGCAATCGTTCTTATAGTTAATTCATTAGACAAGTTTTTATCTATATAAGTCAGGGCTTTCTGAATATAAGGAGAAATATTTATATTCTTATTGATGTAATTTTGCGAAAACGTTTCAAGGGAGAGTAAAAGTTGTACTACGGTTGGTTTAACGTATAATATCTTTTTGGATTGATCTAATTCACTTTCACACACGTCGAAAATATTTTCAAATATAGACAGTATTTGTTTAGATGGATTAGGAATTATTTTTGTTATATTAAAAACACTTTTAACAAAAGGCTTAAGTTCTTCGGTGTCCTTAAACGCCAAAATGCACCTTGTGTAATTTACTTTATCCGTCACGCAAAATTGATGAAAATTCTCTTTGGGGATTAAAACTAGCATCTTGGGTTTTAGACTCTGTTGGATGTTTTCGGAAATAAAAAGAGAACTACCCTCTAAAAAAAGCACCATTTCATGATAATCGTGAAATTCTTTTCCTTCCACGCCGGGCTTTCCTTTTGCATATTTTAAGTGAAACGAATCGTCTTCCACGTAATGGCAAAAACAATTATTCATAACATACCTTTATTCGTTTTTGATTTTATTATAATATTTTTTTGCAAGAATTGCAATATATTGCGCAAAATATGCAATTAAAATTGTAATTATTTCATGTATAATATAAAAGCAAGGAGAATCTTATGAATAAATTAAGAGAAAAAATAAACAAAAACGAACAAGTGCTCGGCACGCTTGTCAGTTTAACCGATCCGTGCTTATGCGAGATTATGGGCAATATTGGTTATGATGCGGTTTGGATAGACCTTGAGCATACTTATATATCGGAAAAGGACGTGTTGTGTCACCTAAACGCTTCAAGGGCTTCTAATATACCTGCCGTAGTAAGAGTGCCACAAGACGATTTAACCATAACCAAGAAAGTTCTTGAAATGGACGTTGACGGGATAATTTTCCCGATGGTCAAAAGTGTAGAAGAGGCTAAAAGACTAATAGAAACCACTTTGTATCCACCATACGGCACACGCGGAATAGGACCTATGAGAGCGATGGGTTACGGCGCAAAAGACGTTAAGGAATACGTGGAAAAAACTAGTTTTGAATTATGTAGGTTTATACAAATAGAGCATACTGATTGTATAGACGCATTAGAAGAAATGGTTAAATTGCCTTTTATAGACGGCTTTATTTTTGGACCGAACGACTTGTCGATGAGTGTTGGCGATCCTCTTAACGTGTTTGGAAAAAAGAACGTAAACGAGATGATGCGAGCAATAGGCGTATTAAAAAAGCATAACAAACGTATGGGTATTGCGTGTGGAATGCAAAAACAGGCACTAGAATTTTGGATGCAGTTTAAGCCTGATATGATTTTTGCAGGTGCTGATTGGAATTTTGTTTACGCTTGTGGAGAGCAAACGTTAAAAGAACTTAAAAAACTTAAAAAGGAACAATAATTATGAAAAACGAAATTAAAAGAGATGGATACACCGTTAAATTGAGCGATCCCGTTATATACGTAGACAATGAAAGCAGGGGTAGAAGTGGGCACATGACTCATGCGCTTGCTGAATGGAAGCCAGGACATTTAATAGATTTTAACTCTAATTGCTCGGCTTTTAGAGATGATGGGCACTCAACTTTCGGTTGGGTAGAATATAGGCTTTCAGAGGATGGAGGACAAACCTTTTCTGAAATTTACGATTTGCCTTACTCAAAAAAATCTCTTTTGGATGGTATTTATGCTATTTCAGTTGAAAAAGCAGTTGCTTGCGATAATGGTGCGATAGTTGCAATATGTTTAAGAAACGATGCTTGCACGTTATGTCAGCCTTGGGATACGCCAATGACGGTTATCAGTTATGACGGAGGCAAAACTTGGAGTGAGCCAAGCGAATTATGTAGTTACAAGGGGCGTGTATATGATGCCCGTTATTATAAAGGTAAAATTTACGTTTTAGAATTTTGTAACGATGGAACGGGTTGTTTTTGTGGAGAAAAAGAGGAACATCTTTATAGGATTTTCGTTAGTGAAGATAATGGTAAAACCTTTGAAGAACTTTGTGTAGTTCCAATTCCCACCAAAGATAGGGGATACGGCTCGCTACTTTTTGACAACGAAGGCAAACTTCACGTTTACGCATATAATCTTTACGACGAATATCATTTGGATCACGTTGTGAGTCGTGACTGCGGAAAAACTTGGGGAGATGCGGAAAAATGCTTTGTTGCAAAAGGCAATAGAAATCCACAAACGGCTATAATCGATGGAATATTCGTATTGCACGCAAGAATTGCTGATGAGAAGGGCTTTGCCATATATACTTCTAAGGATGGATATACGTGGGATGAAGGCGAGATGATAGGCTACGTTCCTGGCACTTGCTATTACTCTAATAATATAGTATTAAAAGACAAAGAGGGAAAGAGCAAGATGCTTATACAGTATTCTGAAAGTTATAAAACGTCTTGTGTTAACGTTAAGCATTTATGGTTGACTATTGAAAAAAACAAATAAGCAACAAAAAAGACAAAATTGTTAAAGACGTTGGAGTAAACGTGTGTTATTATAATATCACGTAAAAATTATTTATTTAAGGAGAAGTAAAAATGGCTATTAAGAGTAAAATTAAAATGCTAGCATACGGCTGTCCTATTCCAAGAGACTGGAACGACTTTAGAGAACCCGAATGGAGAAACGATAACTTTATTACGGACGAGCAGTATAAATATATGCAAGAATGTGGAATCACGGGATGTATCGCTCTATGGGAAAAGAGAGAAGAAGACACCCAAGCAGCATTAAAACTTGCAGAAAAATACGGTTTGGAATACTGGGTAAGAGACCAAATCAACTGGGACGTTCTTTGGGATCCGACTATTTTCGAACGCGAAAAAGACAGATATCTAAATTATAAAAACTTCAAATCATTTGCCGGTATATTTATTACTGATGAACCGGATACGAGTTTATATCCCAACATTAGAGCGCTTAAGGACGCGTTTGAAAAGGTATATGGTAAAATGTATAATGGTTTCTACACCAATCTACTTCCGACCTATGCAAACGACGTAACTCAACTTGGCGCACCATATCCCGAATATATTCAACAATACATTGATATAGTAGATCCTGATCATATCTCTTTTGACCACTATCCTTTTGAAATTGCAGAAAAGACGCCTGGTCAAAAAGACTACTATGATATTACTAGAAAAGACTTCTTCTACAACGATATGGTAGTGGCAGATGCTTGCGATAAAGCGGGCAAAGAAATGTGGACGTTCATTGAGTCTAAGAACTACTGTGGTAGACAAACTGATATTGACTACGACGCGTTTAAGTTCCAATATTACGTTCACTTAGCATACGGCTCAAAGGCTATTATCCACTATAGTTACTGGACGTGGCCTGGATACGCTCCTGGCGATGAGAAGAAACCTCAAAAAATGGCTATTATGTCGCAGTTTGGCGAAAAGACCGAAAAGTATTACTATACTCAAGAAATTCAAAACAACATTCACGTTTTCGGTGATATTTTGGCAGACTGCAAACGTAAGGAAACTTATATTTCTTGGAACAACGAAGAAGAAGTATACTTCAAGAAAGTTCCCGTTAAAGTTTCAAAGAACTTTACGAGTAGCGCACCCTTATTAGTTGGTGAATTTACTCAACCTAACGGAAAGAACGCATACGTTATTGTAAACGCAACTTGTCCTTACACCAAGACTGCCAATACCGTTAAATCAGACGTTAAAGGAACTTACTATATTGACGGCAACAAGATCAAATCTAACGGATTTGAAATCGTGCTTAAACCTGGTCAAGGTTTATTTATAACCGAAGATTAAAAGTCAACAAAAAACAGGAAGAAAATTTTTCTTCCTGTTTTAATTTTAAATCAAATTATTTCGTACCGAAAATTCTATCGCCAGCATCTCCTAAACCTGGGAGAATATAGCCGTGTTCGTTTAAACATCTATCGAGAGTTGAAACGAAAATCTCAACGTCAGGATGAGCGTTTGCCACTTTTTCAACCCCTTCGGGTGCGGCGATTATAGACATTAATTTAATCTTTTTACATCCGTGCTTTTTAAGCATTTTAATAGCGTCAACTGCGCTACCGCCCGTTGCGAGCATGGGATCTACTACCATAACTACTTTTTCGTCGATACCCGAGGGGAGTTTGCAATAATACTCTTGGGGTTCTAACGTTTCTTCGTCACGATATAATCCGATATGTCCAACTTTTGCGGCGGGGAATAAGGATAATATTCCGTCTACCATTCCAAGACCTGCGCGAAGTATGGGAACGATCGCAATCGAGTTTTCCTTAACGACCGTTTGAACGGTTTTTTCTAAAGGAGTTTCAACTTCGATTTGTTGAGTGGGAACGTCCTTAAAACTTTCATATGCCATTAGCGTTGCGAGTTCTTTGATTATTTCGCGGAATTGCTTGGTGTCGGTGTCCTTATTTCTTATGATTGCAAGTTTGTGTCTTATTAGCGGATGATCTAAAATATGCACGTTGTCGTAATTTTTCATGATTAAATCCTTAAATTATATTAAGCTTCTTCTTTATCGCAATCAGCTTCGCAAACATTGCATTCGTTATCACAAGTTTCTTTCTTTGCTGCTTTTGAGCAGAGAAGGTTGGTAAGAATACCTAAGATTAAACCAACTGCGGTAGAAGTGATAAGAACGTTACCGATATTTAATGCGAAACCACCAACGCCGGCGATTAGGATAACCGATACGGTAAAGAGGTTACGGTTCTTATTAAGGTCAACTTTTTGGATCATCTTTAAGCCTGATACTGCGATAAAGCCGTAGAGTGATACGCAAACGCCACCCATTACGCAATCGGGGATAGTTGCTAAGAAAGTTACGAACGGAGCAACGAAAGCTGCAACGATACAAATGCATGCGGTCGTAATAAGAGTTACGATTGAAGCGTTACCAGAAATTGCAACGCAACCAACTGATTCGCCGTATGAAGTGTTGGGGCAACCACCGAAGAAAGCACCTGCCATTGAACCAACGCCGTCACCAAGTAAAGTTCTGTGAAGACCAGGATCTTTAGTTAAATCAGAACCGATGATTGATGAGAGATTCTTGTGGTCAGCGATATGTTCAGCAAATACAACGAAAGCGGTGGGAACGTATAATAAAAGAAGGGTTACGAGGTATGCTCCAAAACCAGGTCCTAAATCCTTAAACGCTGCAATACCTTCAACGAACGTGAAGTTAGGAACTAATTGCATTTCTTTGAATAAACCAAAGTTGATGATAAGAAGTTCAGGGATATCTGCAAAAGTACCGATTAAGGTAAAGATCGTAGCTGCAACGTAGCCTGCAAGGATACCGATAATAAAGGGGATCATTTTCATCATCTTCTTGCCGTAAACTGAGCAGAAGATAACGGTTGCAAGGGTGATTAAACCGCAAACGATACATACGTATGGGTTAGCAATTGAAACGTTTCCTACCTTAACGCCACCTTCGAAAAGGTCAACGATAGCGTTGGGAGAAAGTGATAAACCGATGATAGCAACGGTCGGTCCGATAACTGATGCAGGCATGATTTTGTCAATCCAGTTAACGCCAGCGTATTTAACGATCAAAGCGATAATTACGTATACTAGACCAGCCATAACAGCGCCGATAATTAAACCTAGATATCCAACTTGCATGCTATATGCGCCTGCAAAGGTGAAGATCATAGGGGTAATGAAGGCAAACGACGAACCTAAGAACACGGGGCTCTTAAATTTCGTAAAGAGAAGGTAAACGATAGTACCAACACCTGCGCCTAAAAGAGCAGCAGATTGGCTCATGCCGTTGCCAACGATTGCGGGAACTAAAATGGTTGCCGCGAGGATAGCGAGGACTTGTTGGAAAGCGAAAACGAAAGTTTTCCATAAACCGGGTTTGTCCTTAACGCCGTAAACAAGATTTGCGTTTTTCATTTGTGAAAACCTCCAATAAATTTTATCCGTTTTATAAAAAAATGAAGTCGAAAAGACTCCATTTAAAAACCGAGAACTAAATTTTTAGACACCTCAAGACGGTCGTTTTGATAAACTATTGAAAATCCTACAATAATTGTTCTCATAACTTTTCCCCTAAAGTATCATCTTTGTTATTATACCAAAGGTATAAAAGGATTTCAATAGATTTTTAAAAATTTACCGAGAAAATTTTGAGGCTGAAAAAATAGACTCTTACGGCGATTTATTTCTAGACAAAAAATTGTGAGAGTGATATAATACTGGTAACGACAAAAAAAGGTATTCGCATGAGAAAATTTGACACTAAAGTTCAGCATTTAAAATATAAGGTTTTAAGGGAAGTCGCTAAATATGCGTTTGAAGGCACTTTGGAAGAAAATATCGTTAATATCCCTAAAACCATTATAACCAAAAAAGAACCTACGATGCGTTGTTGCATTTATAAAGAACAAGCGATCGTTTTAGAAAGAGTAAAACTTGCAATGGGTGGCGATCCCGAAAACAAAAACGTTATAGAAGTTATAGGTATCGCGTGTGACGAATGTCCCGTCAGCGGTTACGAAGTTTCAGATTATTGCAGGGGGTGCTTATCCCACCGTTGTGAAGACGTTTGTAAAAAGGGTGCAATTACTTTTGACGCACATCAAAAGGCACATATCGATAAAAGTAAGTGTATAGACTGTGGTCTTTGTGCTAAAGTTTGTCCTTACGGCGCGATAAGAAATCAAAAACGTCCTTGCGAAATAGCTTGTAAGGTAAAGGCTATCTCTTCGGGGCAAGACCACACCGCGGTTATCAACGACGAAAAGTGCGTTGCTTGTGGTGCGTGCGTATATCAATGTCCTTGGGGCGCGATTAGCGACAAGTCTTATATTTTGGACGTTATCGACTCGCTAAAGAATAGTGAAAACAACACTCGTTATAAAGTTCACGCAGTCGTTGCGCCTGCAATTTCAAGTCAATTCGTTCACGCAAAGTTAGGGCAAGTTATTAAAGGAATAAAAAAACTTGGATTTTACGACGTTACCGAAGCGGCGCTTGGGGCGGACATGGTCGCATTGTCCGAGGCGAAAGAATTAACCGAAAAAGGATTTTTGACTAGTTCTTGTTGTCCGGCTTTCGTGTCTTACGTGCAAAAGCAGTTCCCAGATCTTGCCGAATACATTTCTCATAACTTATCCCCGTTTGCAGTAATATCTAAAAAAATTAAGAGTGAAGATCCTAATTCAAAAGTGATATTTATAGGCCCGTGTACGGCAAAGAAAATGGAATACAAAAAGCCTACGGTTGCGCCTTACGTGGATAGCGTTATTACCTTTGAAGAACTTCAAGCTTTGTTTGATAGTAGGGATATAGATTTAACTACTTTAGAAGAAGAAACGCTTGAAAACGCGTCATACTACGGTAGAATTTTCGCTAGAAACTGTGGACTTTCGGAAGCCGTTGCAGAGGGATTAAAAGAAAACGGGCTAGAAGGTTTTGATCTTCGCGCCGTTTCGTGCGATGGAATAGATGCGTGTAGAGTTGCATTGTTAAAGGCTCAAAAGCGCATATTAGACGGAAACTTTATAGAAGGTATGGCTTGCGTCGGTGGTTGTATAGGCGGAGCAGGTTGTCTAACTCATGCGGAAAAGAATAAACTAGAAGTCGATAAATACGGAAAGCAATCTAAAAAAGTGGATATTAAGAGCGCCGTTTCTAGTTACGAACAAAATTAAAACGAAAAAACCCGTTTGTTCAAGGTCGAACAAACGGGTTTACTTTTTCTAAAAAATCATATTCTCTATAAACGCGTTCATAAAAAACTCATCTTGAGATAGGTCTAAATTGTGCGCTTTATTTATAAGGTTTTGCGCTTTTACGATATATTTATCGTTAACTAGGCATGCTTTTGCGCCCGAAAGAGCAGTATTGCCAAGCGCTTTTAACGAGCCTAGCAATTTCTCTGGGATAAGTCCCACTTTAACGGCGTTGTCTGGGTTAAAATAATAACCTAGCCCCCCGCAAATAAAGAGATTATCTAAGGTTTTAGCGCCGATTTTATTTAATACGGTGTCGATTCCCGATCTAACCGCGCTTTTAGCAAGTTGGAATTTTCTAACGTCTTTTGCTGAAACGTAAACGTCGTCAGTTAGAAAAAATTTGTCGTTATTGCCAGTAAACGCCCCCGATTCGTCGATAACGTTTTGATCGAGCATAATAGCGATAGCGTCGATTAGCCCCGATCCGCAAATGCCTATCGGCTTGCCGTTTTCTATCGTTTGAATAGTGGTTTTTCCGTTCTCGTATTTAACGGAACAAATAGCGCCTTTAATTCCACCCATACCGCATTCTATATCAGCGCCCTCAAAGGCTGGACCTGCAGCGACCGAAGTCGTTAAAATCTCTCCGTCGTTATGGCAAAGAATTTCTCCGTTAGTCCCGAGGTCTACTAAAAGATTATTTCCCTTTTCAATATCGGTCGCTATACCTCCGCATGCGATATCCGCACCGACGAAACTTGAAAAAGAGGGTAAAAGGATAACTTTATCGGCGTTGTAGCCAAGACTTATGTCGTATTCACGCTTTTCTAAAAACACGGGAGAATAGGGGTATTCGCCAAAACTTACTATATTTTCGCCCACGAAAAGATGTTGCATAACCGTGTTTCCCGTAACGACTAAGGTTTTAATCTTTTCGCCAAGACTAGCGGTTTCGCGGTTTATAACTTCGTTGACCTTTTCTTTTAAGCAGTCAGTTAACGACGCCACGCCCTTTTCTTTTGCATAAGAAATTCTACTTATGACGTCCGCTCCGAAAGAACGCTCGGGGTTTAAGCAAGAGGCGGTTTTAATTGTTTTCCCGTTAGACAAGTCTACGAAAGAAAAGGCAAGCGTAGTCGTGCCGACGTCAAGAGCAAGCCCTAATCCAGAACTTTTTTGAACGTCAAAATCGTCCACGCCAAAGGTGACGATTGAAGCGTTGTCGTCGTCAACGAACACGGTCATACCGTCTAAAGGAGTGGTTTTGCACGCCAAAACTTTTTTTCGCTCGCCTAGGTATAAAATATCGACCAAACATTTTCCGCACTTGCCGTTGCCACCACAGTCGGCGGATAGCATATACCCGTTTTCTTGTAAAAGATCAAGAAGGTTTTTACCGTTTTCGGCAAAAACCTTTTGTTCTTTTCCTCGTATAAC
This sequence comes from Christensenellaceae bacterium, assembly GCA_045651465.1. Classification (GTDB taxonomy): domain Bacteria; phylum Bacillota; class Clostridia; order Christensenellales; family Borkfalkiaceae; genus UBA1259. Next base: position 53,817 of record JAZRSG010000004.1, read on the forward strand.
TTTAATCATTTTAGCTTAAAATTGCCTTTGCACATTCAGCGGCGCTAGCGGCGTCGGGAGTAAAGAAGTCCGCACCGATCTTGTTGGCGAATTCTTGGGTAATAGGCGCTCCGCCAACCATAATTTTGACTTTATCGCGTAGTCCCGCTTCAACTATCGCGTCGATAATATCCTTTTGATAGGTCATAGTGGTAGTAAGTAGCGCCGATAAACATACGACTTTAGCGTTCGATTCGTTTATTGCGTCAACAACTTTCTCTTTGGGACAGTCAACGCCTAAATCGACAACGTTGATACCAAGTCCTTCCATCATCATTTTAACCAAATTTTTACCGATATCGTGAACGTCACCTTTAACCGTGCAAAGGATAGCCGTGCCGATGGGTTCAACCCCCGAGTCTAAAAGCGCGGGACGAAGAACCTTTAAGGTCATATTCATTGCGCGAGCGGCGATCAATACTTCAGGAACGAAAATTTCGTTATTTTTAAATCTTTCACCGATAACGCTCATTCCGTCGATAAGGGATTTTTCTAATATATCCTTTGCGGAAGTGCCGTTAGATAGTTCCTCTTCTACGATAGAAACTAAATCTTTTGCTTTGCCTTTTTGTAATAGGGCGGACATTTCTTCAAATCTTGCCATAATTTCTCCTTATGAATTAAAGTGATTTTTTACGATTATTTATAAAAATCTTCGATCGCTTGGTAATAAGCGTCGATATTTTCCCATTTTGCCGTGTGCGGAATATCGCAACCAGATGATATAACGAAATTGTCGTAATTTTTACAATCGTTTAGTAATTCGGTTACGGCTTTTTTCATACTATTTGGCGTGCCGTTCTTAAACTCCGTGACGGGATCGATATTTCCCATAACTAAAACGTTAGAAGGAACTTTTTCTAAAATTTCTTTCATATTAATCGCATTACCAAAATGATATGCGCTAGCGCCCACGCGAAGAATAGAATCTATAATTTGAGGAACGGTATTTCCGCAGTTGTGATAGATCACTGCAAAATTATCGTCTTGCACCTTAGAAATAAGATCTTTTATATACGGCTCTGAAAACTCGCTCGCAAGATCCGGCGATAAAAGACCTGTTAACGGTTCGGCAATAACTATTCCGTCCGCGCCAACCTTTTTGTATTCAAGTGCGTATTCAATTAAAAATTCCGTACATTTTTTGAGTACGGTGTGTAAAAGATCGGGATCGGTATAGCAATAAACGAGCGTTTCGGTCACGTCTAAAAGTCTACCTGCAAGCGAAAAACTGCCGATAATTCCAGCTAGTACTGGACGATCGGTTATAAGTTCTTTTGCCTTTTTAACCGCCTCTACGTAAAGGCTCGTTCTCTTTTCGCCGACTTTAGGAACGCGGAGAGCGTCTGCACCTTCTTGGTCTTGAATTAGAGCTCCCACGATAGAGGGAACTTCGTCGTTAGAAAAAACCGTTTGTGCGCCAAACGCCTCGGCTTCAACCGAAAGATCCATTAAACTCACCGACGCGAAAGAGGGAGTTCTATCCGCAACGAGTTTCATGCCTTTAGCTTGAGCGTCGCTACTTGAAATAAGCTTGCTTACCGAGCAATTTAGTAAACTTACGCACGGAAAAGACAACAGAGGCATGGATTTTTTGGGCTTATTGCCAATAAGAGAGAAAAGTTGCTTACTTATAGTAGAATTTTGCATACTAATCCTTTTTTGAATTTTTTATTCTGTATTGCTTGGGCGTTAGCCCGTAAGCGTTTTTAAACGCCTTATAAAAGGTGGGAATATCTTTTAACCCACATTGAAAAACTATTTGACCGTTAGATAAATCGGTGTTAACTAAAAGATTTGCCGCGCGTTTTATCCTTAAATTTTTTACGTAGTCGGCAAAGTGTTCTCCACCCGCTCTAAATAATAGCCTACTTAAATGTGCCTTACTTACGAACAACATGCTTGAAAGTTTGTCTAAAGTAAAGTCTTGCTTATAAAAGTTATCTAAAATTATGCGGATAGCCTTTGACGCTAACGAATTTTCCTTAATATTTTCGCTCGCTTGATTATCCGAGCTAGGGTTGGCACGCGAAAAGGTTATTAAAAGTTCTTTTAGTTTTGAAATCGCAAGTTCAAGCGAAAACTTAGATTTTTCTTCAATTTCCTTTGCTATCGCGGTGCAAAGTTCGTGAATTTTCTTGTAATCTTCGCCCACGAATTTTAAGTTAGATATAAGAGGGCTGTTCTTAAAAACGCCGTAACAAAAATTCTCGCCGTCGTGATTAGAAAATTCTTCGCCTAAAATTTTCGTGTCGAACAGTACGTTGAGAACGGTTGGGCGTTCTTTACTGTTGGCTGCAAAATAACAATGGGGTACACCCGTATTAAGGATAAAAACGTCCCCTTTTTTGCACTCTAAAACGTCGTTCCAAATTCTATGTATGCCCGTGCCTGAAACGACCAAACTAAACTCGATAAATTCGTGAACGTGTAGGTCGGATAAAGTTCGTTTGTTCGTATAAAGAGCCTCGCACACACAAACGTTAGAAAATATGGGACGTTCACCTAAGAAGTGCTCTTTTGTGAACAATAAAGGTTTAGAAAGGTCAGTCATAATTAAAAAATTTATTCTCTTGCGAGTTTATAGATTAAGTCGTAACTAAACTTTAGATCGTCCATCGAGCAATGCTCTTGAACGAAGTGAGAAGTGCAACATACCCAACGTTTACCGCGTAGATTCGTAAAGACTCTTCTAATTTCTTTTTCGAGTTGGTCTTGAGGAAGAAGTCCGATTGCCGATTGCACGCAAATTCCGCCCATAATACCAAACTTATCCGCATAGTTTTGAACGTATAAGTCGTGCCCCATACCCGCGTTTTCTTGCCACGGGTGAACAAGGTCTATTCCGGCTTTAGCTATGCCGTCCGCAACCCTTTTAACGCAACCGTCCGAGTGTAAACTTATAAAAGCCCCGCGCGAGTGTACGTAATCGGCGATTTTTTTAAGGTTTGGAAAGATTAGATCTTGCCAAGTGTCGGGGGAGAACATGAGGTCTTTTTGCGAGCCCCAGTCGTCTGATACGTGAATACAGTCAACGCCAAGATCAATACACTTGTTGGCAAATTCTTTTTGCCATTCAACGTGTTTTGCATAGAGCGTTCCTATTTCATCTGGATATAAAGCAAGCCACATAAGTTGATTTTCAATGCCGAAAATACTGTTCATGTGCTCGAAAAATCCCGGCGTTTGAATATAACAAAAGCGATCTCTTTTCTTATGATGCTCAAGATCTCTTTTAATAGATTCAAAATCTTTAGGATTATTGAGTTTTGGCCAAATATCGACGTCAACTAAAAGGTCTGGAGTAAGTTCGCCGTTTTCCTCGCCAATTTTCCATGCGAGTTCTCTATTAAGCCCGATAGGTCCACCGAAAATATGCGCCAGATCGAACTCGTATTCGTCCTCAAACGCCTTTACCGAACCCCATTTTTTCGCGACAGGTTCTTCAAGATTTGCAAAAACCCAACCGTATACGGGTTGACGGTCGAAAGGTTTGCCTTCTAGCATATTTTTAACTCTTTGATAGCCGGTCATATCCTTCTCCTAATAATTCGTTACCGGTATTTTATCATAAACAAAACCTTAAGTCAATAGGGAGGCGTTTCGTAAATTTTAGGTGATTATGGAACAAAACCATATAGTTTATGTAAATAAAAAACCGACTAAAGAGTCGGCAGTTTCATTTTAGAATTTTTAACAGTGGGGGAAAGAGAAGCAAGGTGGTTATTAAAACGCAAATAATTTGCGTAACCATCGTATATAAAGAAGCGATAAAGTAAGCGTGTTGAGCGCTTAAAGTATATCCGTAAAAGGCGGGGGTGATAAGAGTGTCTAATAAGGTGAACGCAACCGTCATGCCTATTGCGACTAAAATTAGTATTACGTGCGCCTTTATCGAATATTCTCTCTTATAAAGGTTTCCAAGTCCACCGAAAACTAGTGCAAAAAGGTTATAATAAACAAGGTAGAGGACTAATACTGCGGGGAAAAAACCAAAAATTAAACATCTAAGTAGCGAAAAGGCGGTTGCGACTAGTAGCCCTTGTCTAACGCCGTATTTAAAACAAAAGGTTAAAAATAGAACGGTTACTATTTCAATGCCGGACACAGCGCTTAGGGCGAGTTGTCCGCCTATTAAAATTGCAATAAATATAGCGGGAATTATAATAAATTTTGCTGATTTCATTTTAGAACGCCTTAAAAATCCAAATATAAACTGCGCCGTCTTTAACGGGCAAACTTTCCGCGCCAAGTATTGCCGATTGATAGATTTTGCCGTTATATTCTACCGTGCCGTATACTTGACTTGAAAATTCTTCGTCGTCGGTATAAAGCATCCAACAACTAGACCAGTCCGAGGGGTTTTTAATTCCGTTAACGGCGGTTATCATCCCTCCAGTAACTTCGAAGTCTAAAAGACCGTCCTCTTTTAACGAGTGCATGTAATCGATAAGTTTGGAGTTTTTATCTATTTCCATTTGTTCGCTTGATATGGTTATTACGATATATTCGTCCGATTCTTTAATGACGAGGTTGTCGGTATTAGAGCAACCGCTAAAAGCAAAGAGAGCGATAAATAGCGATAGCGTTAATAGTAAAGAAAAAAGTTTTTTCATAAATCTCCCAAAAAATACAAATGCGCGCTCTTAGAGCACGCAAAATTTGGACGAGATCGTCCGTAATTTTTTCTCCGCTTGCCCAAGAAAGAATTTAGGTAAATCGGCGTAGGCGTTCGGACTATAACCGCAATGACCGTTGCGACGGATTTTCACCGTACTTTCCCTACTTCGCTTAAAAAAGCCTTGCCGACGTTTAAGTTTAGTTTAATTATACCCTTCTTTTTCGCCCCTGTCAAGATCATAGATATACGGTTTTATTGCGAAAAAAATAAAAATTAATAATATCGTTGACAAGGTTTTTTCGTTAGGGTATAATGAACGAAAAAATCATAAAATAAAGGGGAAATAGTATGCTAAAAAAGATTTTCGTGTTCGTTTTGGCGATCGTAACGCTTTCGTCGGTTTGTTTTGCGACGGCGTGTGGAGGCTCAGGAGAAGATGAAAAACCCACCCCACCTCAAAACGTACAAGCGGTTATCGATTTAATCGACGCGATACCTAACGAGATAAACGGTTATAGCGCAGGAAATATCGAAGTTGCTGAAAAAGCGTACGGTGAACTTACAGACGAAGAAAAGGCACAAGTAAGTAATTATATAGATATGGTTAGCGCGAGAGAAAGTTACGATCAAAAGTATATTTCAGTTCTATCAATGACCGATCTAGAGTTGTTTTCAGATTATAGCTATTGGTTCAGTAATAGCACGGATATTGAGTTGTCACTTTACGACGAACCAACTTACGGTAAATTACTTAAAATCGTTCAAAAGGAAAAGAGCGGAACGATCGTGCTTAAATATCGTACGGATGCGATAGATTTATCGGGTTGCACTAAAATCGTTTTCACTATCTTAAACGGTAGCGGAGTGCAAGCATCTTTTGACGTAAAAGCGTCAGGCGAGTTCACGGGGATAGACGTTTCGTTAGGCGTTGGAAGTTGGTTAGTCGTTGAAAAGGACGCAAGTACTTATAAAGGTATTAATGACGATAACGGTTCACCTAAAGAAGGGGAAGGTCAATTTGGTATTTGGTACGCGGCGCAAGGAGTATATTATCTTGCGGGAATTTACGCTGAAAAGGCGCAGTAACACATTATATATAATATAAGTCAAAACTAAAGGCGGAATAATATCCGCCTTTTTTGATTGATAAAAAGTTGTGTTTTAATTTTTTATTTGGTATCATTACTATGATATGATAAAACAAGCGCTTAAACTATCGGATAAATTTAATCTTTCAAAACTGTTAAGGTTTGCGTTGCCGTCTATCGCCATGATGATTTTTACTTCTATCTACGGCGTGGTGGACGGGTTTTTCGTGTCTAATTTCGCAGGTAAAACGCAGTTTGCCGCAGTTAACCTCTTAATGCCGTTTTTGATGATTATATCTACTATCGGCTTTATGTTTGGCACGGGTGGTAGCGCAATCGTTGCTAAAGAATTCGGTAAAGGGAATCCAGAACTTGCAAATAAACTATTTTCGCTATTCGTTTACGTGGCGTTTTTGGTCGGCGTTATTTTAGCCGTTCTAGGCATGATTTTTATCCGCCCTATCTCAAGTTTTTTGGGCGCAAGCGGAGAACTTTTAGAAAACTGCGTTATTTACGGTAGAGTTATTCTTATTTCATTGCCTTTTTTCGTAATGCAACTATTATTCCAAAGTTTCTTCGTAACGGCGGAAAAACCCAAACTTGGGTTAATGGTAACCATTGTTGCCGGCGTAACTAATATGATCTTAGACGCCGTTTTAGTTTTATCTCTTCCTGCGGAATATAAGCTAGTTGGTGCTGCAATAGCAACCGTGTCCGCCGAGATTTTGGGCGGGGCTATACCGCTTATCTATTTCTTTTCTAAAAATTCATCGCATTTGCGTTTGGGAAGGACAAAAATCAACCTAAAAGCACTTTTACGCGCGTGCGCAAACGGCTCGTCGGAGTTTATGAGCAACGTTTCGATGTCAATCGTAAGTATGCTTTACAATATGCAACTGCTAATTTACGCAGGGGAAAACGGAATTGCGGCTTACGGCACTATAATGTACGTAAACTACATATTCTGTTCGGCATTTATAGGTTATTCGGTTGGAACGGCACCAATTGTCAGTTATCACGACGGAGCAAAAGACCATAAAGAAGTTAGGGGTGTGTTAAAAAAGAGTTTATTCTTAATCTCGCTAGGAGCTATAATAATGTTTTCGCTTGGGCAAATTTTTGCTTCCACGCTTTCGGGGATTTTCGTCGGATACGACAAAGAACTCTTTGAGCTAACCGTTTTTGGGTTTAAGATCTTTGCGTGTAACTTTCTTTTAATGGGATTTTCTATATACTCTTCGGGGTTTTTTACCGCGCTAAACGACGGGGTGACTTCAGCGATAATATCCTTTTTAAGAACGCTCGTGTTTCAGGTTACTTGCGTTCTAGTTCTGCCGACGTTTTTTGGACTTACGGGCATTTGGGCGTCCGTAATAGTGGCGGAATTTATGGCGGTGATTATTTCGGGAATATTCTTAATTGCAAAAAGAAAAAAATTCCATTATTAAATCGCTCATTTACTATTGAAAAAATAAAAATAATGTGATATAATTTTTCAAAATATCCACAAAGGAAAAAAATAATGGATAAGATTAAAGATTATAAGTCTAGAATTAAAAGGGAAGTTATTTCTGCCGAAGAGATTAAAAATAAAATTAAAGAGCTTGGCAAAACCATTAATAGTTGGTATGACGGTAGCCCCGTGCTTTTAGTTAGTATATTAAAGGGTTCGTTTATTTTTATGGCGGACGTTGCTAGAGAGGTTACCGTTCCAAGTGAGATTGCGTTTATGACGGCAAAGAGTTATTATAGCGGAACGTCTTCGTCTGGCGTGGTTAGCATAACTAAGGATATCGAACAAGATATTAGTGGTTATCACGTCGTTATTTTAGAAGACATCGTAGATACGGGCAGAACCTTAAACGATATCGTTAAACTCTTAAAGGGAAGAAAACCCTTGTCGCTAAGAGTCGTAACTCTACTAGATAAACCTGATCGCCGTTTGGTTGATTATAAACCCGACATAGCGCTCTTTACTATTCCCGACTTTTTCGTTATCGGTTACGGACTCGATTGTGACGAACAATATAGAAATCTTCCGTATATCGCCGAATATTCTGAAAAATAGCTAACAAAATCTTGCCTTTACGGGCAAGATTTTTTCTTTTTGTCCAAAAAAGTTTTTAGCGAGAATAAAAAGGATAATTTATCGGTATAATGTTACTGTAAAAATTTTTTAAAAAAAATATTGACACGAGAAAAGACTTATTTTATAATTTAAAAAAACAAAAAAAGGAGATATAACAATGGCAAAAAAGAAAGTAGATTTATCGCTAACTAATCTTTTAACGTTTGTGGCTTATGCAGTTATCGGCGTACTTCTTTTAGTACTTAAGGGTGGCTCTTTAGGAATTTTGATGACCGTAGCAGGTGTGTTCCTAATCGTTTTAGGCGTTATGGATTTCCTAAAAGGGAACTTATTGAAAGGCATAATTCAAGCGGGTATGGGCGTGGCTATAATAGCCTTAGGTTGGATTATTGCAGACTGGGTATTATTCATTTTCGGTTTATGCCTTATCGTTAAAGGTGCTTTAGATCTTTTAAAAGTTTTCAAAAACGGTCTAGTTGCAATTCTTCCTGCACTAGGAACTATCGTTGTCGGCGTGTTATTAGTTATCGCAAAATGGGCGCTTTTAGATACTATCTGCATTATTGCGGGCGTAGTATTTATCATCAACGCAGTTCTAGTTTTATTAGGTAAGAAATAAGAAAATCTAAAATCTAAATGGAAAAGGCGATTTCTTCGCCTTTTTTCTTTTTAAAATTTTATAAATCTTAATAAATTTGTTTGACATTAGCACTTTAGCGTGCTAAAATGATAAAGAACTAAATTGTGGAAGGTGAAAAAATGAACGCAACTCATTTTGACAGTTTCAAGGAATTATTTGAAATTATCGCTAAAATCGATAGTGAACAAGAATGTAAAGAATTTTTGCAAGATCTTTGCACCATAAAAGAGCTTTCGGATATGACGCAAAGACTTCAAGTTGCCAAACTCTTAGAGCAAGGCAAAAATTACAAAGAAATTTCCGAGCTTACGGGTGCTAGTAGCGCTACGATTAGTAGGGTAAATAGATGCTTTTTGTATAGTGACGGATATAAATCTATGCTTAAAAAACTAACGGATGAAAAGGACTAATTTATTATGAACGACCAAATCTTAAAAGCCAAAGAAAAGATTATTTTTTCTTTAAGAAAGCTTTACGACGAGTTAGGATACGAGCCGTATAACGTCAATCGTTTTGAAGAATACGATCTTTACGCTAAAAATAAAGATTTCTTATTATCAAACAGGGTTATAACCTTTACCGATACGGACGGAAAACTCATGGCACTTAAACCTGACGTGACTTTATCTATCATTAAAAATTCTAAAGAAGAAAAGGGCGTAAACAAATTTTATTACGACGAAAGCGTTTACCGCGTAAGCCGTGAGGCGCAAACGTTCAAAGAAATTGCACAGGCGGGGCTAGAATGTCTTGGCGAAGTGGACGAGTATCAAGTTTATGAAGTTACTTGTCTTGCTAAAGACAGTTTGGCAACTTTGAGTGAAAATTTTGCGCTTAAGGTTTCCGACCTGGACGTCGTTTCTAAGATTATCGATTATTCTGGATTACCGGCGGACAAAAAAGGCGACGTTTTAGAATTATTAAAGGCGAAAAATTCGTTCGGCGTTAATAGTCTTTGCGAAAGCGCTAGGATTGACGGCGATAAAAAAGAGTTATTAGTAAAACTTTGCACTCTTTACGGAAACTATAACGCCGTTAAAGACGATTTAGACGCGTTCGCTGTGACTGAAGAGTTAAAAACCATCGTAAATAACTTTAAGAAGATTATGAGTTTAATCTCTAAATCGACGAACGGCGATAAAGTTATTATTGATTTTTCAGTAGTTAACGACGTTAAATATTATAACGGTTTGGTGTTCTCGGGCGTTATCGAAGGAATTTCAGCTTCTATTTTATCTGGCGGTCAATACGACGCGCTTATGAGAAAAATGGGTAAAAAGGGTGGAGCGATCGGCTTTGCCGTTTACGTTGACCTCTTAGAAAGAAAGTTCTTTTTAGATCAAAAACCCGAGATTGAAGACGTGGTTTTATACGACCAAAACACGCCCATTGAAGATATCATTAAGGCGGTAAACGAATATAAGGCTCAAGGCAAAAAAGTCTTGGTGGTTAAAAAGGAGGAAAAAGATGCTTAACGTTGCGCTTCCTAAGGGCAGACTTGGCGAAAAGGTTTACGATCTTTTTGAAAAAGCAGGATTTCCTTGCCCGTCAATCAAAGAAAACAATAGAAAACTTATATTTGAAAACGAGGAAAAAGGAGTTAGATACTTTTGGGTTAAACCGTCTGACGTTCCTATCTACGTTGAACGCGGTGCTGCAGATATCGGCGTTGCGGGCAAAGATATAATTTTAGAATACGATCCCGACGTTTACGAATTATTAGACCTTAATATGGGCAAGTGCAGTATGGCGGTTGCCGCAAAAAAAGGGTTTGAGGACGATAAACAACGTCCCTTAATAGTTGCGACCAAGTTTTCAAAGATCGCTAAAAATTATTACGGTACTCAAGATAGACAAATCGATATAGTTCACCTTAACGGATCGATCGAAATCGCGCCTATTTTAGGTCTTTCGGACGTTATAGTCGATATCGTTGAAACGGGCGCAACCTTAAAAGAAAACGATTTAGTTGTCGTTGAAAAATTCTTGCCCATTAGCGCAAGACTTATTGCGAACAAGGCAAATTACGATTTTAAGAACGGGCTAATCGACGATATTTGTAAAAAACTTTCGCTACTTACTAAGGAGAACAAATGATTAAAATTATTGAAAGCCAAGGAGAAATCAAAGAAGAGATTTTTTCTAGGATAGAAAATAAAATAGACGTTCAAGTAATTGTTTCGGACATTATCGAAAGGGTTAAAACGGACGGCGATAAAGCGCTTTTTGATTACGCTAAAAAGTTTGATAAGGTTGAACTCGAAAGCCTTACCGTATCAAAGGAAGAAATCGACAAAGCGGTAGATTTAGTTGATAAAGATTTTTTATCGGCGGTTAAAAAGAGCGCCGAAAATATAAGGGCTTATCACCAAAACCAAGTAAGAAGTGGTTTTGAAATTAAAAAGCAAAACGGCGTTATTATGGGACAAAAAGTCACGCCGTTAGATAGAGTTGGACTTTACGTTCCGGGTGGCACGGCGTCTTATCCGTCGACCGTTTTAATGGACGCAATCCCTGCAAAGATCGCCGGTTGTAAAGAAATAGTTATGGTAACGCCCCCTTCTAAAGAGGGAAAGATTCGTCCCGAGATTCTAGCGGTAGCAAAAATCGCCGGCGTAGATACCATTTATAAAACGGGTGGCGCCCAAGCGATTGCCGCGCTCGCTTACGGCACGGAAACTATTAAAAAAGTAGATAAAATCGTTGGACCGGGCAACGCTTTCGTAGCTGAAGCAAAAAAGCAAGTTTTCGGTCAAGTTTCGATCGATATGATCGCAGGTCCTAGCGAAATTTTGGTTATTGCGGACGGAAATTCAAACGAAAAATTCGTTGCTGCCGACCTTTTATCTCAAGCCGAACACGATAAAATGGCAAGTGCCGTTTTAATTACAGAAAGTTTAGATCTGGCAAAAAAGGTTCAAGTTGAAATAGAAAATCAACTTAAAAAATTAGATAGATACGAAATTGCTAGAGAGTCCATTGATAATAACGGCAAGATAATCGTTACCGATAGTCTTGAAAACGCTATTGAAATTTCCAACCAAATAGCGCCCGAACACTTAGAGATTTGCGTGGATAATCCCTTAGATTATCTAGATAAAATTAGACACGCAGGTTCGATATTTTTGGGTAGATATTGCCCCGAATCTTTAGGGGACTATTTATCGGGAACTAACCACACCTTGCCGACTAGCGGAACGGCTAGATTTTCATCTCCACTTTCCGTGGACGATTTCGTAAAGAAAACGCAATACACCTATTATACGAAAGACGCTCTTAAAGAAGTTTATAAAGACGTTGACGTGTTTGCAAAGACCGAAGGTCTTACTGCGCACGCAAAGAGCGCAACCATTAGATTTGAGGAAGAATAATGAGCAAGTTTTTAAGTGCGAGATACGATAAACTTTTGCCTTACGTTCCAGGTGAACAACCAAAAGTTAAAAATCTTATAAAACTAAATACGAACGAATCGCCTTTTCCGCCATCTAAAAACGCGGTAAAACTCGCCAAAAAGGCGTCTAAAAACGTAAACCTTTATTCCGATCCCGAAGTTAAACTTTTAGTGGAAGAATACGCTAATAGATACGGACTTTCAAAGGATAATATAATCTTTTCGAACGGCTCGGACGAAGTTTTAAATTACGCTTTTATGGCCTTTTGCGATAAAGACAAAAATGCGATTTTTCCAGACATTACCTATGGGTTTTATTCGGTGTTTGCCGATATAAATTGCGTGCCTTATAAAATTATTCCGCTAAAAGAAGATTTTTCTATCGATACCGATGCTTTTATAAATGAAAAGGGAACGGCGTTTATCGCAAACCCCAACGCGCCAACTGGAATTTATCTTCCCTTATCGGAGATAGAAAAAATACTTTCGGCAAATAAGGATAGAGTGGTCGTTATTGACGAGGCTTATATAGATTTTGGCGAAAAGAGCGCGGTAAGTTTAATCGACAAATACGATAATTTATTAGTGACTCAAACTTTTTCTAAATCCCGTTCAATGGCGGGGGCAAGACTTGGCGTTGGAATAGCGAAAAAGGAATTAATAGACGATCTTAAGAAAATGAAATATTCGCTTAATCCTTATAACGTCAACGCAATGACTATGATGATGGGCGTAGGCTCTCTTAAAGACGATAAATATTTTAAGAAAAACTGCGCTGAGATAATTAAAAATAGAGAATATTTAACTAGCGAACTTAAATCGCTTGGATTTACGCTAACCGATTCGAAAGCAAACTTCGTTTTTTGTAAAAGCGATAAGATAAAGGGTAAAACCCTTTACGAAAGCTTGAGAAAAAGGGGAATACTCGTTAGATACTTTGACAAACCGAGAATTAACGAGTATAATCGTATAACGGTGGGATCGAGATCCCAAATGATAGCTTTAGTAAAAGCGATAACTGAGATTTTGGAGGAAGTAAAATGAGAACTTCTTTAATAGAAAGAAAAACTGCTGAAACGGATATTAAGTTAGAACTTAATCTAGACGGAAAAGGCGTATCGAATATCGATTCGGGTTGTGGTTTTTTGGATCACATGTTAACTCTTTTTGCCCGTCACGGAAGATTTGATTTGACCGTAAAATGCGTGGGAGACACTTACGTTGACTATCACCACACGGTTGAAGATATCGGTATCGTTTTAGGAAGAGCGTTTAAGGAGGCGCTAGGCGATAAAAAGGGTATCGTTAGATACGGCGATAAGACAATCGTTATGGACGAAGCGCTAATTTTAACCGCCGTTGATCTTTCTGGAAGAGCCCTCCTTAACTATAAGTTATCTATCCCTGCCAAAAAAATTAAGGATTTTGATAGAGAACTCGTTGAAGAATTCCTTTTAGGATTCGTTCGCGCGTTAGAGTGCGGTTTGCACGTTATTCAACTTGAAGGCAAGAACTCACACCATATCGTAGAAGGGGCGTTCAAATCGCTTGCCCGTACCTTAAAAGACGCCGTTTCTATCGATAAAGATTTTATTGACGAAATTCCAAGCACTAAAGGCGTTCTTTAATGATAGCAATAGTAGATTACGGCGTAGGAAATCTTTTCTCGCTTAAAAGTTCGTTTTCCGCAATAGGGCAAGACGTAGTAGTTACGAGCGACGAAAAGGTTATTAAATCGGCCGATAAAATAATACTCCCCGGCGTTGGCGCGTTTGGGGACGCAATAGATAAACTTAAAAGCACGGGGCTTGATAAAGTAGTCGTTGAAGAGGCTAAAAAGGGCAAACCTCTTATGGGGATATGCCTCGGCATGCAACTTTTATTTGAAAAAGGGTTTGAGTACGGCGAGCACGACGGGTTAGGGCTTATTAGTGGTCAAGTTAGACCGCTAAGCGATATCGTTCCTAGTAATTATAAAATTCCGCATATAGGTTGGAATTATCTAAAGTTTACGAAAAACTCGCCTTTATTTAAGTATATAAACGACGGCGACTACGTGTATTTCGTGCATTCTTTTTACGGCGCGAATAGTCCTAGCGTTTTGGCAAACACCGAATACGGCGCGCCCGTTACGGCGGTTGTTGGAGAAGGCAACGTTTTCGGCTGTCAATTTCACCCCGAAAAAAGTGGGGACGTGGGCTTAAAAATCCTGAAAGCATTTTCGGAGATAGGAGACTAAATTATGAATATTTTTCCTGCGATAGACCTATTCGGCGGAAAGGCAGTTAGGCTCTTTAAGGGCGAATACGATAAAATGACCGTTTATAGCGATAATCCCGTTGAAATTATAAAAGATTTTGAAAATTCGGGCGCAAAATTTTGCCACGTGGTTGACCTAGAAGGCGCAAAATCGGGGCAAACTCCTAATTTTGACACGATAAAAAAACTCGTTGATAATTCTTCTCTTTTTATCGAAGTGGGCGGTGGTATTCGTTCTATGGAAGTGATAGATAAATACGTGTCCGTTGGGGTTTCGAGAGTAATTCTTGGAACGGCGGCACTATTAGATAGAGAATTTTTGCAGTCTGCAGTCGATAAATTCGGCGATAAGATTGCCGTTGGCGTTGATATTAAGGACGGGTTCGTTGCAATCAAGGGTTGGACGGAAAAGTCTGAAGTCAAGGCTTTCGACTTTTTAGAAGGCGTTCAAAAAATGGGCGTTAAAACGGTAATTTGCACGGATATTAGTCGTGACGGCGCAATGATAGGCACTAATCACGAATTATACGAAAAAATGAGTAAAAATCTATCGATTAACGTTATCGCATCGGGCGGTGTTTCTACCATGGAAGACGTTGAGAGATTAAGTAAACTCGGTATCTACGGCGCAATCATCGGCAAGGCGTATTACACTAAAGCAATAGATCTTAAAAAGGCAATCGAGGTGGCAAGATGATAACTAAAAGAATTATTCCTTGCCTTGACGTTAGGGACGGTAGAGTCGTAAAAGGCACTAACTTTTTAGGACTTAAAGACGTTTCTTCGCCCGTATCGCTTGCTAAATATTACAGCGAAAACGGCGCGGACGAGCTAGTGTTTTACGACATAACCGCATCGAGCGACGGAAGAAAACTCTTTACCGAGATTTTAACCGAAGTTGCGTCTAAAATATTTATTCCCTTAACGGTTGGCGGTGGCATAAATACCGTTGACGATTTCGATAGGGTGCTTAAGTGTGGCGCGGATAAAGTAAGCGTTAATTCGGGCGCACTAAAAGATCCTTCTTTGATCTTTAACGCCGCTAAAAGATACGGCGATCAATGCGTGGTTTTATCGGTCGACGTTAAAAGGGTGGACGGAAAATTCACGGTCTTTGCTAAAGGTGGTAGAGAAAACACCGGACTCGACGCTATCGAGTGGATAAAAAAGGGCGTTAAAAACGGCGCTGGAGAACTCGTTATTAATTCTATCGATACCGACGGAGTTAAGGGCGGTTTCGACCTTGAACTGTTAGAGCGAGTTTGCGAAGTTGTTGACGTTCCCGTTATCGCATCGGGCGGAGCTGGCAACGAAGAGCATTTTATAGAACTTTTTAAGGCTTTGCCCAAGGTAGACGCGGGACTTGCGGCGTCTATATTTCACTTTGGCGAGGTTAAAATTAACGACCTAAAGAAAAAACTTTTAGAAAATTTAATTCCGACTAGGATTTAAGGAGAAATTATGATAGATATTAAAAGCTTAAAGTTTGACGAAAAGGGATTGATTCCCGCAATTATAATAGACGAAATATCAAAAGACGTTTTAATGTTCGCGTTTATGAACGAAGAAAGTCTTAAGATCACTATGGAAAAGAAAAAGGCGTGCTTTTTTAGTAGGTCTAGAAATTGCCTATGGTTAAAGGGCGAAACTAGCGGAAATTACCTTAACGTCGTGTCTATTACTGCCGACTGCGATACGGATGCGCTTAAAGTGGTGGTAGTTCCAGACGGCCCTGCTTGTCATACGGGCGCTAAATCTTGTTTTTTCAATCCCGTTTATGAAAACGAAGATTTAAAGGAATTTTCTTTAGACGGTCTTTACGAACTCATTAAAGGAAGAAAGACGGATAAAAAAGAAGGCTCGTATACGACTTACTTATTTGAAAAGGGAATTGATAAAATTCTAAAGAAAGTGGGTGAAGAGTGCACCGAAGTTATTATCGCGGGCAAAGCGGACGACAAAAAGGAAACCATTTACGAAATTGCCGATCTTGCTTACCACACTTTAGTTTTAATGGTGCAAATGGGAATAAGCGTTAGCGATATTCATAACGAACTTTCTTCTCGCCACGTTATCGATAAAAAAGTAAAACAAGAAAAAATGACCAAATAAAAATCAAAGGGCGCTAAAACAAGCGCTCTTTCTTTTTATAAAAAGAAAATCAAATTAAAAAGGAAAAAACTCTTGATTTTACGGCCTTATCGTGTTATCATTTAACAAACTGGAAAAATATGCTTAATTTTTAGGAGAACATTATGAGATACCCTTCAGAACAAAACGTTAAAAAACTAGTTGAAAAAGGAAATATCACCTTTAAGGAAAATCCACCTAGATCGTGGCATAACGGACTATTGATCGGCAACGGCTCGCTCGCCGCTATCGGTTATATCCCTGGAAATTACGAGTGGGTAATCAATAAGACGGACGTTTTTGACGGTCGCCTTCGCGATACCGTTCCCACCCCGCACGATAAACTCATGAAAATGGTGGAAGAACGCGGAGATAGAACGACCTATTTTATTAGCGATATCGAAAAACAAACTAATAGAGTAGACGTGCGTTCTTTGTCGGCGGCGGTTTTAAGATTATTTTACGGCGGTGGCGCACTAGGTTGGAACGCCCCTGCGTATCCTTTAATCGACCAAAATTTATCGGTATACGACGGAGTGCTTACCTCTAATGCAGACGCACACTTTTTACATTCAACCGTAAAGTCATTTATTCCAAGAACAAAAAACGTAATGGCGGTTAGACTATCTGGAACGTCTCTTACCGACATGAGCCATAAAATTGAACTTTACGTTCCATTAAACGACGATCTTCCCACCCCCGCAAAATGGTATGAAGAGGGTGAGGGCGAACTCGTTTTAGTTCAAGATATGCCGGGCGAGGGAACTTACGCCTTAGCGATAGCAATTAAACCGGTTATGCCCACGAAAGACAGCATAACCTATAAACTTCCCTTTGATTTCGATATGAGCGAACTTTCGGCAACCGTGTCAAAGCCCGTTATTTCTAAAAACAACGCTTACTTTATGGGCACGGGTGACGCAGATATTTTCGTCAGCGTGGTTACCTCTTACGAAACCAAGAATTTCTATAAAAAGGCGCTTGAAAACGTTAGAAGTGCAAAAGAGGAAGGGCTTGACCAGTTAGAAAAACAAACCAAGGATTTCTGGCATAAATACTGGAACACTTCGCTCATCGATATGGGCAAGTATTCGGATATTCAAAAATATGCGATTTTCTCTATGTATGAACTTTGTTGTTCATACGGCAAAGCACCTCAACCTGCGCTTTCAGGTATGCTATACGGTCCGCTTAACGAAACTATCGCGGGTGTAGACGCGCATAATTATACGCAAGACCAAAACGTTCAAATTCCCCTTATGCCTGCACCCATTATTAATCACGCGGAGTTCTTTACGGTTATGGCGGATACCTATTTATCTAAGCGTGATAGAATAGTTAAACACACTAAGCGTTTATTTGGCGAAAAGGCGGAAGGATTTTTCTTACCCTTAGTTAGTAACCAAAACGCAGAAGAGATTTTATCGGGCGAATATCGCTATACTCTTTGTGCGGGCGCTTACGTTGGAACTATGCTTTGTTGGTGCTGGGATTACACTAAAGATAAGAGGATTATGAGTAGCAAACTCTATCCTTTACTTATTGAAATTATCAAATTCTATACGACTGCGCTTATGGAAAAGGGAGAGGACGGACTATATCACTTAGACCTTTCCGTTCCAATCGAAGTATTCTACCTTACCAAAGACGATACGGCAACCTTGTCAATGCTCAAGCGTTGTATGCAAACGGTTTTAGATTATGCTGAACAAGAATATCTCTATCTTCCCGAATTTGAAAAGTGGAAAGATATTTTAGCCAACTATCCGCCCGTTGATTTAAGAAGTGACGGCGCGTTCTCGGCAGGCCCTGATATTCCAGAGGATTATTTCTCGTTTGCAACCCATCATATGTATCCTTTCTTCCCTGCGGAAACGTTTATTTGCGAAAAGGGTAGAGAGGTCGCTAAAAAAACCCTTGATTTCGTTGGTAAAAAAGCTATTGAAAGAGTTTACGCTAACGACGACGGTTGGTGCTTTATCCACGACTGGAGTTGGCATATTTACTATACGACGAAGGCTCGTCTTGGCGAGAGCGAAGAGGTTTGGGCACAACTACCCGTATTTATAGATAGATTTGCTAAATCAAACGGACTTTTCGTTCACAACGCGAATATCGTTCTTCCTAGCGCGGTAACCGAGGCTAACCACGATAGATGCAAAGGTAAAGACGAAATTACGGGCGACTTAACCACCACTTTAGACTGGTATAAGGTTGGCAAGTGTGCAACCCCCAACAAGTGGACTAGGGATATGACCGCTCCCGTAATCGAAGGCAACTCAGTATTCTTGCTTAGAGTTATTGAAACTCTACTTCAAAGTTATGATGGAATTATCAATTTATTCCCAGGCGTTCCGTCTGACTTTAAGGGTGGATTCTACGGCTTAAGAGCAAAGGGCGGATACACCGTAAGCGGTAAGAAAGATAGAAAGGGCTTTACGGCTAAAATCAAGGCTAAAGAGGACGGCGTTCTAAAGATTTACGCGCCGAAAGAATTTAGTCTAAACTGCGAATACGAAGAACAAACTTATCTTGGAAACAAGATATTAGTTATCAAAGTAAAGAAAAATCAAACGGTACAAATTAAAGCGAAATAATTTATGAGTAAAGTTGTAAAAATCGGCAACATCAATATCGGTGGCGGAAATAAAATCGCAATTCAGTCTATGGCGACTTTTAGAATTAGCGATACCGTTCGTGCCGTTGAGGAGATAAAAAGACTTGAACCACTAGGGCTTGACGTAATGCGTTTTTCGGTAAACGACGAACTAGACGCCAAGTCTTTCGGCGTGGTTAAAAAACAAGTTAAAACGCCTATCGTTGCCGATATACACTTTGACTATAAACTCGCCTTAAAAGCCATTGATGGCGGTGCGGATAAAATTCGCATTAATCCCGGAAATATAGGCGGAGAAGACAAAGTTAAGGCGGTTGCAGACGCACTTAAAGCTAATAAAATTCCCGTGCGCGTTGGATCTAATACGGGCAGTATTGAAAAAGAATTCTTAAATAAATACGGCAAAAACGAAATATCACTTGGCGAAAGTGCCTTAAAAAACGTTAGTATTTTAGAAAAGCACGGCGTTAGTGATATAGTCGTTTCGGTAAAGGCAAGCGACGTTAACCTTGCTATTAAAGCCTACGAATACGTGGCGAAAAAATGCGATTATCCTTTGCATTTAGGAGTGACCGAGGCCGGCACGGAATATAACGGCGTCATTAAAAACGCGATAGGCATAGGCTCGTTATTATCTCGCGGAATAGGCGACACGATAAGGGTTAGTTTATCCGCCGACACTTCGCGCGAAGTAATCGCCGCAAAATCAATACTTTCGGCTCTAGATCTTTATGACGATTGCGTTAAAATCATAGCGTGCCCAACGTGTGGAAGATGTTCGTGGAACTGTATGGAATTTGCTAAAAAGGTAGAAGATTACACCATAAACGTTAAAAAACCGTTAAAAATCGCGGTAATGGGTTGCGTGGTAAACGGACCAGGTGAGGCGAGCGACGCCGATCTTGGAATCGCCGGCGGAAAGGACGAGTGCGTGATTTTCGTTAAAGGTAAAATCGTTAGAAAGGTTGCGCATAAAGACGTGGAAGAGGAATTCTTTAAGGAAATTGATAAATGTATACTATAAAAAGTAGCCAAGAGTTTATTTCAGACTTAATTAAACTCGATCCAAAACTTAATAATATTAGGTTAAGTTCAATCGAAGTGGATAGACAAAATTATTCTATTAAATATAACTTTATCTGCGACGAAACTATCGGCGAAGAACTTAAAGAACTAATCTTTAAAGAGGCGGAAAAAATCACTCCGCCCACCTTTAAGAGCGTTGAAATTACGGTTAAAAAAATCGTTAGTAACGACGAACTTATAAATAGAGAAATTTTCTTATATTTAAGCCAAAACTATCCTTCGATTTCCATATTCTTAAAGCCTACCGATATAATTAGCACGGTAGTTGGAAAATTAGTTAAATACGTTTTAAGACTTACTAAAGACGGCGCGGAATACGTGGTTAAAAACGGCGCAATAAATAAACTCAACGAACACTTATCTAGAAAATTTTGTTCGGATTTTGCAGGTAGCACGGACGTAAAGGAAGCCGAAGAAACGATAAATTTATTGTCCGAAGAAGTATACGAGAGTGAACTTCAAAAGATAGAGCACCGCACCATAAAAGTTAAGGACGTTTTAATAATAGACGATTTACATATGGGCGATACGGCTCTATATATAGAAGACGCGCTATCCGGCACGGTTACTATTTGCGGAAAGATTACTAATCTATCCGAACGCCAAACTAAGAACGGAAAGCCTTTCTTAATTATCCATATCGACGATACTACGGCAAAAATAAGCGGAGTTTATTTTTCAAAGAAAAATACCTATCCTAAAATTAAAGAGCTTGCCGTTGGCGATACTATTATTACTCGTGGAACGATAGGCGAGCGTGACGGAAAGCCCACCTTTACTTTTGAAAAGATTAACCGTTGCACTTTCCCAAGCGATTTCGTTAAAAAGGATAAATTCAAAAAGAGCGCTCCCAAGGAGTATAAACTCGTATTCCCAGAACCCGCTAAAACGGTAAAAGTAAAAAGCGTTTTCGAACTTGACGAAAAACTTCCAGACGAGTTACTTAAAGATACTTTCGTCGTATTTGACCTAGAAACTACGGGCATAGAACTAATGAGCAACGGCATAACCGAAATAGGGGCTGTAAAGGTCGTTGACGGAAAGATCGTAGAACAATTTCAGACGTTAGTAAAACCCGATTATCGCATTACTGCAGAGAACGTTGCAATAACTGGTATTACCGAAGAAATGGTAAAAAACTCGCCCAAAATAAGCTCGGTTATCCCCGATTTTATGAAGTTTATCGACGGGGCTATTTTAGTCGCGCATAACGCCGAGTTCGACGTTAAGTTCGTAAAGAGATTCGCAGGGGCAGAAGAATACGAAATAAAGAATAAAGTTCTCGATACGGTTGAACTAGCAAGGGCGTGCTTACCACAATTAAAGAACCACAAATTAAATACGATAGCCGATCATTTTGGAATAGTTTTCCACCATCATAGGGCATTATCGGACGCATACGCAACTGCTGAAATATTTATCGAACTAATGAAAATAAAAAATTCGTAAAATCCCTTGCTTTTTTAAATTAAATATGCTAAAATCAAAGTACACTTGAGATAGTTACTGACTTATGAGAACGGACGCCCGTTCTCATATTTGTTTATAAAGGGGTATTTATGAAGGTTAAATCCGTAAAAGAAATTATCGATTTTTGTCAACCTTTTGCCGAGAGCGTAGGCGTAAAAGTGGCTGACGCGGAATTTAAGCAAGGCAAAAATCCCACGCTTACCATTTTTATCGAAAAGGCAGGCGGTGTGGATTTAGACGCTTGTGAGAGTTTTCACCGCGCGATACTAGACCCTATCGACGAACTCGATCCCACGTTTGGGCAGGCTTATACGCTAAACGTTTCAAGTCTTGGCGCGGATAGACCGTTCAAGACGGACGAAGATTTTATTTCTCACATAGGCGAAAAGGTTGAAGTAAAACTTTACGCGTCTATTAGAGGCAAAAAGGCTTACGACGGAATTTTAGTTTCGTATAACGAACAGGGTATTACCTTAAAAGTTGACGAAAAGACGACCTTTACTATTGACAAGAAAAATCTAGTTAAAGTAAACGAGTACATTGATTTTTAAAAACGCAAGTAAAAATAAACAAACTTAAAAGTTTAACAAGGAGAAAAACATGATTAACCAAGATTTCTTTTTAGCGCTTGAAGACTTAGAAAGAGAAAAAGGCATTTCGCAAGCGGAATTTATCGCAGCGCTCGAAAACGCGCTCGTTATCGCTTACAAGAAAAGCACCGGAACGGCTGGCGGAGTTGAAGTAAGACTTAACCCCGATAAAAAATCTATTAAGATTTATAGCGTTCGTTCGGTAGTTGAAGAAGTTCTTGATCCCGAAAAGGAAATTAGCCTCTCGGAAGCGCAAGAAATTAAGAAGAGCTATAAGGCAGGCGACGTAGTAAGTGTAGAAATTATTTCTAAAAACTTCGGTAGAATTGCCGCTCAAACTGCAAAACAAGTTTTAATGCAAAAACTTCGTGAAATCGAACGTGAAAACACCGTTAACCAATTCGAAGACAAAGAAGGCGAACTTATGGTTTCTACCATTAGAAGAATTGAAGACGGTAACGTTTACGTTGAAATCGGCGGAAATCAAATCGAAGGCGTTTTACTCCCCAAAGATCAAGTTCCCGGCGAAAAATACGAGCTTAACCAAAAAATTAACGTATACGTTAAACGCGTTAAAAACAGCGGTAAGGCTGCTCAAATTATGGTTTCAAGAACGGCTAGCGGACTCGTTAAGCGTCTTTTTGAAAACGAAGTTCCCGAAATTAAGCAAGGCGTTGTTTTAGTTAAAGGAATTGCAAGAGATCCCGGTCAAAGAACTAAGATCGCAATCTATAGCGAAGATCCTATGGTTGACGCAGTGGGCGCTTGCGTAGGTAACAAGGGAGCAAGAGTTAACGCGATAGTAGCCGAACTCGGCGGTGAAAAAATCGATATTATACCTTGGAGTGAAAACCCCTTAGAATACATCTCAAGAGCGTTATCACCTGCAAGAGTCGTTAAAGTAGTTCAAACGGGTGACGATAGCGCAATGGCAGTAGTTCCCGACGATAAATTATCACTTGCAATCGGCAGAAGCGGTCAAAACGCGCGTTTAGCAGTTAGACTTACCGGTTGGAAGATAGACGTTAAGAGCGAAAGCGCTTGCGGAGAAACTGAAGTAACGGAAGAATAATAAATGGAAAAGAAAATACCTATGCGTACGTGTATTGCGTGTAGACAAGAAAAGCCCAAAAAAGAACTTATTCGCGTGGTGAAGTTCGGCGATCAAATAAGTCTAGATAAAACGGGAAAGGCTAACGGTCGTGGCGCTTACGTGTGTAACGATCTTGAGTGCATAAAGAAGCTCAAAAAGCAAAAGCTTATAAATCGCGCCTTTTCTTGTGAAGTGGCGGATAGCACGTACGATCAAATTATGGAGGCGTTCCTTGGAAAGCAAGACTAAGGCGGAAACCTATATAGGGTTTGCCATGCGTTCGGGAAAATACCGAATAGGTGCGAACGCCGTTTTAACCCTTAAAAAGATAGAACTTTTACTCGTGTGCAAATCGGCAAGCGAGAACACGAGAAAAGACGTTATTAAACTTGCGTCAAAGCATAATTGCCAAGTACTTATCACTAAGGAAAAAGAACTTGCCGAAATGACGCATAGGGAAAATTCAAAAGTTATGGCCATTTGCGATAAAGAACTCGCAAAGGCTATCGTAGAGAATTCTAGTATAGATTTTATTTCTAAAATTTAGGAGAAAATATGGCTGAAAAGAAAGAAATGCGTAATGAGAATATTAAAAAAGCGAGAGATCTATTAGAAAAAGGACAAATAGAGGCACTCGTTAAAAAGATTGGCGACGGTTTTCAAGGCGTTTTAAAGATTAAATCTAGTCTTGAGGCTAAGGTCCTTTCTATAACGGAGGCTCGTAAGCAAGAGCAAGAAAAACTTGCTACTCCCGTTCAAGAAGAACAGGTTGCTCCCGACCTTAACGCTCCTAAGCAAGAAGAAAAGGAAGAAGTAAAGGTTCAAGAAGTGGTTCAAAAGGAAGAAGAGAAAGTACCAGAAGTAAAAGTTGAACCCGTTAAAGAAGAAAAGGTAGAAGAAAAGCCCGTAGAAAAGGTGGAAACGCCAAAACGAAACGAATACGTTGCGCCCGAAAGACCTTCGTTTATCGTTCGTAGGGAAGGCCCGATTAAACCCGAAGCCCCCAAGGCACAAGAAAAACGTCCGCAAAAGGAATTCCGTCCTCAAAACGAGTTCCGTCCTAAAGGTGAAAGACCTCAAAAAGAAGGCGGATTCCGTCCTAATGCTAAAAAGCCTACGGAAACGTATATTGCGCCCGCTATCGTTCCTACTCAAGACAAGAGAAACTTTGGAAAGAAAAAGCAAAACGGTGGAGACAATAGATACGAAGAAAAGCACGTTATCAATAAGCGCGCACTTATTAGAAATCAAGTTGATATCGACGACTTTGATGAAAATAAGACGGGTTATAGAAAGATGCGCCCTGCTAAAAAGGCAAAGGCGGTTGCGGAAACCAACGTTATTAAGATCGAAAAGGCAGTTATTAACACCGAAATTATTCCACTTAAAGTATTAAGTGAAAAGATCGGTATTACGGCGGCGGAAATCACCAAGAGATTGTTTAAGGAAGGCATTATGAAGACCATAAACGACTCTATCGATTTCGATACGGCGGCGTTTATTGCGGACGATCTTGGAATTGAACTCGAATTAAAACTTGAAAAGACCGCAGAAGACGTTCTCTCTGATTTTGGCGATACTGCGGACGATGTTGCAAGTCTAGTTAAGCGTCCTCCCGTAGTAACCGTTATGGGACACGTTGACCACGGCAAAACCTCAATTCTCGATAGAATTCGTAAAGCGAACGTTACTGCAAGCGAAGCTGGTGGTATTACCCAACATATCGGTGCATACCAAACGGTTGCAGGTGGCGAAACTATTACTTTCTTAGACACCCCTGGACACGCAGCGTTTACCGCTATGCGTGCACGTGGTGCTCAAGCAACCGATATCGCAATTTTAGTAGTTGCGGCGGACGATGGTATTATGCCTCAAACGGTTGAAGCTATCAACCACGCTAAAGCGGCGGAAGTTCCCATTATCGTTGCGATCAATAAGATCGACAAACCCGAAGCGAACGTAGAAAGAATTAAAACTCAACTCACCGAACACGGTCTTCTTCCTGAAGAATGGGGTGGAGATACTATTCTTTGTCCCGTATCGGCTAAAACGGGCGAGGGTTTTGATAACCTTTTAGAAAACGTTAACTTGGTTGCCGAAGTAAAAGAACTCAAAGCTAACCCGAATAGAAAGGCTAAGGGTGTCGTTATCGAAGCAAAACTCGATCAAAGCAAAGGACCTATCGCTACTATTTTAGTTCAAAACGGAACGCTTAAGGTTGCCGATAGCGTTATCGTTGGCACGGTTACGGGTAAGATTAGAGCCATGATCGACGATAAGGGTAGAAGAGTTACGAGCGCAGGCCCGTCAACCCCCGTATCTATCATGGGCTTAGACGATGTTCCAAACTCTGGCGATATTCTCTACGCAGCTGATAAAGATAAACTCGTTAAGATGGTTGCTGAAGAGAGAAAGAATAGAGAAAGAGAAAACATGATCAAAGCGTCGCAAACGGTTACGCTTGACGACGTATTTAATAAGATTGCCGAAGGCGAAATGAAAGGTCTTAACATCATCGTTAAGGCTGACGTTCAAGGCTCGGTTGAAGCAGTTAAACAGTCGTTAGAAAAACTCTCTAACGCCGAAGTTAAGGTTAACGTTATTCACGCTCAAGCGGGCGCTATTAACGAATCGGATATCATGCTTGCTGAATCTTCACATGCAATCATTATCGGCTTTAACGTTCGTCCCGACTCAAACGCTAAGCAAATCGCCGAAAGAAGCGGTGTAGACATCAAACTTTATAGAATTATCTACGAAGCGCTTGAAGACGTTGAAAAGGCTCTCAAAGGTATGCTTGCGCCTAAGTTTACCGAAGTTTATCTCGGTAAAGCAGAGGTTAGGGAAGTATTTAAGATTTCAGGCGTTGGTCAAGTTGCGGGTTGCTACGTCGTTGAGGGTAAGATCAATAGAAACTGTAAACTTAGAATTTACCGTGACGATATTATGATTACCGAAGGTAACGTGTTACAACTTAAGAGATTTAAAGACGACGTTAAGGAAGTTGCTCAAGGCTTTGAGTGCGGTATGTCGATCGAAAAGTTCAACGATATCAAGGTTGGCGACTTTATCGAATGCTATCAAGTTGAGGAGACTAGAGAATAATGGGCTCTAAAATCAATAGAAACGATAGACTAAACGGTGAATTTCAAAAGGAAATTTACGATATAATAATGCGTAAGCTCAAAAATCCGTTAGTTACCGAAATGCTTTCGGTAACTAGCGTTGAAGCGAGCAAAGATTTATCACACGCAAAAGTGTATATAAGCATTTTTGGGACTAATCCCGAAAAGAAAAAAACGACTTTTGACGCAATTATTGCGGACGCTAAGAAGATCAGATACGAACTCGCTAAAGTCATTAGAGCGAGAACCGTTCCCGAACTTCATTTCATCCTAGATACTTCTATGGAATACGGCGAAAAAATGGACAAATTATTTAAGAGCATAAACGAAGGAGAAAAACGTGATTAACTTATCAGAACTTGCAAAAAATATAGCAAACAACAAAAAAGTTGCTATTTTTTGTCACGTCCGTCCGGACGGCGATACGATAGGTAGCGCGCTTTCGCTCAAAAATGCACTAAAATCTCTCGGCGTGAGCGCGGACGTTATTTGCGACGACACTCTGCCGTCGAGATTTTTGTTTTTAAAAGACGCTTTAAGCGTTAAAAATTCTTTGGACGGCGACTACGACGCGCTTATTGCAATCGACTGTGCCGATAGTCAAAGACTTGGAAGTTTTGAAGAATATTTTTTAAAGCACAAAAATACTTTTAACGTGGATCACCACGTTTCAAATACTAGATACGCTAAGGTTAACTACGTCGTAGACAACGCCGCTAACTGCGAAAACGTTTACGATTTAATCGAAGAGTTAGGCGTTAGTATCGACGAGGCAACGGCTAATCTTTTAGCGCTTGGAATCGTGACTGATACGGGCGCGTTTAAGCATAAAAACGTGACTGAAAAATCTCTTTTTATCGCAAGTAAATTAGTTTCTTTGGGCGCAGATCTAAACGCTATTACCTACAATATGTTTAGTGCGCAAACGAAGGAAAGGGCAAATCTTTTCGGCAAGACTATGTCTAAAATAAGGTATTTTCACGATGGAAGATTTGCAGTTGCGTCAGTACTAAAAGATATGCTTAATGAAACGGGCGCAAAAGCTGATGAAACCGAAGGATTCGTTGATTTTATAATGGGAATCGACGGAGTTGAAGTGGGCGCTTGCGTGCTTGAAATGGATACTAATAAATATAAAATCAGTTTCCGCTCTAAAGGAAGTGACGTTAACGCCGTGGCGAGTTCGTTCGGCGGTGGCGGACATAAACTTGCAAGCGGTTGTCAAATTTACGGTGAATACGAAGAGGTTATCGATAAGATTTCATTTGCCGTTTCAAGAGAACTTATAGACTAAAATTATGAACGGATTTATAAATTTAATTAAGCCTAGCGGAATGAGCTCTGCTTACGCCGTGGGTGCGGTTAAAAAGAAATTTAATCTCCCTTGTGGACATATGGGAACGCTTGACCCGATGGCGTCAGGCGTTTTGCCTGTTGGCGTTTATAAAGCGTCAAGACTTTTCCAGTTTCAACTCGACAAAGAAAAGACGTATATCGCTAAATTCAAATTCGGTTTTACGACCGACACGTTAGACGTTACGGGCGAAATTACCGATAAAACGGACTATATTCCCACCAAAGAGCAAATCGAAAGTTCGCTTAAAAATTTTATTGGACTAATCGACCAAGTTCCCCCTAAATATTCGGCTAAATGTATAGACGGGAAAAGGGGATATCAACTCGCTAGACGTGGCGAAGAATTTACTCTTCCCCCGAAAAAAGTTCTTATAAAAAGCATTGAACTTCTTTCTCAAACGAGCGATAACGAATTTGAATTTAAGATCGAATGCGGTGGCGGAACGTATATTCGTTCGCTTGCAAGAGATATAGGAATCGCTTGTAATTCACTAGGGGTTATGAGCGAACTTTGTCGCACGAAATCGGGGGTTTTTACGATAGAGAACGCAGTTAGCGTTGAAGAGTTCGTTGGTAGTGAAAATCCCGAAAAATACCTAATTTGCTCCGATCTTGCGGTAGATTTTCCAAAATTAGTTTTATCGCCCGATAGAGCGCAAAAAATCCTTGACGGCGTTTATGAAGACTACGGCTTTAACGACGGAATTTATAGGGTTTATAACGAGAGCGCATTTTGGGGCGTGGGTGAAGCAAAGGACGGAAAACTTAAGATTAAGGCTTATGTTAGATAAGAAAAAAACGGTTATTGCGCTAGGATATTTTGATAGCGTGCATAAAGGACACCGCAAGGTGATTAAAATTGCTAGGCGCTACGCTAACGAGCAGGGCGCAACGCTTGCCGTGTTTACTTTTAAGGGAAATCTAAAAGCGCAAATTTTCGGCAAGGAAGAAAAGAACGTTTACACCGCAAAAGAGAGAGAAAAGCTTTTAAAGGATCTCGGCGCGGATAAAATCTATTTTGCACCCGTCAACAAAAGTTTTTTGTCTAAGGGAAAACTTGCTTTCCTTAATCACTTAAATAAAAAATTCGATATAATAGCCTACGTTTGCGGGGACGATTATACGTTTGGTAGATATGGCAAGGGAACTGTTTCATACTTAGAAAAGTACGCTGAGAAAAGAGGGCAAAAAGTAATAGTTGCAAATACATTTTTGGCTGACGGACAAAGGGTATCGACAACCCGAATTAAAGGGGAATTATCGCTTGGAAACGTAAAAAAAGCGAACGATCTTTTGGGTAAAGATTATTCTATCACGGGCAAGGTTAAAGGCGATAGAAAAGTGGGAACGGTTATGGGCTTTCCTACGTTAAATTTAAAAATCGATCAAAGTAAACATCAACTAAAAAACGCGGTTTATAAGGGATACGTTTACTGCGACGGCAAAAAATATATCGCCATAATAAACTACGGCGCGCGTCCGACCTTTAATTTAGAAGAAAAACTTATCGAGGCGCACCTTTTAGATTTCGATAAAGATCTTTACGGCAAGGAAATTACTCTTTATTTTACCGATTATATGAGAGAGATTAAAAAGTTTAGCGGTAAAGAGCAACTTATCGAGCAATTGAGAAAGGACGAGTTAAAAGCAAGGGGAGAAAACTAATGATAAAATTTGGACCAAGCGGAAATTCGCTTGCCTTTGCCGAGGCTGGAAACAGCAAGAGTGAACAGTCTGCAAAGTGGGTTAAAGATTTAGGACTAAACTGTTTTGAATATTCTTTTGGTCGTGGCGTTAGTTTATCAGACGAGCGCGCGATAAGTATAGGCGAGGCGTTTAAGGAGTTAGGCGTTGAAATTTCCGTTCACGCACCCTACTATATAAACTTTGCAAACCCCGAAGAGGAAAACGCAGTTAAGTCGTATAATTACGTCATATCGTCCGCCGAAAAGGTTAAACTTATGTGTGGAAAGAGAGTGGTTTTTCACCCAGCAAGTCAGGGCAAAATGAAACGTGAGCAGGCGGTGGATTTAACCGTAGAACGCCTTAAAAAGTTAAGGGATATAATTTACGAAAAAGGGCTTGACGATCTTATCTATTGCCCCGAAACCATGGGTAAGTTAGGGCAAATCGGAACGATAGAAGAAGTCGCTAGATTTTGCAAAGTTGATAAAATCTATACCCCCGCAATCGACTTTGGACATATTAACGCAAGAGAGTTTGGTTCTCTTAAGACTGAAAAAGATTACGAAGATAGGCTTCGCTATTTAATAGACGAACTAGGCTATGAACGTATGAAACATTTTCACGTTCACTTTTCCAAGATAGAATATTCCGCTAAAGGGGAAGTAAGGCACTTAACTTTTTCAGACGATCATTACGGGCCGAACTTTGAACCTTTGGCGTTGGCACTAAAAAAATTGAGCCTAGAGCCCTATATTATTTGCGAATCGGCTGGAACTCAAGACCAAGACGCCGTAAAAATGCAAAAAATATATTATGGTAATTGACTTACGCGAAAAAGTTTGGTACAATATATAGAGTTAGATGAGAAAAATTGTTTGCGATAAAAAAGACGCGTATTTATTAACCGATAGAACGACGCGTAGATATTTTACTAATATCGACCTTCACGAAGGCGTTTTGGTTATCCTTAAAGATAAAACCTTTTATTTTGCGGACGCGCGATATTTTTCACTTCTTAAAGATAAACTTTGTGGCACGGATATAATCCCAAAATTATATAGTGGGTTAGAAAGCCTAAAAGAGATTATCAAATCCCAAAAAATCAAAAATCTATATATAGACTTTTCTATTGCTACCGTTCAAGATTTTAACGAGTATAAAAAACTTAAAGTTAAGGTTTTAGACGGCAAAAACGAGATAGAAAAGGCGATTTCAATCAAATCTAAAGAAGAACTTAATTCCATTAAAAAAGCGTGTGAGATTGCCCAAAGTGCGGTGAGCGAAACGTTTTTAGAGATAAAGAAGGGAATGACTGAATTAGAAGTCAAAGACCTTTTGGTTAAGAAAATGATTTCTATGGGCGCTAGTGGAGAGAGTTTTGATACGATAGTTGCTTTTGGCAAAAATTCCGCCGTGCCTCATCACGAAACGGGTGAAAAAAAGCTTTTAGACGACGAAGCAGTTTTAATCGATACGGGTTGTTTAGTCGACGGTTATTCGTCGGATATAACTAGAACGGCGTTTTTTGGAAAGCCAAGCCAAAAGTTTTTAGAGTGTTACGAGGCGGTAAAGACCGCAAACGAACTTTGCGAAGAGCAAATCATTTCTAATATTAGCACGATAGATGCGGATAAAATTGCAAGAGAATATCTTAAGGGCAAGGGGCTAGATAAGTTCTTTACGCACTCTTTAGGGCACGGAATAGGTCAAAATATTCACGAATATCCCTATTTAAGCCCAAAAAGGCAGGGAAAACTTTACGACGGCATGGTTTTCTCAATAGAACCGGGCGTTTATTTTGACGGAGAGTTTGGCATTAGAATTGAAGACACCGTCACGCTCGATAACGGCAAGGTAATAAGGCTTTTTACGGATAGTAAAGAGTTAAATTATATAAAATAAGAAAAAACATTGTTATAAACAAGGAGAAAAAATTATGTTAGCAGGCGATTTCAGAAAGGGCTCAACTTTTGAATACGAAGGTTCAGTTTGGACGATCGTTGATTTCCAACACGTTAAACCGGGTAAGGGCGCAGCGTTCGTTAGAACCAAAATGAAGAACGTAATCGACGGAAAGGTATTAGAAAGAACGTGGAACCCCACCGAAAAATTACAAGACGCAACCATCGAAAACAGAAACATGACTTATTCTTACACCGATGGCGAACTTTACTACTTTATGGACCAAGAATTCAACCTTACTCCCTTAAACTACGATCAAGTTGAAGACGCGTTAAAGTGGATCAAAGAAAACGATCCCGTTATCGTTAGATCTTATAAGGGCGTTGCTTTCTCGGTAGAATGCGAAAACTTCGTAGTTCTTCGCGTAACCCAAGCAGATCCTTCAGTTAAGGGTAACACTGCAACCAACGCAACCAAAGAAGCTGTTTTAGAAACGGGCGTAAGCCTACAAGTTCCCATGTTCGTTGAAGAAGGCGAACTCATTAGAGTTGACACCACAACGGGCGAATACATGGAAAGAGTTAAGGGCTAAGATTTTGCCTAATTAAAAAATAAAACCAAAATACCCGCAAATTTTTTGCGGGTATTAGTTTAAGCATAAGGTGCAATTTGAAAAAAGTTTTATTGACGGGTGCAAGTGGTGGCATAGGTATTGCAACCGCCCGTAAATTTTTACAAGAAGGCTATTTCGTAATAGCTCAATATAACGAAAACTTAAAACCTTTAGAAGAACTCATGGAGGAGTCTAAAGAGTTTAGAGATTATCTTTTTCCCGTAAAGGCCGATTTGTCTTGTGACGACGGAGTTTACGTGCTTTCTAACGCGGTTAAAAATAGTTTTAAGGGGGTGGACGCTATCGTTTTGAACGCAGGCGTTGGTCTTTACGAACTATTAACCGATACGCGTGATCAAGATATAGATAAAATCTTAAAAATAAACCTATCTTCTCCCATCAAAATCGCTAGGGAATTACTTCCCTATATGATTTCTAAAAAACAAGGCAAAATCGCGATCGTTTCTTCTATTTGGGGAATCTCTGGCGCGTGCATGGAAACTGTGTATTCGGCGACTAAGGCGGGGCTTATCGGGTTTACAAAGGCGCTCGCTAAGGAGGTTGGAGATAGCGGGATTGTTGTTAACTGCGTTTGTCCCGGAGTTATCGATACCCCTATGAACGCGCGTTTTAGCGAGCAAGAAAAGTTAGATCTTATTAACGGCACTCCGCTTAAAAGACTTGGAAAACCACAAGATATCGCCGAACTCATTTATTTTTTAACGAGCGAAAAGGCGTCGTTTATAACGGGACAAGTCGTAACGAGTGACGGCGGATTTATTTTATGACGAAATTAAGGCTTGACGCGGAAAAATCTCCGCTTATTCACGTTCTTATAGTTTTTGCGTTAGGTGTGGGATTATTATCTTTTCCCACTTATAAACTCTTTGAACTGATGAATTTAAGCGAGTTTTGGGCGTTTAATTTAGGCGGAGCGATCTATCGAATTTTAATTGGACTACTTGCGATTTTCTTTATTATAAAGTACGGATTTCATAAGGTTTTATCTAATAAAATTGCGATTAAGAGCATAGTTATAATCTTGCCGATAATTTTAGTCGTAATCAATAATTTCCCCATTGTTGGGCTTATTAGTGGAAGAGTAGTTTTAAGTCGCAATATAGGGGAAAATTTAGTCTATATTTTATACTGTTTATCGGTTGGATTTGCCGAAGAAATGATTTTCGTTGGCTTAATTTTTCCGCTATTAACGATATATTTTAAGGACAAAAAAGGCTCGTTTTTGTTGCCTATAATTTTTTCGGCAGGACTATTTGGATTTTCGCATTTAATTAACCTTTTTGGCGGAGCAAGTTTGCCGTCTACCCTTTTACAAGTGGGGTATTCCTTCTTAATAGGTGGCGCGTGCGTTATAAGTTTAGCGGTGGCGAAGAACTTATTCGTGGCGGTAGTTATCCACTTTATATACGATTTTGGCGGACTTATTCTTTCTCCGAACGGAATAGCAAAGGGCAGTCAGTGGGATATTTTAACGGTCGTTATAACTGCCGTGCTTGGCGTTATAACTTTAATTTACGCCGTGATAATTTGTATAAAAATAGAAAAAAACAAGGCGTTTAGCCTTTACGATATTAAATAATTTTACAAGACGAAAGCATGAATAGACGTAGTGGTATTTTAATGCCGATATTTTCGCTCCCGAACAAGTTCGGAATGGGTGGATTTGGCAAAGAAAGTTATGATTTTATAGATTTTTTATCGTCCGCGGGGCAAAAGGTGTGGCAAATTCTTCCGCTCGTTCAAACGGGGTTTGGGAATTCGCCATATTCTTCCGTGTCTTCGGAATCGTTTAACCCGTATTTTATCGGGCTAGATTTATTAAAGAAACAAAAACTCTTAACTAATTCCGAACTAGAATTCGCGATAGAACAAGAAAGTAAATATATTGATTACGGCTCTTTATACGCGGTGAGATTTCCGCTTCTTAAGAAGGCGTTTTCTAGATTTGACAAAAGTAGCGTAGAGTTCGTTGAATATAAAAAGAGCAAAGAATCTTACGATTACGCTCTTTATATGGCGATTAAAGAGGCTAGTGGAAACAAACACTTTTACGAATGGGCAGACCCCTTAAAGTATAGAGAGGACTGGGCGTTAAAGCAGTTTGCTAAGGATTATAGCGAGCAAATAGAATTTTGGCAATTTATTCAGTTTATAGCAAAAACGCAATGGCTATCGTTAAAAGAATACGCCAACCAAAAGGGCGTTAGCATTATGGGGGATATGCCCTTATACGTTGCGCTAGATAGCGTGGACGTTTGGGTAAATCCTACTTTATATAAACTCGATCAAAACTTTGCGCCAAGCGTAGTCGCGGGCGTTCCACCCGATTATTTTTGCAAGGAAGGTCAACTTTGGGGCAATCCCGTTTACGATTACGTTGAACACCAAAAGGACGGCTTTTCATGGTGGACTAATAGGCTAGAAAAAGCACTTAAAATCTACGATTACGTAAGAATCGACCATTTCCGTGGACTTGATCGTTATTACGAAGTAAAAGCAGACGCTTTAAATGCTATGGAAGGGGAATGGGTGAGAGTTCCGTCAATAGAACTTTTTAACGCCATTCACCAAAGAGTTGACAAAACTAGAATTATCGCCGAAGATTTAGGCATTATAGACGACGGAGTGAGAGAACTTCTTTCGTTCACGGGATATCCCGGCATGAAGATTTTATCATTTGCGTTCGACGGGCAAGGGGATAACCTATATCTTCCCAAAAACGCGATAGAAAATTGCGTTTATTATACGGGTACGCACGATAACGATACGCTTATGGGTTTAATCAAAAATTCGAGCGAGTGGGATAAAAATAATATCGTTCGTGGAGTTAAAGAGTGCTATAAGGATTTAGGCGAAGAATACGATTACGCTGGCGACGAAGATTTAGCCGACAAGATAATCGCGCTAGGTTTTAATTCTAAGGCAAACCTTTTTATAATGCCATACCAAGATTTAGTTAAAAGTGGCTCTGATTATAGGATAAACGAGCCGTCAACAGTAAAAGAACAGAACTGGGCGGTAAGGTTTAGAAAGGAAGATTTTAACAAAAAGAATCTAGATCGCTTAAAAACGCTTACGAAAAACTCAAAAAGAATATAAAAACCAAGACTAAAAGCCTTAAAAATGTTTTAAGGCTTTTTTATTTTTTTATAGAGATAAAATAAATTATATATAAATATTTTAAATACTTATTAATACCCTTGACAAAAGCTGGATTTAAATGTTATTCTATATCACGATAAATCTTTAATTCGGTACGAGAGACCGACAAGGTTTAGGTATAGCGGGGCAACCCCGTGCTTTTTGGTACTTTGCCTTGCTTAACGCAGGCTTTTTTTTTGCTTTGGGATATAGGCAAAATAAAAAAAGGAGAGAAAATGAACTGTAAATTATCAGGCGCTTTAGTTTATACTGACGGTCAATTTACCCGCCGTGATCTTTGGATAGAAGACGGTATGGTTTCATTTTCTAATTCATCAAATAAAGATAATACCACCACTATTGATTGTTCTTCATTTTGTATTTTTCCCGGTTTTGTAGACGTGCATACGCATTTACGAGAACCGGGTTTTTCTTATAAGGAAACTATTAAAACGGGCACGCAAGCGGCAGCTAAAGCGGGATATAACGCAATATTTACAATGCCCAACTTAAATCCCGTTCCCGATACGATAGAAAACCTAAAGACTCAAACCGATTTAATTGAGAAAGACGCGGTTATAAAAGTTTATCCGTTTGCGTCGATTACGAAAGGTGAAAAGGGGCAAGAACTTGTCGATATAGATAATCTTAGTTCGTTAGTTTTGGGCTTTTCGGACGACGGCAAGGGCGTTCAAAGTGATAAAATGATGAAGGACGCTATGATTCTTGCAAAGAAAAACGATAGCATTATCGTTGCTCATTGTGAAGACGAATCGCTATTATTTGGCGGATATATTCACGACGGAGAATATGCAAAAGAGCATAACCACAAGGGAATATGTTCAGAAAGCGAATATAAGAGCATCGAAAGAGATATTGAACTAGTTAGAGAAACGGGCGTTCGTTATCACGTTTGTCACGTTTCGGCAAAGGAGAGCGTGGAGGCGATTAGAAGAGCTAAAAAAGAGGGGCTTTCGGTAACAGCGGAAACCGCTCCTCATTATCTAGTTTTAGACGATAGTATGTTAAAAGAACTTGGCTCGTTCAAAATGAATCCGCCTATTCGCGCTAAAGAAGATAAACTCGCGCTTATCGAAGGAATTTTGGACGGCACGTTAGAAATGATCGCAACCGATCACGCGCCACACTCTTTAGAAGAAAAGAGCAAGGGCTTGGCGGGAAGTCTAAACGGGATAGTCGGCTTAGAAACGGCTTTCCCCGTGCTTTACACAAAGCTCGTTAAGACGGGTGTAATTAGTCTAGAAAAGTTAATCGAAGTTATGAGCGTAAATCCCGCAAAGAGATTCGGCGTTCAAAACGAAATTAAAGAGGGAGAAAAGGCAAACTTCGTAGTGTTCGATCTAAATCAAAAATACACGGTTAATTCGAACGAATTCCTATCTAAAGGAAAGAGCACGCCGTTCGAGGGGTACGAAGTTTACGGAAAATGCTCTTTTAACTTTTGTGACGGCAAAATAGTATACGAGGAAAAAATCTAAATTTCACATATAAAAACAGGAGAAGAAATTTATGCCTAAGAGAACAGACATTAAAAAAGTATTAGTAATCGGCAGTGGTCCTATCATTATCGGTCAAGCGGCTGAGTTCGACTATGCGGGAACTCAAGCGTGCTTGGCGCTAAAAGAAGAAGGGTACGAAGTAATTTTAGTAAACTCTAACCCTGCGACCATTATGACCGACACCACGATTGCGGATAAGGTTTACATGGAACCTTTAACCTTAGAATACATTGCGAAGATACTTCGCTACGAACGTCCGGATGCGATTATTCCGGGACTTGGCGGTCAAACGGGGCTAAACCTTGCAATGCAACTTGCAAAAAAAGGAATTTTAGCAGAATGCCACGTTGAACTTTTAGGTACTAAATCCGAAAGTATCGAAAGAGCGGAAGATAGAGAATTATTTAAGGAACTATGTGAGTCTTTAGGACTTCCCGTTATCAAGTCGGAAATCACCTATAGCATTGAAGAGGCTGAAAAGGCGGCGGAAGAAATAGGCTATCCAGTAGTTCTTCGTCCTGCGTTCACGCTTGGCGGAACGGGCGGCGGATTTGCCGATAACGTTGAAGAGTTAAGAGAGATTATGAAAAACGCTCTCGTACTTTCTCCCGTGCACCAAGTTTTAGTTGAAAAGAGCGTTAAGGGCTACAAGGAAATCGAATTTGAAGTTATGCGTGACGCGGCGGATAACGCGATCACCATTTGCGGTATGGAAAACGTTGATCCCGTTGGCGTACATACCGGCGACTCGATTGTAGTTGCACCCATTTTATCGCTTAACGATAAAGATCTAAAAATGCTTAACGACGCGGCAATAAAACTTATCCGCGAACTTAAAATTGAAGGCGGTTGTAACGTTCAATTCGCGCTCAATCCTTACTCTAGCGAATATTACTTAATTGAAGTTAATCCCAGAGTTTCAAGATCTTCGGCGCTTGCGTCAAAGGCGAGTGGATATCCCATTGCGAGAGTAACGGCTAAAGTTGCACTCGGAATGACCTTAGACGAAATTCACGTTTCTGGTACTACCGCTGATCACGAACCCGTTCTCGATTATATCGTTGCAAAATTCCCAAGATTCCCCTTCGATAAATTTACTAGTGCGGAAAACACTCTCGGCACGCAAATGAAGGCAACGGGTGAAGTTATGGGTATCGGATCAAACTTAAGCGAGTGTATGCTTAAGTCAATTCGTTCGTTAGAAGTTGGCGTTAACCATATTTACCACCATAAATTTGACGATATGACTAACGACGAGTTATTAGACTACTTAAAAGAATTTAAGTCGGATACCATTTTTGCCATCGCAGAACTTTTAAGTCGTGACGCTAATATCGAAGCCGTTCACGAAGTAACGAAAATCACGCCTCTCTTCTTAGAGTGTATTCGTGATATCGTGGAAATGGAAAAGAAACTTGCTAACGCACCCAAGGACGAAAACGTTTTACTTGAAGCAAAGAAAATGGGCTTTTCGGACGCGTATATTGCAAAACTTTGGAAAATTAGCGAGTTAGAAGTTAACTCGTTTAGAAAAGAAAAGGGAATTAAGCCCGTTTATAAGATGGTTGACACCTTACATAGCGGAGCGTATATTCCGTATTTCTATTCGACCTATACGGGCGAAAACGATTCTATCGTAACCGCAAAAGAAAAAGCTATCGTATTAGGTAGTGGTCCTATCCGTATCGGTCAAGGCGTTGAATTTGACTATTCTACCGTTCACTCGGTTAAAACGATAAAGGAAAGCGGACTCGAGGCAATCATCATCAATAACAACCCCGAAACGGTTTCTACCGACTATACGGTAAGTGATAAACTCTACTTTGAGCCCTTAACTCCTGAAGACGTTATGAACGTTATCGAGTTTGAAAATCCCATGGGCGTGGTTACTTCGCTTGGCGGACAAACGGCGATCAACCTTGCAAAGCCCATTATGGAACGCGGAGCAAAACTCATTGGAACGGATTGTGAGGCAATCAATAACGCCGAAGATAGAGACGCCTTTGAAAAGATTATGACCAAACTTAAAATACCCCAACCCAAAGGTCAAGCGGTATTTAATATCGAAGACGGGGTAAGGGTTGCCGAAAAGATCGGCTATCCCGTACTCGTTCGTCCTTCTTACGTTTTAGGTGGACGTGCAATGCAAATCGTTGGCAACGAGCAAGCTTTAAGACAATATCTTAAGACTGCGGTTGATATCAGTGAAGATCACCCCATACTCGTTGATAAATATATCGTTGGTAAGGAACTCGAAATCGACGCGGTTTGCGACGGAAAGGACGTATTTATCCCCGGCATTATGGAACTTATCGAAAGAACTGGTATTCACTCGGGCGATAGCATAAGCGTATATCCCACATTCTCGGTAGGCAAAAAAGCAAAGAAAAAGATTTTAGAATACGGCAAAAAATTAGGACTTGGAATCGGTATCGTAGGTCTATACAACATTCAATTTATCGTTGATAAGAACGAAGACGTTTACGTAATCGAAGTTAATCCGAGGTCTAGTAGAACCGTTCCGTTCCTTTCTAAGTCTACGGGATATTCTCTAGCCGATATCGGCACGAGAGTAATGCTCGGCAAATCTCTTAAAGAACAAGGTTTAACGACCTTATATCCCGAAGAAAAGAAACGTTGGTACGTTAAAGCACCTGCCTTCTCGTTCAGTAAACTTCGCGGACTAGACGCATATCTCTCACCTGAAATGAAGTCTACTGGTGAAGCGATCGGATACGACGATAAACTTTACCGCGCACTTTATAAGGCGTTACAAGCGTCTGGCATGAACGTTATGAATTACGGCACGCTATTCGTATCAGTTGCCGATAGCGATAAACAAGAAGCGCTCCCCTTAGTTAGAAGATTCTATAATCTTGGCTTTAATATCGAAGCAACCGAAGGAACTGCTAAGTTCTTAAAGGAAAACGGCATTAGAACAAGAGTTAAGAAAAAGATCAGTCAAGGTAGCGAGGAAGTATTAGAATCTATTCGTCGCGGATACGTTACCTACGTTATCAATACTAGAGACGTTAACTCGCTCGGCGCTCAAAGCGACGGCTTTGAAATTAGACGTGCGGCGGTTGAAAACAACGTTACTATGTTTACCGCGCTCGACACGGCGAGAGTTCTTCTCGACGTATTAGAAGAAACAACGCTTTGCGTTTCAACCATAGACGCATAGGAGAATAAAATTGAAAAAGAGTTATTTTACAGTTTTATCAAACGAAAATTTAACGGGAAACGTTTATAAAATGGTGCTCGGCGGTGACGTTAGCGCCATTGAACGTCCCGGTCAGTTCGTAAACATCGCAATCGAAGGTTTATATCTTCGCCGTCCCATTTCGGTATGCGACGTAGAAGACGGAAAACTTACCATTATTTATAAAGTGGTTGGAACGGGAACGGAAAGATTATCGGCGTTAGATAACGGGGCGATTTTGGATATTTTAACCGGACTAGGCAACGGATATTTTACCGATTTTTGTGAAAGTAGCGCACTACTTATCGGCGGTGGCGTTGGAGTTCCGCCGTTATACTATCTCGCAAAAGAACTTATCAAAGAAGGTAAGGAAGTTACCGTTATTTTAGGCTTTAACACGGCTGAAGAAATATTTTATAAAGACGAGTTTATTAGTCTTGGTGCAAAAGTATTAGTTAGCACGGTGGACGGATCTTACGGTATAAAGGGATTCGTTACCGACGCGTTAAGAGAAGTTTCTAATTACGACCACGTTTATACTTGCGGACCGCTACCTATGCTTAAGGCGGTATACAACGCGACTACTACCGAAGGATCTTATTCGTTTGAAGAAAGAATGGGTTGCGGATTTGGCGCGTGCATGGGTTGTTCGTGCAAAACCAAATATGGCAATAAGCGTATTTGTAAGGACGGTCCCGTTCTTTCTAAGGAGGACATAATATGGTAAGAACCGAAGTTGATTTATGCGGAGTTAAACTTACTAACCCCGTAGTTCCCGCAAGCGGAACGTTTGGTTTCGGATACGAATTCGCGGATATATACGACATAAACGTGTTAGGCGCAATTTCTATCAAGGGGACGACTTTACAGCCTAGATTTGGAAATCCCACGCCTAGAATTGCTGAATGTACTAGCGGTCTTATTAACTCGGTAGGACTTCAAAACCCCGGCATTGACAAGGTTATTTCACATGAAATTCCAAGACTTAGAGAAGTATATCATAAGCCGATCATCGCGAACATTAGCGGATTTTCTACTAGCGAATACGTTGAATGTTGCGAAAAAATCGACAAGGTTAAAGACGTTAGCATAATCGAAGTAAACATCAGTTGTCCTAACGTTCATAACGGCGGAATGAGTTTCGGAACTACGCCCGAAAACGCCGAACTTATAACTAAAAAAGTAAAAGAAGTTACCACCAAACCCGTGTTCGTTAAACTTACGCCTAACGTTACCGATATCGTGTCGATCGCTAAAGCGTGTGAACAGGGCGGAGCGGACGGACTTAGTTTAATAAACACCCTTCAAGGTATGCGAATAGACCTAAAGACCAAAAAACCGGTAGTTGCAAACACGATGGGCGGTTTTTCGGGAAGAGCAGTTTTCCCAGTTGCTGTAAGAATGGTTTATCAAGTTGCTAAAGCCGTAAATCTTCCCATAATGGGAATAGGCGGTGTGGCTAGTGCTGAGGACGTGGTGGAAATGATGCTCGCCGGCGCAACGGCGGTGCAAGTAGGCGCGGAAAACTTAGTTAATCCGTTCGCTTGTAGAGATATTATAAACAACTTGCCGAGAGTAATGCAAAAGTACGGCATAGACGATTTAAGCAAGATAATAGGAGGAGTGAAGTAATGAAAAAGGACGTAATTATCGCTTGCGATTTTAACGGAAAAGAACAATTATTTAACTTTTTAGATCACTTTAAGGAAGAAAAACTTTTCCTTAAGGTTGGCATGGAACTTTTTTACGCTAGTGGCGTGGAAATCGTTAAAGAAATCAAAAAACGTGGACATAAGATCTTTTTAGACTTAAAACTCCACGATATCCCTAACACCGTTAAAAAATCAATGGCGGTTTTATCTAATCTTGACGTAGATATGGTTAACCTTCACGCGGCTGGCGGTTCAATCATGATGAAATATGCTTTAGAAGGATTAACTCGTGCGGACGGAAGTAGACCGTTACTTATCGCAGTAACGCAATTAACTTCTACTAGCCAAGAACTTATGACTGACGAACTTTTAATCGATAAGCCCATTGACGAAGTTGTTATGAGCTATGCGTTAAACGCTAAAAATAGCGGACTTGACGGCGTCGTATGTTCACCCTTAGAAGCAGGAAAAGTTAAGACCGTATGTGGAAATTCCTTCCTTACGGTAACCCCCGGTATTCGTTTGGCGGGAGATGCGGTTGGCGATCAAAAACGCGTTACCACTCCCAAAATGGCAAAAGAACTCGGCTCTGACTTTATCGTAGTCGGCAGATCGATCACGGGCGCAAGCGATCCCGTTAGCGCTTATAGAAAATGCGTAGAAGAATTTTTAGGATAAAGGAGAAACACTATGGATACGGCAAAAAAGGTTGCACAATGTTTACTTAAAATCAAGGCGGTATTTCTCCGCCCCAACGAACCCTTTACTTGGGCAAGTGGAATAAAAAGCCCCATTTATTGCGACAATAGACTTATTTTAACCGCTCCCGAACAAAGAAACGTGGTTGAAAACGCTATTGCTGAAACTGTAAAGAGAGAATATCCCGACGCGGAGGCTCTTTTTGGAACTAGTACGGCAGGTATTGCGCACGCGGCTATCGCAGGTCACATTTTAGGTATGCCTATGGGTTACGTTCGCGGTAGCAGTAAAGACCACGGTAGAAACAACAAAATCGAAGGAAAACTTGAAAAAGGCACTAAAGTAGTAGTCGTTGAAGACTTAATTTCGACTGGCGGAAGCGTTATCGACGTTGTAGATTCACTCCGTGAGGCAGGCGCAATCGTGCTTGGAATAGTTAGCATTTATACTTACGGCATGAAGAAAGGCTTGGAAAGATTAAAAGAGGCTGACGTTAAAAACGTAAGCTTAACCGATTTCGACACGGTAGTTGAAGTTGCCGCCGAAACGGGATATATTAGTGCCGAAGATATTTCTAGACTCAAAGCATTTAGAGATAACCCTTCGGATGAAAGTTGGATAAAAGCGTAAACCAAAGAGGAGAAAAAAGATGAAACACCTTTTGTCTATAACCGATTTTTCGGTTGAGGAATTAGACGAACTTATTGCAGTTGCCGAAGATATAATCAAAAATCCCGACAAATACAATGAAAAATGCAAAAACAAGCAACTTGCTACCTTGTTTTTCGAGCCGTCGACTAGAACGAGATTATCGTTTGAATCGGCTATGCTAAGTCTTGGCGGACAAGTTTTAGGCTTTTCTGATGCGAACAGTAGTTCTGCATCTAAAGGCGAAAGCGTTGCGGATACCATTAGAGTAGTTGGATCTTACGTGGATATCGTTGCGATGCGTCACCCCAAAGAGGGCGCGCCTTTAGTTGCGGCTAATTTTTCGCCCGTACCCGTGATCAACGCAGGTGACGGCGGACACAACCACCCCACTCAAACGCTTGCCGATCTTCTTACCATAAAGACTGAACTTGGTAGACTTAATAACCTTACGGTGGGATTTTGCGGAGATCTAAA
The DNA here is from genome assembly GCA_045651465.1 of Christensenellaceae bacterium. Classification (GTDB taxonomy): domain Bacteria; phylum Bacillota; class Clostridia; order Christensenellales; family Borkfalkiaceae; genus UBA1259. Next base: position 96,972 of record JAZRSG010000004.1, read on the forward strand.
GTTTGGAAGAACCGTTCACTCGCTCATCCACGCGTTAGCAAGATATACGGGTATTAAAATCGTGCTTATTTCGCCCAAGGAATTAAAACTTCCCGATTACGTAAAACACGGCGTACTAGAAAAGAACGGCATGGAATACGAAGAAACCACTTCTTTAGAAGATGCAATGCCCAGTCTTGACGTTCTTTATATGACAAGAGTTCAAAGGGAGAGATTCTTTAACGAAGAAGATTATGCAAGACTAAAAGATAGTTATATTCTAGACACCGAAAAGATGAAATTGGGTAAAAAGGATATGATAGTATTGCACCCGTTACCTAGAGTAAACGAAATCGCGGTTGACGTGGATAACGACAAGAGAGCGTGCTACTTTAAGCAAGTATTTAACGGCAAGATGATGAGAATGGCGCTTATCTTAAAATTACTTGGCATAAAGTAAGGAGGGGAATATGAATATCGATTCAATAAAGAACGGAATAGTAATAGACCATATCGAAGCAGGGCTCGGCATGGAAGTTTATAACTTCTTAAAGCTTGACGGATTAGACTGTTCGGTAGCGCTAATTAAAAACGTTTTTAGCAAAAAGACCAAAACGGGCAAAAAAGATATTATAAAAATCGACCAAGCCATAGAGCTTGACCTTGACGTTTTAGGATATTTAGCGCCAAACGCCACGGTAAGTATTATTAAGGACGGCGAAACGGTTGATAAATTTAAGGTGGCGCTCCCCAAAACCTTAAAGAACGTTATCAAGTGTAAAAATCCCCGTTGTATAACTAGCGTAGAACAAGGAATTGAACACGCGTTTAAGCTTGTTGACGAAGGAAAACTTGTTTATCGCTGTATTTACTGCGAATCAAAGGCAAAAGAAGATTAAAAGAAATAAAAAAAGAACTCGGAGAGACACCGAGTTCTTTTTTTATTTAAATTTAACTGAGAAAATTCTAGTTTAGATTAGTAGAAAAGGTCCATTTCGCATGCTGTGATAGCAAAAGTGATGACTGTTCCAAGTATACCTAAAAACCACCACAAAATTGTGTTGGAAGTAACTGTATTGTTAATATCATTTTTAGCCTTTTCCTCCGCTGCTTGGTCAGCGTCAACGAAAACTTCAGAAGTGCCCCATTTATCTCCAACTTTTTGAACGTTATAAGAATATTGAGTTCTTATGTATGCCCCAAAAGAGTTTTGCGAATCAACGAATCCCGCAACGGTATAGCCTGATGCGGATTGGACAACATGCATTTCGTCTAGATCGGGAAATTTTGCAGTTGCAGGTGCTTTTAAGGTGTTTAGAGCTAAGCATTGTGCGTAAAGAGCAGCTTCTTCCATTTCTGATAATGTTTTCCCATTATCAAAGTATTCTTTTTTCTTCTTCTCGAATTGCTTTTCTGCAAGCTCTGCTACGGGTAATATATCAGCCATTTTCTTTCTCCTTTATTGTACATAATTTGTACATTTTTAATCATTATAGTACATAAATTGTACAATGTCAAGGGAAATATAAGTTAGGGAAAGAAAAATGGATATAGGATCAAAGTTAAGAGAATTAAGAATTGTAGAAAAACTGACGCAAGAACAGTTGGCTAAAAAGCTAAATATTAGTCGCGTAAACTATACTCGCTATGAAACTAATGCATCTAGACCAGACTATGAAACATTGATTGCAATTGCTGATTTTTACGACGTTTCTTTAGACGAAATTTTTAATAGAAAACAATAATATTATTAAGGGGGAACTCTTTTCCGAAGATGTTCCCCCTTAATAATTCTTTTACAAATCGATTTGCAATATCCTTAGTATTCAAATATAAAGTGGTTAACACTTGCTTTTATAGGGTAAGAGTGATAAAATAGACGTGTTATCACTTTTACGGAGAAAGGTAATGAAGAGATTTTTAACTATATTGCTTAGCGTTATGCTTTTATGTTGCTCTAGCTTTATTTTAACTGCTTGTGGCGACGAGGGTGGGGAAACTCCTCCCGCGCATACGCACGTTTTCAATAAACAAGTTTTAAGCGACGAATATAAGGCTAGCGACGCAACTTGTAATAGCCCCGCTAAATATTATTACGTTTGTACGTGTTGGGAACACGGACAAGAAACGTTTAACGTTGGCGATCCTTTAGGGCACGATTATTTGCTTTACGTTAGCAACGGAAACGACACGCATAATAAAGTATGTATTAACGACAACACTCATATCGTGATTGAGAATTGTTCGGGTGGGGACGCTAGTTTAACGGGCAAAGCGGTATGTGAAAAGTGCAACGCGGAATACGGCGAAGAATATATTCACGTGCACGAATTTAATAAACAGAATATAAATAATAAATACAAAGTGACCGACGCAACTTGCACGGAAAAAGCGATTTATTATTATTCATGTGCGTGCGGAGAAAAGGGAACTTTAACTTTTGAAGGCGGTCCTACGCCAAGCCACTTATACGGGGACTGGGTAAGTAGTAGCAACGGCACGCACGTTCGTAGATGCAAAAAGAACGCCTCGCATAAAGAAGTTGAAAATTGTTCGGGTGGAACGTTTGATGAAAACGGTCTAGGAAATTGCACGATCTGTGGCGGAGAATATCTTGATCCAAATTATCACGCGCACGTTTACAATAAAAAAGTTATTGCTGAAGAATATATATTAATTGAAGCAACTTGTCAGCAAAAAGGTAAATATTATTATTCTTGCTCTTGCAAAAAAGCGGGCAACGCCGCGTTTGACGTGGATAAAGTACCTTGTAAATATGAAAGTGGCGCATGCATTTGGTGTGGAACTGAAGAAAATTAAATTAAATTTTAATAAAAAAAGACTGCGGATTCGCAGTCTTTTTTGTTGCTCTTTTTCTATTTTAATTCTTCAGCAAGGGCTTTGATTTGAGCGATATTTTGTTCGCTTACTCCCGATAAAATCTTTACCTCGGTTTGCGCAAGATCAATGTTTTTAGAGTTTTCAAACGCCTTTTTCATAATCTTCGTTGCAACGGGCGCCCAAGAGCCGTTTTCGATAAACGCTAGTTTTCTATTTTGATAGTTTCTCTCTAAAAGATGATCGATAAATGTTTTCATAAAGGGGAAGATATCGCCGTTATAAGTGGTGGTGGCAAGCACGAGTTTATCATACTTAAACGCGTCCTCAACCGCCTCCGCCATATCGTCTCTTGCTAAGTCAAATAACGAAACCTTTACGCCCTTTTCTTCGAGTTCCTCTTTTAATAGCATAACTGCCTTTTTGGTATTGCCGTAAACGGTGGTGTAAGCAATAGTAACGCCTTGTTTTTCTGGGCGATAGCTTGACCACGTATCGTATAGATCAACATAATAGCCTAAATTTTCAGTTAAAATAGGTCCGTGTAATGGGCAAATAGTTTTAATATCTAAACCGCTTGCTTTCTTTAATACGTTTTGAACTTGAACGCCGTATTTTCCAACGATGCCAAAGTAGTATCTTCTAGCCTCGCAAGCCCAGTCTTCGTCGGCGTCAAGTGCGCCAAACTTACCAAAACCGTCCGCCGAGAATAAAACGTTATCCGTGCTATCAAAGGTCATAATTACTTCGGGCCAATGCACCATAGGCGCAGTAATGAAATTCAAGGTGTGCTTGCCGAGAGATAGCGTATCGCCGTCCTTAACTACGAGCGTATTTTCGGGGGCAAATCCAAAGAAATTTTTCATCATAACAAAAGAAGATTGATGAGAAACTACTACCGCGTTAGGATAGGTTAAAAAGAATTCCTTTAAGCTTGCCGAATGGTCGGGCTCCATGTGTTGCACTATAATATAATCGGGAGTTTTATCGCCGATAACGCCTTTAAGGTTATCAAGCCACTCGTCGGTAAAATTTCCGTCCACACCGTCGATTACGGCGATTTTTTGGTCTAAAATTACGTATGAATTATACGCCATGCCTTTTTCAACCACGTATTGACCTTCAAATAAAGTTATATCGTGGTCGTTAACGCCTATATATTTAACGTCGTTTGAAATTTGCATGATACGCCTCCGTTTTTTTATTGATTATATCATTTTGGGGCGATTAAAGTCAATTAAGAAAAGCTCTAAATAAAAAATACTTTTTAATTGACTTGAAAAAAAACACAATATATGGTATAATTAATCGTACGTATTGCTACAAGATAGTGGAATTTGGGAGAACTTAAATGGCAAAAGGAAGTTATAAGGCAGAGGATATTAAGATTTTAGAGGGGCTTGACGCAGTTAGAACTCGTCCTGGTATGTATATCGGAACGACTAGCGTTAAAGGTCTTCACCATATCCTTTGGGAAATCGTTGACAACGCTATTGACGAGGCGGCTAACGGTTTTGCCGATAAAATCGAAATTAAACTTTATAAGGACGGTAGCGCGTCGGTCGAAGATAACGGACGTGGTATTCCTACCGATATTCACTCTAAAGCGGGCGTTTCGGGCGTGCAAGTTGTGTTTACTCAGCTCCATGCGGGCGGTAAGTTCGGCTCTGATAACTATAATTATTCGGGCGGTCTTCACGGCGTAGGCGCATCGGTAACTAACGCACTTTCAGAATGGCTTAAAGTAGAAGTTTATAAAGATTATATTTATAGAATGGAATTTTCTAGTTTTCTAGATAAGGAAACGGGAAAGGTTAGATCTGGCGTTCCCAAAGCGCCCCTTCTTAAGACTAAAGAAAAGACCAAGAAAAAGGGTACGTTCGTTCATTTTAAGCCGGACGCTAGGGTTTTTGAAACGGTCGTTTTCTCGGTTGAAACTATTCTTAAACGTTTAAAAGAACTAGCCTTTTTAAATAAGGGATTAGAGATTAAATTTTACGACGAAGCTACCGATTTTACTCGTATTTATAAGTACGACGGCGGAATAGTTGACTTCGTTAAATATCTAAACGAAGGTAAGTCCTCTTTATACGGCGAGCCACTTTACGCGCGCGCCGAAAAAGATGGAATTTTGGTTGAATTTGCAATTCAACATACTGACGCTTACGTGGATAGCGTTTATTCTTACGTAAACAATATTCCGACTAGCGAGGGCGGTATGCACGAATCGGGTTTCCGCTCTGGTATCACTAGAACGATGAACGATTACGCTAGAGAAAGAAATATCTTAAAGGACAAGGACGAAAATCTTCTTGGCGACGATTTTAAAGAAGGGCTAACCGCAATTCTTTCCATAAAAATGCAAAACGTTCAGTTCGAAGGTCAAACCAAAAATAAACTCGGCAATCCCGAGGCTAGACCTGCGGTTGAAGGGGTTACCGTTAGCGAACTTAGCCAGCTTATGAAAAATAAAAAACTCGCTAAAACTTTCGACGCAATCGTTGCTAAGGCAATGAACGCCGCTAAAGCGAGAATGGCTGCAAAAAAGGCAAAGGAAATTGCAAGGGCGTCTAGAAGTATTGAGGCGCAAAATTTAGTTGGTAAACTTGCGGCTTGCTCGGGAAGAAAACCCGAACTCAACGAGCTCTTTATAGTCGAAGGTGATTCGGCAGGCGGTAGTGCAAAGCAAGCGAGAGTAAGACAATATCAGGCTATTTTACCACTTCGTGGTAAACCTCTAAACGTAGAAAAGAAAAAACTAGAACAAATTCTTCAAAACGAAGAAATTAGAACTATCATAAGCGCGCTCGGAACGGGTATAGGCTCTGAATTAGACATTGAGGATCTTAAGTATCACAAGGTTATTATTCTATCCGATGCCGATCAAGACGGTGCACACATTAGAGCGATACTACTCACTTTCTTTTTTAGATATATGCGTGAACTCGTTAGCGAAGGTCACGTTTATATCGGTATGCCACCCCTTTATAAGGTTTATAAGAATAACGTTGAAGAATACGCTTACGACGACAACGAACTCCAACAAAAAATCGAAAAGGTCGGTCGTGGTTATATGATTCAGCGATATAAAGGTCTTGGCGAAATGGACCCCTCTCAACTTTGGGAAACGACTATGAATCCCGAAACTCGTTCGCTTATGCGGGTGACGTTAGAGGACGCCGCCGAGGCGGATAGACTCATCACCGTTTTAATGGGCGACGAAGTAGGTGAGAGAAAGAAGTATATTTTCGAACACGCAAACTTCAATAAAGAAGACAAATTTGCTAAAATCAAACGTTAATCTTAAGGGAAAATCGCAATGGAAAACGAGAAAGGTATAATTTTATCTTCGCTTGACGAAGTGTTGAAAAATTCAATGATTCCGTACGCGGAAAACGTTATTTTGGACCGTGCGCTTCCCCGTGTAGAAGACGGATTAAAGCCCGTTCAAAGACGTATTTTATACGCCATGTACGAAATGGGGTTAACCCCCGATAAACCGCACAAAAAATGCGCTACGATCGTTGGTAGTTGCCTTGGTAAATACCATCCGCACGGCGACTCTTCGGTTTACGGTGCGCTCGTTCATATGGCGCAAGATTTTAACATGCGCATGACGCTAGTTAACGGGCATGGAAACTTCGGTACGATCGACGGTGACTCCGCCGCGGCTTATAGATATACCGAGGCAAGGCTAGAACCGCTAGCGTTAGAGCTTCTCCGTGATATCGAAAAAAACTCGGTAAACTTTAGTCTAAACTTTGACGATACTCGTGAAGAGCCAGATACTCTTCCCGGTCGCTATCCTAACCTTTTAGTAAACGGTGCTATGGGTATTGCGGTTGGTCTTGCCACGAACATTCCTCCGCATAATCTCGTTGAAGTTATAAACGGCGTTATCGCTTATATTGACAACCCCAAAATTTCCTTAAAGGAAATGATGAAACATATTAAAGGACCTGACTTTCCGACGGGCGGTTATATCATTGCCGGCCCCGAACTTGAAGAGGCGTATCAGACGGGCAGGGGCAAGATCAAAATTAAAGCCAGAGTTAACATTGAAAAGGATACGGGAGAAAAGCAAAATCTAGTAATCTCGGAACTTCCTTACCAAGTTAACAAGGCAAATTTACTTAAGAAAATTGCCGACCTTAAAGAAGAAAAGAAGGATCTTTTAGGCGGAATTTCGGACGTCGTGGACGAATCGGATAGAAACGGTATGCGCGCCGTTATTAAACTTAAAAAGGACACGGACGCAAACAAGATTTTAGCCTACCTTTATAAAAATACCGATCTAGAAACGTCGTTTGGTATCAATATGGTCGCTATTGCGAACGGCAAACCTTGTCAACTTGGACTTTTAGAGATTATCGCTTATTACGTAAACTATCAAAGAGAGGTAATTCTTCGCCGTAGTAAATTCGATCTCGATAAAGCAAAGGAAAGAGCTCATATTTTAGAAGGCTTAATCGTTGCGGTTAAAAATATCGACGAAGTAGTCGCAATTATCAAAAAAGCCGAAAACACTGCGGACGCAAGAGCGAAACTACGCGAAAGATTTACTCTTTCCGAGACTCAAGCGCAAGCAATTTTAGATTTAAGACTAGCAAGACTTACTAAACTTGAGGTTTATAAACTCGAGGAAGAATTAAAAGAACTTAAAAAGCTTATTGCCGAACTTACCGCAATTATCGGTAGCAAGGCTAAGCAAATGGAAGTCGTTAAAAACGAACTCGGCTTAATCAAGAGAAGAAACGGCGACGATAGAAGAAGTAAGATTATAGCAGGCGGAAAAGAACTCGATATCGAAAGCGTTGAAAAAGAACTTAAGCAAATAGACGATTTCGTGGTTGGCTTTACTCACGGAAAAGCGTTCAAGAAAGTTACCGAAAAGAACTTTAAGATGAGCGACAAAAAGATTAAAGACAACTCTAACGGAGAAGATATTTTTGCCTTCTACGCAAAAGCGAGAACCGATCAAACGCTCCTAGCGTTTACTAATCTTGGTAACTGCTGTAAGATCGATATGGAAGTTGCACCCGAGTGTAGATATCGTGATAAAGGGCATAAGTTTAGCGACGTTTGTAAACTCGCTCAAAGAAACGAATACCCCGTTGCGTTCTTTGCTATTGACGAACAAAAACTCCCCGACGGTCACTTATTATTCTTTACGAAAGACGGCTTAATTAAGAAGACCGAGTGGGCAGAATATAATCTAATTAAGCCCTATTATCAAGCGATAAAACTTAAAGACGGCGACGAACTAGTGAAAGTTGAACCGGACAAGGCCGATACTACGATAGCCTTTATTACCGCGAAGGGTATGTGCTTAAACGCACTAAAAGACGATATCGCAATTCAAGGAAGAGTTGCAGGCGGAGTTAAGGGCATTAACCTTAACAAGGGCGATAAGATCGTGTTCGTATCGCAAATAGACGACGAAGGAGAGTTCGCTATCGTAACCGACGAAGGCTTTTATAAAAGAGTAATTTCGGCTGAAATCGAACCGCTAGCAAGATATAGAAAGGGCGTTAAGATTTGCGAGCTTGGAAAATCCGCTAATATCGTTTACGCCGATTACGTAAAACAACCTTTCGATATTGCAGTAGTTGATACCTTTGGCGTTGCGTTTACCGTCAACACCGAAGATCTATCGATCGAAGGAAGAACCAATAAGGGCAAAACCTTAAAGAACGAAAATAAAAAACGTCGTCCTGAAAAGGTTTATAAGCTCTTAGAAGAATTAGAATAATACTAAAAAACAAAAGACCGTGTTGCTTTTTTGCAACACGCTCTAATTTTTTTAATTCTAAACGTTAAATCTAAAGAGTACTACGTCGCCGTCCTTAATAACGTAATCTTTACCTTCAGAACGAACTTTACCTTTTTCTTTTGCAGCGTTAAAACTGCCGAGTTCAACCAAGATGTCGTAGTCTACGATTTCGGCTCTAATAAAGCCCTTTTCAAAGTCGGTGTGGATTTTTCCTGCCGCTTGGGGTGCTTTAGTGCCGTTTGTAATCGTCCACGCGCGAACTTCTTTTTCGCCCGCCGTTAGATAACTAAGAAGACCTAAGAGTTTATAAGACGTTTTTACTAATCTATCAAGTCCGCTCTCGGTTAGTCCTAATTCTTCTAAAAACATTTGTTGTTCTTCGGGCTCTAGCATGGAAAGTTCTTCTTCGGTTTTAGCGCAAATAACCATATGTTCTGCGCCTTCGCTTTTAGCGAATTCGATTACCTTTTGAACGAGCGGAAGTTCACTTTCGTCCTTTCCCATATCTTTTTCGCCGATATTCGCCGTGTAAATTACCGGCTTTTCGGTGATTAAAAATAGCGACTTAATGAACTCTCTTTCTTCTTCTGAGCAGGGGAGAGTTCTAGCAGGTTTAAGGTCTGATAAATGCTTAAATAATCTCTCTAAAAGTTCTGCTTCTTCTTTATATTTTTTATCGCCCGTCTTCATCATGCTTTGCGCTTTTTGAAGACGTTTTTCAACCGATTCGGTATCGGCAAAAATAAGTTCTAAATTTATAGTTTCGATATCACGAAGAGGATCTATCTTATCGTCGACGTGGGTGATATTAGAATCTTCAAAGCATCTAACTACGTGAACGATTGCGTCCGTTTCACGAATATTTGCTAAAAACTTGTTTCCTAAACCTTCGCCCTTACTTGCACCCTTTACTAAGCCTGCAATATCGACGAATTCTACTACTGCTGGTGTGATTTTTTTGGTGTTGTAAAGTTTTCCTAAAACGTCAAGTCGAACGTCAGGCACGGCAACGATACCAACGTTTGGTTCGATCGTGCAGAAGGGATAGTTTGCGCACTCTGCGCCCGCGTGAGTAATCGCGTTAAAAAGGGTAGACTTACCAACGTTTGGAAGTCCTACTACTCCTAATTTCATTTTTCTCTCCGTAAAAAGTTTTTTTAGTTCTTATAATTATAAATCAAAATGGGTAAAATGGCAAGTTTTTGTGTTGCGTTTTTTTAAATTGTATGTTACAATATTTTCAATATACGGAGAGAAAAATGGATTATAAAATTTACATTGCGGAAAAACTTAATATCAGTGGAATTTCGGCTGAAGAAATCAGTTCCTTTATAGAAACGCCCCCGAATACCGAGATGGGCGATTTTGCTTTACCTTGCTTTAAGCTCAGTAAGCTCTTAAGGAAGTCACCCGTTATGATCGCCGAAGAACTTTCTAAAAACTTCGTTTTAGATGATAAAATTACTTCTTGCACGGCAGTTAACGGATACTTAAACTTCAAAATTAACCGTTTAAACTTCGTGGTTCAAACGCTTGACGAAGTTATTAGTCTTGGCGATAAATTCGGCTCTAGCGACGTGGGAAACGGCAAAACCGTTTGTATAGACTACTCGTCTATAAATATTGCTAAACCCTTCCACATCGGGCACTTAAGCACGACCGTTATCGGTAGCGCGCTTTGTAAAATCTTTAGATTCTTAGGCTATAAAGTAGTGGGGATTAACCACCTTGGTGACTACGGCACGCAGTTCGGAAAACTTATCGTTGCGTTCAAAAAGTGGAGTAGTTTCGAGGCCGTAAAGGAAGGAAGACTAAAAGAACTTTCTAGAATTTACGTTCTTTTCCACGAAGAAGCCGAAAAAGATCCCTCTTTAGACGACGAGGCTAGAAGATATTTTAAGCTTATCGAGGACGGCGATAAAGAAAGCAACGAACTTTTCAATCTCTTTAAGGAAATCACTTTAGAAGAAGTTGAGAAGATTTATAAATTATTAAACGTTACCTTTGATTCGTATGCGGGCGAAAGTTTTTATAACGATAAAATGGCGCCTATCGTTGACGAATTAAGGGAGAAAAATCTAATTAAAATGTCTGAAGGGGCGTCTATAGTCGACTTAGAAGAATACGGCATGCCACCGTGCTTAATCTTAAAGTCTGACGGCTCGACTCTTTACGCAACCCGTGATATTGCCGCCGCCGTTTATAGAAAGAATACTTACGATTTCGATAAGTGTTTATACGTAGTTGCTTACCAACAAAACTTACACTTTAAGCAGTTCTTTAAGGTGCTTGAAATTATGGGTAAGGATTGGGCAAAGGACATGGTTCACGTTTCGTACGGTATGGTATCTTTAGAGAGTGGATCTATGAGTACGCGTCACGGTAACGTAGTTCTTTTAGAAGACGTTATTAATAAGACGATTGAAAAGGCGTATAAGGTTATTTGCGATAAAAACTCAGCGCTTGAAAATAAAGAACAAATCGCTAAGGCGGTTGGTACGGGCGCGGTAATCTTCGGTGCGCTTTGCAACAATAAAATTAAGGATATCGTCTTCTCTTACGACAGAGTTTTAAGCTTTGAAGGAGAAACTTGCCCTTACGTTCAATACACGGTTGCTCGTTCAAATAGCGTGCTTAAAAAATGCGCGGATATCGGCGAATACTCTATTGAAAATATCTCTAGCGACGAGTACGACGTAATCAATCAAATCGGAAGATTTAAGAGCGTTATCGTTAACGCTGCAGAAAAGTACGAGCCGTCGTACGTTACTAGATACGCGCTTGATTTAGCGACGGCGTTTAATAAGTTCTATATCAACTGTAAAATTGCAGTAGAGGACGACAATTTAAGAAATTTCCGTTTATCAATCGCAAAAGCAGTGAAAATCACGCTTACTAATGCGCTTACACTTTTAGGTATTGAAGTGGTAGAGGAGATGTAACAATATGAATAAAGCAGTAATTTTTGACCTTGATGGAACGCTTGTAGACACTCTTCCTGACATCACTTATTACACTAATTACGCGTTAAGAAAATACGGCATCAGAGAAATTACCGAACCCGAAGTTAGAAATCTTATTTGCCACGCATCGAGAAAGCTTATGCAACTTTGCGCAGGTATTGAAGACGAAAACGATCCGATGGTGGATGTATGCCACGATTATTATAACGAGGCTTATTCTAAATCGGGAAGCCCCAACACAAAGGTTTACGATGGAATTAAGGACCTATTAAAGGAACTTAAAAGACGTGGCTATAAGATCGGTATTTTTACTAATAAATTAGAACCCCCGACTTTGGATATTTATAGAAACCATTTAAGCGAAATCGTGTTTGATAAAATTGTTGGATTAAAAGAAGGCGTAAAACATAAGCCCGACCCCACCGAAATTATCAAAATGCTAGATGAGTTTGGCGTGGACAAGGAAAACGCATATTTTGTTGGGGACGGCGATACGGACGTTTTAGCGTCTAAAAACGCGGGCGTAAAATGTATCGCGGTAACTTATGGCTATAGAGATAAAGAAGTTTTAGAATCTCTTGGTGCTGAAATTTTTGCGGACAATGCAAAAGAAATTTTAGACATAATAGTCAAAGGAGAATAAGGCTATATGAATAAGGCTGTGATTTTTGACCTTGACGGAACGCTTATCGATAGTATTCACGATATATACGACGGTATAAGCGATATGCTTTCTCATTTTAATTTTCCGCCGAGAACTATTGAACAAGTCGTAACCTACATAGGCAACGGCGCGAAAAAGTTGGTTAAAAGAGCAATTGCCGAAGATATTAGTGAAGAAAAACTTATAGAGTGTTTGGACTATTATAACGACGTTTACACTAACTCTGGAAGTCCCAAAACTAAACTTTTCGACGGTGTTGGCGAGATGCTTAAAAACTTAAAAAAACGTGGCTATAAGCTAGGTATTTTAACTAATAAGCCTCAAGAAACAACGGACGACGTTTATAATACGTATCTTAAAGAATACGATTTCGATATAGTCGTTGGGCAACACGAAGGCATGAAAATTAAACCCGACCCAATTGAACTTTTATCTATGTTAGATTGCCTTTCGGTTAAACCCGAAAACGCTTGCTTTATAGGCGACGGCGATACCGACGCAATGCTTGCAATAAACGCAGGCACGCGCGGAATTTCTGCGCTTTGGGGATATAAACCAAAGCAAACTCTCGTAGAAGTGGGCGCAAAGAATTTTGCGAACACTCCACTCGACGTAATTGATTTAATCAATTTTTAATTTTTCATTTTAATTTTTTATCCACGTTTTTCTTGTGGAATTTCAAATTTTTTTAGGTGATAAAATGAATAAAATCTATCGCGTAGTGATAGTCGGAGGCGGAGCGGCAGGACTTATGTCCGCCGTCGAGCTTTTGCGTGGTCAAAACGCTCTTTTAGGGCAAGACGTTCTTATTTTAGAGAGAAACGATCGCGTAGGAAAGAAACTTTCGGCTACCGGTAACGGACAAGGAAATCTTACTAACGCCCATTTATCGAGTGAAAATTATAACGGAGATAAGGGCTTTATAAACGCGTTTTTATCTATGGAAAAGAAGATAAATTTAGAAGATTATCTTCGCTCTATAGGTATCGTTTTGTGCGAACAAAAGGACGGAAAGAAATATCCCGTTTCTCGCCAAGCAAACGCAGTCGTGGATATAATTAGATATCAACTAGATAGACTAAATTGTCAAATTCAAGTTGGGGCGAAAGTTGAACGGATAAAAAAAGAAAAGGGAGTTTTCGTTCTTGGTGGAAACTTTGGTGAAGTTTACGCCGAAAAGGTAATTTTAGCAGTTGGCGGAAATGCCGGCAAGCAGTTTGGCACGGACGGGCAAGGTTATTCTTTGGCGCAAGAATTTGGGCACGAACTAACTAATCTTTATCCGTCGTTAGTTCAACTTAAGTGTGACCTAAAAGATATTCGTGGACTAAAGGGCTTAAAAGAAATCGCTTTAGTTACCGCGCTCGACAAAGATAGAAAACTAAAGAGCGCAGTTGGGGATATACTCTTTACCGAATACGGGATTTCTGGTTCTAGCGTGTTTGAAATATCTGGAAAACTTGCAAATGCTAAAAACCCCGTCGTTAATATCGAGTTTTTGCCCGAATATTCTTTGGAAAATTTAATAGAATTAATAAAGGAGCGTCAACGCAATCTCTTTATCGAGGGAGAGGATATGCTCGTCGGTATAGTAAACAAAAAGATCGGACAAGCAGTCGTAAAATCGGCAAAGAGTTCTAGCGTTAAAGACGTGTGCACTAGAATAAAGAACTTTACCGTAAAAGTTACGGGAAATTTAGGTTTTAACTACGCGCAAGTGACGCGTGGTGGAATAAAGACGGATAAAATCGACAAAGAAACCATGCAAAGTAGTTTGGCTTCAGGGCTATATCTCGTTGGAGAAATGCTCGACGTTGACGGGGATTGTGGCGGATATAATCTCACTTTCGCGTTTATAAGCGCGATAACCGCCGCAAAAGATATAAAAACAAATAATCAAGGTGAAACATGTTAAAGTTTAAGAATATCACGAGAGAAAATTTAGAAAAAGATCACTTGATAACCTTAAGAGAACTAGGAAGATGTATCGGGGTTAAGACGCCCGCAGGAAAGAATAAGGACGTTCTAATAGAGGAAATTTTGATGATTTTCGGCGGAGATTTAAAACCCACCGAAAAGAATAATATAGGCGCACCGCCCAAGATTAAGGTGGATTTGTCAAATTACATTGAAGATACCGATAATTTTGATTACGGCTCTGCTAAAACCATTCCGCCCGTTACTTTTGCCGATTCTAAAAAAGACGAAGACTGTTTTGAAATGGAAGGCGTTTTAGAGCAACACGTTTCGGGTTACGGTTTTTTAAGAACTAATAATTACGAAAACTCTAAAGACGACGTTTTCGTGTCAATGCAAAACATCAAAAAGTTTAATCTTCGTAGGGGTGATAAGGTAAAGGCTCTTGCTAAAGTGGTTAGAGTGGGCGATTCGGCGGCACTTCAAGACGTTATTAAAATTAACGATTTAGATCCCAAGGTTTTCTTATATCGCAATAATTTTGACAGTTTAATTCCATACTATCCCACCGATAGAATACGCCTAGAAAACGGCGAAAACGACAATCTTTCTATCAGAATAATCGATCTTTTTGCACCCCTAGGTATGGGACAAAGAGGACTTATCGTAGCACCCCCTAAAACGGGAAAGACGACGCTATTAAAACTTATTGCCGAATCGATAGAAAAAAATTATCCCGAAATAAAACTCATAGTGCTTTTAATCGACGAACGTCCTGAAGAAGTAACAGACATTAAGCGTTCAGTAAAAGGAGAAGTAGTATTTTCTACTTTTGACGAGGGCGCGGAACATCACGTAAGGGCGGCAGAACTAGTTATAAATAGAGCAAAAAGGCTTGTGGAAGTAGGTCAAAACGTAGTCGTTTTAATGGATTCTATCACTAGACTTGCTAGGGCTTACAATAACACGGTCGAGCCGAGTGGAAGAACGCTTTCAGGTGGTCTTGACGTGGCGGCTATTCAAGGGCCTAAGAGATTTTTCGGCGCGGCAAGAAATATCGAAAACGGTGGTAGTTTAACCGTTTTATCGACGGCGCTAATTGAAACGGGAAGCCGTCTTGACGACGTTATATACGAAGAATTTAAAGGAACTGGCAATATGGAAATTCATCTTTCAAGAGAACTTAGCGAAAAGAGAATTTTCCCTGCGATAGACCTTTATAAATCGGGCACGAGAAAGGACGAATTATTACTTTCTCAAGAAGAGATGGACACCGTTTATAAGTTAAGAAAGGTTCTTTCCGATAGAGCGGATAGCACGGATAACCTTATAGAAATGCTCAAAAGGAGCAAAAGCAACGCCGATTTGCATGGCAAAATCGACACTTGGCTAAATCTTTTTAATAAGTAAAATGAAATCTAATAAGAATAAAACTATTGACTTTCCGCTATCTAGTGCGGACGAATACTTAAAAAAATGCGCGTATGAAAAGGACGTGGACAAAATCTCTATAAACAGTATGGTTATAGGGGATACGTTTAGCGCGCTTAAAAAGGTTGAAGAAAGGTCAGTTGATCTTCTAATAGTCGATCCGCCGTATAATTTAGACAAGGCTTTTCACGGCAACACCTTTAAGAAAACCAACGATACTAAATACGCCGAATACACTAACGCTTGGATAGACGCGGTAATGCCAAAACTTAAGGAAAACGCTAGCGTTTACGTGTGTTGTGACTGGCGTAGCGCAATAGTTATCGGTGATATTTTATCTAAAAGGTTTAATCTCATTAACCGCATAACTTGGCAAAGAGAAAAAGGTAGGGGCGCTAAAGCTAACTGGAAAAACTCAATGGAAGATATTTTCTTTTGTACGGTTGGCGAAAAATACACCTTTAATTTAGACGCGGTAAAACAAAGAAAAAAGGTTATTGCTCCGTATAGAGAAAACGGCGTGCCAAAGGACTGGGAAGAAACTAAAGACGGAAAATTCCGTTTAACTTGTCCTTCTAACTTTTGGGACGATATAGCCGTTCCTTATTGGTCAATGGCGGAAAACACCGCGCATCCCACTCAAAAACCCGAAAAACTCATTGCAAAACTAATACTCGCAAGTTCTAATGCGGGCGATTTGGTTTTAGATCCCTTTTCGGGTAGCGGAACTACGGGCGTGGTTGCAAAAAAACTAGGTAGAAATTATATTTGCATCGAACAAAATCCACTCTACTCGGCGTGGGCGGTTAAAAGACTTGAGGACGCTGAAAAAGACGGCACTATTCAAGGCTATCGCGACGGAGTGTTTTGGGAAAGGAATAGCAATCTTAAAAAATAAAGAAAACGGTAGAAACTCTACCGTTTTTTATTATATAACCTTAGAAGTTTTTTTGAATACTCTCACGGCTAAAGCGCTCATATCGTCGCCGTGAATACCGCCGTTTAGTTGTACTGCCCTATCTAAAATAGAGTTGGCTAGAGTTTGCGGATTTTTGGCGGGTACGCTCCGTAAAAAGTCGATCATTTCTCCGCTAGAGCCAAACGCGTCCGATATGCCGTCGGTTAAAAGCAAAATCACGTCGCCTTCGTTTATCGTGGTGTGACATACGGAGGGCTTAAGTTTATCGATTATGCCTAAAGGAAGAGAATTTCCCTCGACGATTTTTATTCCGCCCGCCCCGATAATAAAACTATATGGCGAGCCGTATTTAATAAAGTCTACCGAGCAATTTCTTAAATTTATAACCGAAATATCAAGAGCGGTAAAAACCTCCTCGGTGTTTATTGCAAGAAGCCTATTTACCGTGTTTAGAATAAGCGGACTAGATAGCCCAGCCTTATAAAAACTTTCTATTAGAGAAAGCGAGGCGTTTGAAACGGCTTCGGCAGTCTTTCCGCTACCCATACCGTCGGATAGGGCGAGCAGGAATTTATCGCCCGAAATTCTCGTTACCGAGTGGGTATCTCCGCTAATAGTCGTGCCGTCCTTTTTGGCTTTGGCGATACCGAACACCGCGTCGTATTCGCTAGATCTAACGAAAGTGAGATAGCACTTATCTTCGGTGACGAAGGTTTTATCGGCAATTTGCATGTTCGCATTAAGGGCGGTAGAAATAACCATTTCGAGTTCGGTTAAAGGGAATTCTTTTTGCGCTATGATAAGACATACCGTTAGCCTTTCTTCCTCGCCGTATATTAAAATTTCACTTACCGCAAACCCACATTTACAAAGTTTTTCAAATAAGGTGCGCTCTAGTCGGCTTTGATATTTTAAGAGGGCGCCCGTTTCGATCGCTAGTCCTCTTAGAATTTCGGCAACGCCCATTACTTCGGAGGCGATCAGTTCTCTTCCACCGGCAACGTTTGCGTTTTCAATTACCATGGCTCTATAATCGGCAAGCAGTTTGTTTAGTCCGTACATGATATTGTTGGGCTTAAAGCAAATATCGGTCATGTCCTTAGGGAGATCGATAAGAGAAAGTTTTCCCTTAGCAAACCCGATATCGGTCATTTTAGAAATTGACCTAACGATCGTATCTTCACGGCTAACGCATCTATTAAAAAGTTCACAATTTTTGCATACGGTAGAATAAATTTCTTGTTCTATTGCGCATTTTGCTTTTTCTTCGGTGAGATCGTTTTGCTTAAACGCGGTAAAAGCGTTAGACATTTCCATAAACACACCCGAAATCTCGTATAGTCTATTCGACACTAGAAGTCTGTTCCGATTTATGGCTTGGCGAGTGAGCTGTTTTTCACGGAAGGAATATAGTTTTTCTTTTAAGGCGCTTAACGGCTTATAGGGGATAAGGCAAAAGGTAAATGTGCCGATAAGTAACGGAATAAAATTTAATATATCGTATCCGCCGTAAACGTTAAAGAGCGCTTCGATTAAAAAGTCTATTAAAAGTATTCCTACCATTGCCACGTGGCGGTTAAGAGGCATAAGACTTTCGGCAACTAGTCCCCAAACCAAGAACACGGATACGTAGTTGATATTTCCGTAAAACACGGCTAGGCTTATACCCAGCGCGCCTGAGATGACGGTCGCAAAACTCATTCGGTAAGTAAACGCAACGAATAGTATTATAAAAACGGACACGGCTTTCCAAACGACGGGGGAAAAGAGATTGCTTACTCCAAGCCCAAACGCGATAGTTAGAATAAGTAGACAGGAAAGTTCGTCAAGCCCGAGCTTAAATTTTAAGCCTTTATCGTTAACGGCTTTTATTCCGTAATAGCAAACGAAAGATAAGACGACGATCGAGCCACTTACTATTAGTCGGTGGTAAAGGTCGATTTGGTGGTCGGTGTTTCCAAGCGCGATAAATCCCGAAAGAGATACGATCGAATATAGAAGAAAACTAGCGTTTATTTTAGTGCTAAATCGCCTATATAAAACCGTTATAATTATATAGACGAGTGCCACGATTGACGCGCTTAATAGTAGTCCTACTGCGCCCGTGACCAAAAATGAAGATAGGAATAAAATAGGAGTGACGATAACGGACGCATTTTGCGCAAGTAAGGCGATAAAGGGTGCGGTAGAGTAGGGTAAAACGTCCTTTTCAAGCGAGTTAAAAACGACGAAAATTAAGAATATGAACGAATATTTTAATACCGAAAGATAATCTAAAGAACGCCTTTTAATTTTCAAAACTTTTCTCCTTATTATTGACTTAATATAGACTTTCATTATATAATGAAAATATAAAGAAAAAGTGGCTTAAAAAAGAGCAATTTGGCGAAATAGAGAGAAAACTTTTGATAAAATAACGCCGAATAATGGACGGTATAAATAAAACTTTTGTCAAAACGTTTTGTTTTTTTGGTCTTGCGATATAAAATAAAAGTACAAATAAAATTCTAGGTGATATAAATGATTAACGTTGGTATTGTTGGATACGGAAACTTAGGAAGAGGCGTTTGCCTTGCCGTGGATATGGCAAAGGACATGAATTTAGTCGGCATTTTTACCCGTCGTGATCCCGAAAGTGTAAAGCCTGCGGTTGACGCAAAAGTGTACTCGATAAACGATCTAAAGGATTTTAAAGGAAAGATCGACGTTTTACTCCTTTGCGGTGGTAGCGCGACTGACCTGCCTAAGAACACCCCCGACTTATTAAAAGATTTTAACACGGTGGATTCTTTCGACACGCACGCAAAAATCCCCGAATATTACGAAAAATTAGATAAGATTGCAAAAGAAAACGGCACGCTTGGCGCGATCAGTATCGGTTGGGATCCGGGTTTATTTTCTATTGCGAGAATGCTTTTTGGGGCAGTTTTGCCAGACGGAAACGACTATACTTTTTGGGGCAAGGGCGTTTCGCAAGGACATAGTGACGCGCTTCGTAGAATAGACGGGGTTAAAAACGCTATTCAATATACTATCCCTAAAGAAGACGCTCTCGATAAGGTTAGAAGCGGAATAAATCCCGATCTTACCACTCGTGAAAAGCATTTAAGAGAGTGTTTCGTGGCAGTAGAAGAGGGTGCGGATAAAGATCGCATTGAAAAAGAGATTAAATCTATGCCCAACTATTTTGCCGATTACGACACGGTTGTAAACTTCGTTTCGGACGAAGAAGTTAAAAATATGCAACAAAGACTTTCTCACGGCGGATTCGTTTTCCGCACGGGCAACACCACTAAAGAAAACGGCCACGTTTTAGAGCTTTCTTTAAAACTAGACTCTAATCCCGAATTTACAGGTAGCGTTTTAGTGGCGTATGGCAGAGCGGTTGCACGACTTGCAAAAGAAGGAAAAACGGGGGTTGTTACCGTGTTTGATATTCCGATTAAGTATTTATCGCCTAAATCAGAACAAGAACTCCGTTCTACGTTACTTTAATTTTTCGGCGTAAGTTATAAGCTTGCGCCCTTTTTATTAGGAGGAAATATGGCTAGTAAAAGCGCAAAAAGAGCAGCAAAAAAAGTCGCTAAAAAATATCCTAAAATAGCATTAGCGCTAGCGATAATTTTAATAATCGCAGTCGTTGCAGGATATTTTTATTACGATAGATTTCTCAAGGATAAAGGAAACGGTGCTCCCGTCACGGGCGCTATAAGTTTTCACTTTATGATGCTCGGCAACGGATCTTCGGGCGATAGCGTTTACGTTAAGGCGGGAGATAACGATATTTTAATAGACGCAGGTAGCGATTTTAATAGCGTTTCTACCATAAAGGACTATCTTGACGACTACGTTACCGACGGCACTCTCGAATACGTTATAGCCACGCACGGCGACAAAGACCACATCGCAGGTTTTGCAAATAATAACGGCAATATTTTCGATTATTATAAATGCGAAACGATTATCGATTTTCCGCTTACGAGTAAAAAACTTACCACGGCGGGTGGGGCGACTTCTCTTTACGGCAACTACGTAAAAAATAGGGATAAAGAGATAGAGACCGACGGCGCAACGCATTATACTGCGTTAGAGTGCTATAACAACCAAAACGGCGCTAAACGAGAATACGTTTTGGATAGCGAAAACGCCGTTAAAATGGAAATTTTATATAACTATTATTACGATCACGCGCGCGACACTTCGGGCACGGAAGAAAACGATTATTCGGTGTGCGTGCAGTTCCACCACGGAACTAAAAAGTTCTTGTTTACGGGCGATTTAGAGAAAAAGGGCGAAGAATATCTCGTGCAATATAACGATTTATCTCAAGTGGAACTTTATAAGGCAGGGCATCACGGCTCGGCAACTTCTTCTAATCCCGTTTTAATAGACGTCATCAAACCTAAAATTTGCGTTGTTACTTGCGCAATAGGCGATAAGCACGATTTCCCAAGACAAGACTTTATAAATAGCGTTGGAAAGTGGACCACTAACGTCTACGTTACCACTATGGCAAACGAACTCTATACTAACGGCGAGGACTTCACGGCGTTTAACGGAAACGTAGTGGTGGTGTCGGATAGTACGGGTGTAAACGTTAGATGCGACGTGGATTTTCTATTAAAAGATAGTCAGTGGTTTAAGGATAATAGAACTGCTCCGAACGCCAACTGGGCAAGTTAAATAAAAAATAAAAAGCGAGAGAGTTTCTCTCGCTTTTTTGATGAGTTATTTTTTTGATTTTTCCTTTTTTCGGTATTCTTTTGGGGATAGCCCAGAAAGTTTTTTAAAAAACCTAGTAAAGTAATGTATGCTCTCAAAGTTAAGTTCTTCGGCGATCTCGGTAAAGGTCTTATCGGTTGATGAGATTTTCTTTTTCGCAATGCGAAGTTTCTTGTCGTTGATATACTCGGTTATAGTGCTTTTTGTCGCCGTCTTAAACTCTTTACATAAGGTGGATCGGTTGGTCTTAAAAATAAAGCATAATTCGTCGATAGTAATCTTTTCTAGATAGTTATCTTCGACGTATCTTATAATCTCCCCAACGTCAACCTTTTGCGCATGATTAGATTCAACCTCCACGTCGTTCTCGCTCTTTCTAATCAAATTTATCAAAAAGTTTTCAAGCGTGATTTTAAGCATTTGTTCTGCGCCGAACGGGGGATTTTTTTTGAGTTTCATCTCGTAAACGGGTTGATCGTAAGGCGGAGCAAAAACGTTACGTCCTTCCTTAATAATTTCGGCAAGTTTTTTTGACTCGGTGTCGCCTAAAAGGAAAGGAGTATCGGTTAATTTTCCAAGTTCTCCGTCGCACGCAAAGCCGATGATAACCACGGTGGGCTTTTGCCCTTTAACGCAATATAGTGCGTGGCTTTCGCCCGAGTCGTGAATGATCATTTGGTTTTTTTCTAGGTTTCCAACGTAGTTTTCGCTATTTATGATAAGCGTTCCGCTCGACACGTAAACTAGTTCGTAAAAGGGATGTTTATCAGGGGTGGTATAGTAGTGACTTGGAAATTCAAAAAAGTGCACGTTTACTATACCCGTAACGGTGACTGCGCTAGAAAGTTTTCTCGTTATAAAATTCATATTTTTATTATAATTGCATTTGTTTATGTTGTCAATAAATATATTTACATTTGTGCAAAAAATATTGACGATTTGATAAAGACAAGTGAGGTATAAAAGTAGTATAATATAAAAAAATAAATTTTTTTAAGGAGATTTTATTATGCAAAGAATTTGTATCCCCGATTACGAATATCAGGAAAGAATTCAAAAGGCAGCTAAACTCGTTGCCGCTAAAGGTCTTGACGCAATGCTCGTTGTTTCTACCGAAAGCGACTACGCAAACGCAAGATATTTTTCAGGCTTCTGGCCGTTATTCGAAAGAGCCGGCGTTCTTATCGGTGCTAGCGGAAAAGCAGTTTTATTAGTAGGACCTGAATCTGCGATCTTCGCTAAAGACTTCGGTAAGATCGACAAGGTTATGGTATTAAAAGAATTCCGTGAATCTGCTGACCCTGCATATCCCGAACTCGTTCCCGATACCTTCAAAATGGCTTTTGATTACGTTGGCGCAACCGGCGAAAACCTTAAGATCGGTTTAGGTAGCTACGTTGAATGTACTCTTCCCATTATGGAAGGCTTAAAAGACACTTTCCCCAAGGCTGAAATTTCAGTATGTTCAGACATCATGGTTGAACTCCGTTCAATCAAGAGTGAAAACGAACTTGCTTGTATCAGAGAAGGTTTCAGAATCGTTGAAATCGCTACCGACGAAGTTGTTAAGGCGTTAAAGCCTGGTGTTACCGAACTTCAAATGGTTGGTATCGCTCAAAAAGTTATTTATGAAAACGGCGCTGAATACGAAGGTCTTCCCATGTACGTATTTAGTGAATCTTCAACCCGTCACGCAATCAGCCGTTCAACCTATAAGCAAATCGGCAAGAATGATATCGTTCAATTAAACCTTTCTGCTAAAATCGACGGTTATTCACCTGCAATCGGTCTTCCCGTATTCATGGGTAAAGCCGAAGGCGAAAAGAAAGAACTCGTTGAATTCTGCTTAAAGATGCATAACTGGACCACCGAAAACTTAAAGGCTGGAATGAAAGCGGATATCGTTCCCAAAAAGTTCTTACAAATGTTTAAGGATGCAGGTTACGAAAAGAACTACGTTTACGGACCTTGCCACGGTACTGGTATGATCGAAGTTGAAGCTCCTTGGATGGAAACTTCTTCTCAATACGAATTAAAGAAGAACATGACTTTCCAAGTTGACACCTTTATTTCAGGCTCAACCTTTGGTTGCCGTTGGGAAAAGGGTATTGCAATTAAAGAAAACGGCGTAGAATCTTACACCGATTATCTTGAAAAGCACGGCTTAATCGAACTCGGATTCTAATATCGGAGGAAACGATTATGGTAGTTGGTAAAAAATATTGGGTAATTCCCGACTGCGAACTTCCCCCCGAGGGCGAAGGCGTTCTTAAAGGACACGAATCGGTTGTTATCGTTAACGACAGCAACAAAAAAGCCGTAATTAAGGTTAAACTCTATTTTTCGGACAAGGAATGCTATGATAACATTACTTGGGAAGTAGAACCCCAAACGGTTAAGTGCTTTAGAATGAACAACGTAGAACATATGTGCGGATACGTAGTTCCCTTAGAAACTCAATACGCTATGAAACTTTCAAGCAGTCAAAAAATCGTAGTACAATACGGCAGACTTGATAACCGTCAAGTTAACCTTGCTTACTACACCACGCTCGCTTTTTAGTCTATTAAAACGTGTTAAAAAAACGCCTACTCTTTTTTGAGTGGGCGTTTTTTAATGGTAAAAATTCATAATCGTTGACAAATGCTTTTTGGTTTGTTATACTTTAAAAAAGTATAATGGAGGGGTGTGGGGCATTTTTTATGAACGATATAAATAATGAAAAAAACGTCGGCGTTTCCGATTATAAATTAGAGCTCGAAAAAAAGGGCGTTATAGCGTTCGTTCCCGGTGGCAACAGCATGTGGCCAACCCTTAAGAATAAAGGGCAATCGGTTATAATCGAAAAGAAAACCGCCCGTCTAAATAAATACGACGTTGGATTTTTTATTAGGGACAACGGCGCTTACGTTTTGCATAGAGTGATAGAAGTTCTCCCTGACGGCTATATGATGATCGGCGATAGCCAATTTAACACCGAAAAGGCAACTGAAGATCAAGTTTTCGGCGTGATGAAGGGCTTTTACGTGGGCGAAAAATATATCTCTTGCGACGATGAAAAGTATATAAAAAAGGTTAAAAAATGGTTTAAAAGAAAGTTTATTAGGAGATTAAGACTAAAATTCTTTTACCATTTCAAAGTAAATAAATCCTAAATATAAAGGTGAAGATATGTTCGATTTGATTTCGACTTGTAAAGACGCAAAAAAGGCGGCGGCTAAACTTAATACCTTAAGCGAAGAACAAAAAAACTCCGCGCTTATTTTAACGGCGAAAAAACTTCGTGAAAATATAGAATTTCTAAAGAGCGAAAACGCTTTTGATATTCTTTCGGCAAAAGAAAAGGGGTTAGGGGACGCTTTTATCGATAGACTAAGTTTAACCGATAAAGTTATTTTAGGTATGGCGGACGGCATTGAACAAGTTGCCGAATTGCCTTCTCCTCTTAATCAAACGGTATATTCTTATGAAAATATCGAGCAAGGAATTTCTATCGAAAAAAAGACCGTTCCGTTTGGCGTTATCGGCATAATTTACGAATCTCGCCCTAACGTTACGGCGGACGCTTTTGCGCTTTGTTTTAAGACGTCTAACGCGGTAATCTTAAAGGGCGGTAGCGATTCACTTCGCTCGAACGTGGCTATCGTAAAGGTTATTAAAAGTGCTTTAATTGAGTGCGGAATCGACCAAAACGCCGTTACGGTTATTGAAGACACGTCTAGAGAAACGACGGCTAGATTTATGAAAATGAACGACTACGTCGATCTTTTAATACCTAGGGGCGGAGCGTCGCTAATCAAGGCGGCGGTGGAAAATTCAACTATTCCTATTATAGAAACGGGCACGGGAAATTGCCATATTTTCGTTGACGAAACGGCAAATTTAGATAAAGTCGGCGATATCGTTTTCAATGCTAAAACCCAACGTTATAGCGTGTGTAACGCTTGCGAATCACTCGTAATTCATAGCAAGGTTCTTTCTAAGGCTTTGCCGATAATTGCTAAAAAATTACTTGAAAGAAGCGTTGAGATTAGAGCGGACGAAAGAGCTATTGATGTAATTAAAGATTATCCCTTCTTAAAGAGCGCGACTAGTGAAGATTTCTATACTGAATACGGCGGGGCAATTATCTCGGTTAAAACGGTAGATAGTATCGACCAAGCGATAGAGCATATTAACGAACATTCAACTCGTCATTCGGAAAGTATTTTAACCGAAAATCAAGAAAACGCCGATAAATTCTTAAAAGCGATAGATTCGTCGTCCGTATACGTAAACGCGTCTACGAGATTTACCGACGGATTCGTGTTTGGGCTTGGCGCAGAGATAGGAATAAGCACTCAAAAGCTCCACGCGCGCGGTCCTATGGGGCTATCGGCGCTAGTGACTACCAAATATTTAGTTCGTGGCAACGGAGCAGTTAGAAAATAAAAAATCAAGGATGAAAGAGATTTCATCCTTTTTTCGTGCGCTTAATAATATTTAATATTATTATTCCTTTGTAAAGGCTTGACGATCAAAATAAATTGAGTTATAATTTTAAGGAATCATATGATAAAAAAGGAGTCTTGTTATGGACAAGAAATTATTTGAAAAACTCAATGCTCCCACGGCTGAAGAAAGACTTTCGGCGCTAAAAGAAATTTTAGCAAACGAAACTGAAAAACCCGTTCGCCGTGATAACGACGCGAATAACCATATTCATACCATTTATTCGTTCTCACCTTATTCACCGACCAAGGCGGCTTATATGGCTTACCTTTCAGGTCTTACTAGCGCTGGTATTATGGACCACGATAGTTTATCGGGCGTAGTAGAATTCAAAAAAGCGTGCGAAATGCTCGGTATCGGCTCTACTTGCGGTGTGGAAGTTCGTGCTAAATTCGATAGGGGATTTGGTAAAATCAACCACCCCGACCAAGAAAACTGCATTTATATGGCGGCACACGGTATTCCTGCACAAAACGTTAAAGCGTTCAACGACTATTTAGAATCTTTCCGTCAAAAGAGATATCTTAGGGACGCTAAAATGTGCGAACTCATTACCGGCAAGTTTGGTAAGTTCGGCATTGAACTCGATTTTGAAAAGGACGTTAAACCGTTATCCGAAGCAAAAGAAGGCGGTAGCGTAACCGAACGTCACCTTTTATACGCACTTGCCGTTAAACTCGATAAAAAGTTTGGAAGAACGGACGCTTTAATTTCCTTCTTAGAAAACGACTTAAAACTTGGCGTCAGCGATAAAATTAAGGGTTTCCTTTTAGATAACGAAAACGAACACTTCTTATACGATTTACTTGGCGTACTTAAGGCGGACACTGCGTTCTTCTATATCGATGCGGACGAAGAAATGCCCTACGCTGAAGATTTCGTTAAAAAGGCGTTAGAGTTTGGTGCAATCCCTGCATACGCTTATCTTGGCGACGTTGGAAACTCTGTAACCGGCGATAAAAAAGCACAAAAGTTCGAAGACGATTTCCTTCCTGAACTTATAAAAGAAATCAAGGCGATCGGCATTAAAGCCGTTGCGTATATGCCCACTAGAAACACCCCCGAACAACTCGTTCGTTTGGGCAAGCTTTGCAAGGAAAACGACCTTTTTGAAATTAGTGGTGAAGACATCAACTCTTCTCGTCAAAAGTTTGCTTGCGCAGCGCTCGCTCTTCCCGAATACGCGCACTTAATCGAAGCAACCTGGGCGCTTATCGGTCACGAGGCTATTTCAAGCGAAAAGGGAATAGAAGAAGGAATGTTCTCTTCTAAGACTATGGAAGAAACCCCCGATCTAAAAGATAGAGTTAAAAAATATGCCCAAATCGGCAGACAAACCGTTTAAGGCAAAATAATAAAGGAAAAAACAATTAAGGAGATATAAAAATGAGTCAAATTAACTTAAAAGGTAAGGTAGCAGTAGTAACCGGCGCAAGCCAAGGTTTAGGCGAGGCACTCGCTCTTCGTTTAGACGCAGAAGGTTGTAAAGTTGCAGTATGCGACATCAACTACGACGGTGCACAAGCAGTAGCGTCAAAATTAAGCGACGCAATCGCTCTTGCAGTAGACGTTACCAAATACGATCAATTAGAAGCAGCTGCTAAAGCAGTTATCGAAAAATGGGGCAAGGTAGACGTTCTTATTTGCAACGCGGCAATCGTTAAGAGTGGCGACATCTTCAATCTTTCACCCGAAGCGTTCGGCTTAGTAACCAACATCAACTTAAACGGATACTTTAACACCGTTAAAGCTTTCGCTCCCTACATGTTAGAAGCAAAGAGCGGTAGCATTATTCAAATCAACTCTAAATCAGGTAGAAAGGGTAGCTTTAAGAACGGCGCATATGCAGCAAGTAAGTTCGGTGGCGTTGGTTTAACCCAAAGCTTAGCACTTGAATTTGCTGAAGCAGGCGTTAGAGTAAACTGCATTTGCCCCGGTAACTTACTTAACTCTCCGCTTTGGGTAAACAGCTTATTCAAACAATACGCTGCAAACCAAGGTATCACCGAAGAAGAAGTAAGAGCAAAATATATCAACCAAGTTCCCATGAAACGTTCCTGCGAATACAAGGATATCGAAGACGTTATGGTATTCTTAGCATCTGATTATTCGGGATACATGACCGGTCAAGCAATCAACGTTACCGGTGGACAACAAATGTAATTTTAGGTAGATTTTACCTAACGATTTAACTAAAACCAATAAGGAGTAAAAATATGAATTTTAACTTAATGCACCCTGCAGAACAAATCGTTTTACTCATCAATAGAGTATACCAGAAAGGACTTACCACCACGTCGGGCGGAAACCTTTCTATTCTCGATAGCGAAGGAAATATTTGGATCACGCCGTCGGGAATCGACAAGGGTTCTTTAACTCCTTCGGATATTTGTAAAGTTTTACCTGACGGCACGGTAATCGGTAAGCATAAACCGTCGGTTGAACTTCCTTTCCATAAACTAGTATACGAAACCCGTTCGGACGTTTCGGCTGTGCTCCACGCGCACCCGCCGGCACTAGTAAGCTATAGCTTAATTAGAGAAATTCCCGAGATCAATATTATTCCTACTCCCCAACAAGTTTGCGGAAGAGTTGGTATCGCTAAATACGAAGTTCCGGGCTCTGATGCGTTAGCAAAGAGAATCGTTACCGAAATCAAGAAAGGCATTAACGTTGTTATTATGGAAAACCACGGCGTTATCACTTGTGCCGATAACTTATTTGAAGCGTTCAAGCGTTTTGAAACCTTAAACTTTGCCGCATCGATCAATATCACGGCGTCTATTTTAGGTAAGGCCGAACCCTTAACTCAAGAACAACTTGAAATCAACAATAGAAAGGGGCTCACTCAACTTGGCGAGTTTATTCCCACGACTTATAGTTCGGAAGAAAGAAGACTTCGCAAGGAAATGTGTGCGCTAATCCATAGATCTTACGATCAAGGCTTATTTACGAGTACGCAAGGAACTTTCTCGGTTAGACTTGACGAAGATTCTTTCCTTATTACTCCTTACGGCGTTGATAGAAAGTATATCGAGCCCGAAGATATAGTTAGAATCGAGCACAACTGGAGAGAAGCGGGCAAACGTCCTTCTCGTTCGGTAGCGCTCCACAAACTTATCTACGATAAGCACCCCGAAATCAACGCCATAACCGTTGCGCACCCCAAACACTTGATGGCGTTTGGCGCAACGCATACCCCGATCGATAGTAGAACTATTCCTGAATCGTATATTGCAATGCGCGATATCGGAAGAGTTCCGTTCGGCACGAATATTCTTAACCCTGAAAAAATTTCGGACATGATAAGCCAAAAATCACCCGTAGTATTAGTTGAAAACGACTCGGTAATTAGTACGGGACATTCACTCATCAACGCGTTTGATAGATTAGAAGTTGCAGAATTTACGGCAAACACCATAATCCACGCAAAGATGATAGGCGATATCGTTATGATTTCAGATAAAGAAGTTCACGATATTAACAAGGCGTTCAACCTTGAAGAATAATAATAGATTTACGAGGAAAAAAGATGAAACAAACCATTAAAGATTTGATTGATATTTCACAATACGCCGGCAATCGTGCCGACTATACTCAAGGCGGGGGCGGAAACACCTCTGTAAAAAACAACGATAACGGCGCTATGCTTATTAAGGCGTCGGGTTATAGACTCGTTGATATCGACGAAACGACGGCGTTCGTAGCAGTTGATAAGAAAAAGATTAAAGATTACTACGAAAACGTTGATTTATCAGTAGAAAAAGACTACGAAAAAGAAAGCGCAGAAGTATCTAAAACTTCGGTTATTCCGCTTGCAAATATGCAAACGTTAAGACCGAGTGTTGAAGTAGGTTTCCACGCAATCTTAAAAAAATACGTTATTCACACCCACTCGGTATATGCAAACATTATCACTTGCAGTCAAGAAGGCGAAGCTTTAGCTGAAAAATTATTTGCGGAAAAAGATTTTGGTTTTATTTTCTTGCCGTATATTAACCCTGGCTTTGAACTTACTCTCGCTATGAAGAATAAGATCGAAGATTATATTGCAAAAACGGGCAAATATCCCGAAGTAATTTTCATGAAAAATCACGGCTTAGTAGTAACTGGCGACTATATCGATAGGGTAAAAGCCGTTAATACCGACGTTAACGAAACTATTAGAAACTACTTTAACTTAGAAGACAACTTTAGAAAAGTAGAACTCGTTGCAACCGAAACTGGCTTTAAGTCAAACACCGCTTTAGTTAAGAACTTCGTTAAATCTAACGTTTTAGATAAAGCACTTTTAGACGAAACGCCCCTTTATCCCGATCAATTAGTATACTTAAATAACATTTTAGCGCACTCGCCCGAAACGTTAGTAGTAAAAGACGGCGAAGTATATTACAACACCGATATTAAGCAAGCAACCACTTTAGAAGAAACGCTCGCCGCATATCTCTTCGTTGTAACCGCCGTTAAAAATGCAAATCTCACCGTTTCTAAGATGAACGAGAAAGAAGTATATTTTATCAACAACTGGGAGGCAGAAAAGTATCGTCGCTCAGTAAAATAATGGCTTATAAACTTCGTTATGCTTCGTTTCTGCTTGGCGTTTTGACTTCGATAGACAGCAAGTCTTATCTCATCCAAAACGCTTCGCGAGCCTTGCCTAACTTGTTTCTAATCCTTTATTACACAAGAGTATATAAACGGCGCGTGGCATCGTTTACTGCTTAGACAAAACGACTTCGATGAACGGCAAGTTCAATCTCATCCGTTATGTCAAGCGAGCCTTGTAGCCCTTGTTTATACACACTTATTTACTTGCTCGTCCAAAATTCTTCACGAGCCTTGTCTTTTATAGGCTCGTTTAAAAAAACGTTTGACAAATAAAACGACTAATTAAAAACGGGAGAGAGTTCTCCCGTTTTTTTCTTTTACCTTGTTCTCTCTCTCGCATGCGTATATAATGTTTAGAAAAAAGTTTTTGCATAAATAATGAATAAAATCATATGATTATGCAGTATTAATGAATAAAACCAAAAACAATTCACAAAATAGTAAATAATTCATAAAAATATTCATAAAATTTTATAAAAAGGGGCGTTATTTCGTTGACAACCGTTTTTTGGGAGTATATAATAGCAACTGAAAAAAACGATTAGGAGTTAAACTCATGGAAAAGCAAGATATTAAAAAGGTTGTTTTAGCATACTCAGGTGGTCTTGATACTTCTATCATTATCCCTTGGCTCAAAGAAAATTATAACAACTGCGAAGTTATTGCAGTTGCCGCTAACGTTGGTCAAGCAGACGAGCTTGAAGGCTTAGAAGAAAAGGCTATTAAGACCGGTGCGTCAAAGTGCTACGTTTTAGATCTTACCGACGATTACGTTGATAACTACATTATTCCTTGCGTAAAGGCAGGCGCTATTTACGAAGAATATTTACTCGGCACTAGCCACGCTCGTCCTTGTATTGCTAAGGCGCTTGCTGACATCGCTATCAAAGAAGGCGCGGATGCTATTGCACACAGTTGTACCGGTAAGGGTAACGACCAAGTTCGTTTTGAACTTACCTTTAAGCACTTCGTTCCCGATATGAAGATCATTGCTCCTTGGAGAGAATGGGACATTAAATCTCGTGAAGAAGAAATCGATTATGCCGAAGCGCATAATGTACCCTTAAAAATCAATAGAGAAACCAACTATTCAAAAGATAAGAACCTTTGGCACTTATCACACGAAGGCTTGGACTTAGAAGATACGGGCAACGAACCCACTTACGAAAAGGAAGGATTCTTAGAAATGGGCGTTTCTCCCATTACTGCTCCCGATAAGCCCACCTACGTAGAAATCGACTTCGTTCAAGGCGCACCCGTTGCTCTTGACGGACAAAAAATGAGCGCTAAAGAAATCATCTTAAAGCTCAACAAGCTCGGTGGGGAAAACGGTATCGGTCTTCTTGATATCGTAGAAAACCGTCTTGTTGGTATGAAATGCCGTGGCGTTTATGAAACTCCCGGTGGCGCAATTTTATATAAAGCACACAGCGTTTTGGAAACCTTATGCTTAGATAAGATTACCATGCACGAAAAGGCAAAACTCGCTATTACTTACGGCGAACTCGTTTATAACGGACAATGGTTTACTCCTCTTCGTGAGGCGCTTGCGGCTTTCGTTGATAAGACGCAGGAAAAAGTTAACGGTAAAGTTAGACTTAAACTCTACAAAGGCAATATGATCAACGCCGGCGCTTGGAGTAAAGATTCACTTTACAGCGAAGAAATCGCTACCTTTGGCGAAAGCGATTACAATCAGAAGGATGCAGACGGCTTTATCAATCTCTTCGGTCTTCCCATTAAGGTTGCCGCTCAGGTTGCTAAGAACAATAAATAAGCTTGTAATATGCACTTCGTCCTGCGCGGATTTTTCCGTGCAGGACACTTTCATTTTTATAAAACGGAGAAAATTATGGCAAAAATGTGGACGGGACGTACGGCTGGTGAAACTGCAAAGATTGCGGACGAACTAAACGCGTCTATTAAATTCGATAGTAGAATGTTTCGTGAAGATATCACGGGTAGCATGGCTCACGCTATGATGCTTGGCGCAAAAGGTATTATCGATAAGGCTGATGCCGACAAGATCATCGAAGGTTTAACTTCTATTTTGGGCGATCTTGAAAACGGCAAACTTTCTATCGACTTTTCCTCAGAAGATATTCATATGTTCGTTGAACAAGTTTTAACTGAAAGACTTGGTGACGTGGGCAAAAAACTTCACACGGCAAGAAGTAGAAACGATCAAGTAGCTCTCGATATGAGAATGTACGTTAAAAAAGAGTGCGAATTTATTATTTCTAAAATTTCCGAACTCATTTTCGCTATCACCTTAAAAGCCGAAGAGCATAAAGCGACCATTATGCCGGGATATACCCATCTTCAACGCGCCCAACCCATAACGTTTGGACACCACTTGATGGCTTACGCTATGATGCTACTAAGGGATAAAGAAAGATTTGAATTTACTTTATCTCAAGCGGACGAAAGTCCTATCGGTAGTTGCGCGCTAGCGGGCACGACATACGACACCGATAGGTATATGGAAGCAAGTGCATTAGGTTTTTCGACTATTTCGTTAAATAGTATCGACGGCGTTTCGAATAGAGATTTTTGCTTGGATTTCTTATCTTCCGCGTCAACCCTTATGATGCACTTATCACGTTTATCAGAAGAAATTATTCTTTGGTCTAGTTGGGAATTTAAGTTCGTTGAACTATCCGATGAATTTACCACGGGATCTTCTATTATGCCCCAAAAGAAAAATTCGGACATGGCGGAACTCGTTCGTGGTAAGACGGGTAGGGTATACGGTCATCTTTTAGGACTTTTAACCACGTTAAAAGGCTTACCCCTTGCTTACAACAAGGATATGCAAGAAGATAAAGAAGGCGTATTCGACGCGATCGATACCGTTAAGGTATGCTTAGAAGTATATACGCCTATGATTAACGGCATGAAAGTATTCAAGGAAAACATGCTTTTAGCCGCACAAAAGGGCTTTATCAACGCGACTGATCTTGCCGATTATCTCGTTAAAAAGGGCATGCCCTTTAGATCGGCTTATAAAATTTCAGGTCAAATCGTTAGTGACTGCATAAAGAGCGGTAAGGTATTAGAAACCTTAACCATTGAAGAATATAAATCGTATAGCGACGTTTTCGATAGCGATCTTTACGGCGAAATCAACCTTGAAACTTGCGTAAATAAGCGTATTTCAGTTGGTGGAACTTCTCCAAAGTCGGTTGAAAACCAAATCGAATACGTAAGAGGAAAATTAAATGCATAAGATTTTTATCGACGGGAGCGTTGGCACGACTGGTCTTAAAATCGTTGAACGCTTGAAAGAGAGAAAAGATTTATCCTTAATCACTCTCCCCGAAGAACTTAGAAAAGATATAAACGCAAGAAAAGAGGCGTTAAACCAAGCGGACATCGCATTTTTGTGCCTTCCAGACGTAGCTGCGATCGAGGCGGTTTCTTTAATTGAAAACCCGCACGTTAAGGTTATCGACACGTCGACTGCACATAGAACTAATCCTAGTTGGGCTTACGGATTTGCTGAACTTGAGGGTTTTAAGGAAAAAATCGAAAATTCAAACCGCATTGCAAATCCCGGTTGCCACGCAAGTGGTTTTATCTCGTTAATCTATCCGCTAGTTAAAGAGGGATTAATAAAAAAAGAGGAAAATTTAACTTGTTTTTCTCTTACGGGTTACACGGGTGGCGGAAAGAAGATGATCGCCGAATACGAAGATCAAAATAGACCTACTCTTTTCGACGCGCCAAGACAATACGGTCTTTCTCAAACGCATAAGCACCTTCCTGAAATGAAGACTATTTGCGGTTTAGATACTCTTCCCATTTTTTGTCCGATAGTGGCTGACTTTCCACAAGGCATGGAAGTAACCGTTCCGCTATTTAGGTCGCAACTTAAAGGAAAGATTGAAGACGTCAAAGAAGTTTATAAAAACGTCTATAACGGCAAGATCGTGAAGTTTAACGACTGTGCGGACGAAAATGGACTTTTATCTGCAAACGCTTTTGCGGGAAAAGACGGCATGGAAATTTCAGTTTTCGGCAACGAAGATAGAATTTTATTAGTATCTAGATTTGATAATTTAGGAAAGGGCGCGTCGGGTGCGGCAATACAAAATATGAACGTACTTTTAGGCGTAGATCAAACGACGGGACTTAACATTTAGGAGTAATTAACTTATGAAATTGATTTCAGGCGGTGTGTGTGCCGCGAAAGGTTTTAAGGCAAACGGTGTTCATTGCGGAATTAGAAAAAACCGTACGAAAAAAGATTTAGCGCTTATTTTTAGTGAAAAACAAGGCGTTGCAGCCGCAGTTTACACCACTAATCTAGTTAAGGGCGCACCACTTTTAGTTACTAAAGAACATATATCAAACGGCAAGGCTCAAGCGATTATTTGCAATAGTGGAAACGCAAACACTTGCAACGCAAACGGCATAGAAATCGCCGAAAAAATGAGCGAACTTGTTGCTAAAGAATTAAATATTTTAGATGGCGACGTTATCGTTGCGTCGACCGGCGTAATCGGTCAACCGCTCGACATCGAACCTATCGCCTCGCATATTGGTGAACTCGCTAGTGGATTAAATGAAAAGGGCGGTGAAGACGCTGCCGAGGCAATTATGACTACCGACGTAGTTAAAAAGGAAGTTGCGGTTGAATTTACCGTGGGCGGAAAAACTTGCAAAATAGGTGGTATCGCAAAGGGTAGTGGTATGATCCACCCCAACATGGCGACCATGTTAGTTTTTATTACGACCGACGTTAATATCTCGGCACAAATGCTTTCAAACGCACTTAAGAGCGATATTCAAAACACCTTTAATATGATCAGTATCGACGGAGATACTTCGACTAACGATATGGTGACCGTTCTTGCTAACGGCATGGCGGAAAACCCCGTTATCGATACTTTCGGCGAAGATTTTGATACCTTTATGAAAGCGCTTAACACCGTAAACGTTCATCTTTGCAAAGCTATCGCATCGGACGGCGAAGGTGCAACCAAACTCTTAGAATGTGAAGTAGTAAACGCAAAAGACGAAATCACGGCTAAAAAGGTTGCAAAGAGCGTTATTTGTTCAAGCTTACTTAAGGCGGCAATGTTTGGCGCAGACGCTAACTGGGGTAGAGTTCTTTGTGCGATCGGTTATAGCGGAGCAAATGTAGACGTAAATAAAATCGACGTTGCGTTTAGTTCTAACAAGGGAGAAATTCCCGTTTGCAAAAACGGTAGCGGAGTAGACTTCTCTGAAGAAAAAGCAAAAGAGATCCTTTTAGAAAAGGAAATCACGATAAAAGTAAATCTAAACGACGGAGATCAAAAGTCTACGGCGTGGGGTTGTGATTTAACTTACGATTACGTAAAGATTAACGGGGATTATCGTACCTAAGAGATTTTAAGGAGAAATTATGGATAAACATTTTTCTAACGCGCAACGCGCCGAAGTTTTAACTCAAGCGCTTCCGCATATAAAAAATTATAACGGTAAAGTTTTAGTCGTTAAATACGGTGGCAACGCCATGGTTAACGAACACTTAAAAGAACAAGTTATGGAAGATATCGTTCTTTTATGGCTTATCGGCGTTAAAGTCGTTCTAGTTCACGGCGGTGGCCCTGAGATTACCGAACTTATGGAAAAACTCGGCAAAAAATCCGAATTCGTTGACGGATTAAGGGTTACTGATAAAGAAACTATTGATATCGTTCAAATGGTTTTAGCCGGCAAAGTAAACAAATCTCTCGTTAACTACCTTGAAATGAAAGGCGGAAAGGCTATGGGCGTTTCGGGTATGGACGGAAGACTAATCGAGGCTAAAATGAGAGATCCGCGTTTAGGATACGTTGGCGACATTACGAAGATTAATATAGAGTGCGTGGAAGACCTTTTAAATAAAGGATATATCCCCGTAATATCTACTATCGGTTGCGATCAAGAGGGTAACGCTTATAATATAAACGGCGATACTGCCGCGGCTCGTATTGCGGGTGCGCTCAAGGCAAAAACGCTCATTATGATGACCGATATTGCAGGACTCTTAAAAGATAAAGACGATCCTTCAACCTTAATTTCCGAAATTCACGTTTCAGAAGCAAGAGAGCTTATCAGCGACGGAACTATTCAAGGTGGTATGATTCCCAAGATTAAGTGTTGTATTCACGCGATCGAACACGGCGTTAAAAACGTTACGATCATGGACGGACGCGTTCCGCATTCAATCCTTATGGAAACGCTTACCGACGAAGGCGCAGGCACTATGGTTTTAGGTGACTAATATGAGTATCGCTAGCATTGATAAAGAATACGTTGCTAACACTTACGCGCGTTTTCCCGTTGAAATCGTAAAGGGAAAAGGCTCTATCTATTATTCTTCGGACAAGAAAAAATACGTAGATTTAGGATCTGGAATAGGCGTTACGGCGTTTGGTTTATCGGATAAAAAATGGGTAAAAGCCGTTAAAGCTCAACTTAATAAAGTTCAACATACTTCAAACCTTTATTATACCGAGCCGTGTGCACTTTTAGCTAAAACGCTTTGCGAAAAGACGGGACTAAAGAAGGTGTTCTTTTCAAACTCTGGCGCGGAAGCGAATGAGTGTGCGATTAAAGTGGCTCGAAAATACGCGCAAGATAAAAAAGGTGCGGAATATTCCACTATTATAACCTTAAAAAACAGTTTTCACGGCAGAACGATAACCACTCTTTCGGCAACCGGACAAGACGTTTTTCATAAGCATTTTCTTCCTTTGACCGAAGGCTTTAAGTATGCTACTGCTAACGATTTAGATAGCGTTAAAACCTTAATAGAAGAAAATAAGGTTGCGGGAATTTTAATGGAAGTCGTTCAAGGCGAAGGGGGCGTTATCGCACTAGATAAAGATTTCGTTTTGGGCGTTGAAAAACTTTGCAAACAAGACGATATAGTGTTTATGATAGACGAAGTTCAAACGGGCAATGGAAGAACGGGCGAACTTTACGGATATATGAACTACGGCGTTAATCCCGACGTTATAACGACCGCAAAAGGTCTTGGCGGTGGACTTCCTATCGGTGCGTGCTTAATGGGCGAAAAAGTTCAAAACGTATTAGGATTTGGCGATCACGGCTCTACCTACGGCGGAAATCCCGTGGCGGCTGCTGGCGCACTTTCGGTTGTTAGTAGACTTGACGACCAACTCTTAAAAGAAGTAAGAGAAAAGAGCGAATACGTGTTTAACGCGCTAAAAGATGCCGACGGAATTTTATCGGTTACGGGTATGGGACTTATGATCGGTATCGAAACGGTAAAACCGGCAAAAGAAATCGTTTCGGCACTTATGGAAAAAGGAATTTTATGCCTTACCGCGAAAACGAAAGTTAGACTTTTGCCCGCCTTAAATATACCTAAAAAGGTGCTTTATAGCGCGGTTGAAGTAATTAAAGAAGTTTGTAAAAACTAGGAGATAACATATGAACTTAAAAGGTAGAAGTTTTCTTAAACTTTTAGATTATACCCCTGAGGAAATTTCCTATTTAATAGATCTTGCAAAAGAGTATAAAAACAAGAAAAGAAACGGCGTTTTGCACGACGAGTTTAAGGGCAAAAACGTGGCGCTAATCTTTGAAAAGACGAGCACTCGTACCCGTTGTAGTTTTGAAGTCGCGGCGGCGGATCTCGGAATGCATCCGGTGTATTTAGATCCTAGTGGTTCGCAAATCGGAAACAAGGAAAGTATTGCGGATACGGCTAGAGTTCTTGGCAGAATGTTCGACGGAATAGAGTATCGTGGCTTTGGACAAGAAATCGTAGAAGACCTTGCAAAATACGCAGGAGTTCCCGTTTGGAACGGTTTAACAAACGAATTTCACCCAACTCAAATTCTTGCCGACTTTATGACTATCGGAGAGTATTTTGGAGATCTTAAAGGCAAGAAACTCGTTTATATGGGTGATGCAAGATATAATATGGGCAATTCTTTAATGGTGGGATGCGCTAAAATGGGTATGCATTTCGTAGCGTGTGCTCCAGAAAAGTATTTCCCGAATAAAGAACTAATAAAAACTTGTCAAAAAATCGCAAATGAAACGGGTGCGACGTTAGAATTTAATTCGGACGTAACGAGTGCAACCAAGGACGCGGACGTTATTTATACGGACGTTTGGGTGTCTATGGGTGAGCCCGAGGCCGTTTGGGCGGAAAGAATCAAGGATCTTATGCCTTACCAAGTTAACACCGCCGTTATGGAAAACGCGGGCAAAAAATGTAAGTTTATGCACTGTCTTCCCGCATTTCACGACCTAAAGACTAACACCGGAAAAAAGATCTACGAAAAATTCGGTATCACTGCTATGGAAGTGACCGACGAAGTGTTTGAAAGCGATGCGTCAATCGTATTTGACGAGGCGGAAAACAGAATGCACACCATTAAAGCAGTTATGGCAGCAACTTTAAAATAAAAGGAAAACTATGAAAAATTTACTTGGCGTAGATTTTGGTACGACGGCACTTAAAGCGTCGCTTTTCGACCAAGATGGCAACTTAATAGATTCTAAATCCGTTCAATATAAACTTATAACTAAAGGTGAGTTTATAGAGTTTGACGCGGAAGAATTTTTTAACGTTTTCATTTCTACCGTAAACGAAATTAGAAAAAATTATAGAATAGACGCGCTTGCAGTAGATACGCAAGGGGAAACGCTTATCGTTTTAGATAAGGACGGAAAACCCCTTATGAACGCTATCATTTGGCTAGACAACCGTGCCGAAAAGCAAGCGAAAGATATGACCGATAAGTTTGGCTTAAAAAAGATTTACGATATTACGGGCCAAGCCGAAATTCCTGCGGGCTATCCCGCGCCCAAGATTAAATGGCTTGAAGAAAACGAGCCTGAAATCTTTAATAAAGCGGATAAGTTCTTGCTTTTAGAAGACTATATTTTATATAGATTAACGGGAAAGTTCTCGGCGTCTAGATCGCTGTACTCTTCGTCGCTATTATTAAACGTTAAAACTGGAGAGTACGAAAAGGAAATTTTAGACTGGCTAAATATCGACCAAAGTAAACTCCCCGTGCTTTTTGAAAGCGGAGAAAAAGTTGGTGAATACGAGGGAATTGCCGTTTGTACTAGCGCGTTAGACCAAATTGCAGGAATAACTGGCGCGGGAGTGGTAAAGACTGGACTTATGAGCGAAACTACGGGCACGGCACTTGCCGTTTGCGCGTTAACGGACAAAATCCCCGCGTATAAAGAGGGATTAAAAGTTTCCGTTTATTACGTTAAAAAAGGCGTTTACTGTATGCTTATGTGGGCACCTACCGCAGGCGCAGTTTTAGAGTGGTATAAGAGGGAGTTTTGTGAAAATTTCTCCCTTAAAGATCTTGACGACCTTGCAAGCAAAGTAAACAAGGGCTCTGACGGACTTATTTGTATTCCGCATCTTTGCGGAACGGTTATGCCCGAAAACAATCCAAACGCTAAAGGCGTGTTCTTCGGCGCAACGCTAGGCTTAACTAGGGCGCATTTCGTTCGTTCGATTATGGAATCTATCGCCTATATGATTAAAGAATACGTAGATTATCTTAACGTTCCCGTTACCGAGATAAGAAGTATGGGCGGTGGCGCTAAAAGTAAGATTTGGTGCGAGATTAAAAGCGAAGTTTTGAATAAAAAACTCGTCACCTTAAAGCAAAACGAAACGGCAACGTTAGGTAGTGCAATTTTTGCAGGCGTTGCGATAGGCGTTTACAAAAGTGTAGAATCGGCAACCGATAAACTCGTTGGATTAAATAAAGAGTATAGCGTTTTAAGTGACGAATATAACGATCTTTATAACGACTACAAGAAAAAAGAAAAGGCAATCATAAACCTTTTCTAAAAAAGAGTTGTCCCTTAACGAACAAGGAATAAACAAAAAAAGAGTTCTATTAAACGTAGAACTCTTTTTGGTTTTATTGACGTATGTACATTCATACTAATTTTTAATACGCATGAGCATATATTACATAGGTCTTTCTTGGTTAGAAAGAAAGGCTAAAGCCACTGCGTTAGGACCTAAGTGCGTGCCTATGATCGGACCTATAATGCGGATTTCGGCATTTAACTTATAGTTTTCTTTTAATAAACTTTGCATATATTCCGCCATGGGAAGATTATCGGTATGCGCAACGTAAACGATAGGGTAGTCCTTATTTAGCGTATAGTTTTCAAATTCTTTTACTACCATCGATACGGTGTGCTTAAGCCCTGACGACTGCTTGTATTTTTGGAGTTTTCCTTGCTTATTAAAAATTAAAACGGGTTTAACTTTAAGTATAGTGCCAACCGTTGCGCTCGTTGCCGAAATTCTTCCGCCTTTTTGCAAGTGCTTTAAGCTGTCCACGATAATAAAGTGTTGCATATTGAGTTTAACCGATTGAATATAATCGTAAGTTTCTT
The DNA here is from genome assembly GCA_045651465.1 of Christensenellaceae bacterium. Lineage (GTDB taxonomy): Bacteria > Bacillota > Clostridia > Christensenellales > Borkfalkiaceae > UBA1259. Next base: position 137,675 of record JAZRSG010000004.1, read on the forward strand.
GCAAGGTCTTTCCTTTATCGCGCATATCTACCGCAATATTAACCATAGCGCCTTGACCGACGGTGGTGGTGCTACATTCAACGCATAAGCACTCAAAGTCGGGGTACGTTTCGCGCACTATTTCAAGTGCTTGATGCGCAACGTCGATAGTTGGGCTTAAGCCGTAACTTATCGTAAAGTGAATTGCTTTTTTAACCCCGTCCTTTGCCATTTTGGTAAAGTGATCTACGTGCGAGTAGAGGTTGAGCATACTCGTTTTAGAGTCGACTCCGTTACGCATTTTATCGTAGTAGGCAACGTATTCAGAATATTTTTTAAATTCGTCTAGACACTCGGTAATTTTATCTCCTTCTATCAAAGTGTAGGTCAAGGGAACGAAGTATATATCTTTTTCTTTGATTTCTCTCGCGTAAAGATCGCAAGTAGAATCGGTCGATACAACGAAATTTTTCATTAAAGTATTCTCCTAAAGGTTGTGAATAAATGATAACATATTATCCCCAATATCGCAAGTAAATTCAAAAATTTATGTTGTTTTATTTGAATAAAAAAACGAAACCTAATCATAATACTTATAGCGGAGGAAAAACATGCAAGACGTTGGAATCGTTAGAAGAATAGACGAATTAGGACGCGTGGTTATACCAAAAGAAATAAGAAAGACCTTAAGAATTAGAGAAGGAGATCCGTTAGAGATCTACGCTGATAAGGATCAACTTATCTTTAAGAAACACTCGCCTATGGCAATGATTTCGCAAATGACAGAAACGGTGGGGGACGGTATAAAAAAACTCACCGAAAAAGCTTGTCTTATTACCGATAACGATACGGTAGTGTACGTTTCAAGTTCTAAAAATAAAGACCTTTTGGGTAAATTTATTTCAGAAGAACTCTTAAAGACCATCAAAAAGAGAAAGAGCGTTGTTCTTTCTAAAAAAGATGGTCAAAAAAGTCTTCCGCTAACTATGGGCGGACAAATACTGTCGGACAGTCAAATCATAGTTCCCATCGTTTCAGGTGGGGATTGTTACGGCTCGGTCGTAACTTTTAACGACGATCACACGGAACTAAGTTCCACAGATCTAAGACTTACCGAAATGGGCGCTTTAATGCTCTCAAGACAGTTTTTATAACCGCCTTACATATGAAAGGCGTTAGCAAAACTTATAAAGGCGCAATCTCCCTAGGAGCAGGCGCTTTTTTATCTAAAATTTTAGGTGCAGGGTATAGAATTTTTTTGACGGCGATAATCGGCGGATACGGCTTAGGGCTTTATCAAATGATATTTCCGCTCTATACCTTGCTTTTAGATTTCTCGGGCGCGGGCGTGCCTAGCGCGTTATCTAAGATAATTTCGGGCAAAGCCGAAAAGGATAGGGCAACTCTAGCGAAAGAATACTTGAGCGTCGCAGTAAAAATCTTGTCGATTTTCGGGAGCGTTTTCACCGTTTTAATGATAATATTATCGGGTGTCTTCTCACGCGCGCAAGGCAATATAGACGCGCGTGTGGGATACGTTTTCTTGTCGCCATCAGTATTTTTGGTGGCGATTATTTCGTGCTTTAGAGGATATTTCCAAGGGCAAATGAACATGACGCCCACCGCAATTTCTCAAGTTATCGAGCAATCGGTAAAACTCTTTCTCGGGCTTATTTTTGCCTACCTAATGCGTTTTAACGTGGCTATGGCGGTAGCTGGCGCTACCTTTGCTATAACGCTTTCAGAACTAATTGCCTTAATATATTTATACGCGGTATATAAACGCCAAAATAAAGGGGAAAAATTAAAAAATTATTACCAAAAAGAGTTGTTTGTTTTGCGGGCTAAAGAAATTATAAAAGTCACGCTCCCCATAACTTTAATCGGAATAATGATTCCTCTTTCGCACGTGATAGATAGTCTAGTTATAGTAAACGTTTTATCTTTGCACGAGCAAAATCCAACCGCCTTATACGGACTTTTATCGGGGGTGGTGCATACGGTGATAGGATTGCCCGTTGCGGTGTGCTACGGAATATCTACCGTGTCTATTCCATCCGTATCTTCGGTAAAAACCTTAAGAGAAAAACTCGATAAAGCAAAGGACGGAATGCTCCTAACCACGGCGATAGCCTTCCCGTGTTTTTTAATAGCACTCTTATTTGCTCCGCAAATAATTTCAATACTTTTTAGAAATCTTTCGGAAGTCGAAAAGAGGGTGTCAGTTAGCCTTCTAAGAATAACTAGCCCTTGCATTTTGCTTTTATCCTTAGTTCAAACGACTAACGCCGTTTTAATCGGCAAGAACAAGTATTATTTACCACTTATAAGTATGGGAATAGGGATAATCGTTAAAACGGTGACTGAAATTACCCTTATGTCTGTGCCAAAGATATCCGTTTACGGCGGTGGGATTGCTGTAATCGCTTGCTATTTTTGCGTATGTTTGATAAACTTAATTATGATATTTTTTAAAGGGAGCAACCGTGAAAGTAAAAACGCTATTAGTAGGCAATACGCAAGTTAAAAATAATATCTTTTTAGCACCCATGGCGGGATATACCGACTATGCTTTCCGTCACGGTCAAATCGCTCTCGGGATAGGTCTAGCATTTACCGAACTCGTAAGCGCTAAAGGGCTTATGTACGGCGGGAACGGCTCTAAAGAGCTTTTACATAGTGGTGACGATATTAATTTTACTTCGGCGCAAATTTTCGGCTCGGACGCATATTATATGCGAAGCGCGTGTGAGAGCGAATATTTAGCGCCTTTTTCCGTTGTCGATATAAATATGGGTTGTCCCGTTCCTAAAGTGTTCAAAAACGGAGAGGGGAGCGCACTTTTAACCGATATCAAAAAGGCAGAGAAAATCATTTCGGAATGTGTAAAAAGCCGAAAGAATATTACCGTTAAAATTCGTACGGGGCAAATTAAGGGGGACGATATTGCAACCGAGTTTACCAAAATGGCGGAAGGCGCGGGCGCAAAACTCGTGACAATTCACGGTAGAGTTAGGGAGAGTTATTACTCGGGAGAAGTGGATTATAACGCCATATATAACGCAAAAAAGGCGGTTAATATTCCCGTGATTGCAAACGGTGGAATTTTTTCTAAAGAGGACGCCGATCTCATGATGGATAGAACGGGGGCGGACGGCGTTATGCTGGCGCGTGGTGCAGTCGCTAATCCCTTTTTAATATGCGAACTTTTAGGCGAAAAATCAGCTTTAACCTTAAGAGAGTTCGTTCTTAATCACTTTAACGATATGATCGCCTTTTACGGCGAGAAGAAGGCGGCGGTTGAGTTTAGAAAATTCGTGCCCTACTACTTTAAGGGTAAAACGGGTGTAAAAGATATAAAACTTGCCCTTCAAACGACGTTAGACGTGCAAAAGATGAAAGAAATATTAAGCGAAAATCTTTAACAAAAACTTTGACTTCTAAATACAATGATATAGATTATATTTAGGGGTAAAAGATGAAAATCAGTTTTTGCTCGGGCGAAAGTCTAAATAAAGTTTGGCAAGATAGACTTATAGATATTTCCAAAAGCGATCTCGTTATCTTTGGGTTTAACGGACTAGGGCTAGTGAGCTATAAAAAAGAACTCGGCGGAGAAACCGAATATTTTCAAGACGTGGCGAAATTTTCCGTTCAAACCTCGTCGGTGGTGATATGCGGTTGCGATACCGATACTTACGGGGTATTCCGTCACTCGGCGGTGATAGCCGATAAGGGTAAGATATTAGGAGTGACCGACATGGCGCACGCCGTGGACGATAGTGAGTTCGTTGCAGGTGGAAACTTTAGGGTTTACGATACGAGTAAGGGAAAAATCGGCATTTTAATCGCCGAGGACTTATTTTTCCCAGAGTCTGCAAGAGTTTTGGCTCTTTGCGATGCCGATTTAATAGTGTGTTTGTTTAAAAAAATTGATTCGTCTATGCCACAAATTATGTTAAGGGCGTTATCTTTTGCAAACGGAGTCGCTATGGCGTTGTGCGCAAAAAATTATACGGCGGTTTCGGATATTCGTGGAAATATCGCTTTGGCAAGCGCGAATGATTTAGTCAATGCAAACTTAAAAATAGAAAAAGATTATCACCTTATAAGTTCGAGAAGAAGGGGACTTTATAGGGAATTTAGTTCAGGATATTAAAGGAGAAGAATTATGGCGTTAAACATCGTTTTAGTTGAGCCCGAAATTCCGCAAAACGCAGGAAACGTTGCAAGAACGTGCGCGGTTACGGGCGCGAAACTTCATCTCGTGCGCCCGCTTGGCTTCGAGGTTTCGGACAAGCATCTAAAAAGGGCGGGGTTAGATTATTGGCAATATCTCGATATTTCTTATTACGATAGCATCGAAGAGGTTATGGACAAGTTCTATAACGGTAAGAATTTTTGGTTTTTTTCTACTAAGGCAAAGTTCGTTCACTCGGACGTAAGTTATAGTGACGGGGATTTTTTGGTGTTCGGCAAGGAAACCAAAGGACTTCCCGAACCTTTACTTGAAAAGTATTACGATAGATGCGTGCGCCTTCCTATGAGAAGTGAAACGCGTTCTCTTAACCTCTCAAATTCCGTTTGCGTGGGCGTTTACGAAGCTCTTCGTCAATTAGACTATATGGGGCTTACCACCGAAGGAAAGATTCCAGACTAAAAAATCTCATTATCGCTATAAAATATTTGACGAATAGGCACGACTTTTAGTAAAATATTTATGGAGAACAAAGGAGAGAGAAAAATTTATGGACATGGTTTGGAATATATTCTTTATGTTCGGTGGCGTTGCCGCAATGATGGTCGGTATGAAGATCATGGGCAGTTCGCTAGAGCAGATCGCCGGTGGAGGAATGAAAAAACTCCTTGGTAAGATTACCACTAACCGCTTTGCAGGCGTAGGCGTAGGTATTGCCGTTACGAGCATAATTCAGAGTTCAACCGCAACGACGGTAATGCTAGTCGGTTTCGTTAATATCGGGCTCATGACATTGATGCAAGCAACTCACGTTATAATGGGTGCGAATATCGGTACTACGGTTACCGCTCATATCGTATCTTTATCGGGTGTTGGCGGTGGAGTAGATATTGGTGCAATCGCCGCTATGATAGGCTGTATCGGTATTTTAATGGCAATGCTCGTTAAAAACCCCAAGGCTCAAAACGTAGGTAATATTTTGGCGGGGCTCGGCTTAATATTCGTAGGTTTAGAATTCATTTCTACCTATGCTAAAGCGATAATGTTTAACGACGGTGTGCCTTACGGTTGGGTTCAAGCCATTTTCCAAGGCGAACACTTCCCGTTACTTCTCGTTTTAATCGGCATTATTTTAACGGCGTTAGTACATAGTTCGTCAACTATCACCAGTTTAATGGTAGTCCTTGCAAGCATTAACGTTTTATCTTTTGAAAACGCGCTTTTCTTGGCGCTAGGTTCAAATATCGGTACTTGCGTAACTTCGATTTTATCTTCTGCCGGTACTCACGTAAACGCAAAACGAACGGCAGTAGTTCACTTATTATTTAACACCTTTGGTTGTTTAATATTCATTGCTCCCATTTGGGCTTTAAACAAATACGTGACGGCGTTTTTTGCATCTATGTCAGGGGACGTTGGTCAACAAATAGCAATCTTCCACACGATGTTTAACGTTTTAACCACGTTAATTTTGTTGCCACTTTCACCTTTAGTAGTAAAACTTGCAATAAAACTCGTGCCCGAGAAGAAAGTTCAAGAAGAAAGCGACTACGAATTTACCTTTATCGACGAACGTTTCTTATCAACCCCCGCGGTTGCAGTTAGTAACACTAAAAACGAAATTATTAAAATGGCGAGTTTTGCAAAAGACAATATTCAAAACGCCATGAAGATTTTACTCGACGGAGATACGTCGGTAAAAGCAGATTTTGAAAAGAACGAAAAAACGCTTAACCACTTAAATAAAGCGATCACGGCGTTTTTAACTAAGCTTATCGGCTCTACGTTAACCGAAAAGGAAGACAAGAAAGTCGGAACGTATTATAGGGTAGTATCCGATATCGAAAGAATTGGCGACTATGCCGAAAATATAGTTGAATATTCGGAGAAATTAAGTAGTGAATCTATGAGTTTCTCGGATTCAGCTAAAGAAGAATTAAGAGAACTCACGGATAAGATTTACGATCTATTCGACAAGTCCATTGCCGCGTTTGACGATAGAAACGTTGACCTTTTAGCTGAAGTAGAAGGTCTTGAAGATCAAATCGATAACGTTTCTGCCGACCTTGAAAACCGCCATATTGATAGACTTAAGGCGGGCGCTTGTACCGCACAAGTTGGATCGGTATATCTCCAAACGGTATCTCACCTAGAAAGAATTGGCGACCATATCACCAACATTTCTTCAAGCATCAAGCAATATTGCTAAATATAACCTTAAAAGTCTTAAAAACCGCCGTAAACGATTGACAAACGGCGGTTTTATTTATATAATTAACCATAATGGTTAAAATAGAGAATTTTGTGCAAAAATCTTTATGAAAATTGCTCAAAAACACTTATTTTACTAAAAACAGTAAATTTTTATAAACCAACGGAGGTCAGTTTATATGAACAAAAAATCCATTAAGGACGTAAACGTAAAAGGTAAAAGATGTTTAGTCAGAGTTGACTTTAACGTGCCTATGAAAGACGGAGTTATTACGGACGAAAACCGTATTAACGGCGCTCTTCCCACCATTAAATATTTAGTGGATAACGGCGCTAAAGTTATTCTTTGCTCTCACATGGGTAAACCCCACAATATTTTCACGCCCGGTTTCTCTTTAACCAAAAAGGAAAAGAAAGCCGTTGCAGCTCTTCCCGAAAGCGAACAAGCTGCCGCTACCGCTGAATATCTTAAGAAGGCTGAAAAGGATAAACAAAAATTCACGCTTAAACCCGTTGCCGAAAAACTTTCTGAAAAACTCGGCAAGGAAGTAGTTTTCGCTGAAGACTTAGTTGGACCTTCTGCAGACGCTGCTGTTGCCGCTCTTAAGGACGGAGACGTTGTTTTATTAGAAAACACCCGTTTCGAAGCAGGCGAAGAAAAGAGAGACGAAGCACTTTGCAAAAAACTTGCGTCATACTGCGATATTTACGTTAACGATGCGTTCGGAACGGCTCACCGTTCACACGCAACCACCGCTGCTATCGCCGAATATGGATTCGTTGATACTGCAGTTTGCGGTTTCTTAATCGAAAGAGAATTATCAGTTATGGCAGACGCTTTAGAAAACCCCGTTAGACCTTTCGTTGCTATCTTAGGCGGTGCAAAGGTTGCGGATAAATTAAAAGTTATTTCTAACCTTTTAGAAAAATGCGACACGCTCATCATCGGTGGCGGTATGGCATACATCTTCTTAAAGGCTAAAGGATACGAAGTTGGTACTTCACTCGTTGACGACGAACAAATTGGATACTGCTTAGACATGATGAAAAAAGCAGAAGATCTCGGCAAGAAATTACTTCTTCCCGTTGACTGCAATGCAACCAAAGATTTCCCGAATCCTATCGACGCAGTAGTTGATACCGCAATTTTCGACGTGACGAATATTCCTTGTGACATGCAAGGTTTAGATATCGGACCTAAGACGGCTGAAATGTTCGCCGATGCAGTTAAGAGTGCTAAAACGGTTATTTGGAACGGACCTATGGGCGTATTTGAAAACCCCATTTTCGCTGAAGGTACCGTTGCAGTAGCTAAGGCGCTTGCAGAAACCACGGCTACCACCATTATCGGTGGCGGTGACTCGGCTGCGGCAGTTGCTCAACTTGGATACGCTGACAAGATGACTCACATTTCAACTGGTGGCGGTGCGTCACTCGAATTATTCGAAGGAAAGAAACTCCCCGGCATTGAATGCCTTAACAACAAATAATAATCTAAAAAAACTTAAGAGAGGAAACTAACATGAGAAAACCCATTATTGCCGGAAACTGGAAAATGAACAAAACTGCAGCTGAAGCTGAAGCGCTTATCAACGAATTAAAGCCTTTAGTTGCAAAATCAAAACCTGAAGTTGTAATTTGCGTACCTTACACCGATTTATGGATTGCTAAAAAAGCAATTGAAGGTAGCAAAATTAAGCTCGGTGCGGAAAACGTTGCGTGGGCTGATAGCGGTGCTTTCACCGGTGAAATTTCTGCCGACATGTTAAAGGAAATCGGCGTTGAATACGTTATTATCGGACACAGTGAACGTCGTCAATATTTCGGCGAAACTGACGAAACCGTTAATATGAGATTAAAACAAGCTCTTGCTAAGGACTTAAAGCCCATCGTTTGCGTTGGCGAAACCTTAGTTGAAAGAGAAAAGAACAGAACTAAAAAAGTTCTTAAGAAACAAGTAGTAGAAGGATTCAAGGGCGTTGAAGATTTATCTAACGTTGTAATCGCATACGAACCCGTTTGGGCAATCGGTACGGGCAAAACCGCAACCGCGGAAGACGCAAACAAGACTATCGGTTACATTAGAAGTTTAATTAGAAAAATGTACGGTGCAGAAGCTGCTAAAGCGCTCCGTATTCAATACGGCGGAAGCATGAAACCCTCTAACGCAAAAGAACTTATGGCAATGCGTAATATCGACGGTGGCTTAATCGGTGGCGCTGCTCTTAAAGCAACCGACTTCGCTGCAATCGTTAACTACAAAAACAACTAATAAAAATTAAAAGACACAATAAATTTTGTGTCTTTTTTAAAGGAAATGAATATGAACTCTAAACCTAATTGTATTATCATTATGGACGGTTACGGCATTAACGCCGATATCCCTTGCAACGCTATTTGCAAGGCGGATAGCAAGAACGTTAAACGCCTTATGAAGGAATATCCTTCAACTCTTATCGGCGCTAGCGGTATGGACGTTGGTCTTCCCGACGGACAAATGGGAAATAGTGAAGTTGGGCACTTAAATATGGGCGCAGGTAGAATCGTTTATCAAGAATTAACGAGAATTACCAAGTCTATTTCGGACGGCGACTTCTTTACTAACCCCGAATTTTTAGACGCTATTAATAGCGCTAAAGAAAACTGTAAAAAACTCCACCTTTACGGTCTTTTATCGGATGGTGGCGTGCATAGTCACATAACCCACCTTTACGCGCTTATTGAACTTGCTAAAAAGCAAGGTTTATCTGACGTTTTCGTTCACTGTTTCTTAGACGGTAGAGACGTTTCTCCGACGAGTGGCGCGGACTTTATCGCCGACTTAAAGAAAGAAATGGATAAACTCTCTTTCGGTACTATCGCATCCGTTGGCGGAAGATATTACGTTATGGATAGAGATAACCGTTGGGATAGAGTAGAAAAGGCTTACGACATGATGACTATGGGCAAAGGAGAAACTACCGAAGACGCCGAAAAATACGTTCGTTCTTCTTATGAAAACGGCGTTACCGACGAATTCGTTATTCCCGCTCACGTAGTTAAAGACGGCAAAATGGTAGGACTTATCGAAGAAGGGGATAGCGTTATCTTCTTTAACTTCCGTCCCGACCGTGCTCGTCAAATCACTAGAGCAATGACCGAAAAGCAATTCGAAGGCTTTGAAAGAAAGACTGGTTTCTTAAATCCCAACTACGTATGCTTTACTAGATACGACGCAAGTTTTACTAACGTTAAGATCGCGTTTAAGCCCCAAGTATTAACCAACACTTTAGGCGAATATTTAGCAAAGATTGGCAAAACTCAACTCCGTATTGCCGAAACCGAAAAATACGCGCACGTAACCTTCTTCTTTAACGGTGGTGTTGAAAAACCCAACGATCTAGAAGATAGAGAACTTATTGCGTCGCCCAAGGTTGCAACCTACGACTTAAAGCCCGAAATGAGCGCTATCGAAGTTACCGAAAAGGTGATTGAAAAGCTTTCTTCTAATAAATACGACGTCGTTATCTTAAACTTCGCAAACTGCGATATGGTAGGACATACCGGCGATTTCTGCGCTGCGGTTAAAGCAGTTCAAACGGTTGACGATTGCGTTGGCAAAGTAGTAGATAAAATTTTATCTATGGGCGGAAACGCTATTATTACCGCCGACCACGGTAACGCCGATAAAATGGCTGAAGAAGACGGCTCTCCCTTTACTGCACACACCACTAATAAAGTCCCCTTTATCGTGGTAGGAAAGGACTTTAAGGACGTTTCTTTAAGCGAAGGCGGAATCTTGGCGGACGTTGCACCCACCTTCCTTGACATGATGGGAGTGGCTATTCCTGAAGAAATGACGGGTAAATCTTTGATTGTAAAATAAAAAGTTGTTAAAAATAGTTGTAAAAGCGCTATTTTTATGCTACAATGTATCAAGTAGGCGAGAAAAAGCCTAAAAAAGTAAAGAAATGTAAAAAAACCGTTTGCAATTAAGCGGTTAAGGAGATAATTATGAACGGCATGTTAAACATGATGAATATGCTTATGGCAAGCGGTCCTTTCTGGACGGCGTGGTACGGCTGGATTAGATATATTCTCTTGGCGATTATGGCAGTTTGCGCTATTTTCGTAATTCTAGTAGTAATGTTTCAACCCGGAAACTCGTCTGGTATTGGCGCTCTCGGTGGACAAACCGAAACCTTTTTAGAAAAAAATAAAGGCAAGACTTTTGAACACAAAATGAAAAAACTCACCGTTGTTAGCGGTATCATTTTTGCAGTTTTGTGCGTAGTTTTTGCTATCGTTGCGCTTTTAGGCACTCTCTAAAAATCAACGCGTTTTCATAAAAAGAGATTTATCGGCGGTTTGTTCTAACCGTCGATTTTTATTTTTTATCTTTGTTTTTTCTCGTAAAAATATAGCAATTATATTCATCAACAAAGATAGGAATATATCATTAATAAAATACATATGGCAAGAAACGAACTTATTGAGGGGATAATTCAAGGCAACGAACGTGGCTTTGCGTTTTTGATCCCAACCGAAAAAACTGAAGATTATTTTATTTCGCATTCCGACTTAAAGGGGGCGCTCCATAAAGATAGAGTTTTAGCAGAGATCATCTCGGGCGGAACTGAGCGCACTATGGCAAGGGTGCTTAAGATATTAGAACGTGGCACTACTGAAATCGTCGGCACGTATTTTACTTCGCGCCGTGGCGGAGTAGTTTATCCAGACGATCAAAAATTTTCCGTAAACGTTTTCGTTCCGTTCGGTAAGGGCTTAAGAGCAAGGGCAGGGGACAAAGTGGTATGTAAAATTTTATCATATCCGCACCGCCAAAATCCCGAGGGTATCGTTACTAAAATTCTAGGTAGACAGTTTGATAAAAAAGCTGAAATTAAATCCATTTTATTTAATTATAAACTGCCCGAAACTTTCCCTAAAATAGTTTTAGAAGAAAGTGAAAAAGTACGTAAATCAGTCACTAAGAAAGATATAATAAATAGAGAAGATTATAGAAAAAAATTAACCTTTACGATCGACGGTGAGGACGCTAGGGATTTTGACGACGCCGTGTCAATTGATAGGCTAGAAAACGGAAACTTCCGCCTTTACGTGCATATTGCAGACGTTAGTCATTACGTAAAGTGGAACAAGGAAATCGACAAAGAGGCGTTTAGTAGGGCAACGAGCGTATATTTTCCCGAAAAGGTTATTCCCATGCTCCCCGAAAAACTTTGCAACGGTATTTGTTCACTTGTCGAGGGAGAGGATAGGCTAACCCTTTCGTGCGTTATGACCGTGGATAAAACGGGTAAAGTAATAGACTATAAAATTACTCCGTCAGTTATAAACAGTAACGCCCGTTTAACCTATAATAAAGTAGAAAAAATGCTTTCGGGAGATAAAAAACTCGCACGTGAATACGGCGAAATTTTTGATAGCGTTTTAGCGATGGACGAGCTTGCGGATATCCTAATTAAAAGGCGTGAAAAAGAAGGCACTATCGACCTTGACGTGAAGGAGAGCGCAATAACGGTCGATAAAAACGGAGACGTTTTAGTTGAAATCGCGCCTAAAGATAAAGCGCACAAAATCATAGAAGAATTTATGATTTTAGCAAACGTCACGGTTGCTGAATATATGTTCTATTTAGAACTCCCGTTCATTTATCGCGTGCACGAAAAGCCCACCGAAGAAAAGGTTAAAGATTTTTACGACTTTTTAACGGGGCTTGGAATTTCGGCTAGAAAGAATAAAGAGGGCGTTTATCCAAAAGACTTTCAGTCTATTTTGAAAAAAGCCGAAGGAGAGCCTACGTATACGCTTATTAATAGGGTAATGCTAAGGTCAATGCAAAAGGCAAAGTATAGTGAAAACGACGTTGGGCATTTTGGACTATCGCTTAAGCATTATTGTCACTTTACTTCGCCTATTAGAAGATATCCAGACCTTACTATTCATAGAATAATCAAGGACGCGTTAAACGGAAACTTTTCTAAAATGGAAAAGTACGCGGAGTTCGTTAGCGTGGCGGCAAAGCAGTCGTCTGAACGCGAAAGAGTTGCGATCGATGCTGAGCGCGCGATAGACGAATACTATAAAATGCTATATATGAGCGGTCACGTTGGCGAAGAGTTTGAGGGCGTGATAAGCGGAGTTACAAACTTTGGCGTATTCGTTGAACTTCATAACGCGGTGGAAGGCTTAGTCAAGATCGACACCATGAAACTTAACGGAAAACGCTTAACTTTAGATCAAAAAAATTATACTTTGACGGACGGAAAGAGAACGTTTAAGCTCGGTCAATCGGTTAAAATCAAGGTCGTGGGAGTAAATCTTGGCGAAAGACGTGCAGAATTTGTTCTCGTATAATAAAATATGCCTTGCAAAAAGGCAAAAAAAGGTGTAAAATATATATTTAGGAAGATTATGGAAGGAAAGACTATTTGTCTTAACCGTATCGCTACACACGAGTACTTCGTTTTAGAAAGGCTTGAGGCAGGGATCGTTCTTGACGGCGGAGAGATAAAATCACTTCGACAAGGCAACGTCAATTTAAAGGACAGTTTTTGCGTGGCGTACGGGGGAGAGTTATTCATTAAGAATATGCATATCGCAACCTACGATAAGGCAGGCGCGTTTAACGTTAGGGATAGCAAGCGAGATAGGAAACTTTTGGTGCACAAGGTTGAACTTATAAAACTCAACCAAAAAGTCCAACAAAAGGGTCTTACGCTCGTTCCCTTAAAACTATACTTTAAGGGCGCGCTAGTCAAGGTTGAACTCGGGCTTTGTCAAGGTAAACATACCTACGATAAAAAACGCTCGATTATGGAAAAAGACCGAATGCGTGAAAAAGAACGTGAACTCAAAAATTACAAATAGACTACTTATTTAGGATAAAAAGGAGAAAACTCTTATGGAAAATAAAAAAAGATTAGAAACTATTTGCGTTCAAGGTGGATATACCCCTAAAAACGGCGAACCTAGACAAATTCCCATCTATCAAAGTACTACTTTTAAGTATGATACTAGCGAAGATATGGGCAAACTTTTCGACTTAGAAGCAAGTGGATATTTTTACACCAGACTTCAAAATCCCACCAACGATCTAGTTGCTAAAAAACTTTGCGAACTTGAAGGCGGTGCGGCGGCAATGCTTACGTCTTCTGGTCAAGCTGCAAACTTTTATTCTATTTTCAATATCGCAAATTGTGGCGATCACGTAATTTCAAGCTCGGCTATCTACGGCGGAACGTTTAACCTTTTTGCCGTTACCATGAAGAAGATGGGCATTGATTTTACCTTCGTTTCGCCCGATTCTACCGAAGAAGAATTACACGCGGCGTTCAAGCCTAATACCAAAGCGGTTTTTGGCGAAACCATCGCTAACCCTGCTCTTAACGTATTAGACATCGAACTCTTTGCAAGAGTAGCTCACGAACACGGCGTTCCTTTTATTATCGACAACACCTTTGCAACGCCCGTTAACTGCCGTCCTATCGAATGGGGTGCGGATATCGTTACCCACTCTACCACGAAGTATATCGACGGACACGGCGTTTCAGTTGGTGGCGCAATTATTGACGCGGGCAAATTCGATTGGAAAAAACACGCTGATAAATTCCCCGGACTTTGCACTCCTGACGATAGCTATCACGGAATAGTTTACGCAGATAAGTTCGGTTTAGAAGGCGCGTTTATCACTAAGGCAACCGCTCAACTTATGAGAGATTTTGGTTCTATTCAATCTCCGCAACACGCGTTCTATATCAACTTAGGACTTGAAAGCTTGCACGTTAGAATGAAACGCCATTGTGAAAACGGTCAAAGAGTTGCCGAATTTTTATCAAAACACGATAAAATCGAGTGGGTTAGATATTGCGGTTTAGAAGGGGATAAATACCACGAACTCGCTAAAAAATATCTTCCTAACGGATCTTGTGGCGTAGTAAGTTTTGCCGTTAAGGGAACTCGTGCAGATGCTGAAAAGTTTATGAAGAGTTTAAGAGTTGCGGCAATTGAAACGCACGTTGCGGACGCTAGAACTTGTTGCTTACACCCTGCAAACGCAACCCACCGTCAAATGACCGACGAGCAATTAATTGCAGCAGGCATCACGCCAACCTTAATTAGATACTCTTGCGGTTTAGAAGACGCTGACGATCTAATCGAAGATATCGCTCAAGCATTAGAACAAGTATAATAGAAAAAAGGAGAAAATTATGCCGATAATAGTTCCAAAAGACATACCGGCGGCAAAAATATTACAGTCGGAAAATATAATCGTGATGAACGATGCGAGAGCAATGAGTCAGGATATTCGTCCGCTAGAGATTGCGATAATCAATCTAATGCCCACGAAAATCGTTACTGAAACTCAACTTATGAGACTGTTATCAAACTCTCCGCTTCAAGTAAATATAACGCTTGTAAGTACCGAAACGTACGTTGGAAAGAACACACCGCTTGAACACCTTCAAAAGTTTTATAAGTCTTTTAACGACATAAAAAATAGAAAGTTCGACGGTATGATTATCACGGGTGCGCCTGTAGAAGGAATCGACTTTTCCGAAGTTAAGTATTGGAAGGAATTAGAAGAAATCTTTGATTTTGCCAAGAAAAACGTAACCAGCACGCTCTTTATTTGTTGGGGTGCACAAGCGGCGCTTTACTATTACTACGGAATAAAAAAATATCCGCTAGAAAAGAAGATGTTTGGTATTTATAAGCATAAAAAACTCGTAAAATACGATAGACTCTTAAAGGGTACTGACGATAGATTTTTTATGCCTCACTCAAGACATACGACTGTCAAAGAAGAAGACATCAAAAAGTGTAAAGACGTGGTGCTTTTAGCAAGTTCTAAAGAAGCAGGTCCTACCATTATTAGGTCAAAAGATAATAAGTTCATCTTTATTACGGGGCACGCCGAATACGATAGAGACACTCTTGAGCTTGAGTACAAGAGAGATTTAGATAAAGGACTAAAGATTGATCCACCCGAAAATTATTACGTTGACGGGGATCACGGTGAAATTAAGATGTGTTGGGTTTCAACTGCAAACTTAATTTATATGAATTGGCTTAACCACTACGTATATCAATTAACGCCGTACGAAATAGATAAAATTTAACCATAAGCAAGGCGTGTGCCTTGCTAAACGGGGGTGTTTTAGATTCGATTGGGCGAGTGAGATATTAATAAGCATACCGAAGGCTCGACTTCGTAAAAACGGAAAATTAAATTTAAATGCTAACAATCAAGAATTAGCATACGCTGCTTAATTAAAGCGTACGTCCTTCTCCTTTTCGCCCGTTGGAAGGGGAAAGGGCGTTAATTAGACGGGGTACTGTGAATAGTTTTAGTCGTGGCTATTCAATGGAATAAAGCGAAAGTAGATCGTGGTTTAAGTTGCCGATGGCTATACTGCGATTGAATTTTAAGTATCGGCTAAGTATGTAGAAAGTTTTATCAAAACGTTCAAGACCGGAGTGCAAGTCTCCGCATCTCCACCAAAAAATCGTATCGAAAGATACGATTTTTTTATCCATTGCGAAAGCAACGGCGTTTTATTAGTCGAGTTTTTTCCATGAAAATATGCTTGGATTAAATTCACTTTTTTGATATAATAAAATTACCGATAAATAAGATTTTGACGGAGATATACCATGGAAGGTTATATTGTAGCTTTTATTATAGGCGTTGTTTGTATTGTTCTCGGGGTATGTAATATGCGAGGGCATATATCTTCACTCCACTCATATCATAGGCGTCGAGTTCGCGAAGAAGATAGAATACCTTTTGGTAAAAAGGTAGGACTTGGAACGATTATTTGCGGCTCAGTTATTATGGCGTTTAGCATATTGTCTGCCATAAATCTTTATATCGAAAATCATATACTTGTTATTGTCGGAATAGTACTTTTAATAGTAGGACTTGTCGTAGGGCTTGGTTTAAGTTTCTATGCGATGATTAAATACAATAAAGGAATTTTTTAACCTCTAAATTTCAAACAAAGTTAGTCGTGTGTTTTCAAAGTGAAAAAAAGTAAAGAGTAGCAAAAGTTTTGCTACTCTTTTACAATGTGTTAAAAATACATTTAGGACGCGCCTATGCGTTGTCCTTTTTTAAACAAAAAAAACCGTGCAACCCACTTCGACAGTTATAGCCGAAGCGTAACCGCGACAGGTAACTCCTTCAAAGCTACCTTATGGCACACTCACCTTACTGTTTAGTGCTGCTACATTCCTGTTCTGACACGGTTCGCAGGGGTAAGTTGCATAAGACCTTAATATCATCATTCCTTATCGCGCGCGGCCTTCCACTATAAAAGCCTAGGTGGGCATTCTGCTCCGCTAAGCGAATTGCGGATTACAGGGCATCGCTAACTCCCCGCATAGCACGGCTATATTATTCTATCCCAAAATATGATTTTTAGCAAGTTATTTTTGCAAAAAAAGCTAAATTAAAAAAAAAGACTTTACAAAACCCCTAATTATAGATATAATTTATTAGATATATTATTTAAACAAAAACCGAAAAAAGTGTTTGGAGATAGTTATGTACAAGAAAGTAGACACAACCTTAAACTTTTTAGACAGGGAAAAAGAAGTTCTTGAGTTTTGGAAAGAAAACAAAATCTTTGAACAAAACGTTGAGATGAACAAAGGTAGCAAGGAATTTACCTTTTACGACGGTCCGCCCACGGCTAACGGTAAGCCCCATATCGGACATATTTTAACGCGTGTAATCAAGGATATTATTCCACGTTATCACGTTATGAAAGGCGACCATTGTTTGCGTAAGGCAGGCTGGGATACCCACGGTCTTCCCGTAGAACTTGAAGTAGAAAAACTTCTCGGTATCGACGGTAAGCAAGAAATCGAAAAATACGGAATTGAACCTTTCATTAAAAAGTGTAAAGAAAGTGTTTGGAAATATAAGTCTGAATGGGAAAAGATGAGTGATCGCGTAGGTTACTGGGC
The DNA here is from genome assembly GCA_045651465.1 of Christensenellaceae bacterium. Classification (GTDB taxonomy): domain Bacteria; phylum Bacillota; class Clostridia; order Christensenellales; family Borkfalkiaceae; genus UBA1259. The sequence continues at coordinate 155,040 of JAZRSG010000004.1, forward strand.
GGATATGGAAGAGCCTTACGTTACCTACGACGATAACTATATCGAATCGGTTTGGTGGGCAATCAAGACCATAGCCGAAAAAGGACTTTTATACAAAGGTCATAAGATTGTGCCTTACTGCCCCCGTTGCGGGACGGCGCTTTCTTCTCACGAAGTTGCGCAAGGCTATAAGGACGTTAAGGACGTTTCAGTTTTCGTTCGCTTTAAGATTAAAGATAGAGAAAACGCATACTTCTTGGCTTGGACGACCACGCCGTGGACGCTCCCGTCTAACGTTGCGCTTTGCGTAAACCCCAAAGAAGATTACTCTGAAATCGTTTCTAACGGTGACACCTATATTTTAGCAACTGCGCTCGTTCCTTCTCTTTTTGAAGAATACGAAACCATTTCTGTTAAAAAGGGTAGTGAATACGAACGTACCGAATACGTTCCGCTATTTGACTACGCGCTTGGCACTTACAAAGAAAAAGCGCACTATATCGTTTGCGACGGATACGTAACTTTAACCGACGGTAGCGGTATCGTTCATATTGCGCCTGCATTTGGTGAGGACGACGCGAACGTTGGTAGAAAATATAACCTTCCTTTCGTTAAACTCGTTGACGACCGTGGTAATATGAGCGAACTTACCCGTGAACTTAAAGGTATGTTCGTTAAAGATGCGGATAAGGTTATCATTAAAATGCTTAAAGAAAACGGACTTTTATTTAAGGAACTTCCGTTTGAACATAGTTACCCTTTCTGTTGGCGTTGTGATACGCCCCTTCTCTACTACGCTAGAAGTAGTTGGTTTATCAAGATGACCGAAGTGAAGGATAGACTTATTGCTGCAAACAATTCAGTTAACTGGATGCCCGAAACCATTAAAAACGGACGTATGGGTAACTTCCTAGAAAACGTTATCGACTGGGGTTTATCTAGAGAACGTTATTGGGGAACGCCACTACCCGTTTGGGTTTGCGAAAAGTGTGGCAAAATCCACGTTATCGGTAGCAAAAAAGAACTTAAGGATCTTTGCGGTATAGAAGGCGATATTGAACTTCACCGTCCGTATATTGACGACTGCACGTTTGATTGCGAATGCGGTGGCAAGTTCGTTCGTGAAAAGGAAGTTATCGATTGTTGGTTTGACTCTGGTTCAATGCCTTTCGCGCAATACCACTATCCCTTTGAAAACAAAGAACTTTTCGAAAGTCATTTCCCTGCGGATTTCATTAGTGAGGCAATCGACCAAACTCGTGGTTGGTTCTATACCTTGCTTGCGATCTCAACCCTTTTATTCGATAAAGCGCCCTTCAAAAACTGCATAGTTTTAGGTCACGTTAACGATAAAAACGGCATTAAAATGAGTAAGCACAAAGGCAACGTAGTCGATCCGTGGAGCATTTTAGATAAGCAAGGTGCGGACGCCGTTAGATGGTATTTCTATACGGGTTCAGCTCCGTGGTTACCTTCTCGTTTCTACGAGGAAGCCGTTTCGGAAGCACAAAGAAAGTTTATGGGTACGCTTTGGAATACTTATGCGTTCTTCGTTCTTTACGCCGAAATCGACGGATATAACCCTGCAAACTACAAACTTAGCGATTGCAAATTATCGCTCATGGATAAATGGGTATTGTCAAAACTCAACTCTTTAGTCGACACGGTTGATAAAGGTTTAGCATCTTACAATATATTCGATAGCGCAAGAGCACTCCAAAGCTTTACCGACGACCTCTCTAACTGGTACGTTCGCCGTGGTAGAGAACGTTATTGGGGACACGATATGACCGACGATAAGATCGCCGCTTATACCACGCTTTACACCGTGCTCGTAACTATGGCTAAGATTTCAGCTCCGTTCACGCCCTTTATGGCTGAATCGATCTATCAAAACTTAGTGCCTAACTTCTATAAAGACGCACCTAAGTCAGTTCATCTTTGCGCTTTCCCCGAAGTGGATCGCTCGGCAATCGACTTAGAACTTGAAGACGGCATGCAAAACGTTTTAGACATCGTAGTTTTAGGTAGAGCGTGCAGAAATACTTCTAACATTAAAAACCGTCAACCCTTATCAAAGATTTTCGTTTGCTCGGAAAGAAGAACCGAGCTCACCGAAGGACTTCTCGATATCGCTAAAGACGAACTCAACGTTAAGGAAGTTGAATATTTAAAAGACGCAACCAAGTTCGTAACTTATAAGATTAAACCGCAACTTAAGACTTTAGGTCCTAAATACGGCGCAAAACTTGGACTCGTTCGTAAATTCTTTGAAGTTTGCGACGCTAACGAATTAGTTTCTACCGTTAAGAGCGGAAAGACTTATAAGACTGAATTTGAAGGAAGTGAATTTGAATTTACGCTAGACGACTTATTGATTTCAACCGAAAGCGCAGTTGGCTTTACCGCCGCAAGCGACAACGGTATCACGGTAGTTATGGACACTAACGTAACGGAAGAACTTAAGGCAGAAGGCGTTATTAGAGAACTCATCTCTAAAATTCAATCGATGAGAAAAGAAGCAGGCTTCGAAGTGGTAGATAGAATCAACGTTAACTACGTATGCAACGAGCCCACTATCGACAATGCGTTCGGCGATGAATTAAAGTCGGTAGTTTTAGCCGATAACGTAGTTAAAGGCGACAGAGAAGGTTTTAAGAAAACTCTAGATATTAACGGAATTTCGGTTGACGTTATCATTAACAAGGTAACAAAATAATGAGAACTGCAGACTGGAAAGAATATCAAGTACTTGCGACGGGCGACGGGTATAAACTCGAAAAATGGGGAAACGTAACTCTTCTTCGTCCCGATCCCCAAGTAATATGGAAGAGCAGTATCGATATGGATCGCTATCCCGAGCTCTCTGCGAAATACGTTCGTAGTGAAACGGGTGGTGGTAGATGGATTTACAAAAAACAAACGCCTGAAGAATGGACGATTTCTTATAGAGATCTAAAGTTTAAGATTAAGCCCATGGGCTTTAAGCACACCGGACTTTTCCCCGAACAAGCAGTAAACTGGGACTTAATGGATGGCTTAATTAGAAACGCGGGCAGAGAAATAAACGTCCTTAACCTTTTTGCTTATACTGGCGGGGCAACCGTTGCTTGCGCAAAAGCAGGCGCTAAAGTATGCCACGTAGACTCTTCTAAGGGCATGGTAGAAAGGGCTGGCGAAAACGTAAGACTATCGGAAATAGAAAATAATAAGGTTAGATATATCATAGACGACTGCAAAAAGTTCGTTGAGAGGGAAATTCGTAGAGAGAGAAAGTACGACGCGATTATTATGGATCCGCCAAGCTACGGAAGAGGACCTAACGGCGAAATGTGGAAACTTGAAACCGAACTTTATCCGCTCGTTACTCTTTGCACGAAAGTTTTAAGCGATAATCCCTTATTTTTCTTGATTAACAGTTATACTACTGGACTTCAACCCCAAGTTATAAAGAACATTTTGGAACTTACCGTTAATAAAGACGGCAAAGGCAAGGTTGAGGCTTACGAAGTGGGACTAAAGACTAAAGAAACGGGCGTTATTCTCCCTTGTGGAAATAGCGGAATTTGGATAAACGGCAAAAACTAAGGGAAAATATTATGGAAGAATTGACCATTTTACACGAAGATAATCACGTTATAGTAGTATTAAAACCGCAAAATATTCCCTCGTGCGAAGACTCGAGTAAAGATGCGGATATGCTAACTATAATCAAAGATTACATCAAAAAGACCTATAATAAGCAAGGTAACGTTTATTTAGGACTCGTTCATAGACTAGATAGACCGACGGGCGGAGTAATGGTTTTCGCCAAAAGTTCTAAGGCGGCGGCTAGACTATCTGAACAACTAAAAAACGGCGATTTTGAAAAGAGATACTACACCGTTTTAGTTGGCGAGCCTAAAGAAGAAAAAGCGACGCTTACCCATTACGTTAAAAAGAACGCGATAAACAATATGGTATACGTTTGTCCGCCTAGTGTTGCAGGCGCAAAATTTGCCGAACTTGAATATAACGTTCTTGACGTTAAGGACGGATTGTCGCTCACCGAAGTAAGACTTCATACTGGCAGAAGTCACCAAATTCGCGTTCAAATGAACGCAATCGGTACTCCCGTTTACGGTGATATGCGATACGGTGGGGAAAAGGCTAAAAAGGGATACCTTGCGCTTTGGGCGTATTATCTTTCTTTCGTTCACCCCGTTAGCAAGGAAAAACTCGTATTTAGAGTTCAACCGCCAAAGGAAAACGCACCTTGGAATTTGTTTGACACCGATCGTTCGGTTACGGTAATTAAACCTAATTATTAAGATTAAAGGACGGATTATATATCCGTCCTTTTATATAAAGAAACCGAGTAATTTGTATCCGCCGAGAAGTATTAGTATTATGGGGGATATCGCCTCGATTTTTGCAAGTTTTCTGGCTAGCGGACTTTGGGTTAGAAGTATGCCAAACTCTATTGCGAGAGCGTGGAAAATTGCTATGGTTACGGGCACGTAAAAAGCGCTTATCCCCATTATGGCAAGAGATAAGTTGGCCATAGCGCCGTCGAGTCCAACGGCAAATCCGATAACAAGCGTTTGCTTAAAGTTAAAGCCTTTGACCGTAATGGTTTGTGGCTCTTTTTTCTTTAGTAGATTATAAACTCCTATTAAAACGATAATAATTCCGCCGAGCGAGGCGGTTTTTTCGGTGAGTTTATCCGCAAAAAAGGACACCGAATAGTTTACCACGGAGCACATTAAAAGCACGGTCAAGCAAATGGTTAGGACGATAGGGATTTTCTTGTTTGAGTCTAGGGAGAGCGAGAATCCACAAACGAAAGAATCTATGCTAACGAGAATAGCGGTTATTATCAAATAGTAAATCATCTTTGTTTCCACTTAAGTTTGGCGTTGATACATTATATTCGGCAAAAATGATAAAGGTTAACCGCCAAACACGAGCTCTCGTTCCCTCGCGCGTGCGCAAATATAATAATAATTTTTAAAAAAGGACGAAAGTGGATTGACAAACGCCCTTTATTTGTGTAAAATATGATAGATATAGTGTATAAAGAGGAGTAATAGGCTTATATGAAGACGGCTAAATCCTATAAATTAATCTCAATTTTAACGGTGTTCGTGTTAAGTATTTGCGCCACCATTTTTTCGATGACGCTTCCTGCTAACGCTGACGAACTCGTTACCCCCAACGCAACCAACTATTTCACGGGTATAACCGAAAGCACCCTTGTTTTTAAGGACGACGCTGCGGTTGCATCTATGGAAAGCGGAAAGACCGTTCTTATTAAGAACAACCTTTGCGTTGAAGACTTTGCTATTAAGTTAGTTGTACCTGACGGTGTTGACTTGTCTGTAAACCTTACTTATAACTCTTACTACGTGAACGGTAATAAAAAGGTTGATGGCGAAAACGTAACCTTTAATACTTCGATCGAAAATAAGGTTATCATCAAAGACGGCTCGGCGTATATGCTCGGTTTAGAAGACGCTAAAAAGGCAGTTGATATTGAAAACGGCGAAGTTGAAGTTAAATTCACCGTTAACGATAATAATTTTATCGTTGCAACCGTAAACGGCGAAGAACTCGAAGTTCAAACGGATGCATACTACAAGATTAGAAAAATAGATAAGGCTATTGCAAAGATCGGCTATACCGCAACCTTTGAAGGCGATGGAACTAAGGACGTTAAACTTCTTTCAGTTGACCAAAAGGCAAGCGACGAAACCGGTGCGTTCAAGCAAACGTTCGTTTTAACTAGCGGAAAACTTACTCCCGCTGAACCCGTTATCGGTTTAAGCGACGACGCGTTCACCAAGACTAGCGACGGATATAAACTTTGCTTTAGAGATGACGAAACCGAAACGGTTACTCCTAACGCGTATACCTTACTTGGTAACTATGCGAAAGTTCGTTTAACCACTTCAGACACCTCTAACGTAGAAGTATTCGGCGATGAAAGAATTCGTTTCAAAGCGGGTGAAAGAACTTTCTCAGTTAGCGCAAAAGAAACTGGTGGTAACGAAAAAGTTTACGCAACCTATACCGTAAACGTTCAAGACTCTGACGTTAAAGATCAAAGTGCTCCCGTATACGTTAAAGACGAACTCGCCTTAGAAGCCTTCTATGCAGCGTTAGAAAAAGCGTACACCAACGGAGAACACTTCGTGGCTATTGGCGAAAAAATTACTATCCCTTCGCTTGCAGATCTCGTTTACGATAACCTTACTCCTTATAGCGAATTAAAGATGACCGTATATTATAAGTCTTCTACGACTGATACGAGTTCTTCTTCAATGGAAATCACCTTAAACGCTGCCGGCGATTACGTATTCTACGTAGTATTCGAAGATACCGACGGCAATTCGATGAATAAGGAAGACTTTATTACCGAAGAACACGATAAAGTTCCCGAATACGTTGAAGCAATGCGTGACTTCGTGTTCAACTTTACTATTAAAGACGACGCCCCTTTAAATATCAAGGCGGCAAGCCAAGGTAAAGGTTACAAAGGTTCAAAGTTTACCGCATCTAAGTTCACGGTTGACGCAGAAGGTTGCACGGTAGTTTATAAACTCTATTATAACCCCAGTAGCACCGCTATGGCGAATTCGGATGGCTGGATTGAAATTCCTAAGTTTACCGAAGTTACCGACGAAAACTACAACCAAGACGGTTATACTTACGACGACGTTAAGTCAATCGGTTACGACGGAACGCTTACCTTTACTCCTAACAAGACGGGTAGCTACAAGATCGTTTGCTCGGCAACTTCTAAACACGTTGCAGGCAAAACCGCATCGGCAAGTGCACTTATCCGCGTTGAAGAACAAGCTACTGAAGTAGTTGCTGAATCTTGGATCGAGAACAACGTTTGGACGGTTGTGTTCTTAGGCGTTGGAACGGTTTGCTTAATTGCAATCGTAGTTCTTCTCTTTATTAAACCCAAGGATCAAGCCGACGAAGAATAATTAAATTATTAAGAACCTCGGAAAACCCGAGGTTCTAATTGTCTACGCTATGAAAACTTTTATTTCAGATAAAAACAGAAAACTTTCTAAGGCATGTCTTTACCATTGTGAAGACCTGTCTTTTTCTGCGTTTATGAAAGCACTTAGAAAAAAAGACGTGAAAGTGAACGGGGTAAGAGTTAATAAGGACGTTTCGCTCTTTATCGGCGATAAAGTAGAGATTTATTATTCGAGTGTAGAGATAGAAAAATATACCGTTTTATACGAGGACGATTTGGTTTTGGTAATAGATAAAAAACAAGGCTATTCGTCCGAAAGCGTATACCAAGATTTATCTAATAAATACCAAAACTTAGGGTTTATTCATAGGCTAGATAGAAACACTTTAGGCGTTATGATTTTTTCTAAAGACGCACGGGCGGAAGAAGAACTCTTAAAAGGGTTTAAGGAAAGAACTTTTGACAAAAAGTATCACGCTCTAGTGTTCGGTAAAACGCCTAAACAAGAGGACGTATTGACTGCTTATCTAATAAAGGATAAGGACTCGGCGTTAGTTAAAATTTTTAATCAAAAAGTGGAGGGGTCTTCGCTTATTAAAACTGGCTACAAAACGCTAGATTATAAAAGCGGAAAATCACTCTTAGAAGTGACCTTGTTTACGGGCAAAACTCACCAAATTCGCGCTCACCTAGCGCATATGGGAAACCCCGTGGTGGGGGACGGAAAATACGGCGATAATCAGTCTAATATAACCGCTAAAGAAAAGTATCAAAAACTTCAAGCCGTATCGCTTACGCTTGCCTTTAAGGAAGGGGATTTATTATACTACTTAAACGGCAAAACTTTTAGGTCAATGCAAAATTTATAAGGAGCAATAATGCCACAAGACGCGTTTACGCTAAGGTTTTTGTGCGAAGAAATATCCGCGCTATTTTCGGGCGGAAAGATAAACAAAATCGTGCAACCTTCGAACGACAAAATAATATTTACCATTTATAACGGCAAAGGAACGAAAAAACTTCTTTTAGACGTCAACCCCGCATGTCCTAAAATGGAAGTGTATTCGGGCGAGGCGGAAAGTCCTTTGACTGCACCTAATTTTTGCATGCTTTTAAGAAAGCATTTGCTTTCTGCTACCATAGAAAATATAGAGCTCGTCGGCTTTGATAGAATAGTCAAAATAACCCTTTTATCTTCTGCCGAATTTCACGATGCGGTAGAGAAGGTTTTATTCGTAGAGCTCATGGGTAGATATAGCAATATAATCCTAACCGAAAAGGGTAAAATTCTCGGAGGAAATAGGGGTATAAATATGTTCGATAACGGCGTTAGACCGCTTATCGTGGGCACTCCTTACGTCTTTCCGCCCGTGGGGGATAAGAAACTCCCGACTGACGAAAGCTTGATAGAGTATTTTAACGCTTTCGACGGCGAAGACCTTGCAAACTATATATGCAAGGGTGTTCAAGGATTAGCGACGTCCACTGCGAACGAAATCGTTGACGAATTTAATAAAACGGGTGTGGAATTTTCGGGCAAAGAGTTTGGAAAAACTCTTTTTGAAAAGTTAAATTCGTTTATCTACCAAACGGAGAAAAATCCATGCGTGTTCGTTGACGATGGTAAGGTTATAGACGTGTGCATATATCCCTATAATCGCTTACAGTTTGATAAGATATTTTTTCCCTCTTTAAGCGACGCTGAAAACTATTACTTTACTAATCGTGACGCCGATAAGAAATTTAAGGGAAAGATCGACACTTTAAGAAAGATAATTCAAGCGGCGATAAAGAAAGCGAAAAAAAGACTAACCGCTATTATAGCAAAGGAGCTCGACGCAAGTTCGGCGGAAGAAAATCGCGTTAAGGGCGAACTTATTTTAGCGAATATTTATCAAATAAAGAACGGCGCAAGTAGTTGTGAGCTTTTTAACTATTACGATAATTCGACCGTTAATATTTCACTTAATCCCGATCTATCGGTCGCCAAAAATGCGGATGCGTATTATAAAAAATACAACAAGCAAAAAAGGGCGCTAGAACATATATTGCCACAAAAAAAGAGCGCGCAAGACGAACTGGATTATCTATTGAGTGTTCTTGACGAAATTGAACTTTGCGAAACTCTAGAGGACGCTAAAATGATTTCGATTGAACTTCAAGAGAGCGGACATATTCAAAAACAAAACGCAAAGAAGAAAAAGGCGGTGGAGAGTTTTTGCCACGAATATCTGATCGAAGGGTTTAGAGTTTACGCGGGTAGAAACAATCAAGAAAACGACAAACTCACCTTTGGCGCTAAACCGTTTGACGTTTGGTTGCACGCTAAAGACTATCACTCGTCGCACGTGATAATCTCAACCGAAGGAAAGACCGTTCCCGAAACGGTAATCGTAAAGTCGGCGGAAATTTGCGCGTATTATTCTAAAGGTAGGCACGGCGGAAAGACTGAAATAGTTTATACGGAAAAGAAAAACGTAAAAAAACCGCCCAAGTCTAAACTAGGCTTTTGCACGTACGATAATTTTAAGTCGATGACGGTAAAGCCTGAAAAGCACGTAGATTTTTTAAAAAGCAATAAAGAAGAGTAAAAAAACTTGCGTTTTATTTATTATTGTGATAAAATACATTAGAATTTTAAAGAGTAGGAGAACATTATGAAGTACACGTTTGAATCAGGTAAGAAAAGCACTGTAAAAATCACCATTGATCTTACGGCTAAAGAATGGAACGAAGCTATTGAAAAAGCGTATGAAAGAACCAAGGGTAAATATTCAGTTCCCGGATTTAGAAAGGGTAAAGTTCCTAAAAAGGTTTTAGAAGGAGCTTACGGCGCTGGCATTTTCTACGAAGATGCTATCAACTACGCGTTCCCCAAATATTACGGAGAAGTTCTTGATAAAGAACCCACCATTGAACCGGTTGCTAACCCTGATATCGACATAAAGAAAATTAGCGAAAAAGGCATTAGTATGGTTGCAGTTGTGCCCGTAAAACCCGAAGTAATGCTCGGCGAATATAAAGGTATAACTTTCAAGAAAAACGTATATAATGTAAAAGACGAAGAAATCGAAGACGAAATCAAGCGCTTACAAGAACGTAACGCGCGTATGGTTGAAGTTACCGATAGAGAAGTTCAAGATGGCGACAACGTTATCATCGATTATTCTGGTAGCGTAGACGGCGTTAAGTTTGACGGTGGCACGGCTGAAAAGCAACCTTTAACCATCGGTAGCAAGACCTTTATTCCCGGTTTTGAAGAACAAGTTATCGGCATGAAGATCGGCGAAGAAAGAGATATCAACGTTAAATTCCCCGAAGAATATCACGCTGAAAACTTAAAGGGTAAGGACGCGGTTTTTGCTATCAAACTTCACGAAATCAAAAAGAAAGAACTTCCCGAAGTTAACGATGAATTCATTAAAGAAGCGGTTGGTGCTGAAAGCGTAGACGCATATAAGGCAGAAACTCGTGCTCGTTTTGAAAAAATGAACGCAGACAGAGCTGAAAGAGAACTCGAAGACGAAATGATTAAACAAATCTCTAGTAAGAGTGACGTTGAAGTTTGCGAAGCGTTAATCGAAAACCAAATCGACCGTATGGTTCAAGAAACCGAATATCGTCTTTCTTACCAAGGCTTAAAACTTGAAGATTACTTAAAGTATATCGGAAAGAGCATGGAAGATTTCAGAAAGGGTTACGAAGAACAAGCTAAAGATCTCGTTAAATCACAACTCGTAATCGAAAAGATTATCGATACCGAAAAGATCGAAGCAACCGAAGAGGACGTTGAAGCTAGAGTTAAGGAAATGGCTGACGCTCAAGGTAAAAAAGCTCCCGACGTTAAAAAGCATATGCAAGCACGTCAACTCGATTACTTAAAGAACGAAATCATCATTAAAAAACTCTTTGAAACCTTAAAGAAAGAAAACGTAATCGAATAATCCAAAAAAGACTAAATTTAACACGGAGATAATATATGGATATAAAGAATACGGTAGTTCCGTACGTAATTGAAAATACCGGCAAAGGTGAAAGAAGTTACGACATATATTCAAGACTTTTAGAAGACAGAATTATTTTCCTTACGGGTGAAATTAACGACGCGGTGGCTGACACCGTAGTTGCGCAACTTATCTTCTTAGAAGGTAAAGATCCCGATAAAGATATTTGTCTTTATATTAACAGCCCCGGTGGAAGCGTTACCGCAGGCATGGCTATCTACGATACTATGAACTATATTAAATGTGACGTTAGTACCATTTGTATCGGTCTTGCCGCAAGCATGGGCGCATTCTTATTGAGTAGCGGGGCAAAGGGTAAGAGATACGCTCTTCCTAACAGTGAGATTATGATTCACCAACCCTTAGGTGGAGCACAAGGTCAAGCGAGCGATATTAAAATTCAAGCAGACCACATCTTAAAGACCAAACACCGCTTAAATTCAATCCTTGCATTAAATAGCGGCAAACCTTACGAAGTAGTTGAGAAAGACACCGATAGAGATAATTATTTATCGGCTGAAGAAGCAAAAGAATACGGACTAATTGACGAAATTTTTGTAAGGCGTGGAGAAAGTCTTAAAAAATAAAGTCCGTAGTTAAAGCGGAGAATTATGAAGGAAACAAGCGATCAATTATTTTGTTCTTTTTGCGGAAAGCCGAAAGAACTTACCAAGCGCCTCATCGCAGGCCCAAACGGAATATATATCTGTGACGAGTGTATTGAAATCTGCACCGAAGTTATGAAAGAGGATCAAGCTAAAGAGAGTAAGGGAACTCCCGTTAAACTCTTAAAGCCCGCAGAAATCAAAAGCCGACTAGACGAATATATCATAGGACAGGACGAAGCTAAAAAAGTTCTGTCCGTTGCCGTTTATAACCATTATAAGAGAATTAACGCCGTGGCTAATTCTAAAGAAGAAGTTGAAATCGATAAGAGTAATATTCTTCTTTTAGGACCTACGGGAAGCGGAAAGACTTTGCTTGCAAGAACGCTAGCTAAGATTTTAGACGTGCCGTTTGCCGTTGCCGACGCGACGACTTTAACCGAGGCGGGATACGTTGGTGAAGACGTTGAGAATATTCTCTTAAAACTTATCCAAAACGCTGACTTCGATATTGAAAAGGCGCAAAAGGGTATAGTTTATATCGATGAAATCGATAAAATTGCAAGAAAAAGCGAAAACGTTTCTATCACTCGTGACGTGTCTGGCGAAGGCGTTCAACAAGCGCTCCTTAAAATAATCGAAAGCACGGTTGCGTCAGTTCCTCCCCAAGGCGGAAGAAAGCATCCCCAACAAGAGTGCTTGAGATTAGATACCACGAATATTCTATTTATTTGCGGTGGTGCATTCGTTGGTCTTGACAATATCATTAGCAAGAGAAAGGAATCGGCATCTTTAGGATTTGGCGGAAACGTAGATAAAACGAACAAGAATGCAGATCTTATTCGCGACGTTCAACCACAAGACTTAATTAAGTTCGGTTTAATTCCCGAATTCGTTGGTAGAGTCCCCATTACCGTAGGACTTCATCCGCTAGACGAAGAAGCGCTCGTTAGTATTTTAACTAAACCCAAGAACGCACTCGTTAGACAATACAAGAAACTTATTGGTTTAGATAACGTTGAACTTGAAATTACCGACGAGGCAGTTAAGGCAGTTGCGAAACGCGCGATTGAACTAAAGACGGGGGCGAGAGGTCTTCGTACTATCCTTGAAAATCTTATGATCGACACGATGTACGACCTTCCGTCGAGCGACGACGTAGAGAAAGTTATCGTTAACGAAGACGTCGTAGTAAAGGGCGTTAAACCCGAAATAGTTAAAAAACAAATAGCATAAAAAACTCAATTTTCCCACCAAAAACCTTGCGATTTGGTGGGAAAAATAATTTAAAAAAAATTTTAAAAAGCAGTTAAAAACGTTTGACAAAGAGGGTGGGGGTTGTTATAATGTATAAGCTGTGTAATCTGGGTTGATACGGGAAGTTACTTTAAATCGTGCCAAACGATAGATAATTTCCGTTGACAAGTGTGGGGGCTAGACCCCTGCGACTAACTTCAAAATTGAATTAGTAGGGTCATTCGCAGCGACTTAAAAAGGTTTAAGTATCGGCGAATGATTTTTTTATGTACTGAATTCGACACACACGGCAGAGTTAACAGCACACACAGTAAAAATAGTTAGGTAAAAAAAGGAGTAACAAAATGGCAAGTCAAAAAATCAGAATCAAATTAATGTCTTACGACACCGAAATGCTTGATCAAGCTGCAACGAGAATCGTTGAAACTATGAAGAAATCAGGCGCAAAAATCAGCGGTCCTATTCCGCTACCCACCGAGAAAGAAATCGTAACTATTCTCCGTTCTCCCCACAAATATAAGGATTCAAGAGAACAGTTCGAAATCAGAACTCACAAAAGACTTATCGATATTTATTCGCCCAACGTTAAGCTTTTAGACGGTATTCACTTACCTGCAGGCGTAGATATCAAAATCAAATTGTAAAAAATATTAAACATTATATATTATATCGGAGGTGAACTTTATCTATGAATAAAGCAATCATTGGCAGAAAGTTAGGGATGACTCAATTGTTCTCCCAAGACGGCAAAGTTATTCCGGTAACGGTTATCGAGGCAGGTCCTTGTCCTGTTGTTCAGGTTAAAACTTTGGAAAGAGACGGATACTCAGCAGTTAAACTTGGTTTTGCTGAAGTAGAAGAAAAGAAATTGAACAAGCCAGAACTTGGACAGTTCAAAAAAGCAGGCGTTAAGCCCCACAAAGTTTTGAAAGAATTCAAACTCGAAGGCGCAGACGCAATGACGGTTGGTTCAGTAGTAACTTGTGACGTATTCCAAGCAGGCGATAAGATCGACGTTTCTGGCGTGTCAAAAGGTCACGGATTTACCGGTGTTATCAAAAGATGGAATCAACACAGATTAAAAGAAACCCACGGTGTAGGTCCTGTACACAGAGAACCCGGTTCTATGGGTGCTATCAGTAACCCCTCAAGAGTATTTAAGGGTAAAAACTTACCTGGTCACTGGGGTTGTGAAAGCGTAACCGTATTAAATCTTGAAGTAGTAAAAGTCGACAAAGAAAGAAACGCAATTCTCGTTAAGGGCGCAGTTCCCGGTCCTGTAAAGGGCATCGTAACGTTAAGAAACAGCGTTAAAGCGTAAGGAGAAAAGTTATGCCAAGTGTTAAATTATATGATATGAAAGCAAACGAAGTAGGCAATCTTGAATTATCTGACGCTTTGTTCAATGCCGAATATAACGAATCAGTAATTCATCAAGCAGTAGTTGCAAGACTTGCAAACGAAAGACAGGGAACTAAGAGCACCTTAACCCGTAGCGAAGTACGTGGTGGTGGCGCAAAACCCTGGAGACAAAAAGGAACGGGTAGAGCTAGACAAGGTTCTATCAGAAGTCCTCAATGGATCAAAGGGGGCGTAGTATTCGCTCCCAAGTCAAGAGACTTCTCAAAGAAAATGAACGCAAAAGCAAAGGCAGTAGCACTTCTTTCTGCTCTTTCACAAAAGATCAGAGACGACGAAGTTATCTTTGTTGACGAAATTAAGGTATCTGCTCCCAAGACTAAAGAAATGGCAGCATTCTTAAAGGCGTTCAAGTTAGAAAAATCCGTATTGCTCGTTATGGATAACAGCGACGAAGCAGTATTAAGAGCAAGCGCAAACATTAAAAAGATCTCAACGATCCCTGCAGCGCTTATCAATACTTACGACGTTGTTAAGAACGCTAAGCTCGTTATATCCAAACAAGCCGTACAACAAATCGAGGAGGTTTACGGAGAATAATGGCTGCACATGATATTATAATTAAACCGCTTCTTTCAGAAAAGAGCTACGCGGGTATTAAAGATAAGAAATACAGTTTCATAGTTAAGAAAGATGCCAACAAGACTGAAATCAAACTTGCTATCGAAGAAATCTTCGGTGTTCAAGTTGCAAAGGTTAACACGGCAAACGTTGGCGGTAAGTTGAAAAGACAGGGCAGATATGAAGGATACACTCCCGATTACAAGAAAGCCATCGTTCAACTTAAGAAAGACAGCAAGTCGATAGAGTTCTTCGATTCATTGTCTTAATCTAATCAGGAGGAACACAATAATGGCTATTAAAAGATATAAGCCGACTTCGTCTGCTCGTCGTTTCATGACGGTAAGCGCTTACGACGAAATTACGGCAAAAAAACCTGAAAGATCACTTTTAGAAGACCAAAGAAAGAGTGGTGGTAGAAACTCTCAAGGTAAAATCACCGTTCGTCATATCGGTGGCGGTAACAGAAGAAAATACCGTATCATCGACTTCAAGAGAGCTAAAGACGGTATCCCCGCAACGGTTAAATCAATCGAATACGATCCCAACCGTAGCGCAAACATCGCTCTCCTTTACTATGCTGACGGCGCTAAGACTTATATTCTTGCTCCCGTAGGCTTAAAGGTTGGCGATAAGGTTATGAGCGGTCCTACCGCAGATATCAAGTCTGGTAACGCTCTTCAACTCAAAGATATCCCCGTAGGTACGATGGTTCACAACATCGAAATGCAACCGGGTAAAGGCGGTCAAATCGCAAGATCTGCTGGTATGAGCGCTCAAATCATGGCTAGAGACGAAAAGTACGTGACCTTAAAAATGCCTAGTGGCGAAATGAGATATATTCTCGCAACCTGCAAGGCAACTATCGGTCAAGTTGGTAACTTAGAACACGAAATCATTAGAATCGGTAAAGCTGGTAAGACCAGACACTTTGGTATCCGTCCTTCTGTTCGTGGTGTAGTTATGAACCCCTGTGATCACCCCCACGGTGGTGGTGAAGGTAAGTCACCTGTTGGTATGCCAAGCCCTGTTACTCCTTGGGGTAAACCTACACTTGGTTACAAGACCCGCAAGAAGAACAAACACAGCGACAAATATATTGTTAAAAAGAGAAATGGTAGATAAATTTCAGACTGACAATGCAGCCTGATACATTTTGGAAGGAGGTACAAAATGGGTAGATCACTTAAAAAAGGACCTTTCGTTGATGAAAGACTTATGAAGAGAATCGTTGAAATGAACGAAGCCGGTGAAAAGAGAGTTGTTAAGACTTGGTCAAGACCGTCTACAATATACCCTGACATGGTTGGTCATACAATCGCTGTACACGACGGCAGAAAGCACGTTCCTGTATATGTAAGCGAAGATATGGTTGGCCACAAGCTGGGTGAATTTGCACCTACAAGAACATTCA
>JAZRSG010000005.1:0-8004 GCA_045651465.1 Christensenellaceae bacterium
TAATTTATTTTTGAAAAATAATTTGAAAACAGTTGACATTAAAAAGACATTTTGATACAATTTATGAGCGTTGTTTCTAGGAAACGCGGGTGTAGTTCAATGGTAGAATTCCAGCCTTCCAAGCTGGCTGCGTGGGTCCGATTCCCATCACCCGCTCCAAACTTTGTATCAGGCTATGCTTTTACGCACCTGTAGCTCAGTTGGATAGAGCATCGGCCTTCTAAGCCGAGGGTCAGGGGTTCGAATCCCTTCAGGCGCACCATGACGGCGGGTGTAGCTCAGTTGGTTAGAGCGCAAGATTGTGGTCCTTGAGGTCGTGGGTTCGATTCCCATCGCCCGCCCCATTAAAAATTTCATATAGGGGTATCGCCAAGCGGTAAGGCACGGGATTTTGATTCCCGCATTCGTAGGTTCAAATCCTGCTACCCCTGCCAATGTACCTTTAGCTCAGTTGGTAGAGCAACTGACTCTTAATCAGTGGGTCCAGGGTTCGAGTCCCTGAAGGTGCACCAGATTCATTAGCTCAGACGGTAGAGCACGTGACTTTTAATCACGGTGTCCGGGGTTCGAATCCCCGATGGATCACCAAAATATCCTAATCGATTTCGTCGGTTAGGATATTTTTTTGCATTTTATAAGGGGATTCGAATTAGGAGAAAATTTGCAAAGCAAATTTCCCTTTAGGGTAAACAGTGGACACCCACTGTTTATCGGGAGGCTCGAAAGAGCGAATCCCCGATGGATCACCAAAAAGTAAAAACGGCTTAGTAGTAAGCCGTTTTTAATATTCGTTTTTACCTAATAAATAGTCGATACTAACGTCAAATAAATTTGCTATTTTTATTAGCATATTAAAATCACATTCACGCTCTCCCCTTTCCCAATAAGAAATTAGGCGAACGGAAACTTCAAGTTTTTCCGCCAAAGACGATCTTGAAAAATTATTTTCTTTTCTCAATCCACTAAATCTTTCCGCAAATTTATTATCCATATTATTATTCTAGAACATTTCGTTCTAAAATACTTGACCTGGAACAAATTGTTCCGTATAATATAGATAATTTAATTTTTTGGAGGTTACTTATGGATGAAAAAACTTTAATTACAAGTACAAAAGCGAACAGAAAAAATTTACGCACGGTGTTGTTAATATTGTTTGTATTAGCAGTCCTATTTTTGATAATTTCTCTTTGTTCCGCGACAAGTGATATTAACACCCGCAAAACTTCATTTATTGAAGATCATTACGTCTACAAAGACAAAACTTACGTATGTGACCATTCTACTCATAGATATGATCTTGTTTTCTTAACTTCGGAATCGTTTTTTGAACATTTTACTACTGCTCACTATAATCCTGTTCCTTCTTTAAGTTATTATGTTTTTGATAGAGAAATTCCTCTCGTGTTTATTATTATTCACTGGTCACTCCTTTTTGTGGCAGGAACTTATTCCTTAATATGGTCATTGCTCTCTCGCTGTAAAATAACCGTTACAGATAAAAACGTATGCGGTACAACGGCTTTTGGAAAAAACGTAGTTATTCCGCTAAATCAAATCTCTGCTTTTGGAACTAGTAAAATCTTTTCAACAATTAAAATATCATCTTCTTCTGGTTCAATTAGATTTCGTCAAGTTAAAAACTATAAAGAAGTTGCAGAAGTGTTAAATAAAGCCATGTCTGAAATACAGAAAAATGATCCTTTAAAAATTCCAGTTCAAAATGTTCAAATGCCCTCTAGTGCAAATGAACTTAAAGAATATAAAGATCTTTTAGATAATGGAATTATTACTCAAGAAGAATTTGACGCTAAAAAGAAACAACTTTTAGGATTATAAAAATGTAAAACAACCCGAAGTGTTCGGGTTGTTTTTTTGTCTTTTATACTAAAAACGGGGTTTTGTTTACACGGTGTAAAAGTATTTCGTCTATAACCGCGTTCGTTCTACTCTTTAATAAAAACATTATTATATCGGCAACGTCTTCAGGCATAATCATGCCTTCGCCTGTTAAATCGGGACGAGAAACTTTTATCATGTCGGTATATACCCCACCCGGCGATACCGCGTGAACTCTTATTCCGTCGTTATACACTTCTTGAGCGAGCGACTTGGTAAAACCTAAAAGAGCGTGTTTTGACGCGGTGTAAACGCTTTGCAAAGGATATCCTGCGTGTGCCACGACCGACGCAACGTTAACGATACTTGCTCTATCAGACTTTTTCAAGTACGACAAACACTTTTGCGTGAGCATATACGGCGCGCGAACGTTTATATTCATAATTTTATCAAAAAGCTCACGAGAAGTATCTTCTATTTTAGTGCTATGAGCAACTCCCGCGTTATTAATTAAAATATCAATATCTTTAACCTTTTTTATCATCTCGTCAAACGTAAAATCTAGTGCTTTATCGTCGGTAAGGTCACAAGCGTATGCAAGGCATTTTGCTCCAACGCCTTCTACTTCTAATTTCGTCTTTCTAAGATTATCTAAATTATTACCGCCGAAAAGTACCACGTCTACCCCTTCTTTAGCAAGAGCTTTTGCGATAACTTTGCCTATTCCACCACCAGCGCCAGTAATTAAAGCCGTTCTTCCTTTTAATTCCATAATATTCTCCGTTTCGTTTTTAATCAATATAATTTTACACTAGTTTAACCTCAATGTCAATTTAGACAAATTAAAAAGCCTTCAATAAAATTTTGAAGGCTATTATTTTTTATTTATATTTGCTTAGTGACCAGTAACCCAAGCAATAATCGTAGCTATAGATAACCCTATTAAAGGAATTAGGAGAAAAAAACTAAAAAGTGCAAAATATAGTAATACGCCGACTGAAATAGTTGCTATCGTCAATAAAACCGCACCAACGTTCGCATTGAAAAAACACGCTATTGACCCCATCAAACTGACGAACGTACCACCAAAACCAAACAAACAACAATATCTTAAATAAAACTCTTCTACGCCAATAGGAACTAATATAAGAGCAATGAACGCAGCGTAAAAGATAAAGATAAAGGCAACGATGGTCGCTATAAGCCCTAATATTCCGCCAACGATAGATCTACGTCTTCCCATAATATTTCTCCTTTCCTTTTTTTATAAGTTATGTCTCTTATTATAAAGATAATACCATATATTATTTAGACCGTCAATACTTTAACTATTAATACTAACGCGTGATATTCTACCGAGCCTGTGGCTTGGATAAAAAAATCGACAAGTATAAACTTGTCGATTTTTTGGCAGGGGTAGTAGGATTCGAACCTACGAAATGACGGAGTCAGAGTCCGTTGCCTTACCGCTTGGCGATACCCCTATTTGATTTGCTACTAAATTGTATCAAATCAATCTTATTTTTTCAAGTAATTTTAATTGCGTTTTATACTTTTTATACGCCAACTAGACCGTTAAACGCTAGATACATTAAGGGAATACTTAATACGCATAGTATCGTTGACGTTAGCACGTATATAGACGCCTCGTCCGCATCCGCGCCAAATTTTGTAGCGTATAGCACGGTGTTGGTTGCCGACGGCATTGATAATAAAAAGAATATCGTATACTTAACTAGGCTACTTACAGGTAAAAACGCCACGACTAGCATTGAAACACCACTCATTATCACTAGTTTTAATAGACTAGTAATATATGCGTTCTTATTTAAAAGCATATTCTTTATCTTAACGTTGGCAAGCCTTGTTCCAACCACGAACATTGAAAGCGGAGTTATCATTTCGCTAATGTACGTTAGACTTTGCATAAACTTTTCAATTATAAAGTCTAAAGTCGTTCCACTACTTGCTAAATCTACTAACGGAACTCTTACGATTAAGAAAACCAAAAAGCCTAGCACGGTTGCGATAATGCTTGGTGTGGTTATTATCTTCTTAAACGATATTTGCTTTACGTCCTTACTCATCATATAAACGCCAATCGTCCACGTTAAAACCGTGAACACCGCGTTTACTACCGCGCCGTAAATTAAGATTTCTCCCAAATATTCAGCGCCACCAAATAACGCTTGAAGAAAAGGAAAGCCCATAAATCCACAGTTAGAAAAAACCGACGCAAATCTAACGCACGCAATCTTTTTATCACTTTGTTTATCTTTAACGAACAAAAAGATGATGCCAAACATTACAAAATGCACCACTACGGCAAATCCTAACGTAATAAGCATATTCATGCCAACGTTCGGCTTAAAAGCCGTCTTCTGGAACGCCATGAACATTAACACCGGTTGACAGCAATAAAGCACGATATTAGATAGTATCGACGCCGTATTTTGCGGTATCAATTTAATTTTAGCAAGTATAAATCCCGGCACTGCGAGCAGTACTAGCGAGCACACCGTTATTAAAACCGTTAAAAAATTAATTTCCATATTTATCCTTCGTCTAAATAAAATCTTTCAAGTAGGCAAATTCTTCGCACTCGTTCATTGCCCTTTTTACCGCTAAATACATTGCCGTAGTATCGTATCTAGCATCGTGAAAATCCGTACCCTCGCCAAAAAGTCTTTGGCATGCAACGTGAGTATATTGATCGTCAATATCTAAAAACGTGCAAAGTTCTGATAATTTTGGGTACTTATACCCCACGCCCGAACTTCTTGAAAGTTTGCAAATAGGGGTTGCCTTTTTCATCGAACAAAACTCGTTTTTAACGATGAAGATCTTCCCTAGCCTTTCGAACTCCTTTCTCATAAACATCGAGTCAAACGAAAAGTTATGTGCCACTACCACGTCCGCCGATAAAAAGTCCTTTTCTATCTCTTCTATAAAATCGCCAAATCTCTTTCCGCCAGAGAGCGCCTTTAATTTTTCCACCGATAAACCGTGCACCATATACGCACCGTATTCCACGCTATCAACGGTAAAAAAGAAATTCTTTGCACGAACGCTTCGCTCGTCTTCCAAAACGTATGAAAGCTGGCAAATTTCGCCTGGGTGAAGTCCGCTCGTTTCCGTATCAAAAAATATTATCATAACTATATTATAAAGGGCAAAACCTTTCCGTTTTGCCCCGTTAATTTTAACCTACTAAATCTTTGTAAGCATCTTTATAGAAGGTTACACCCTTCGTTTCTTGGTTATAAAGATACGTATTTAAGATTTCGCTCTGCTTTTTAGTGAGTTCGCTAGTTACTTTGTTTGAAGTTAACGAATTGAAGAGGAGATATAAATATCCGTTGGTGTCTTCATAATCGTCGTAGTTAGCGAGCATGGTGTTAAATTCAGCTTTCCAGTCTTTTACGCCGTATTCGTTATCGAGATACTTAGTTAAGCTATCAAAGCCGTAATCAACCGTATATTTTTCAGAGAAGAATAATACGTGATAACCGTAATCAGTTGCAACCATAACGTAACTGTTACCGCCCATTTCAAGAAGATCTCTTGCCTTGGTTGCGAATTCGGTTACGTATTCTTCGGTATTAGCCCCGTCGGGAGCAGGTTTAATGCCGTATCCCTTAAAGGTGTTAAGTGATCCGGGGTCGGTTGAGAAAGCGAACAATAATTCGTTGATCTTCGCGTCGAATTCGGTAATAGCGCCACCGTAATTTACTGCTTTGTATACGTTGGGATCGCCGTCGTTAACGTCTTGTTGAGCGCCACCGTAAACGTAATTTTCCATAAACGCTACGAATCCGTCAAGATCGTATTCGGTTACTGAATTAACTTTATATTCAGCAACGTAGTCTTCTTTTTCAGCGTCTTCTGCGTTAAGGTGAGTTAACTTGCCTTGGAAAGGAAGTGAATTAGCCTTGTCTTTTGCAAAAGTATAATCGCCCGTGAATACGCCCGTTCCGCTAGCTGCGTCAAATTCGAAATCGTATCCGCTATAAATCCAAGTTGAACGTAAATCTTTAGCGGTGGTTGCCGAAAGAATAGTTCTTCTTTGAGCTGCTCTTTCCGCATCGCTTAAGTTAGTATCGATTGCTTTAATGTCTTCACTTTGGACGTCGCTTGCGCCGAGTAATAGATTATATACGTATCCGTACGTGCCGTACTTACTTACTACAACGGGAGAAGATGCGGTAGCTGAAGTAAGCGCGTTAACGAATTCGGCGTTGGTCATGTTCGCTTGTTCGTCGTATTTTTCGCTATAAGCCTTTTCTAAATCTTCGAAGGTGTAATTTGCTCTTACAGCTTCGCTTAAGCATTTTTCAAACTTTTGAACGAGAGCGGTTTCTTTATAGCTTTCTAAACTACGTTTGTAGTAGTCGGTGTCCTTGATGTCGCCCTTGTAATCGCCAAGGAGTTCGTTTGCTTCGAACATTTTGATAACGGCGTTAAACGATTTTCTACGTTCTGCAGTGCTTGAAGTATCAATGCCCTTTGCAATATATTTTTCCTTGTCGTCGATAGAAAGTTCCTTTTCAGCGTTTGCTGCGTCGGTAGGAGCAGTTCTAACCGTTTCGGGAAGTGCATCGGCATGAGCGTGACCTGCATGTCCGTGTTCGTCCGTTTGTTCTTCATAGTTTTCTAAAAGTTCGTTAAGATCTTTATAGGTAGAATAAGTCGCATCGAGAATTTCTTCATCAGATAAATATTTGTTTAGGTCCCAAGCGCCAAGGCTAGCTCTTTCAGCCTTTTCTTCTTCGCTCATATCGAAATCATAAGCGTAAACGCCATTATAGAATTCGTCCATTGCGTTTTGAACGTATACTCTAGTTTGAACCAAGTTATCAATGATTAAAGCAAACACTTGTGCGGTGGTGTACGAATAGTATTGTTCGTACATATAGCCGTAGTTAAGGTAAGCCATAACCATATCCTTTTTATAAATTTTATCGGTGGGCGCGCCGTCCTTAATGCGAATCTCGGCAACGACCTGATTTAAATCACGCGTAGCATCCTTTTCAAAAAGTTTGCAACCCGTAAGCGCGGTAACGCTAATGATAATGGTCATCAAAATCGTTACGAACGCAAGTAATCTCTTTTTCATATATGCTCTCCCATCTTAAAGTTAATTTTACTATACTCATAAAGTATATACTATTAAACTAAAAATTGCAATTATTTTTTTGTTTTTTTATTGAATTTTTATTCTCTTTGGTCAAAATTTTTATACTTTCACCGATTGCGTCAAGAAAGCACGCACTATCCCAAGCATATCCGCGTTGCTATCGCCCGTTCTTCTAAACTCAACGCTCGGCATATCAGACATCGAAATTGTCACTCTATCCTCAAATTCGTCCACCGCGTTCATTAGTTCTTTATTCGCAAACGCGTTCAAACTTTCAAACGTTATCGCCGTTCTGTCCTTTGCAACCGTCACGCTTTTCGCGCCTAATTTCATCGCAAGTCTTTTCACCACCGCGATATTGATTAAGTTAATCGTTTCTTCGGGAAGATTTCCAAACGAATCGGTTAGCCTTGAAATAAATTCTTTTTCTTCTTCAATAGACGTTATCTCGGCAATTTCCTTATAAGCGTCCATTCTTGAAACGTTGCTTTCAATATAGCCGTCAGGAATAAACGCGGTAACCCTAATATCTAGGTCGGGAACGACTTCTTTTTCGCCCGAAAGTTCTTCTTTTAAGAGCTTAGAATATAGTTCGTAACCGATCTTATCCATATGCCCGTGTTGTTCCGCGCCAAGGATATTGCCTGCACCACGAATCTCTAGATCTCGCATAGCAATTTTTATACCGCTACCCATTTCGGTAAATTCTATTATAGCGTTAAGCCTTTCAAAGGCGGTAGTGCTTAAAATCTTTTCACGCTTAAACGTAAAGTAAGCGTATGCTAAACGGTCACTTCTTCCTACTCTGCCTTTTAATTGATAAAGCGTAGAAAGCCCTAACCTATCGGCATCTATTACGATAAGCGTATTAGCACGAGGTAAATCTATACCATTTTCAATAATCGTGGTGGAAATTAAAAGGTCGGTTTCTCCACTATAGAAAGAAATGATATTTTTCTCCATTACCTTTTCATCCATTTGCCCGTGAACTACCGTTATTTTTACCGTAGGTAAAATATCCTTAATCC
>JAZRSG010000006.1:0-1139 GCA_045651465.1 Christensenellaceae bacterium
GAATTATTTGACGGACAACTCGTAAAACTTCAAACGGAGATATGGAAAGAAGTTGGACAAAAGTATGGATTAGAACGAGGCAAGTCGGGAAATAGCGTTGAGCATTTATCCACCGCCGAATACAAGGCGAAAAAGATTTTAAAAGAAGCCGAAAGCAAAAAGGCGGAAACTGAAGATTATGCTAAAGCACTAACACAAGCCGAACAAGGTGAGTTCGCTTGGTCGAAAGGCGGACTGAAAAAACAAATCGTTGCACTTACGGCAGAAAACGCCGAACTAAAAAAGCGATTAGATACGTCAATGGGCGAGGTTTTAGAACTTGACAAGGAAAACAAAGAGCTGAAAGAACACAAGGTCAAAGCTTCGATAGCGCTTACCGTGTTAGACCGTTTAAAGCAAGAACACCCCGAAATTTATCAGGAAGTAATTTCGCAAAAGAAAAAGCCCACAACGTTGGATAAGAAAAATTGGTGGACGAAGTAAATTCCGTTATAGTCGAGAACGGATAGAAAATTTAAGGTTTTATTTAAGATTTGGTGCGACTTAGAATGACAATACACGAACGATAGATACAAAGTCGCTTATGACAAGAGAAAATAAAACGAACACACGAGAAAACGTGTAAAGGAGGAATCCATTTAGGAAACAATATTTATAGGAGAATGATGACTTACATATTTTAATGGCAAGAAAGAAACGACTTCAAAGCGATTTCAACCTTTCCGAACATCAAGTAACGTCGGGTGCCAGAGTATTATTGCCGGCAATACGGGAATATCTATTGTCCGAGCAAGGCAAAAAGGACTACGTTGAATGGACGGAAAAGAAACAAACACAACTGAATAAAACGAAAAAATCACAATGATAAGATAGAGGTTACCCCTGATTAAGAAACAAGAAATGAAAGGGAAATGTAGAAGTTAGAAAGAACGGCGGACGGGTTTGTCGTTAGCATCCCGATTATAAACGGCAACGGCAGGTGTGCAATCAAAGCACGCCTGCCGTTTTTTATTCCGTAAAATTATTAAACTCTTCCATAAAACAAAATAGGCCGAACGTCTTACCAACGGTAAAGAGGTTCAACCTATTAAGACTTGGTGCGAGAAGTGAAGTCGGAGGCCAAGCGGTCTTAGGAAGAC
>JAZRSG010000007.1:0-1246 GCA_045651465.1 Christensenellaceae bacterium
TTGGCGTTGACCTGGTATAAAGCTTTGACGGGGAAAGATATCACAAATAATGATTTTGATGATTTTGACGAACCTGTAAGTGATAAAGAACGTCAAATTGTAATTAAGGCGGTAAACGCAGCTTTTAACGATTGATAGCTATAAATTATTCTCATTGGAGTATTTATGTTGAAATTTGATTTTCAAAATCGAATGCTGAACGATTTAAGAGATACGGCTCCCGTATTTTGCGGTGAATTATCCGTAGCCTATACGCTTATTTCGGATGATATAACGAAAGGGGGAAAGCCGTTCTTATCTCCATATAG
This sequence comes from Christensenellaceae bacterium, assembly GCA_045651465.1. GTDB lineage: Bacteria > Bacillota > Clostridia > Christensenellales > Borkfalkiaceae > UBA1259. The sequence goes on from JAZRSG010000007.1 coordinate 309, forward strand.
CGAACGCTATGATGCTTTTTCTCTTGAAAATGATTGCTTGGTAGGTCAGGAAACAGGCAGCCAATTAAGAGTAAAGCCTTTTGACGACGGAATAGAAATCGTTTTAGAGTGTAAAAGCAAACAGATATCTGAGTTCGGTTTGCATTTACCGTTTAATTTTTTAGGCAAATTGTGCGGTGGAGCAAGAGAGGGGCAGTTTTTGCCAAACGCTTGCTTCGTATCTAAATATACTCCGATAAAATACTGGTATTTGGCAAGACCGAACGGCAATAACTTGGTTGTCTGCGCTTTGTCGGAGATAGACGGATTTAGAAACATCTATTCAAGCTATAATTACGGACACTATATAACGGGTTTGAATATTTACGCCGATTTTGATAAAGTGTTAAAAACGTCGAAAAAGAAAGGAACAATGCGGCTTTGTATTTTGCCCGTATCCAGTTTTTCCGATTGTCTTACAAAACTTTCTAAGGTTTATTCTTTGCCGTTCTTGTCTTACGAGATAGGCGGTGGAAAAATAGGAGATGTTATTTCCTTACAATCCTATGGAAACGTTGACGACATAAAGGTTATCACTGCAAAAGGCGAAAAAATAGTCAAGTTTGACGGTTGTTTTTTGTTAGATACTGAAGGCGAAACGACAATTATTCCGTATACCGATGGAAAAGTGGGGGCGGAAATCAGCGTTTATGCGTATAAAGACTTTGTAGATTTATATAAAAAATCTATGAATGCCGTAAAGATAGAAGAAGTGCAGGCAACTGACGGCAATTTATGCGAACACCAAAATTGGCTGAACGCTATGCTGAAATTCTTAAATCGATATAAGGATAGTCTTTCGGAAGACGAAATAAAGATATACGAAGAAAACGCGCTTATGGTGTTAAGCGAAATAACGGAAACGGATTATAAAAAAGCGTTTGCAAGAAGAACGATAT
>JAZRSG010000008.1:0-1165 GCA_045651465.1 Christensenellaceae bacterium
GTCCGTGACCGCCTATAAAATTACCTTTTATAAGGCTTTCTTTAATGCCACGCTTAACTTTTTGGGAAAGTTCGGCGGAGTAATACTCCGCCATACTCTCTAGCATACCTTCAACGAGTATTCCGCTTGCATCATCGGTAATATTTTCTTTTGCAGACAAAACTCTTACGCCGTTCTTCTTTAATTTTGCTTTGTAGTTGGCACTGTCGTAACGATTACGGGCAAAACGGTCTAATTGGTAAACTAAAACGTACTCAAAGTTCTTTTTCTTGCTATCCTCAATCATTTTAAGAAACTGTGGACGTTTATCTGACGTTCCCGTTAAAGCCCTATCTATGTACTCGCCAACGATTGTAATGTCGCTTCGTTTTGCAAAATCGTAGCACTCACGTAGTTGTCCTTCAATAGATTGCTCGGTTTGACTGTGCGAACTAAATCTAGCATAAATCACTGCTTTCTTCATTGTTTGTTCTCCTTTCTAAAAACGTTCTTAGGTATTAGATTGTCATAAGAGTTATTATCTCTTACAAAATCTAACAATATATTTGCAAGCACACTTGCGCTCGCGGTTAGTGTTGTGTCGTCTAATTCAAGTGGCGAAGTTGGCACTTCGTTGGTGGAAAGATCAATTTCCACCTTGTTAAATTCGTTTAAATAATGTCTTTTCAAATCTCCTTAATTTTTTATTTGTGCGGATACAATGTCCTCTTTCCTGATGGCAGAACACCAATAAACTACATCTCAGTAGATGCGTTGTGTTTGTTAGTAAATCTTTAACCATAAACCACAATTTTCCTCCTTAATTTTTTGGTTATGTACTGATAAAATAAATAGACACTTGGCATCAGTTAAATCCAAATGTCCGAAGTTATAGGCATAACGTCGTAGTCGTCGCCTTCTTTACGATTAAAGCGTTTAATCTGTTCTTTAGACGTGTACTTTAATCTTGACAAACTTTCGCCACGTTCAGCTCCGTACCTATAAGATATTTCGTTGTAAAATCTCTCTTGTAGGTCAGAGTAAGACGTTAAACCGCCACGCTGTTTCCAAAATTCAGAGTGGCAAAGTAATGGCTTTACGTCGCTATGTATTGTGCGATAAATAGGCTCGCCGTCATCATTTCGCAGTTGCAATCTACTTCCACATTGAGAAAATTCGTTTCCAC
>JAZRSG010000009.1:0-65398 GCA_045651465.1 Christensenellaceae bacterium
TTTACTGCAACTTGCTCGCGAGTCTGTCAGGGGCAGCCAAAAAGAAAGCATCCATAAAAAATGGGTGCTTTTCTTTTTGTTTGTACTTGTCAATTGACTCGAACTGATAGTTCGTTACGTCTGTGACGGACATATTTAACGGGCAAAGTGTTGGCGCTTGTCGCCAACGCCCTGTCAGGGGCAGCCACTTGTATGGGTCTATAAGTATTTTGCTTATAGACCTATATTTTTTTATTTTTACGCTGAAATAAGCGTTTTTTAGCAAAAATTAAGACCTATAAGAGCAAATTTACGCTTTTATAGGTCTTTTTTAATGCAATTTTTCAAAAAAACGTCACGATAGATTTTGTCCCACACACTTTAAGTCAATGTATAGTGAAATTACGCCCTAGTGGGATTTGAACTAAAAATATTTCCATAGACATATAAAGGGATTGAAAAACTATGAAAATAATGATATAATTAATATTATTACAATTGAGATTAGGAGCGTATATGATACATAAATTTAGAGATATATTAGAACATGATATGGATATGCTAATTTTAGAAGAGTTTGCGTGTTCGACAGAGTTTTCTAAGATATTCCTAAACAAAATAGATATAAGTGATGCAAAAGTGTTCTCAACGTGGCAATCAAAGATGGATAGTGAACTTGGCGAATCTGACATGACCGTTGTTTTTGAGTACAATGATAAAAAGATAGCATTGCTTATTGAAGATAAAATAGACGCTATTGCTATGCCTGAACAACCTGCAAGATATGTGTTACGTGGGAATAAAGGCGTTGCAAGTGGGGAATATGACGCGTATTATGTTTTTATCGTTGCACCACAAGAATATTTAGAAAAAAATGAAAAGGCTAAAGAATATCCTAACCGTGTTTCTTATGAAGAAATCAAAGATTATTTTGAAAATTTAAATGATGCAAGAAGTGGTTTTAAGTTTGCTCAAATAAGTTTGGCAATAGAAAAGCAAAAAAACGGATATCAAGTAGTAAAAAATGAATTGGTAACAGATTTTTGGAATAAGTATGTTGAATATAAGAACGTGCATTTTCCTAAATTAAATTTGGCCGTACATAGCGATATTAAACCAACAAATGGAGTGTGGCCACACTTTAGAACTAACACGGTAGGGACTTTCATATTTCACAAATCAAATAGAGGTTGTGTTGATTTAACTTATAGCGGAAAAGCAGATAAAATTGAAGACGTTAAAAAGATTCTAATAAGTGTTGTGGGGAATTATTACGAGCAAGGATTTGAAGTTGTAAAAACAGGAAAATCCTGTGCTATAAGAATTAAAGTTCCAGTTGTTACTTTTTTAGAGCCTTTTGATAACCAAAAAGAGTCTATTGCCAAAGCGTTTAGCGCTGTTGAGAAGTTGTATGCTTTATCAATAAAATTAGATTTGACAGGTATTTATGATTTGTGATAAGACAATTATTGATGTGAATTTTAGTTTTATAGAAGACACGCCTAATTTTTGGGATAATTATTGGCGAGACGAAATGGGTAAATCGTCTATAGATCCAGACTTTTATAGTAAAAAATTAAAACTATTTCATAAATTACTTTGGAGCAAGAAACTTCCAAACGGAGAATGTTTGGATTTAGGAGATGCTGACGCTAAAAATTATCTCACTTGGGGGAATTTTAGATTTGGCAGTGATTCTATTACGGCAAGTTTTCGTTATAAAGATTATAGGTATATGATAAAGAAAGTCATTGATTATTTGCCGAATTATAAAGAATACATTGAAAATTATACAAAGCAAGCATATACGATTGGTGGTGCAATAATATTTCCCAAAAGACAAGGTGGCATCAATCAGGCGAGAGGATGTAATGCCTACATTAGAGATAGATTTGATTTAACTTTAGAGTGTATAAGATTATACTATAATAACCAAGATAGTCCACTTTATAAAGTTTTAGAGCAGGAAAAAGAATTTTTTGATTTGTTTATTGATTTTAAAGGTTATGTTGACTTTTTTTATTTGCAAGATATGGTTTCTGAGGATTACAAATCCGTTAATTTTTTAATTGACAATGGTAATTTTGAGATTAACCCTTTGCCAAAAAATATTAACGATTATTTAACGTGGATGAATAATCAATTAGAGTTTGTAGATAAAAGGAATAAGAGAATAGCAAGTAGCATTGATTATAAACCTAACTTTTAGGGCTAGATTTTCATTTTTTGGCTTTCATATTGACATATGAGATGGTTGATGTATAATAAAATTGCATTGTGGTTAGAAATAGGAGATTTTTATATGAAAAAACCTTATATCTCAAGTGATTGGCGAGTTCTTTTTAGGCCTACTAAAAATGGAAATTACGTTAATGATCACACCATTATTACGGGGGCTGACGGCAAATGGCATTTGTACGGAATTACTAGTTTTACTGGTCACCCGTATGACGAGCGATATTTCGTTCATGGCGTTGGAGAGGATCTAACTCAAGAATTTAGGGAAGTTGGTCGAAGTATCGATAGAGGCACGCTTGCTTGGTCGCCGTGTGTTATAAATAAAGGTGAAAATTATTATATGTTTTACGGGCCGTCGCCCACGTCACTTGCCGTTTCGTTTGATATGAACGAGTGGTACGGGACTAAAGTCCTTTTAAATAACGAACCACTCATGGGTGCTCATCGAGACCATTTCGTGTTAAAAATCTCCGAAAACGAGTATTTAATGTACGTCGTAGGGGTTTGTGAAAAAAAGGGGGCGATCTCTTGCTTTACCTCATCGGATCTATTAAATTGGGATTTTATAGGATTTGCGTTATCTTCGGGAGAAAGCGCGCCGTTAAAACCCGCTTGGGGAGCTTTTGAATCTCCTTTCGTTATAAAAAAGGACGGTGGATATTATCTTTTTGTGACTTATACCGATTGCGAAGACTATAATTATAACGACACGTTAGTTTTTTATTCTAAAGATCCAAAGAATTTTGGCAAATATTACGGAGAAAACGGAGAGGGAGTGATGCCGATTGCCAAAATTTGTGCGCACGCTCCTGAAATAATTGAAAGTGAAGGCAAATATTATATTACCACGTGTGGTTGGAGAGAAAAACCTCTACCGATAAAGGGAGCTGTTGCCATTGCAATGCTTGAGTGGGGAGATGAAGAATAGCTATAAGCGTTTGGGGTTTTCATCTCTCAAATATATTTCAAAAACCTTTACAAATTTATTTATAAGTTGTATAATTGACTCATAAAATATACCTAAATATCATTAAGGAGCAAATAATTATGAAACTAATCATCAAAGACGATTACAAAACTATGAGTAAATGGGCGGCAGAACACATCGCTAGCGCAATAAACAATCATAAAGAAGATCGTCCGTTTGTTTTAGGACTTCCTACGGGTTCTTCTCCGCTCGGCGTTTATAGAGAACTAATTGAAATGAATAAGGCGGGCAAGGTTACCTTTAAGAACGTTGTTACCTTTAACATGGATGAATACGTTGGACTTCCCAAGGATCACGATCAAAGTTACTGGTACTTTATGCACGATAATTTCTTTAACCATATCGATATCCCTGCTGAAAACATTAATATATTAGACGGCATGGCAAAAGATTTAGAGGCTGAATGTAAGCGTTACGAAGATAAGATCGCATCGTACGGTGGAATCGACTTATTTATGGGTGGTAGTGGTGTTGACGGCCATATTGCTTTCAACGAACCCTTTACTTCTTTAACTTCAAGAACGGGTATTCGCGCTCTTACCGAAGACACGTTGATTGTAAACTCGCGTTTCTTTGATAACGACGTAAACAAAGTTCCCAAAACTGCTCTTTCAGTAGGCGTTGGTACGGTTTGCGATTCAAAGCAAGTAATGCTCTTAATCAGCGGACACAATAAAGCTCGCGCTCTTCGTCATTGCGTTGAAGGTGGCGTTGACCATGCGTGGACAATAAGTGCCCTTCAATTACACCAAGACGGAATTATCGTTTGTGACGAGCCTGCTTGCGGAGAACTTAAGGTAGACACTTATAAATACTTTAAGGAAATTTATAAAAACGAAAAATAATCTAATAACGATAAGCGCTCGCTTTTAGCGGGCGTTCTTGTTTTTTTGATTAGACGTAAACTTAAACGATCAAAAAATGTATAAAAGCCCATTAAATCAACCTACTAAAAAAGAAAACTTGATATTTTTGCGACGGTGTGATATAATAGGTGGCATTAAAGAATACGAGAAAGTTTATTGGGTAAAACGAAAGGCATGTTGGAAAAAAGAAGAAAGAAACAAAAAATCGTAACCGTTTTCGTGTTGCTAGCGATTTTGGTGGGATTAATATTTTTCCTTTTCTCGGGCGGAAACTTTGAAATGATCAAAGGGGTGTTTGACGAAAACACCACGCGAGAAGAGATTCAAGAAGCGCTATCAGGATTCGGTTGGCGTGGATACGTTACGTTCGGAATACTTTCAATGCTTCAAGTGGTGTTCACGTTTTTACCGGCCGAGCCCGTTCAAGTTATAAGCGGAATAAGTTTTGGAACGCTTATCGGAGGGGTGGTATGTCTTGCGGGAGTATTCGTTGGTAATACCATTATATATATTTTATATAAGATATTCGGCAATCGCATGAGTAATTTCATGGAAAACCACGCCGAGTTTGATTTTTCGCTTGCAAAGAAATCAAGGCGCATTGCGCTTATCATTTTTATTTTATATTTCTTGCCGGCAATTCCTTACGGGCTAATATGCTTGTTTACGGCGTCGCTAAACGTAAAATATCCAAAATACATCACGTTAACTACGCTCGGAGCAATTCCGTCTGTTTTGATAGGCGTTGGACTTGGGCATATAGCCGTTGCGTCGAGCTGGGTGATTTCCGTTGCGGTGTTCCTAGTTTTAGTGGTGCTTCTAGTCTTTATGTTTAGATATCGTTCAGCACTATTTGATAAACTGAACAACTTTATAAAGAAACGTCAAGAGAAAGAAGCGCTTCGAACACCCAACCGTATTATTTGGCGTTTTCTCATATTCGCGGTTAGGCTCTATTTTAGGAGAAAAATCAAAATCAATGCCAAAAACGAGGTGGGTAAAATCAAAGGGCCTGCGATCGTTTTATGTAATCACGGCTCGTTTATCGATTTCTTGTATGCGGCGTGCGTGTTAAAGAAAGTAAAACCGCATTTCGTTTCGGCAAGACTATATTTTTACCACAAAAAACTTGGTAAGCTCATGCACTACTTAGGTTGTTTTCCTAAGAGTATGTTTACGAGCGACGTTGAGAACGTTAAAAATTGTCTTAGGACTATCGGCTCAAACGGAATACTTGCAATGATGCCCGAGGCGAGACTTTCAACGGTTGGAAGATTTGAGGGCATACAAGATAGCACTTATAAATTTATACATAAAATGGGCGTGGACGTTTACACCGTTTATATTCAAGGCGACTACTTTGCAAGTCCCAAGTGGGGAAGTGGCGCAAGAAAGGGCTCGAAAGTAGAAGTTACTATGAAAAAGCTTTGCGACGCCGAAACTATAAAAACGATGAGCGTAAACGAACTCAAGGATAAAATCGACCATGCGTTATATTACGATGAGTTTAAGTGGCTAGAAACTAGATCGGACGTTCGTTATAAATGCAAAACGCTTGCCGAGGGCTTGGAAAACGTTTTATATTTATGTCCTAATTGTGGCGAAAGGTATTCTTTAAGCGCCAAAGGTCATAAGTTGTCGTGTAAAAAGTGCGAGGCAGAGTATCTTTTAGACGATAGATACGCGTTCGTGGATGCAAAACCCTTTAAGAATTTTGCCGAATGGTATGATTGGCAAACGCAAAAGACTAACGAGCTCGTTTGTATGAATGAATACGAGCTTAAATCTAAAGTTGAATTAAGGCACGGGTCGATTGACGGTAAGAGCTTTACTAGACACGCGGGTGAAGGGGAGTGTGTATTAAATAAAGACGGACTTAGATACGTTGGCAGTGAAGACGGAAAGGAAATTGAAAAATTCTTCCCGTCCTCTCAAATATATAGACTACTTTTCGGTGCGGGTGAAGACTTTGAGATTTACGAAGGTAAAGAGATTTGGTATTTCGTTCCCGAGGAAAGAAGAAGTTGTATTGAGTGGTACGTTGCAAGTGGACTACTAGACAAAAAAGAAGGAATGTAATGATAAAATAATGATTAAAAAAGCAGGGTTCGCCCTGCTTTTATTTTTGCCGTAATTTAAGCGAATAATTGGGTGTGAAATCGAATGGAAAAAGAGGCGGAGAAAAAAGGAGAGAGGGCTAGAAAAAGCGGTAACGATTTAAGGAGGAGGAGCATAGAATTAAAGAGCGAGTAAAAAGGTTGAAAAAGGGCGTTAAACTGCCTCTTATACATTATATAATATATCTACATATATGGGGAAGAGTAAAAAGGGAGAAACAACATATGGGAAAAACTGGGAAAATTAAGGTAAAAATTGGATAATATATTTTTTAAAAATGCTTGACAATTAACCATCAATACATTAAAATTAAATTACAATAGTTTTTTTGGGAGAATTTGCCCAAAAAACAAAAGTTAAAAAAGTTAGGATAAACTCTTCTGGCTTATTTTTGCTTATTGAAAATTTTATTAAATTTTAGTGACAAAATACATTAAAATGCTTGACAATGAATTGACAATAAGATAGAATAAATAAGAGTAGGAGTTTAAGTGCCTTTTTTGGCTTTTAAACTATTACAAACGGAAAAAATGGAAGGAGGTTAAGTTTAGTTGTTAGTTAATTCCAAAGGTGACAGGACTTTTGGATTTGTGTAAAGGAAATTTACCTTCTGGGTTGTTTGGTATTCCGTTAACCGAATGGCTCAAAAAAAATAAAAAATAAAAAAAATTATAATTGTTAAAAATTTAAGGAGAAAACAAAAATGAAAGCAAAAAAGTCATTGTTAGTAAAATTGTTAACCTTAGTTTGCGCAATTTGCTGCTGCTTAAGCCTTGTATTTGGTCTTGTAGCTTGTGGCGATAGCGAAGCTGTAAAGGGAATCAAATCTACTACTATTAATGCAAATGGCGAACTTGTTATCACCTATACCGACGATACTACCGAAAATCTTGGCGTAGTAGTTGGTGAAAAGGGCGACAAAGGTGACAAGGGTGACAAGGGTGACAAGGGTGAAACTGGTGCAACCGGTGAAGCTGGCGCTCAAGGTCCCGTAGGTCCTGCTGGTCCTCAAGGTGGTACTTTAGACGTTGAATGTGAACACAACATGATCACTAAGATCGCTAGATATGCAACTTGCTCTCAAGAAGAAGTTACGGTTTCAATCTGTACTCTTTGCGATGGTTACGAAGTTGTAGTTGGCGAAACTGATCCTGAAGTTCACGGTGTTTACACCGCAGATTTCGTTCAACTCGTTCCTGGTACGTATGTTGAAGTTCTTAACTTCGAATCATACGGCGTAGAAGCTGGTGACCACCAAGATGCTACTTGTACCGTTCCCGGTTATTCACACACCGAATGTTCTGAATGTGGCGCAACCATTTCTGATGGTGTTATCGACGCATTAGATCATAAGTATGCTGATGGTTCATCTGCATATGTTCACTTCAAGGGCGTTCTTGAAAACGGTAACTTCTGTGAAGATGGTGAATTCGATGGTTACGTATGCTTAATCTGCTACGGCGTATATGAAAATGCTGAAGACGCTACCGATCCTATGAACCCCGTATATACCCCTGCTAGAGGATACCACATGGCTGATTCTTCTTGGGAATACGTAGAAGAACCCACTCTTAGCGAAGAAGGTTTAATCGAAGGTGTTTGCGTAGACTGTGGCGAAATTAAGACCATCGTTCTTCCTGAACTTTCTGATGATACCGTATACGCTAAGTCAACCAAACAAGTTGCAGCTTGTGATGCTCCTGGTACCGACAACTACACCGGAACCGTTTCTGGTTTCTTAGTAGACATCGACGTAGCAACCAGCACCAAGCACGTATTTGGCGGCATTGAAATCGACTTAGACAAGATCTACACCGAAGAAGAAGTTGAATTATATGGCTTCAGAAAGGTTAAGAACTTACCTTCTGCTACTTGTGAAGAAACTGGTTCTGCAGTATTCTCTTGTGATTATTGCTGTGCAACTGCTGAAGAAGTACTCATGGTTAACTTCAGTGGTAACCACTCACACGCAGCTGACGCTGTAGGCGAAGTTACTGAACCTACTTGTCAAGCAATGGGTTACACCACCTATACTTGTGAAGTTTGTGGCGAAGACTACAAGACTGCATACACTGCAATCGTTGATCACGATTACGTTGAAGACGAAGACTTAAGATTCGAAGATTCTAACGGTTTAGACCTCACCTTCGTATGCTCAATGTGTGGTGACGTTAAGGAAATCCTTGATGCAAGCTTAATTAACTCTGTACATCCTACCTGCTTAGCTGGTGGCGAATATACTTATGAATATCTCGATCCTAACACTGGTCTTAATGATAACGTAGTTATCACCAAGGCTAAACTTACCTATCATAAACTCGCTGGTTTCGATACTGAAATCTACTTAGATAGAGATTATGAAGCTAAAGAAATCGAAGCTATGGTTGGTAACGGCTTAACCTACGTTAAGAACTTAGAACCTGCAACTTGCATCGAAACTGGTTTTGCAACCTTCGCTTGTGAAGTATGCTGTGATGGTACTGAAGTATTAATGATTAGCGTTTATGGTAACCACGATTACACTGGTTCAACCTTACAAACCGTTGATTCAGATTGTCAAGAAGAAGGTTACACCACCTTATACTGCAACACTTGTGAACAAGATATCGTTCAATCTACCATTGATACGAAACCTCATAACTGGGTAGAAGACGAAGAACAAAGAGTTGACAACAACGATGGTACCTATGATCTCGTATTCGTATGCTCAATGTGTGGTGAAGAAATGCCTGTTCCTGGCGCAACCTTTAACGATTCTGAATCTTACGATGCTACTTGCGAAGCTACTGGTTTAGAAGTATATGACTATACTGATCCTAACACTGGTCTTCCCGCTCAATTCGAAATCGTAATTGCTAAGTCTGAATTACATACTCTTGCTGGATTCTCTACGAAGATTGATTTAACCAAAGAATATTCTTACAGCGAAATCGCTGCTATGATCGGTAACGGCTTATCATTCGTTGGTAACGTTGCTCCCGCATCTTGCATCGAAGCTGGTTATGCAACCTTCCCCTGCTCAGTATGCTGTGACGGAACCGAAGTATTAATGATCTCTGTATTTGCTGATCACGATCTCGGTGCTGTTCAAACCAAAGAAGTTTCTTGCACCGAAGATGGTTACAAATATCAAGAATGTGAAGTTGACGGTTGTGATTACGTTTATATCGACGAATCAACTAGAGAAACTGCTACTGGTCACGACTACACCAACTGCACTCCTGAACTCTTAGAAGACGGCACCATCAAGTTTGTTTGTGACGTATGCGAAGAACCCGCTATCATCGATCCTGTTAGAGTTGAAACGGATGACGCATCTTGCAAACTCCCTGGTGAAGTAAGATACTTCTATGATAAGGATGACGACGGTGTTGAAGACGGATTCATCGCAGTAGAAGTTCCTGCAAACGATCACGACTTTGACATGGATAATCTCATTACCTTCGAAGTTGAAATCGATGGAGAAGCATACACTTGCCAAGGTTATATCTGTAAGGTAGGAACCTGCCGTGAAGCTCTCATCATCAGCATGGAAAAAGTTGCCTAATAATTAAATAATACTTTTGGGGTTATCTCAAAGTAACCCCAAAGTAAAATTAAATTAAAACATTGTCTATATTTTGACTTTGAAAATAACGGAATTAGATGCCCGACTTTATGTCGGGCATTCTAATTTTAAAAAGTATTTTTAGTTTTTTTGTGCTATATTTATTCTTCGTCTAAGTTTTCGATTGAAGATTTTATAAGGTCAACTAAAGGCAATAACTCGTCTCTTAAATATTCACTATTTGAATTATCCTTAAGTGCGGTTAAAATTTGTTCCTTAACTTCTTCGTCGTCAATTTCGCGTTTAACTATTTCGGATATAACTATTGCAGTTTTAGTTATTGAATCGCTAGATACGTATCCTATTAAGAGTTGTTCGATAATCATTACGATAGGATCAAAATTAACGCCTTTTCCGCTTATAATTTTATTGATTATAGACTTAATAACGTAGGATATTGAGCCGGAAATTAGCCCTGAGGCAAAGGCATTTTCGTTAACCTCAAATGCCTTAATATTAAATATCATATCGTAAGCGATACTTAATAAAATAGCGATTAAAAAGGGAGCGTATTTTCTGATATATAGTGGGATTTTTTCTTCTAAAAATTTGTCCGCTAAAATACTTAAAATTGAAACTATGCCTGCAATGACGATAGTAACTATGCTGTAACTTAGAAAAAAATCTTTTATTAAAATAATATTCATAAATACCTTCTTTTTCGGAAGGCATAAACGTAGCTTTAAGTCTTATCGTGAATCTTACTTAAGCGCATATAAAATCCGTTAAAACGTAAATAATGATATGTTTTTATAATTTATTCCTCCCGTATATTTTTTCCAAACGTCTCGCTAATTTTATTACGATAAAAAATATTGTCAATAGGAATATGTCCAAAAATTCTTAAAGAATTGTGATACGGACTTGCACTTATATATATCTTTTAATTTTATTTCATAATGATATTAAAAAGAAAAGGTGGTGCAGTATGATTTTTGATAGTATAATGTTTTTTATTGGTAAGCTTTCATTTATTACGGGAAGTATTTTAGGGCAAGCGTCTTATCCGAAACCATTATCTTTATTAGAGGAAAGCGAGTGCATAAAAAAAATGCGTTTAGGCGATCAAAACGCTAGAGAAAAGCTTATCAATCATAACATGCGGTTAGTTGCTCACGTAGTTAAAAAATATGCCGGATCGGCCGAAACAGACGATCTATTATCGGTTGGTAGCGTTGGGCTAATTAAGGCGATTAATACGTATGACGAGAAAAAGGGCGTTCAACTTGCAACTTATACGGCAAGATGTATTGAAAACGAAATTTTAATGCTACTTAGAGCAAACAAAAAATTCAAAAACGACGTTTCTTTGTTCGATACGGTTGGAACTGATAAAGACGGCAATGAAATGATGCTTGTAGATCTTTTGTTTGAAAAGGACGATTCAGTTTTTTATGAGGTTGATAAAAGTATTGAGCGAGAAAAATTTCTTAACTTTATAAAAGGGATATTAACCGATAGAGAATACACGGTGCTATGTTTAAGATATGGATTAAAAGGCGGGCAAAACTACGCGCAAAGAGAGGTCGCAAGATTTCTACAAATTTCTCGTTCTTATATTTCACGTATTGAAAAAAAGGCGGTAGAAAAGATAAAAGAAGCCGTTAAAAATGGAGATTTTTATTGCTAAATTAATCACAGTGTGATAAAATATCTTATGAGGAGAATTTTATGAACGAAAAAATTGCAGTTGTTGCTATTATTATAGAAAATAGTAATTCAGTTGGTAAAATTAACGCCATTTTACACGATTTTGGCGATTATATTATCGGTAGAATGGGCATTCCTTATAAGAAAAAAGAAGTTAACGTAATAAGCGTCGTTATGGACGCTCCTATAGAAATTATTAATAGTTTATCAGGTAAACTTGGCATGATAGACGGGGTAAGCAGCAAAGTGCTTACGGCGAAATAATTATGGCTTATACGTTTATCAGTGGAGCAACGGGCGGAATAGGCAAGGCTTTTTGTCTTGAATGTGCGGCTCTAGGCTACGATTTATTCATAACGGGTAGAAGTATCGGCAAAATTTCGGCTGTTAAGGACGAAATTTTAAGCCGTTACAACGTTAAAATCGATTTTTTTCCTTGCGATTTAACAAAAGAGCGTAATCGCAAAAAAATGATCGAGTATATTGAGTCAAAAAACATCACATTTGATCGTATAATCAACGTTGCAGGAGTAGATACGCAAAAGGCTTTTACCGATTATACTTTAGATAAAGTCATTTTTCAAACACGCGTTAATACCGAGGCGACTATTAGTTTAACCCATAGTTTGTTAGAAAAACGCGCTAAAGACGTTGAAATAATAACGATTAGTAGCATGTCGGGAGCAACGCCTATGCCGTATTTTGCATTATATAGTGCAACTAAGGCAATGCTAACTAACTTTTATACCGCTCTTCACTACGAACTAAAAAAGAAAGGTGTTAAAGTTACCGTCGTTACTCCTGGAGGAGTTCCTACGCGTCCCGATATCGTTAGTGATATCGCTAGACAAGGGCTTTGGGGAAAACTTTCCGCTAAAACCCCCGAATTTATCGCTAAAAAATCGCTTAAAGCGGTTAAGAAAAACAAAATTAAGTATATACCTGGGTTTTTTAATAAATTATTAAATTTTATCTTAAAAATCACCCCGAAAAAAATTGTTTTACCGTTTATCGCAAGAAGATGGAAAAAACAAACTAAAGACGCTTTCTAGAAAAAGGAGAAAATATGAGTAGAGCAGACGAGATTTTTATTCAAAACTGTCGAGATATTATTGATAACGGATTTTGGGATACTGATCTTCCCGTTCGTCCCGTTTGGCACGATGGAACGCCCGCCCATACCGTTAAGAAATTCTGTATCGTAAATAGATATAATCTGCAAGAAGAATTTCCTATTCTAACTCTCCGTAGAACGGCGTTTAAGTCGGCCGTTGACGAAATCTTATGGATTTGGCAAAAGAAATCTAATAATATAAACGACCTAAATAGTCATATTTGGGATTCATGGGCGGATGAAACGGGCTCTATTGGTAAGGCTTACGGTTATCAATTAGGCGTTAAACATAAGTATAAAGAGGGCGAATTCGACCAAGTTGATAGAGTTTTATACGATCTAAAACATAATCCTTCGTCGAGAAGAATTTTAACGAATATTTATACTTTCCAAGATCTTAACGAAATGCACCTTTATCCGTGTGCGTATTCTATGACGTTTAACGTTAGTGGCGACACCTTAAACGGAATACTTAACCAACGCTCTAACGACGTTGCCGTTGCAAATAACTGGAACGTGGTTCAATATTCGGTGCTTTTAATGATGCTTGCACAAGTTAGCGGATTAAAAGCAGGTGAGCTCGTTCACGTTATTGCTGACGCTCATATTTACGATAGACATATTCCCGTTGTGGAAAAAATGATGAAAAATCCGCAATTTAAAGCGCCTAAACTTATAATTAACCCCGAAGTTAAGGACTTTTATAAGTTTACCGTTGACGATTTTACGCTAGTTGATTACGAATACAATAAGATTGAAGAAAAATTTGAGGTGGCGATCTAATGAAAGCAATAGTTGCAGTAGATAAAAATTGGGGAATCGGCAAGAAAAACGATTTACTTTTCTCGCTTCCCGAAGATATGAAGTTCTTTAGAGAAAAAACTCTTAATAAAGTCGTTATTATGGGTAGTAACACCCTAAAGTCTTTCCCTGGTGGAAATCCTCTTAAAAATAGAACGAACATCGTTTTATTTCCTGGCGGAGAAAAAAGAGAAGACTGCATTATCGTGGACAGTATGGAGGAATTAAAAGAGGAGCTTAAAAAATATCCAGCTGACGACGTTTTCGTTATCGGTGGAGCGATGTTTTATAAGACGATGCTTCCGTATTGTTCGGAAGTTTTAGTAACGAAAGTTGACGCAGATGGCGAAGCCGAGGTTTTTTACGAGAATCTTGACAGCCTTTCTAATTGGTCTTGCGTTTTTGAGAGTGAACAAAAAGAAACCAACGGATATAAAATTAGATTTACGACCTATAAAAATTCAGATATCAAAGAATTTTAATTAAAAACAAGGCGTTTTTGGAATTTCTTCCAAAACGTCTTTTCTATGGGAAAATTACGGTTATGACTAGATCTCACGAAATGAATATGACTAAAGGTCCTATGCTTAAAAAATTTGTAATTTATTCGTTAGTTCTTATGGGAACTAACTTATTACAAGTTCTTTTTAACGTTGCCGACGTTGCGATTTTAGGTATTTTTTCTACTGATAACGCCGTTGCGGCGGTTGGTTCTACCTCTTCGCTAATTCATTTAGTAACGGGACTATTTATGGGGCTTTCGGCAGGTGCGGGCGTAATTTTATCTCGCCACGCGGGTGCGCAAAACGTTGAGAGGGCAAATAGACTTGTTGGAACGTCTATACTTTTAAGTCTAATTTGCGGTGTTTTACTTGCCGTAATAGGCGTTGTTGGCGCAAGACAGTTTCTTGTTTGGATGAACTGCGACGCTGAGGTTTTGGATTTAGCAACGACCTATTTGATCATTTATTTCTTGGGCATGCCTATTATGATGGCGTATAACTTTATCGCGTCTATTATGCGTGCAGTTGGGGACTCGGTACGCCCGATGATATATTTGCTTATCGGCGGTATCGTAAACGTAGTTTTAAATATTTTCTTTATTTTAGTGCTTGATATGGACGTTGCGGGCGTTGCAATTGCAACTATTGCCTCTCAGCTTATATCGGGAATTATTTCCTTAATTGCACTTATTAAAAATACGGGATACAGTCAACTAAAATTTAAATATATAAAAATTTACAAGCAAGAATTAGTTGACGTTATTAAGGTTGGCATTCCCTCTGGAATACAAGGTTGTACTTTCTCTCTTTCAAACGTTATAATTCAGTCGTACATCAACGCTTTTGGTGCGGTGGTTATGGCGGGCGTATCGGTGGCGTCCCAAGTAGAACAATTCGTAATGGTGCCATTACAATCGGTGGGGCTCGCGTGCATGGCGTTCGTTGGGCAAAATTACGGCGCTCATAACGTGGATAGAATTAAAACGAGTATAAAATATTCCATGTTGATTTCGGTCATATACGGGGTGGTCGTCGGCGCGATATTCGTGCTACTATCCGATAAAATTTGTTATATAATGACTGATGATTCGGAAGTAGTTGCATACGCGAAAATAAAGGTCTTTTGGCTATGTGCATTTTCCGCAATAGCTGGAATTTACGAGAGTTTATCCGGCGCAATGAGATCTATTGGAAAATCCACTACTACGATGATAATTTGCATTATAGGCGTGTGCGTCGTGAGAATAGTTTGGATGAATACGATATTTAATTTACTGCCGAATTTACATATGATATTCTGCTTGTATCCATTGACCTGGGGACTCACGTGCCTTGCTCTTCTTGTTTGGTTATTACCAACGCTCAAAAAATTGAAGGCAAGTTTTAATAATTAAAAATTTTATTATATTAACCTAACCTTAACGGTTAGGTTTTTTTATTTTAAACAAAAAACGCAAGAAAAGTTGTCATAAACCTATTGATAAAAAATCTAAAATTGCTAAAATTCGGGTGAATTCGGAAGGAGTAACATGCGGGAAATCGTAGAGAAAATAGTTCAAATAGAAAAAGAACAAAAAAGACGAAAAATTAGCGATTATCTATCACGTTATAACACGGGCGCAGTTAAGCATATAAAGCAAGTCGAGTTTCACAAGTGCCAAAAAAAGAACAGATGGGTGTTTGGAGGAAATCGTAGTGGAAAAACAGAATGCGGGGCTGTTGAAGCCGTGTATATGGCTAGAGGTATTCATCCTTATAGAAAGAATAAAGATAACGTTTTCGGTTGGGTTGTATCACTTTCTCAACAAGTGCAAAGAGACGTAGCGCAAGCCAAAATTCTTCATTATTTAAATAAAGCTTGGATAGTTGACGTTAATATGCTTTCGGGAAAAAAGGAAAGTCTAGAGTACGGCGTGATCGATCAAATTCGAATTAGAAACGTTTTTGGTGGAATTTCTACCATTGGTTTTAAGTCTTGCGATCAAGGACGAGAAAAGTTTCAAGGAAGTTCTCTCGATTTCGTGTGGTTTGATGAAGAACCGCCAAAAGATATTTACGACGAGTGCCGTATGCGTGTTCTCGACAAAAAAGGGGATATTTTCGGCACGATGACGCCCTTAAAAGGACTTACCTTTATTTACGACGAGATATACTTAAATTCGTTTAATTCAAACGAGGTGTGGTATGAGTTCATGGAATGGGCGGATAACCCATATCTAGACAAGGAGGAGATAGACTCGTTAACGTCGTCGCTTTCTAGCGATCAACTAGATAGTAGGCGGTTCGGTAGGTTTAAGGCAAGCTCAGGATTAGTTTACCCAGAGTTTGACGAGAACGTTCACGTTCTACCTTATCCTATAAGTTTGCCTAGCGATTATCAAGACGTTATCTCTATTGATCCAGGACTTAATAATCCCTTATCCGCACACTGGTATATGGTGGATTACGACGGTAACGTTTACGTCGTCGCCGAACATTTCGAGGCGGGAAAAGACGTGGCGTATCACTCGCAAAAAATCAAGGAAATATCTAACGATTTGGGGTGGAAGAGAAACAAGTTTGGACATATTGACGCACTTATAGATTCGGCGGCTAATCAAAAGACTTTGGCATCGAATAAGAGTGTGACGGAACTGTTTTTAGAACAAGGAATAAACGTTAATCCTAACGTGAATAAAGACCTTTTTAGTGGTATTCAAAGGGTTAAGCAGTTCTTAAAAACTGCGGATGGAAAGAGTAAAATCTTTATATTTCCGTCTTGCGTGAACCTTATAAGAGAACTAAAGTCCTATCGTTACGGAAACGGTGATCTTCCAAAAAAACAAGACGATCATTGTCTGGACGAACTAAGATACTACCTTATGACAAAACCCAAAAATACACCGCCTATTAAGCCTAAAACCGATATTCAAAAAGACAAAGAACGACTATTTAGGAAGATACTTAATGAGCGTAAAAAGTAAAAAATTAAAGTCTGAAAGCGATTTTAAGGACGCGCTTATTAAAAAGGCACTCGGCTACGACGTTAAGGAGATTATCGAAGAATACGTAGAGGGCGATAACGGCGAAATTAAACTCGTCAAAAAAAAGGTGACTATTAAAAACGTTCCGCCGGACGTCACCGCCATTAAATATTTATTAGACGATATCGATAACTCGTTTGACGCTTTATCCGACGAACAGTTAGAAGAAGAAAAGAATAGACTGTTATCTTTAATTCGCATTCAGGACAAAAAGGAGAGCAAAAGTTGCAAAAAAACGAAAAAGCAGAAAAAGACAAGTACTTAGAACAACTGATCGTTGACGTGGAAAACGATTTTTTGAAACGTCAACAAGAGCGTATTAGATACGAAAGACAATGGGAATTAAACCTTAATTTCCTTATGGGTAATCAATACTGCGATATTGGTAGACGGGGCGAAATTGAAAGTGACGATAAGACCTTTTATTGGCAGAGTCGAAGCGTTTTTAATCATATCGCACCCATAATTGAATCTAGACTGGCAAAGTTTTCTAACGTTTTACCCGTGGTGGGCGTTAGACCGACCTCAGATGACGACAAGGACGTTGCGTCGGCAAGTTTATCTGAAAAAATCGTTTCGGAAGTTTTCAAAAGATGCGAAATCGAAAAAGTGGTAAAGCAAGCCACCATGTGGAGCGAAACGTGTGGAACTGCCTTTTATAAGGTCGTTTGGAATAATTTTGGCGGGCAAAAAATGGGTGAAATGGACGGAAAGGACGTTTACGAGGGCGACGTTGAAATATTAGCGATATCTCCGTTTGAAATCTTTCCGGAAAACCTTTACACCGAAAATCTTGACGATATGGATAGCGTTATTCACGCTAGAGTAATGAGCGTTAAAGACGTTAAAAGCAAATACGGCGTAGAAGTCGTCGGTGAAGAAATCGGCGTCTTTGACATGTCCAAGGTTAATTTCGCTCAAAAAAACACTAATACCGCCAAGAAAACGCTTGCCGATAGCGTAATTGTTATCGAAAGATATTCAAAGCCAAACGATGAGTTCCCTTTTGGAAGATTAGTTACCGTTGCGGGCGGAAAACTACTTTATCACGGCGATTTGCCTTACGTGAACGGTCAAAACGGTTTCCGTGGGTTTCCTTTCGTCAAACAAGAAAGCGTGCCTATGACGGGGTGTTTTTTCGGCTCAAGCATTATTGAAAGACTTATTCCGGTTCAAAGGGCGTTTAACGCCGTAAAAAACCGTAAGCACGAGTTTTTAAATAGACTTTCAATGGGCGTTATGACCGTTGAGGACGGATCTATCGACGTGGATGATCTTGCAGAAGAAGGACTATCGCCCGGAAAGGTTTTGGTGTATAGACAAGGCTCTAAAGCACCCGAAATGATGAGCGAAACGTCTATTCCGTCCGAGTTTAGCGAAGAAGAATCGAAACTCTTAAATGAATTCGTTATTATTAGCGGAGTGAGCGACGTCGTGTCTAGTTCGTCGAACGCTGCCGTTACTAGCGGTACGGCGCTTGAAATACTCGTTGAACAAGACAATGCTAGGCTAGTCGTTACTGCCGAAGAAATAAGAAACAGTTATAGACTTATAGCAAAACAAGTCATAAGGCTATACGCGCAGTTTACGGCGGGGGTTAGGGCGATTCGCTATCAAGATTCGTTTAATAAAACAAAGATTTTATACGCGCTTAAAACTGATATTAAATCAGACGACGTTTTCCTTGAAAACGAAAACGAACTTCTATATACGAATAGACAAAAAAAGGACATCGTTTTTGAACTTTATAATAGCGGTATTCTTCACGACGAAAAGGGTAAACTTCGTCCGTCCGTAAAAGAAAAAGTTTTAACGCTTTTAGGATATAAGGATTTGGACAATCAAAAGGGACTTTCGCGTTTACAAGAAGAAAAGGCGCAATGGGAAAACGATAAGATTAGAAAAAACGGGATGAACGTTGAAGAAATCGACGACGATTCAATACATATTGACGAGCACGTAAGATATATTCTAAGCGAATACACTTCGCTAAACGAACAAGAAAAACAAAGGCTTTATTTGCACGTAAGAGAGCATAAAATTAGAATTGAAAATAAAGGAGAAAATTAAATGGAAGAACTTAATAATGAAAAAACGATGATCGACGGAGTCGAAACCGCAGGGGCGGATGAAAAAGAGAGCGAACAGGTCGAAAAAGTCTCATTGGGTAAGTTTAAGGACGTAAACTCGCTACTATCTGCATACAACTCTTTACAGTCTGAGTTTACCAAACGTTGTCAGAAACTAAAAGAGCTTGAAGTAAAACTTTCATCTAGCGAAAAAATTAATCCGCTAGGTGAGAACGCCTATAAAAACGGCGCGGCAAACACAGTAGATACAACCCCTATTGATAAAGATGAAATCGTTAGGGAATATCTAAAGGATTTGCTTGTTAACAAGCAGACGGCGATCCTTTTGGACGGAACCGGAGTTGGCGTGAAAACGCCGATAAATCGTCCAAAAACCATTTCGGAGGCAAGTAATCTTGCTAGAGAATTATTCACTAAATAAACACATATAAAGGAGATTAACATGGCAATCAATTTAACTACTGCTGATAACGCGCTTAAAACGTTTTATCTCGACGCGATCAGCGAACAATTAAACTATAACGTAAACCCCTTTTTATCTCAAATTAAACAAACTACCAAGGACGTTTACGGAAAAGACGTGAGAAAACTCGTTACCCACGGTATCAACGGGGGTATTTGCGCGGGCACGGAAGACGGAAATCTCCCCACGTCTAGTAACAACCAATATCAATATATGGTTTCAACCCTTAAAAACCTTTACGGTACGATTGAAATCTCGGACAAGGCGATTAGAGCTTCGGAAAATAGTTCAGGCGCATTCGTAAATCTTCTCGACGCTGAAATGGAAGGCTTAATCAAGGCAAGCACCGAAAACTTTAGTCGTATGCTTTTCGGCGACGGAACGGGCGTACTTTGCGAAGTTTTATCCGTTTCAGAGGGCGTCGTTACCGTTATCGGTGATACCAAGAAACTTCACGAAGGCATGATCGTTGACTTTAGATATGCCGGTGGTGCTGAAATTGAAAATATGAAAGGCAAGAAAATCTTATCCGTAAATAGTGATAAAGAGTTTACTATAGACCAAAAAGTTACTTTTGGTAACGTTATCGAATTCGGTAAAGTGGTTATTCAAAACTCTTATCAAAACGAAATCACGGGCCTAGAGAAGATCTTCTCTACGGAAGATTCCGTGCTTTACGGTATTGATAAAAAGACCAACAAATGGTTTGCACCTTACCGTCGTATCGGTGGTGGAGAACTTAACGAATTACTTATTCAAAACGCCATTGACGAGATTGAAATGGCAAGTGGTTTAACACCTAACATTATTATTTGTTCGTGGGGCGTTCGTCGTGCCATCCAAAAGATGTACGCCGATAACAAGCGTATGGTAGACACCACCGTTTTAAGCGGAGGATATAAAGCGATGACGTATAACGGAATTCCTATCGTCGTTGATAAATATTGTCCTAGTGGAACGATGTATTTCCTTAACACCGATTGCTTTGAATTGCATCAACTTTGTGATTGGCAATGGCTTGCGGATGACGACGGTAGGGTATTAAAACAAATTCCCGGAAAGCCCGTTTACACCGCAACGTTAGTTAAATACGCTGAACTTATGTGTACTAGACCTAGTGCGCAAGGCGTTATCAAGGATATTCAAGAATATTAATATACTTAAATTTGCCGAGTTCATTTTGAACTCGGCAAAATTTATAATAAAAGGAGAAATATTATGACTGTTAAAGAAATTCTTTCGGTATGCGCGACGTGTATCGGTAGGGAGGACGTTGTAGAATATTTAAAAGATCCTCGCTCGGACGGCGTTGGTAAAGATACCGTTAGCGCCGTTTCAACTATGGTAAGACTTTTAAATATAGTTTTAACTGAACTTGCCTCAAGCTATATTCCTATGTTTATAAGCGAAAAAATAACCACTGAAAACGGTAGATTTAATCTATCGAATTTATGTGAAAGTGCTTTGGAAATAGAAAAGATTTTTGACGATTACGGCAACGAAATAAGTTATAAAATCTCGGGCGAATACGTTTATCTTGGAAGCGGGATTGCAACCGTAAAATATAAATATATCCCCAAAAATTACGATCTTGAAGACCAAATAGGCTATACCGAAAAAGACGTTAGTAAGATGACTTTGGCGTGCGGACTTAGTGCGGAATTTTCTATTAGCGAGGGCGATTTTGAACAAGCAGTTATGTGGCATAAGCGTTTCGTTGACGGCGTGAGTAGCGTGTGTTTGCCCAAAAGTACTAAAACGAAAAGTAGGTATTGGGCATGATAGAGGTAATTTCAAACGTAAATTTAGATAAAAAAGAACGAAAAATCGACCTTGAAAAAAGCGAAAATTTTGCCATAGACGAGATCGTTTTTGATGGAAAAGTACAAAAAATCGAGTATGAAAACACCTCCGTTACGCTCACGTATTTTATGCCTTTAGCCGTTGGATCAAGTAGTCATGGTTTCGTTTATTGTACGCTAAACGGCAATACGTATGCAAAAATTGGCGACGTTTTTCAACTCGTAACCATAATTGACGTGACTAAAAAGCCCGTGATTTCTTCTATAAAGGTCGGTCAAAATAGATATCCCTTAATATTTTGCGGAGACGATACGGCGCTTTACTTGGACGGTGACAAGGTTTATCGCTTTGCAAATGTTTGTTGTGAACACGTTTGCGATAACGGCGAAATGCTTTTCGTGTCGTGCGATAAAACGGTTACCTTTAGCGCCGTTAACGATATGACCGATTTTACATTTGCGGTCGATAGAGCGGGACAAATTAACGTTGACGATAGTTACGGCAGAATAGTTGGTCTTTCTACTGAAAGTAGAAATTTAATTATTTTTACCGAAAAGTCTATCTTTGAATTTTCTCCCGTAGGGCTTAGAACGGACTATACTCTAAAACGACTTGAAACGCCAGTTCTTAACGTTTTAGAAGGCTCGGTTAAAGACGTTGGGGATAGAATTGCTTTTGTAAGCGACGGTAAACTCTATTACTATAAGCAAGGCAAAATTTATACCGCTAATAGTAAACTTCACACCTTAAAATTTAAGGGCGCTGGGAATGCCGTTGGCGACGGTAGCGTTTATTATCTTCCCGTAAAATGTGACGGGGACTCTTTTTATAGACTGTTTAGATTTGACTTTTCAATCGATAAAGAGTGTTTGGTTAGGGCTTATTCTTCACTTATTTTCGACGGCGCTTTTAGCGTGGGAAACGGCGATTATTTATATAAGATAAAAGCCGTTGACGCGGGCGTAAAATCCACTTACGATTTATGTGAGTTAAACCAAGAAAAAAATAGAAAAACTCTAGTGAAAATCGTTGCTTACGTATCGGGGGCAGGAAACGTCGTTTTAAGGGGTGATTCGGGGAAGAAAGAGCTTACGTTTAAGGACGGGCTAAACGAGAAAAGAATCAACCTTTTATCGACTAATTTTTCTATGGAAGTATCGGGGTTAACGAGCGATTTTAAGATACACGAAATGCGTGTAAAATATATAACTAAGGGGGATTAAAAAATGCAATTTGCAACGCCTACGACTAAGAACGAGATGTATCAAATTTTAAGAGAAATTTTTTACTATTATAGAATTAGAAAAGATCCGTTTGAGGAGTTAGAACTTTCTATGCTTGAGCTAGAAAGACTTGAGTTTACACCGCTTTCAACACTTTCAATTTCGTCAAAGGCAAGAAAAATTCTAAAACCCGTGCAAACTCAAAGAATCAATCAATACGTGGCAGGTCTTGACCAAAAGATTACTGAACTTAACGCAAAACTTTCTTCGCTTCCAACTAAAAAGCAAACGCAAACGGACGCTATTAACTCTAGATATGCTAGTAGTCTTGAAAAGTTAGAAAGAGTTCTTTCTAAAAACGGACTTAACGGCACGAGCGTGGCGATTAACGAACTATCTCGCCTAGAGGCTAATAAAAACGCAGAACTTAGCGCTTTAGAAAATTCTATTTTAGACGAAAGTAGTAATTATAGTGCGCAAATCGAGGCGCTTACCGAAAGAAAAAATTCAGCGTCAACTCATTTTAGTCAAATGCACGAACAAGAGATCGGTGCAAAAGAAGTTGCTCTTATGGACGAGCAAGATAAAATCGAAAGAGAAGTGTTTAAGTATAACAACGGTCTAGACGAAAAGGAACAAAGGTATAGAAATACTTTAATCCAAATAAGGTCGAACGCTATGAACAAGTATAACGAGATAAATCAAATCGAATATAGTAAGGATCAGCTTATTGAAATGGGGTATTATACCGATGCGATAAAGTGTGTGACCGCATATTACGATACCATAGATCCAGCCCAGGCACAGTCGGATTTCTTGCAGTCGGAAAGAGGACTTATGGTTTATCTTGACGAATACTATTCCGATCTTTTATACACTTATAGACTTCGCGCAGAAGGGTAGATATTAAAGGCGCTAAACGCATAAATTTGATGGATAATTTATGATTTGGCGTCTTTTTTGCGCTTAAACTGGGCGCTTTTAATAAATATAATTAAAAATCGTTGACAAGTCTAAGCGATATGTGTTAAAATCAACGCATATAAAGGCGATGAAGAAAAGGGCAAATCGAATTTCCCGTGAAGAGAAATGGCGGTTGGTGCAAGCCAAGAAGGGCGGTCGATTTGTTTGTAGTTTCCGAGCCGAAAGGAAGAAAGCGAATAGCAAGTAGAACCTTTCCGTGATTGCTGCGTTAATGTCATAAGGGTTGATAGACCCTAAGGAGTGGCGGATTTTCTGCAATTTGAGTGGTACCGCGGGCGAAAAGATTATACGCTCGTCTCAAAGAAAACTTTGAGACGAGTTTTTTGTTTTTTATAGGAGATAAAAAATGGATAAAATGGTTGGTCTTGATCTTAAGATCAAGGAAATGGCAGGAAGAATTAAAGAACTTCGTGAAATTCACGGTATTTCTATCGAGGAAATGGCTCAAAAAACGGGTGTTTCTTCGGAAGAATATTCTCTTTGCGAGAAAGGGGAAAGAGATCTAAACTTCGCGTTTATTTACCGTTGTGCTATTGCGCTTAACGTAAACGTTACCGACATTATCGAAGGTACTAGCCCTAAACTAAAAGCTTACACGGTTACTCGTAGTGGCGCAGGTCAACAAATTGCAAACGCTCACGGTATGACCTACTATAACCTAGCTTACGCTTTCCAAAATCGTATTGCTGAACCTCTTTACGTTCGCAGTACTTATAGAAAGGACGCTCAAGATAAGGAAATAGAACTTACCACTCACGCAGGTCAAGAGTGCGATATCGTCATCGACGGATATCTCTTAGTTCAAGTAGGCAACCACAAGGAAGTTTTAGGCCCTGGCGACAGTATTTATTACGACAGTGATAAGCCTCACGGCATGATCGCAACTAACGGTAGAGATTGTACTTTCTACGCTATCGTTTTAAATCCGACCGGTGAACCCATTTCAGAACTTATCCACACGGGAAACGTTTTAGAAACTAAAAAACCGATTAAAACCGCAGACACGAAAGATCGTATATATCAAAAATATATCGACGTAGTTGAGGATGAGGACGGCACGCCCACTTCGATCAAGTTCAAGAACACCGAAAAGTTCAACTTCGCTTTCGATTTAGTTGACGCGCTTGCCGAACGCGAGCCCGATAAACTTGCAATGCTCCATATTTCTAAAGATAAGACGGAGAGAAGAATTACTTTTAGCGATATCAAAAAGGAATCTAACCGTTGCGCTAACTATTTTAAGGCAATCGGCATTAAAAAGGGCGACAAGGTTATGCTCGTTCTAAAACGACACTATCAATTCTGGAACGCTATGATCGGCTTAAATAAGCTTGGCGCAATCGCGATCCTTGCCACCAGCCAACTTCAAGAGCACGATTTTGAGTATAGGTTTAAGGCGGCGGGGGTAAAGGCTATTATTTGTACGTCTGACGGCGACACCGCGCATCAAGCGGATATCGCTGCTAAAAATTGCCCCGAACTTACCATTAAGATGATCGTTAACGGGGAAAGAGATGGTTGGCGCAATTTTGACGAAGAATGTGCAATGTATAGCACGCACTTTAACCGTACCGAAGATTCGCCTTGTGGGGACGATCCGCTTTTGATGTTCTTTACTTCGGGAACGAGTGGATATCCCAAAATGGCTATGCACAATCACAAGTATGCGTTAGGACATTTCCATACCGCTAGATATTGGCACAACGTTGATCCCGACGGATTGCATTTTACTATTTCGGATACGGGTTGGGCTAAGTCTATGTGGGGAAAGTTATACGGTCAATGGCTTTGTGAGGCTGCAACTTTCGTTTACGACTTTGATCGTTTTGACGCCGCAGATATTCTTCCCATGTTCGCAAAATATCAAATAACGACCTTCTGCGCACCTCCCACGATGCTTCGTATGCTTATTAAGCAGGACATTTCTAAATACGATTTTACTTCGGTAAAACATATGTCTACTGCGGGCGAAGCGCTCAATCCAGAAGTTTATAATCAGTTCGAAAAACTCACGGGATTACAAATAAAAGAAGGCTTTGGTCAATCCGAAACGACCATGCTTATCGGTAACCTTATCGGCAAACCGCACAAGGTTGGTTCTATGGGTAAACCCGCGCCTATTTACGATATCGATTTAATCGACGAAAACGGCAATTCGGTTGCCGACGGCGAAACTGGTGAAATCGTAGTTAACCTTAAGAACGGAACGCCTCCCGGACTATTTACTCATTACTACAAAGACGAAGAAAAGACTAAAGAAGTATGGCACGACGGCTACTATCACACGGGCGATACCGCTTGGCGTGACGAGGATGGATTCTTCTGGTACGTAGGCCGTGTGGACGACGTTATTAAGTCTTCGGGATACCGTATCGGACCGTTCGAAATCGAATCGGTTATCATGGAACTTCCTTACGTTTTAGAGTGTGGCGTTTCCGCCGTTCCCGACGACGTTCGTGGTCAAATCGTAAAAGCGAGCGTAGTATTAGTAAAAGGTACTGAACCTACTGAAGAACTTAAAAAGGAAATACAAACCTACGTTAAGCAAAAAACCGCGCCTTATAAGTATCCTAGAATCGTAGTGTTCCGCGATGAACTTCCTAAAACGGTTAGTGGTAAAATCCAAAGAAACAAATTATAATTTTTTATATAAAAACGCCTTCGGCATTCGTGCTGAAGGCGTTTTTCGTGTTTAACGCACATTTTTTGCCAAAAAATGGATAAAAATTTCGTAAAACTAGAGTAAAAAAAAGAACTTGTATTGACACCGCCCCCTTATAATGATATAATATATTAAATATTTATATATTTATGGGGCAAGTATGTACAAATATTTTTTCAAAAGACTAATAGATATCGTGATTTCTTTTTTGGGAATAGTTATAAGTTTTCCCTTTCTTCTTATTATCGCGTTAGCGATAAAACTTGATTCGAAAGGGCCGATTATCTTTAAGCAAGAACGTATCGGTAAAAAAGGCAAGGTATTTAAGATTTATAAATTTCGTTCAATGTGCGTTGGCGCGGAAAAGACGGGTAGTGGAGTATATTCCGGCAAAGGGGATAAACGCGTTACTAGAGTGGGTAGATTTTTACGTGCAACGAGTTTAGACGAACTTCCTCAATTTTTCAACCTTATCAAGGGGGATATGAGTTTTATTGGACCTCGTCCTCCGCTAACCTATCATCCTTGGACGTTTGATAAATACACCGAAGAACAAAAGAAAATGTTTTTAGTTCGCCCAGGTATTACGGGTTGGGCGCAAATCAACGGTAGAAAGGAAGTCGAGTGGCATAAGCGTATTGAACTTAACGTTTGGTACGTTGAACATTTGTCTTTTTGGCTAGATATAAAAATTCTCTTTAAGACCGTGTTTAAGGTTTTCTCTAACGCCAACAATCAAAACGTGGGCGAAACGGTTAAAAAGGACGATCAAAAATCCAACCTCAAACTCATGTACATAACCAACGACGAGAACGTTGCTAAAATCGTTGACGACGCGGGTGTTGAACGAGTTTTTATCGATATGGAATATATCGGCAAATCCGATCGTCAGGGCGGAATGAATACCGTTCAAAATAGACACACGGCAAAAGACGTTAAAAAGATTAAGGACGCGGTTAAAAACGCCAAACTTATGGTGAGATGTAACCCCGTGCACGATAAGACGGACGAATACGAGAGTTCGGAAACCGAAATAGAAGAAATTATCGCAAGTGGCGCGGACGTGATAATGTTACCTTTCTTTAAAACGAAAAGCGAAGTTGAAAGATTTATTAAAATCGTTAATGGTAGGGCAAAAACGCTTTTACTATTAGAAACTCCTGAAGCGGTTGACGTCATTGACGAGATCTTGGAGATTAAAGGTATTGACGAGATGTTCATAGGCCTAAACGATTTAAGTCTTGGCTACGGAATGAAGTTTATGTTTGAACTTTTAGCGGACGGGACTGTTGAAAGACTTGCCGAAAAATTCAAGGCTAAGAAAATTCCGTTCGGCTTTGGTGGGATTTCATCGCTTGGCGGTGGCATGCTTCACTCGGAATACGTTATTGCCGAGCATTATAGATTAGGTTCGACGTGCGCAATATTATCAAGAAGTTTTTGCAACACCAACGTTATAACCGATAAGCAAGAAATCGAGCGTATTTTCGACGTTGAACTTAAAAAGATTAGAGATTACGAAAAAGATTGCGCTAGCGGAAAGATAGACTTTGAGAAAAACAAAGAACAAGTAAAGGATCTTGTAAGTAAGATTATTGCGGAGTAAACGAGGAATAAAATTGAAAATTTTAGTTACGGGGGCATGGAAATGCTCTAAAGAACAACTTAATAAAATCGAAGATTTAGGTCACTTTGTCGTTTTTATGCAAAACGAAAAAGACGATCTTCCGATTTTACCTGATGAGATCGACGGAGTCATTTGCAACGGCTTATTTCTTCACCACGACATCAAAAAGTTTACTAACTTAAAGTTTATTCAACT
This sequence comes from Christensenellaceae bacterium, assembly GCA_045651465.1. Lineage (GTDB taxonomy): Bacteria > Bacillota > Clostridia > Christensenellales > Borkfalkiaceae > UBA1259. The sequence continues at coordinate 27,935 of JAZRSG010000009.1, forward strand.
AACTAGTGCGGGATTTGATAGAGTGGATATGGACTACGTAAAATCTCACGGCATTGAAATTTTTAACGCTCGCGGTGTATATAGTATTCCTATGGCGGAATTTGCGCTAAGTGGTGTACTTGATTTATACAAGAAGAAGAGTTTCTTCTTTAAAAACAAGCAAAACCACGTATGGGAAAAGAATCGCGACTTATTAGAACTTTTCGGCAAAACCGTTTGTATCGTTGGGGCGGGAAACGTTGGGACTGAATGCGCAAAAAGATTTAACGCGTTCGGCACTAAAACTTACGGTGTAGATTTATTTCCTAGAAAAGACGAAAATTATATCGAGATTTATCCGCTTGATAAAATTGACGACTGCTTAAAGATTTCGGACGTTGTGGTTTTAACATTGCCTTTAACATGTGAGAGCAAAGGACTTATAAACAAAGACCGCTTTGACAAAATGAAAAAGGGTTCGGTTTTAGTTAATATTGCTCGTGGCGCGGTGTTAGATGAAAAGGCGCTTTTAGACGCGCTTGATAAAAAACTTTTAGGCGCAGTTTTAGACGTTTTTGAGAACGAGCCGATAGAAAAAGATAATCCGCTATGGGAACTAGATAACGTAATTTTAACTCCGCACGTAAGTTTTATCGGTGACGGAAATTTAGATAGACTAAACAAAGTTATTGAGACTAATTTAGCAAGTTGGAGAAAGATATGAAAAAAATCTTATATACGGCAACGGTTGTAAGTCATATTTGTCAATTCCATTTACCGCACATAAAAATGTTTAAGGATATGGGATACGAAGTTCACGTTGCGGCTAAAGACAATCTAGCCGAAAAAAACGGGCTTTCGCTAAAGTTTGCGGATAAGTTTATTGACGTGCCGTTTAGCCGTTCGCCAAAAAGTCCTAATAACTTAAAGGCGTTTAAACAACTTAAAAAACTCTTTAAGGAAGAGTATTACGATTTAGTAATTTGTAATACGCCGATGGGTGGAATTATCACTCGTATGGCTGCAAAAAAGACTAGAAAGAAAGGAACTAAAGTCGTTTATATGGCACATGGTTTCCATTTCTATAAAGGTGCGTCTAAAAAGAATTGGATGGTTTTCTATCCCATAGAAAGGCATTACGCGAAAAAATGTGACGTGCTTATAACCATAACCGAAGAAGATTATTTACTCGCATCTAAAAAGTTCAAAACTAACGTCGTTAGAATGCACGGAGCGGGCGTAGACGGAGATAGGCATCATTTCGTTAATAACGACGAAAAACTATTATTAAGAGACGAGCTTGGGCTAAATAAAGACGATTTTATTTGCCTTTGTGTGGGCGAACTTAATAAGAATAAAAATCAAAGTCAACTTATCTCTTTAGTTCCAAAGTTAAAAGAAGAAATAAAAGGGTTTAAGCTACTACTTGCAGGTAACGGTAGTGCTAAAGACGATCTCGAAAAACAAATCAAAGAACTTGGCGTAGAAGAAGAGGTTACTCTTTTAGGATACCAACCCGCAATCGAAAGATATATAAGGGCGTGCGATTTAGCGCTATCCGTAAGTAAAAGAGAAGGCCTTCCTTTCAATATCGTAGAGGCAATGCTTACTAAAAAGCCAGTAGTCGTTAGCCAAAATAGAGGACACCGCGAACTCGTTCGTGACGGGGAAACGGGATTTATGACCAACGATCAAAAAGAGTATGCGGATAGAATAGTTGCTCTTTCAAAGGATAAAGAGCTTTACGACAAGATAGCAGAAAACGCATATAATTACGCGCAAAGTTACACGATTAAATCGGTAATGGAAGAATTTAAGGAGAAATTAGAAATTTAGTATGAGATTTAGTATCGTGATCCCCGTTTATAAAACGGAACAATACGTTGCTCAATGTATAGATAGCGTTCTATGCCAAACGTATACTGATTTTGAATTAATACTAGTAGATAACGAATCGCCAGATTCTTGCCCTCAAATTTGTGAAGATTATGCGAAAAAGGACGAAAGGGTTAAAGTTATACATAAAACTCACGGAACGGCAGCATCGGCTAGAAACGTTGGAATGAAGTCGGCTAAAGGCGATTACCTTTGCTTTTTAGATTCAGATGATTTTTGGGTTGACGAATTCGTTTTGGAAAAAATTAGCGCAAAAATTGACGTGTCTAGTCCCGATATTATTGAACTTTATTATAAAGGTTATATCGTTTCAACTGGTGAATATTTACTTCCTGCGGAAATTGACTACACCGATTTTTACAAGGCAGATAATCAAGGTAGAATAAAGTTTTTAATCAATCACGATAGACTTAATCCTTCGGCTTGGGGAATGTGTATTTATCGTCAGTTCTTAGAAAAATGCAATGGATATTTTGATGAGAATAAAATAATAGAAGACATTGACTGGTGCATAAGATTATTTAGTCAAAATCCGAAGGTAGATGCAATTTCCGATTGCATTTACGTTTATAGAAGAGGTCGCCCTGGCTCAGTGACGAGGACGATGAAGGTGCAAAGTCTTTTTGATCTTTGCGACATAATTGAGAACGCGCCAAACGTTTTAGGCGTTAAAGGAAACGCCGATTATAACGTGATGATGAATTACGTTAGTTACGAGGTAATGATAACGCTTGCTTTGACTTTTAGGAAAAGCGTTGAGGCGACGAAAAAACAAAAAAGAGAAATTCGAAAGAGATTAAAATCTTATTGTAAAAAATATTTAATTGCCTACCAAAGTCATCCAAAGGTAAAAAAAGCAGTTAAGCTTTATAGATTTTATGGCTTTGGTATAATGGCGAGAGCGTTAGGCTTTTACTTAAATCATAGGGGAAGATAAATGAAATTGCTTATTGTTTCTAATTATCCGTGGAATAAAAACAACAGTTTTGGTAAAGTTTTTACCGATTTGTTTTCGGGTATAGACGATTTGGAAATATTGAACATCTATTGTATGGGTGGTAATCCCAATACCGAGATGAAAAATATAAAATATTTTCAAATTTCTATGGGACAAATTGTTGCAAATCTAAAAAACAAGAAGAACCCCGTCGGAAAGATTATAGAGCCTGAAAACATCGATGAAAAAGACGAAATGGGTAAGACGGAAACCAAGTGGATGAACGTCGCTAGAAAAACTCATTTGAGGATTTTTGGCTGGGGCAGACGATTCGTTTGGTGGATTGGTAGGTGGAAAAACGAACGACTCATTAACGTTGTGAAAGAATTTAATGCAGACGTTATGTTCACGCCTATTTTTAAGGAGTCGTATATGAATTCCGTGCAACGATTCGTCGCAAAGATTATGCCTGTCAAAATGGTTGCTTATTACGGAGACGATAATTATTCATTAAAACAATTTTCGCTAAATCCGTTCTTTTGGTTTGATAGGTTTACTCAGCGTGGCAAGGTTAAAAAGACCATAAAGATGTGCGAATATATGTACGTCGTATCGGAAGTAGGACAAGAGGCGGCTGAAAAATACTTCAAGAAGAAATGTATTATAATGCCAAACGGCAACGTCTTTGATAACGAGCCAACTTATAAAGAAAAATACAATAAAGAAAGAAAACTTGTATTTACCGGAAACCTTGGAAATCATCGTTGGGAGGAACTCCTTAGAATCGGCAGGGCGATAGACGAGCTTGGCGGTGGCGCTACTTTAGATATTTATTCGGCGTCGGTACTAAAAAAATCTATTCTTAAAAAATACGGAAAATGTAAGGCGATAAACTTTAGGGGAAGAGTTCCTTATACTGAAATTCCCAAAATTCAAGAAGAGGCTGACGTTTTAGTTCACGTTGAATCGTTTAGACTTAAAGAGTGGCTTGCCGTTAGAGAGTCGTTCTCAACAAAGATAATAGGGCAAATGGCGGCGTGTAGACCTCAGCTTGCGGTTGGAGATGCTCGTTGCGGGTCTATTGATCATCTTCTTCGTCACGATGCCGCAATTGTTGTTAAAAAGAAGGACGAAATGCTAATGACCTTAAAGCGTATAATCAACGATGACGGTTATTTAGATGAGTATGCTAGAAAAGGATTTGAATGTGGAAAGAGGCTTCACAATAGAAAGGACGTGCAGCGAACCTTAAAAGAAGATTTAGAAAAACTTGCAGGTAAATAAATGAAAGTTTTAATGATAAACGGCATATACGGCACTCGCAGTAGTGGTCGCTCTATGCTTGAACTTACGAATAAATTACGCGGTGAAGGGCACGACGTTTACATTGCTTCTCCACAAAAATACTGTGACGACCCTAATTTTTATCGAATAGGAAATAAGTTCGATCATAAACTTCACGGTTTGTATTCAAGATTATTTGGTAAACAAGCGTATTACTCTAAATGCGCGACTAAAAAACTTATAAAGTACGTTGACGAAATCCGTCCTGACGTTATTCATATTCAAGTTTTGCACGGAAATTATATCAATTTTAATCTTTTCTTTAGAGAGATTGAAAAAAGAAAAATTCCGCTCGTATACGTTTTAGACGATTGTTGGCCGTTTACGGGTAAATGTTCTCATTTCACGGCGGCGGGTTGTTATAAGTGGCAAACGGGCTGCGGTAAGTGTCCACAAAAAAACAGTTGCAATCCAACTTGGTTTTTCGATAGGACCAAGCTTATGTGGAGAGATAAAAAGCGCGCTTACGAAAAAATGGAAAATTTTGCAGTTATTGCGGTATCTGACTGGCTACTTGGCGAAGCGCAAAAGTCCATAATGAAAAACGCTAAAATTCTAAAGAGAATTTATAATTCTATCGACACCGAGACTTTTAAGCCAACACCTTCAGACTTAAGAGATAAATTAAATCTTAAAGATAAGTTCGTAATTTTAGGCGTTGCAACCTTAATCGAAGAATCAAAAGGACTATCTTCGTTTATTAAGCTTGCCGAGCAAATGCCCGACAATTGGGAGATCGTATTCGTCGGAGGACTTGATCAAAGTGTAAAACTCCCAAAAAATATTAAGTGGGTAGGAAAGACCGAAAGCGTATTTGAACTTGCCGAGTACTATTCCTTTGCCGACGTATTCGTTCAAATGTCCATAGAAGAAACGTTCGGAAAGGTTACGGCTGAGGCACTATCGTGCGGAACACCCGTCGTGGTGTTTAATTCTACCGCAAATCCAGAACTTGCAAAAGACGGCTGTGGTTACGTCGTAGAGCCTAAGGACGTTAACGGGGTAATGGATAAATTGAAACTCATAGAGAAAAACGGAAAAGATTTTTACACCCAAAATTGCCGAACTTTTATTTTGGACAATATGGACAAGGATAAAACTTTAGGCGAATTTATTGAAGTATATCAACGACTAGTAGAGGACCGTAAATGCTAATTTTTGCAGGCTTTCTTTTGGGGGCGTTCGCGCTATCCCCTTTATGGAAAGACAAACGATTCAAAAATCTATATTTAATAATCTTATTCTTGGCCCTCGTATTCATTACGGGTTGGCGTTCTTTATCCTTTTATATGGATACTAAGGGTTATTACGCTTATTATTTGAATAATTCGAACGCTAATCTATGGACGCTATTTACCAATGTTTTTACGGGAGAGGAAAAGGACCCGTTTTATCACTTTACGGGAAGTTTATTTGCACACATTGGCATAAATTTTCGTGGATTTTTAGTTATAATCTCTATCGTTTACTACGCGGGATTTTTCTACGTGGTAAAAAGATTTAGCAAAATTCCTTTTATCTCGGTGATCGGGCTAACGGCGTTATCCTACGTGTTCTTTACGATGACGGGTGTTCGTCAAACCATTGCAATGGGCATAACCTTTTTTGCCTTCGTTAAAGCATACGATAGAAAACTAATTCAATTTTTATTGTTAGTTCTTTTAGCGTATTTATATCACTCTTCCGCATTAATATTCGTGTTAACTTACGTTATGATAAATATAAAATTCGGTTGGACGCAAATAATTGTGCTCGTCGTTGCGCTGGTAATAGCTTTGTTATTCCCAGGGGCAATCAACACGTTAGTAAGAGAGCTTGCATGGAATGAAGATTTGGCGACGTATGCAAATACGGTGACGGGGCTAAGTTGGTTTGGATACGTTATTCAACTTGCAATTTTGATAGGCTGTATGCTCGCTGTTAAGAGTTCGTATTTGCGTGGAAAAGAAGGTCTAGCGTTTATAAATATGCTCGTTTTAGGACTTGCTTTCCAGTCTTTCGTTATAAGAATAGACAACATATTTAGACTCAGTATGTATTTTAGCGTGTACGGAGTAATTTTGCTTTCAAACGCAGTATCGCAACAAAAAGAGGTTAGCAAGAAGGATTATATAGCGACGTATATGGTAGTCGTTTTAGCATTAATAGCTTACATGTTATATGCTAGAGCGTATAGCTCGTTTACAATGTTCGGTGGAATTTAAGGTAAAAGACGGCAGGGAACGCCAACTAGGACAGTATAAATAAAAAAAATAGTATAAACACCAAAAGGAATCGGAGGGAAGATATGAAAGTTGTAATTTTAGCGGGTGGATTTGGAACGAGAATTTCAGAAGAATCACACTTAAAACCAAAGCCTATGATAGAGATTGGCGATAAGCCTATTTTATGGCATATTATGAAAGGATATTCCGAACAAGGTTTTAACGAATTTATCATATGTGCGGGCTATAAGCAACACTTAATAAAGGAGTGGTTTGCCGATTATTTTTTACACACCTCTGACGTAACCTTTGATTTTACAAAAGAGAATTCTATGATTATCCACAATAAACGCACCGAACCGTGGAAGGTTACTATCGTGGACACGGGGCTTACTACGATGACGGGAGGCCGTGTTAAAAGGATAAAAGAGTATATCGGCGACGAGCCGTTTATGCTTACTTACGGCGATGCCGTTGGCGACGTTAACTTAAACGACCTTTTAGCATTTCATAAATCGCACGGTAAAATCGCCACCCTTTCAGTTTATAATTTTGGTCAAAAGAAAGGCGTTTTAGACCTTGCTAAAGACGGCTCGGTAAGAGCATTTAGAGAAAAGAGCGATTTAGATGGAGATTTGATTAATATTGGATATATGATTTTAGACCCCCAAATTTTCGATTTTATCGACGGGGATTCTATGTCGTTAGAAAGAGAGCCTATGGTTCGTCTAGTTGAGAAGAATCAACTTATGAGCTTTACGCATAAAGGTTTTTGGCAATGTATGGATACGTTAAGAGAAAAAGAGCAACTTGAAAAGTTATGGCTTAATGGAAAAGCTCCTTGGAAAACTTGGGAGGACTAAAATGATGTTTGATTTAAGTTTTTACAAGGGGAAAAAGGTGTTTGTAACGGGGCACACTGGATTTAAGGGCTCTTGGCTATGCAAGATTTTAATTAAAGCAGGTGCAAGCGTTACGGGATACTCGCTTCCTGCGCCGACGACTCCAAGTTTATTTAATATTGCCGATATAGAAAGCAAAATGACTTCGATTATCGGAGATATTAGAGATTATGAAATGCTAAAAGATGCATTTGATAACGCTAAGCCCGAAATTGTTCTTCATTTGGCGGCTCAACCTATCGTTCGCGATAGTTATAAAGATCCCGTTTATACATATGAGACTAACGTTATGGGCACGGTAAATATTTTAGAGTGTGTTAGGAATAGTTCGTGTGTAAAATCTTTCCTTAACGTTACGACGGACAAGGTTTATTTAAATAAAGAATGGGAGTGGGGATACCGCGAAAACGAGGAACTTGACGGTTTTGATCCCTATTCGAACTCTAAGTCTTGTTCTGAACTCGTTACCCATTGTTACGTTAGATCATTCTTTACTGGTACAGACGGAAAGCCTACGCTTCCTATTTCAACGGCGAGGGCAGGCAACGTTATAGGTGGTGGAGATTTTGCAAACGACAGAATAGTTCCCGACTGCGTTAGAGCGGCAATAGATAAAAAGGATATTATAGTTAGAAATCCTTATTCTACTAGACCGTATCAACACGTAATAGAACCGCTTTACGCTTACTTGATGATAGCCGCAAAACAATACGAAGATATTAATTATGCAGGTTATTATAACGTTGGACCAGACGAATCTGATTGCTTTCAAACGGGAAAACTCGTTGACGTTTTCGTTAAGAAATGGGGAGAGGGCTTAAAGTGGATTAATCGCCACGATGGTGGTCCACACGAGGCAAATTTCTTAAAACTTGATTGTTCTAAATTAAAGAAAACGTTTGGTTGGAAACCACGTTGGAATTTAGACACGGCAATAGAAAAGACGGTTGAGTGGGCAAAAGTTTGGGCAAGCGGTAAAGACGTAAACGCTTGTATGGACGCTCAAATAGAAGAATTTTTTAACATGTAGAGGAATGTAAATGAAATTAAGTATAATTCTTCCAGTATATAACGTAGAGAATTTTATTGCTGATTGCTTAGATTCACTTCTTTGCCAAGATCTAGATAAATCGGAGTATGAAATTATTTTCGTTGACGACGGTTCGCCTGATGATTCTTATAAGGTTGTAGAAGAATATCAAAAAGGTAATGAAAATATTCGTTTAATTCGTCAAGCAAATAGTGGCGTTAGCACGGCAAGAAATAACGGCTTAAAAGAGGCGAAAGGGGAATACGTTTGGTATATTGATCCCGACGATTATATTTTGCCAAATTGTATAGGCTCTATTATTTCGGCAATGGATTCTTTTAACGCGGACGTTTGCACTTTTGAATGCGCAGAAGTGGAAGAACAATCTTCCTTTAGAGATATAACTGAAAAAGAAATTAGCTTTACTCTTAATAGGGACTACTCTTCGACTGGAAGTTGCTGTTTTCACGTGGTAAAAAGAGCGTATTTATTAGAACACGAAATTAGCTTAAATAAAGAACTTGGGTATGGAGAAGATTACCTTTGGTCTTTCCAAATTAATTATAGAGAACATATTGGCATATCTACAAACGAGGCTATCTATTTTTATCGTCAAAGACAAGGCTCTGCAATGCACGGTAAGACAAAAGAAAAGCAAGTTAAGCATATGAACAATATGATTTCTCTTGCCAAAGTATACAAAGTGGAATATCCAAGATGTAAAAAAGAAAATCTACCAAAAAAGGTTCTTAAAAATATTAAAAGAAGAATTAATCTTTGCGTTCAATCTGCAGTTTTAGATTTGATAAAACTTAAGTTAGAGAAAAAAGAACTAAAGGAAAAACTAAAAGAGTGGAAGGACTTAGGACTATATCCGTATAGGACAATGTGGTGGTATCTAGGCGCAAAAGAATTAAACAAAAGCTTTAAAACACGTGCATTTTGTTTGTTTCTTTCAAAAAGGTACTACGTATTATTTGCAAATAAATTAATTAATAAAAAACGCTAAGGAGTTAGCATGATATATTATCTCGGGTGGTATAAGTCACCTAACCTTGACGATTTTAATTTAAGCGCTAATAACGCAGGATCATTTAAGATGGGATACGTTATTAGGAAAATTAAAGAGACAGGAAACAAAATTACGGTCGTTTCGTGTTGCACGTCCGATAAAAACGGATATGTTCCTTTAAGAGAGGTAAAGGTGGATGATAGCCACGTTGAACATTTTTTGCCGTCATTAAGGCTAAAAGGCGTTTTAAGGAAGTTTGCGGTTATATTTAGAAGGCGAGCAATGGCAAAGTATCTTAAACGATTAACTGAAAAGGACACTCTAATCGTCTATCACGCACTTGGAATCGACAAAATTTTAGAAAAGGCAAAAAAGAGAAGAAAATTTCGCTTAGTGTTAGAGGTTGAAGAGATTTATCATGCCGATTCAACTTTAACTGATTACGAAAAAAAGAAAAAACAAGAACAAAACTTAATCAATCTTTCGGACTCTTATATAGTGGTAAACGATTTAATTTACGATAAATATATCGCTAGCGGCAAACCGTATACCGTTTTATACGGGGTATATGACGGCGCTAATAACGCCGACAAAGTAGAACTCGATAAAAATCTTAAACACGTTTTATTTTCGGGGTCAATCGATAGGGTTCGCGGGGCGTTCCTTGCCGTAGAAACTGCTAAATCTTTATCTAAAGACTTTGTGCTACACATTAGTGGTGGTGGCAACGCGAATCTAGTTAGAGAATTAAAAGAAAAAATAGAAATTCATAATAAAAAAGAAGGTTGCGCAAAAATAGAATTTCACGGTCAACTTTTAGAAAAAGACCTTGAAATGCTAGCGAATTCTTGTGATATAGGGTTAAATCTTCAGGATGTTAATAATCCGTTCGAGGCGGTTTCTTTTCCGTCGAAGATTACCTTTTATATGTTGCACGGTCTAAACGTCGTATCGACGAAAATGAGTAGCGTTAAAGCGTCGAAGTTGTCGGATTACGTGAATTTTTGCGATTATGATCCTAAAGCCACGGCTAACGCAATTATGTCTATTCCGTTAAAAGATAGACGCAATCAAATTAACGTGATGAAAGATCTAGATAACGATGCAAAAAATCAAATAAGCAAAATTTTATAAATCTAATAGGTATTTATGGGTAAAAGAGAAAATTACAGTGCAAAGCAAACGACGCTAAATATGATTAGCCAAGTTGCAACGTTTTTAATAAATATGGCGATAGGCTTTTTCCTTACACCGTACATAGTTAAACACGTTGGCACGGAAGCAAACGGATTCGTTCGTCTATCGTCCGACTTTATAAGTTACGCAACCCTTATTACTTCTGCTATTAACTCTATGGCAGGTCGTTTTATTGCCGTGAGTTACTTTAAGAATGAAGAAGAAAACGTATTAAAATATTATTCTTCGGTAGTAATCGCAAATATCTTTCTAGTGGCAATACTCTCAATTCCTGCTGGGATTATAATAGGATTTTTACCATATTTTATAGACGTTTCGCCAGCTCTCGTTTCGGACGTAAGAATGCTATTTATATATATGTTTATACACTTCTTCATAGACATAATCGGTTCTGCATGGAGAAATTCGGCGTACGTAATGAATAGACTTGATCTAGTTGCGACTAGACAAATTGAGTCGCTAGTACTTAAAGCCGTATTCATGGTTTTATTCTTCGTTTTATTTCTTCCGCACATATGGTACGTGGGATTAGTGCAATTAATTTGCACGGTGTATAGATTTTTTAGAAATTTCCATATTCATCATAAACTCATGCCCGAGATAAAAGTTAATAGAAAATATTTTGACATAAAAAAGGTTTGGGAACTTTTATCGTCTGGTATATGGAATTCAATAAGTTCGCTAGGTACGATTTTAATGGGCGGTCTTGATATTTTAATAGTGAACTTGGCTATAAGCGATACTGCGATGGGAAACGTTTCTCTTGCAAAATTTATACCTATTTATATATCGAGTATAGTCGTAACCATGGCAAACGTTTTCGCACCTAAGCAAACCAAACTTTTTGCCGAAGGCAACTTTGCAGGAATGAGCGAAACGTTATCGCGTACGTCAAAGATAACGGCGATAATTGCAAGCTTGCCCGTAGCGTTTATGATCGTTTACGGCATGAACTTCTTTAATCTTTGGGTTCCCACGGAAGACGGAAGACTTCTTTGGTATATTTCTATCGTCGCGGTGGCGTTCTATCCCATATCGCTAGTGACTGCGCCGTTCTCTGCCGTAGTATCGTCGGCAAATAAAGTTAAAGTTAATTCTATAGCGACGCTCGTTTATTCTGGGGTATCACTTTTAGCGATGTTTATCGGAATAAATTTAGTTGAAACCGAAATTCAAAAAATAACGATAGTGGTTGGATCGAGTGCGTTATTTACGGCGTTGCAATCGCTAACCTTCCTTATTCCATATTGCACAAAAGTAATAAAAGCAAAGAGCGGAAGGATCTATTTGACTGTGCTTAGAAGTATTATAGCCGTTTTACTAATTAGTGGAGTATGTTTTGGAATAAGATATATATTCCCACCTACGGGTTGGCTAAAACTAATCGTAAGCGGAGCAATACTTTGTATCGTTGGCGTAATCATTTCGGGATTAGTTATATTAAATCCAAGTGAAATAAAATCGCTATTAGGAAAATTCGTTAGTAAATTAAAGAGAAAACAAAAGGAGGACAAGTAAATATGTCTTTATTTAAGAATAAAACGTTACTAATTACAGGTGGAACGGGATCGTTTGGAAACGCAGTTCTAAATAGATTTCTTAAAACCGATATAGGCGAAATAAGAATCTTTTCTCGTGACGAGAAAAAGCAAGATGATATGCGCCACGAATTCCAAGCAAAAATGCCCGAAGTTGCTGAAAAGATTAAATTCTATCTTGGCGACGTTAGGGATATTAATAGCGTTAAAAACGCCATGCACGACGTTGACTACATATTCCACGCGGCGGCGTTAAAGCAAGTTCCGTCTTGTGAATTTTTTCCAATCGAAGCGGTAAAAACCAACGTTTTAGGTACTGAAAACGTTTTAACTGCTGCAATTGAGGCAGGGGTTAAAAACATTGTATGTCTATCTACCGATAAGGCCGCTTATCCCGTTAACGCAATGGGAACGAGTAAAGCCATGATGGAAAAGGTTATCGTTGCAAAGTCAAGAACGGTATCTCCAAATAAAACTAAGATTTGTTGCACTCGTTACGGCAACGTTATGTGCAGTCGTGGTAGCGTTATTCCTTTATGGATAGACCAAATTAAAGAGGGAAAACCCATCACTATAACTGACGGAAAGATGACTAGATTTATAATGAGCCTTGAAGAAGCGGTAGATCTCGTATTATTTGCATTTGAACACGGCGAAAGTGGTGATATTCTAGTTCAAAAAGCACCTGCTTGCACTATTCAAACGCAAGCTGAGGCAGTATGTGATTTATTCGGAGGTAGAAAGGAAGATATTAGAGTTATCGGTATTCGTCACGGCGAAAAGATGTATGAAACACTTCTCACCAACGAAGAATGTTCTAACGCAATCGATCTTGGAAACTTCTATAGAGTTCCTTGCGATAAGCGTGGGCTTAACTACGATAAATACTTTACTAAGGGCGACACGGAAAGGAACACTTTAACTGAATTTAATAGTAACAATACGGAGTTGTTAAATCTTGAACAAGTTAAAGATAAACTTCTTTCTCTCGACTATATTAAAGAAGAACTTAAAAAGTTAGGAGAATAAGATGAAGTTTTTGGTTTTAGGATGCAACGGAATGGCGGGGCATACCATTTCTTTATATTTAAAAGAGCGTGGACATGAAGTATTTGGCTTTGATAGAGCAAAGTCAATATTCATCGATAGCGTTTCGGGTGACGCAAGGGATACACTTGCATTAGAAAAACTTATTAAAGACGGTAAATACGATTCGGTTATTAACTGCATAGGAATACTCAATCAATTTGCCGAACAAAATAAGGCTTTAGCAACCTTTCTAAACTCGTATTTTCCGCACTTCTTAGCCGACGTGACCAGCGGAATGGAAACCCAAGTAATTCACATGAGCACCGACTGTGTGTTCTCTGGTAAAAAAGGTCAATATACTGAAGACGATTTTAGAGACGGCGAAACTTTCTACGATCGCTCAAAAGCACTAGGCGAGTTAGAGGACGGAAAGAATATCACCTTAAGAAACTCGATAGTTGGTCCAGATATTAATCCTAAAGGGATAGGACTACTTAATTGGTTTATGCAGCAAAGTGGAACGATTAACGGTTACGTTGGGGCTCTTTGGACGGGGCAAACGACCTTGCAACTTGCAAAAACAATGGAAGTTGCGGCTCTAAAAAGAGCGCACGGATTATATAACACTGTTCCCGATCACCATATTTCTAAATACGAGCTCTTAAAATTATTCAATAAATATTTAAGAGACGGAAAATTAGAGATAAATCCCGTTGAGGGCGTAAGTGCGGACAAGTCACTTAAAAGAACGAGATTTGAGTTTGATTATTTGATCCCCGATTACGAGATTATGGTAGAAGACCTTGCTAAATGGGTAAAAGACCACAAGCAAATGTATCCACATTACGATTTATAAAGGAATAAAAAGATGAAAAAGTTAAAGTTAATGACTATTTTGGGAACTAGACCCGAGATTATTAAGATGTCGGCAATAATAAAAAAATGCGATAAATATTTTGATCACGTTTTAGTTCATACCGGTCAAAATTACGATTATACCCTTAACGAAGTTTTCTTTAAGGATTTAGGACTTCGCGAACCCGATTACTATTTAGGGGTGGTTGGCGAAAATCTCGGTCAAACGATGGGCAACGTAATTTCAAAGTCGTATGAAATTATGAGCGAAGTTAAACCGGACGCGTTGATCGTTTTGGGCGATACTAATTCGTGCTTATCGGTAATTTCGGCAAAGCGCTTAAAAATCCCCGTATTCCATATGGAGGCGGGCAATCGTTGTAAGGACGAAAATCTTCCCGAAGAAGTTATTAGAAGAATAGTAGACGTCACTAGCGACGTTAACCTTTGTTATAGCGAACACGCGCGTAGATATATTCTTGATAGCGGTGTTAAGCCCGAATATACCTACGTCGTGGGCTCTCCTATGGCTGAAGTGTTAAACGCAAATATCGATAAAATTAACGATAGCGACGTTTTAGATAGACTAGGATTAAAGAAGAAAGGATATATTTTACTTTCAGCACATAGAGAAGAAAATATTGATATCGAAAGCAACTTCTTCTCGCTTATGAACGCGGTTAACGCCATGGCGGAAACGTACGATATGCCTATTTTATATAGTTGCCACCCACGTTCTAAAAAGTTTATCGAAATGCGTGGATTTAAATTCGATAAGAGGGTTATCCAAAGCCAGCCTTTAGGGTTCTTTGACTACAATAAGCTACAACAAAACGCATTTTGCGTGGTATCCGATAGCGGAACTATTCCTGAAGAAGGCGCATACTTTAAGTTCCCTGCGGTATCTATTAGAACTAGTACCGAAAGACCAGAGGCAATGGATAAGGGCGTGTTTACCATAGGTTCAATTACAACCGAACAAGTATTGCAAGCGGTAGATCTTGCAGTTACTATGAATCAAAACGGCGATTTGGGAATAGACGTTCCTGCATACGTTGACAGTAACGTTTCAACTAAGGTTGTAAAACTTATTCAATCATACGTTGGCATTATCAACAAAATGGTTTGGAGAAAGGTGTAATAAAAAATTCCAAATTAAAAATGGAGATTAGTGATGAAGAAAAAAAGCTTTTTACAAAGGCACCCAAAACTTAATTATTTGCAACGCTGTTTTAGACGAAGAAAAAACAAAGACTTCGTTGATGAAGTAATGTCTATTGGTCACGATCCATTGAGATTGCGCGTTCTAAACCTAGGGCAAGAAAATCAAGGTAAAATGATTTATATTGCTAAAACTATGGGTTGTGATGGCTTTTTTGCGGAATTAAGATATTTATTAAACGAGTTGTATTTTGCCGATAAATTAGGTTTGATACCG
Source organism: Christensenellaceae bacterium (assembly GCA_045651465.1). Classification (GTDB taxonomy): domain Bacteria; phylum Bacillota; class Clostridia; order Christensenellales; family Borkfalkiaceae; genus UBA1259. The sequence goes on from JAZRSG010000009.1 coordinate 43,296, forward strand.
GTGTTAACGATGTCGGAAAAGTCTTCTTATGCGGAAAGTGAGCCGATAAACGGAACGACCAATCCTTTTGAGTATTATTTTTTACAACCGACCGAAATTACTTTAGAGTCGGCAAAAAAGAGCTTTGCAGTAGTCGAACACAACTGGATTCAAAGACGCTTTATAAAGACTGATTTGGATTACAAATCGGGCTATGCGCCAATTGACGAGTATTTTGACGTCATGTCAAAATTGATAAAAAAATATCTTCGCTTTAACGATGATACGAAAGTTAAGGTTTGTGACGTGGCAAAAGAATTACTTGGAGATGGAAAAACGCTTGGAATTCATATTCGTGGGGCAGATTTTAAACGCCATTACGCTAATCATCCAAATATAGTTACCATTAAAGAATATGCCGAAAGCGTAGAACAAACGTTAAAAGAAAATAATTTTGATAAAATATTTTTAGCGACCGACGATAGCGAAGCTATTGAAACGTTTGAAAAAAAATTCGGAGATAAATTAGTGTATTATAAAGACGTTATTCGTACGGACGGAGATGAAACGGTCATGAAGAGTACCATTGATAGACCGCTTCACCACTATAATCTTGGAATAGAAGTTATTAGAGATTCGTACACGTTATCGTTATGTAGTGGACTAATCGCAGGTTTATCTAACGTTAGTATTTTTTCACGCCTATTAAAGCAAAGCGAAGGAAAAAAATACGATTATCTAAAAATATTGGATAAGGGAATTAAGCAAGGCTAGGGAGATAGTAATGAGTAAACTTATAGAGGACGGGATAAGCGTTATAGTTCCCGTGTATAACACCGAAGAATACTTAAAAAAATCTATCGAAAGCGTATTAAGTCAAACTTTTGATAATTTTGAGCTTATTTTAATTAACGATGGATCTACGGATAAAACGGGCGAAATTTGCGATCAATTCGCGATGAAAGACGACAGAGTAAAGGTTATACATAAAGAAAACGGCGGGGGAAGTTCGGCTAGAAAAGCTGGTATTGACGCGGCTATTGGTAAATATATAATGTTTATGGATGCCGACGACGCTTTCGTCCAAAACGCATTTGAAAAAGCACATCAAACGATAAAAAATGAAGACGTGGATATCGTTCAATTTGGTTTTTATAAAACCGAATCAATAGAGCAGGTTGAGCCGTTTGGGACTGGCGAGGTTGAAATTTTCGACTCTAAGGACGCGTTGCTTCAAATTATGACGAAGAAGAGTCCTAATAAATTTAACAATTTGCTTTGGTGCAAAATCTATAAGAGTGAAATAGTAAAAAAACCAAAATACAACCTTACGATTAGAACGAATAACGACGTTCCCGTAATTGCGCGCGTCTTTTATTACGCAAAAAAGGTTGCAACGCTTGATATCCCTTTATACTATTATATTCAACGAAAAGAGGACAAAAATTTAAGCATAACCTACACCTTGTTAAAATCAAGAGAAAAGTTTATCACGTCACATATAAGAAGTTTTTATGACGTATCGTCTTTCTTTAAGGATAAAGACAATTTGATGTATAAAGCGTCGCTTAAAAACTTGCTAGCGATGTGTTTATCAGCTATAAAAGAAAAAGGACTAAGTAAACAAGGGAAAAGGCAGGCACTTTGGGTTATAAAACAGCTTAAAGTTGGTGGAAATCAATTTATTCCATTAAAGAAAAGAATCGTGGCAAAATTGCTTAAAATTTTTGGAGTGTTTGTTAGAACGAAGGATTGCAAAATTTAAGGAGAAAATTTATGAAAATTGTTGTTGTTGGAACAGGATACGTAGGCATGTCAATGGCGGTTTTGTTGTCTCAATATAACGACGTTGTTGCCGTGGATATCGTTCAATCGAAAGTCGATTTAATAAATCAGAAAAAGTCACCGATCGTTGATGCCGAAATAGAAAATTATCTAGCCACAAAACCACTTAAATTAACGGCAACTACCAACGGCAGTGAAGCATTTAAACATGCCGATTTAGTTATTATCTCAACTCCTACGAACTATGATGAACAAAAAAACTATTTTGACACTTCTTCGGTTGAAAACGTAATAGAGCAAGTTTTGTCGGTTAATCCTAATGCGGTAATGATAATAAAAAGTACCGTGCCCGTAGGATATACCGAGAGTATAAGAGAAAAATATTCTTGCGACAACATTATGTTTAGTCCCGAGTTCTTGCGTGAAGGACGTGCCTTATACGACAATCTATATCCAAGTCGTATTATCGTGGGCGTTCCAAAAGGGAATTCAAAATTAATTAGCGTTGCTAAAACTTTTGCACAAATTTTGCAAGAGGGTGCAATAAAAGAAAATATTGACGTTTTAATTATGGAGGCAACTGAAGCAGAGGCAGTAAAATTATTCGCTAATACATATTTGGCGCTTAGGGTGGCGTTTTTTAACGAATTAGATACGTATGCGGCAGTTCGAGGCTTGGATACAAAGTCTATAATTGAAGGCGTTAGTCTTGATCCAAGAATAGGAAACCATTATAATAACCCGTCCTTTGGATATGGCGGTTATTGCTTGCCTAAAGATACTAAGCAATTGCTAGCAAATTATAACGTAGTGCCACAAAACATTATCTCGGCTATAGTTGCGGCAAATTCAACTAGAAAGGATTTTATAGCAGATCAAATTATTGAAAGAAAGCCAAATATAGTGGGCATATATCGTTTAACAATGAAAGCTGGTAGCGATAATTTCCGTCAAAGCAGTATTCAAGGAGTCATGGAAAGAGTAAAAGCCAAAGGGATTAAAGTGGTGATTTACGAGCCGACGATAGGTGGCGACGAGTTTTTTGGTAGTCAAATAGTGCGCGACTTAGATGAGTTTAAAAAGATAAGCGACGTAATACTCGCTAATAGATATTCAGAAGACATAGCGGACGTTTTAGATAAAGTTTATACAAGGGACTTGTATTTTAGAGACTAATAGTTAAAATCTAAATAAAGAAAAAGATTTAGATATGTAGGGGGATCGTTATGAAAAAAGCCTTAAAAAGATTTTTAAAGAAAACGTGGATTTATTCGCAACTAGAGCACGTGAGAAGATTAAAGGTTTTAAAAAGAATAAATAGGCTAAAGAAAACATCGCAAGAAGAACGAATCAAACTTATAAGCGACGTTTATGAGAGTGTTCACGGGCGCGTGATGGATTGGGAAAATCCGACGACGTATACGGAAAAAATACAATGGGAGAAACTCTATAATAAAGATCCTATAAGAACTACTCTTTCCGATAAATATTTAGTTAGGGACTGGGTAAAAGAAAAAATAGGTGAAGAATATCTAATTCCTATCGTTGGTGTTTGGGATAATTTTTCACAAATTCCATTTAAGAGTCTTCCTAATAAATTCGTATTAAAAACGAACCATGCGTCAGGGACAAATATTATAGTTAAAGACAAATCAAAGTTCAATCGTAGAAACGCCAAAAGTAAAGTTAACGACTGGATGAAAATGGATTTTGCGTATTCAAATTTTTTCGAAATGCACTATTCACAAATTGATAGAAAAATTATCATAGAAGAATATCTTGAAACGGATACAGGTGATTTGCCGGATTATAAATTTCTATGTTTTGGTGGAGTTCCTAAATTTTGTAGAGTAGATTTAGGAAGATATACTAGGCATACGCAAACTTATTTTGATATGAATTGGCAAAAACAGCCGTGGACGCAAACACATGAAATGGAAGATAATATTGCTAAGCCTAAAAACTTTGAAAAAATGGTAGAGCTGGCAACAAAACTATGTGAAGGTTTTCCGCATGTAAGAGTTGATCTTTATAACGTTGACGGTAAAATTTATTTTGGAGAGATGACTTTTACAAGTGGTAGTGGGTTTATGAAAATTAATCCTCCAGAATATGATAAAATGCTAGGGGATTTATGGATTTTACCGAGCCAAGAATAAACCAATAAATATAAATTCAAGTTGTTAAGAAATTAGCAAAAAATAGGGAAAACATGAAAAATTTAACTACGCTTTTTTTGGCACAATCTTATAAGGATACGTGGGACGATTATAATCGCTCGATAAAGATGCAAAATTTTTCTCGTTGGGATTACGTCGTTTTAACTGCGTCAAACGAAGATCAAGCCGAGAGTTTTAAACTTCAAATAGAAGAAAGAAAAAAGGCGGGATTTTTGCCTAAAGATACCCGTTTTTTAGTCGTTCCCGACGAGGGCGGTAAGCGCGTGGGGAGTGGCGGAGCAACTCTTGGAGTTATTGATCGCATAGCAAAGGACAGGGGAAATTGTGATTTTTCAGACCTTTGCATTTTAGTTATACACTCGGGTGGCGATAGTAAACGCGTTCCGCAATATTCGGCACTCGGCAAACTCTTTTCGCCAGTTCCAAGGGAACTTCCTAACGGAAGATTATCAACGCTTTTTGACGAACTTATGATCGCTATGTCTAGCGTTCCCTCAAGAATTAGAAAGGGCATGCTATTATTATCGGGCGACGTATTACTTTTATTTAATCCCTTACAAATTAATTATAGTGGACAGGGCGCGGCTGCAATATCTTTTAAAGAAGACGTTCAAACGGGCAAAGACCACGGCGTATTTTTGATGGGAGAAGAGGGTAACGTAAAAAGATTTTTACATAAACAAACGGTTGAAAAGCTCACTGAATACGGTGCGGTTAATGAGAGAAACTCGGTTGATATTGATACCGGCGCAATAATTTTCTCTACTGAAATGGTATCTGCGTTGTATTCACTCATTTCGACTGACAAAAAATTTGACCAAGTTAAATACGATAGTTTTGTAAACGAAAAAACTAGGCTATCGTTATACGGGGATTTCTTATATCCACTTGCAACCGATTCTACGCTAGAGGATTTTTATAAAGAAAAGCCCGAAGGAAGTTTTACCGACGAGCTTAAAAAGGCAAGACAATCCGTTTGGAACGTGCTTCGTCCTTATAAAATGAAGATCTTAAGACTTGCACCTGCGAAATTCGTTCACTTTGGAACTTCGTGTGAGATTATGGAGCTTATGAACGGCGGAGTTGATTCGTACGGCGTATTAAGTTGGAAAAACCAAATCGGCAGTAGTATAAATAGTGACGTTGCGGCTTACAATAGTGTTTTATCAAGCAAGGCAAAAATAGGCAAGAACTGTTATCTAGAAGTAAGTTACGTTCATCGTGACGGCGTAATTGGAGATAACGTATTATTATCACACGTTGATATTCACGACGAAGAAGTTCCTTCAAACGTAATACTTCACGGCCTAAAGCAAAAAGACGGCAAATTTGTTGCGAGAATTTATGGTACGAGCGACGATCCGAAGGGCATTTTAGAGAACGGCGCAAGTTTATTTGGGAAAAAACTTAACGAGTTTATTAGCGAAAACGATCTATCTATTAGCGATATTTGGGATACGGACGACCGATCTATATGGAACGCCAAACTCTATCCCGTATGCGAAAATATTGCGGATGCGGTTAAGGCGTCACTCAATTTCTATGACGTAGTAAAAGGATCTGGCGACTTAAACTTATGGAAAAATTCTAATCGCACAAGTTTATGTTCAGGATTTAATAACGCGGATAGTAAGGCACTTATCGACTGGGGAAAGAGAATGAGAGAACTCGTTCAAATGGATCATTTGGCAAAGCTCATTCGCGACAAAGTTCCAGTAAGCAAAATCGGCAACGTTTTGGGCGGAGATGAACTTACTAAAATACAAAAAGAGTGGCTTAAAAAACGCTTAGAGAAAGCTGACTGTTTTGAAACTATGCGTCTTCAATTTTATATTGGAAAAACGCTTGGTGGAGTCGAGGGTGACGAGTACGTTTTCGATGCGTTCCGTAGCGTTCAAAAGGCGATACTAGACGGCTCGCTTGAAAAGTTAGAATATAATTCTAAATGTAAAATAGTAAAAGATGAACACGAAGTAAAACTACCCTTAAGAGTTAACTTTGGCGGTGGTTGGAGTGATACTCCGCCGTATTGCAACGAAAACGGTGGAACGGTGTTGAACGCCTCGATCTTATTAAACGGCAAAAAACCCGTAAGTGTAAAACTTAAAAAACTTAAAGAGAAAAAGATCGTGTTTGATAGTCGCGACATGGACGTTCACGGTGAGTTTACCGACATTTTAGCACTTCAAAACACGGGCGATCCATACGATTCGTTCGCGCTTCAAAAAGCGGCGCTCCTTGCTTGCGGAATTATTCCAAAAAGCGGTGGAAATTTAGACGAGATTTTAACTCGACTTGGCGGTGGCTTTGCCATGAATAGCGAGGTTACGGGAGTACCAAAGGGATCGGGACTTGGAACGAGCAGTATTTTATCGGCGGCTTGCGTAAAAGCGATTTACGAGTTTATGGGTATTAATTACACCGAACCAGATCTATATCAACAAGTGCTTTGTATGGAACAAATTATGTCTACGGGCGGTGGTTGGCAAGACCAAGTTGGTGGAATTTCAGGCGGAATAAACCTTTTAACAACCGAGCCGGGATTGATTCAAAAAATCAAAGCCGAACCTTTGAATTTATCAAATGAAACCAAGAGCGAACTAAACGAGAGATTCGTTTTAATCTATACTGGACAAAGACGACTTGCAAGAAATCTTCTTAGAGAAGTCGTTGGCTGTTATATCGGTAGCGAAGAAAAGTCAATTTACGCAATAGGCGAAGTGCAAAAGGTTGCGATATTGATGAAAGACGCTCTTAAAAAGGGTGACCTTGACGAGTTCGCCCGTCTAATGGAAAGACATTGGGAACTTTCTAAAATGATAGACGAGGGAAGTTCCAACACGATAATAGACTACATTTTTGAAACGATTGACGACCTTATCGACGGACGCTTGGTGTGTGGCGCTGGTGGCGGAGGATTTTTACAGGCCGTGCTAAAGAAAGGCGTTACCAAAGAGATGGTTCACGAAAGATTAAAATCGGTATTTGAAGATAACGACGTTGACGTTTGGGATGCGACGATTTTGTAGGAGTATATGGATAAAAGTATAAAGCACGTTTTTTTTGAACTACTTCGTTGCGTAATCAACGATACTAAGAGTTCAAACGGCGTAAAAAACTTAATACGAAACGTAAACTTAAAAGATCTTTACGTCTTTTCAAAAAAACACGACTTAGCACACGTCGTTGCCTTCTTTTTAGAAAAGAACGGACTTTTTTGTGGTGACGAAAAGGAAGTTCTTGCTTTCAAAAAGGAAAAGGAGCTTGCGCTTTTTAGATACGTTAAACTCGACTACGAACTAGGCGAGATTATAAGGACGTTAGAAAAGGCAAAAATCCCCTTTATACCGCTAAAGGGTGCGGTGATTCGTCCACTTTATCCCGAAGCATGGATGAGAACGAGTTGCGATATAGACGTACTCGTAAAAAAAGATGATCTAGATAGGGCGATAGAAACGCTTAAAACACAATTAAACTATACGGTAAAATCTATCGGCGAGCACGACGTTCAAGTATATGCTCCAAGCGAAGTTCACGTTGAACTACATTTTAGTTTGCTTGAAAAAGAAACTAATGAAGATCTAGCCAAAATTCTAGATTCGGTTTGGGATAGTGCAACGGGCGATACGCACAAAAAAATGCAAGAAGATCTATTATATTGTTATCTTATAAGCCACGTTGCAAAGCACGTTAAGTGGGGTGGCTCAGGGATAAAACCGCTAATAGATTTATATCTAATAAACAAGACCAATACAAAAGATTTAACTAATAGGAATAAACTTTTAGAGGACGGAAAACTTCTTAATTTTTCGAACGCGATAGATAAACTTATTAGCGTGTGGTTTGAGGGCGAAAAAGCGGACGAAAAGACGCTTTTATTAGAAGAATATATACTAACTGGCGGAGTTTACGGCAATTTAGAGAATAAGGTAGCCTCTCGCCAAAATAAAAAGAAAAACAAGTTTTCTTACTTTATGTCAAGGCTTTTCTTGCCGTATAATGAACTTAAGGAAAAGTATCCAAGACTAAAAAAATGCAAAATACTTTTTCCTTACTACCAAGTTAAAAGGTGGTGTAAACTATTGTTTAACAAAAAGACAAAGGAAAACGCAAAAAAAGAACTTGCCGAAAGCAAGAAGATAGATAGTAATTTACAGGCAAAAACAAAAGAATTGTTTGAATATTTAGACATTTAAGCATTAGATTTAGGAGATAAGAACATGCACGAGGTATTAAACAAAAAAGGATTTATATGCGATATGGACGGCGTTATTTATCACGGAAACAAGATACTTGACGGCGTTAAAGAGTTCGTTAACTGGATGAAAGAAAACGACAAAAAATTCGTGTTTTTAACTAATAGTCCCGAACGTACCCCACACGAACTTTCTATGAAGTTAGAACGTATGGGCTTAGAGGTTTCGGCAGATCATTTTTATACTAGCGCGATGGCTACTGCGGAATTCTTAAGTTCACAAAAGCCGGGATGTACTGCTTACGTAATAGGAGAGGCAGCGCTCACTAAAGCGATGTACGATAAGAAGATCTATATGAACGACATCAACCCTGACTACGTCGTTTTGGGCGAAACGAGAACGTATAATTTTGAGAAAATAGAAAAAGCGATTGATTTAGTAAGACGTGGCGCAAAACTTATCGGAACTAACCCCGACACGACGGGCCCTACCGAAAAGGGAATCGCACCTGCAACGGGCGCGTTAATTTCTCCCGTTGAGATCGCTACGGGCAAGAAGGCGTATTTCGTGGGAAAACCCAACCCGTTAATGCTCCGTCATGGGCTAAATTTAATAGATTGCCATAGTGCGGACATAGCGTTTATAGGCGATAGAATGGATACGGATATAATAGCCGGTATTGAATCAAACGTAGATACGGTTTTGGTTTTAAGCGGTGTGACTAGTTTAGAAGATATCGAACTATTCCCGTATAGACCAAAGTACGTTGCTAAGGACGTAGGCGATCTTTTGAAGGGCTAAAAAAACGATCGGCTTTTTAGATAAAAGCCGATTTTTCACGTTGAAGGGATAAAAATGCTATTTAAGATAACAAACGGTGCGGTATCGTTCGGCGCGGATACGATACTTGAAAATATCGATTTTGAAATAAAGGATAGAGAAAAGATTGCAATCGTGGGTCGAAACGGCTCGGGAAAGTCTACCCTTTTAAAAGCGATAACGGGTGAAGTTCCACTCGAGGAGGGTACGGGAGAAACGCCCTTTTCGCTTACCAAAAGTGGAAATCCGACCGTTGGATATTTAAAACAAATTGCTTTTAGCGACGAATCGAAAAGTTTGCTTGACGAAGTTTTAACCGTTTTCGAGCCTATACTCACTTTAGAGCAAAAGCTCAACGAACTGTTAAAAGAAATCGAAATTAATCCCGACGAAAAACTGATAAAAAAGTATTCCGATTTAAGCGATAGATACGAGTTTTTGGGCGGATATACCTATAAGAAAGAATACTCGGTAATGATTAAAAAATTTGGCTTTACCGAGCAAGACAAATTAAAACCTATACGAGAATTCTCTGGCGGACAAAGGACGAAGATTGCGTTTATGAAACTGCTCCTTAGTCATCCCGACATACTTTTATTAGACGAGCCGACAAACCATTTAGACATCACGGCTGTAAAGTGGCTTGAGAATTACGTAAAAGCCTATAAATCGGCAGTAGTTATCGTGTCGCACGATAGAATGTTCGTGGAGAGAACGGTCGATAAGGTGTATGAAATCGAGTATGGCGAAACTAAGTGCTATCATGGGAATTACTCCGATTTCGAACGTCAAAAACGCGACAATTATCAAAAACAACTAAAAGATCACGAATATCAAAGGGCGGAAATCGATAGGCTCACGCGCCTTGTGGAAAGGTTTAGATATAAAGCGACCAAAGCAAAAATGGTTCAGTCTAAACTAAAACAAATTGAGCGCATGAAGATCGTGGATAAACCTAATAGATACGACTTAAAATCCTTCCATGCGTGCTTTGAACCAAGAGTAGAAACGGTTAAAAACGTTCTTACGATAAGAGATTTAGAGATAGGATACGATAGCGTTTTAGCAAACGTTAGCCTTGAGATTTTTAGGGGCGATAAACTTGGAATTATAGGCGATAACGGAATAGGCAAATCAACGCTACTTAAAACGCTTATAAGGAATATTCAAGCGCACTCGGGCTCGTTTGAGTTTGGACTACGCGCTGAGATAGGGTATTTTGACCAGCAAATGGCCGAATACGTGAGCGATAAAACCGTTTACGACGATTTTCATGATGCTTTTCCTCTCTTAAATGAAACTGAAGTTAGAACGGCGCTCGGCTCGTTTCTTTTTTCGGGTGAAGACGTGTTTAAGAGGGTAAGCGATTTATCGGGAGGAGAGCGAGTAAGACTTGCGCTTTGCAAAATATTTAAAAAACGCCCAAACGTTTTAATTTTAGACGAGCCAACCAACCACATGGATATCGTGGGCAAAGAAACTCTTGAGAATATGCTTTTAGAGTTTACCGGCACAGTAATATTCGTTACTCACGATAGATATTTAGTCAATAAAGTAGTGAATAAATTGTTGGTTTTTGAATGTGAAAATAGAGCGAAATTCTATCCTTTTTCTTACGCGGAATACGAGATTTTAGAGCGTGAAAGAGAAGAAAAAGAAAACGCTGATTTTACAAAAAAAGAGCAACCGTTAAAGGAAAAATCGGGCAAAAAAGATTTTTCTACACCCTTAAAGGATAAAGGAAAAAAAGAAAGACGGGTTAAAAAATTAAACGAACTTATTGAAAAGTTAGAGAGCGAAATAACCGCATTAAACGGGGAGCTTGAAGATCCTTTGGTTTACTCCGACTATATAAAGGTTAAAGAGATTCAGGAGAAACTTTCTTTAATACAAACTGAACTAGACGGATACACTGAAGAATGGCTAATTTTGACCGAAGAATTAGAAAATACGTAAATAAAAAATCACGGCGAATTCGCCGTGATTTTCGTTTTTAATAGTTAAATTATCTATTGTTGATGAGCTTGGTAAGTTCAACGGGATCAACGATCTTGCCGTCTTTATAAACACGCATGTTACCTGATGCGATTTCGTCGATAAGGATAACTTCGCCGTTGTTGTAACCAAATTCAAACTTGATGTCCCAAAGATCTAAGCCGATTTCTTTTAAGTCGTCAGCAACGATTTTGGTAATCTTTAAGGTTTGTGCTTTCATGCTTTCGAACATTTCAGCGCTCATAACGTTAAGTGCAACTAAACCTTCGCTAGTTACTAGGGGATCACCCTTTTCGTCGTTCTTAAAAGTACATTCAACGTAACCACCAGGAATTACCGTGCCGTCTTTAATATATTCGCCGTATCTACGGATAAAGCTACCCGTTGCAACTAAACGGCAAATAACTTCTAAGCCGTGGCCGAATACCGTGCCGGGAAGAACTTCCATAGTAGCGTTGTCAAGGTCAGCTGAAACGTAGTGAGTTTTGATGCCAGCCTTTTTAAGCATTTCAAAATAATAAACAGAAGTTTGTAAGTTGGCCTTGCCGATGCCTTCGATCGTAAGACCTACGGTGTTTTCACCCGGATCGAACACGCCGTCTTTACCGGTGCAATCGTCCTTAAACTTAAGCATAACGTTACCGTTATCGAGAGAATAAACGTCTTTAGTTTTACCTTCATAAATTTTCTTCATAAGATACCTTCTAAATAAATATTTATAGGTTAATTATATCAATTTTTTTTGTTTAGTGCAATAATCTAAAAGGGGTATAAGTGAAAAAATTTAATTTTTTATCTTGTTGGATTTTGTTGAGAAACTAATTTTTATTATAAACAAAAGGAAAATTACCATAAAATACATCTTTTATTTTCTATTCGCTATTTACAAATGACAAAATATGTATTATAATCATTATGTATGGACGATAAACAAAAACCTATTATTTATAACGTTTATCGTGTGATATAAGGAAAAAATGAAAGATTTTTTATTGAAAATTGTAAGAAGTAAAGCGAGAAAGGTTATTCTTTTTGCTTTCGACATATTATGTTTTGCAATTATTTGTGCGGCGTATTTTTTGATTGCCGATCGTGGACTCAATGCGATCGTTCAGCAAGTAGGAGTTATATATCTATATAACTGTCTATTACTTCTCGTTTGTATGGCGACCGCTCGAATAGCGTTTAAGGCTTATAGAAATATTTGGAGATACACTAGCACGAGCGCTTATATCCGTATGGTTTTAGCGGATACGGTTGGTGGTGTTTTAGCTCTATTATTATCAAGATTTATATTTGACGCGCTTATCACAGGATTTTATATCGGGCTATGGTATTGTTTAACGGTTGCGTCTTTAACTTCGCTATTAACGCTTTTTTCAAGATTTTCGTATAGACTTTTATATAAACGTATGAAAATGAAAAAAGGTGAGCTTTTAGTTAACCACGGTGCGGAGAGGGCGCCCAAAATTGCAGTTGGTATAGTTGGCGCAGGTCAACTTGGCGCGTATTTGGCAAACGAACTTAAAAACTCGCTCACGTCGCACTACGATCCGAAATGTTTTATCGACGTGGACAAGGTTAAAATCGGCAATAGAATTGCAGGGCTTCCCGTTTATAACGCAGATGACGCGGAAAGTATTATCGTTAAATACGGTCTTTCCGAGATGATCTTTGCGATCAACAATTTAACTAGTGAAAAAACTGAAAGACTTTGGAAGAGGTATTCGTCTTTTGGTTGCAAAATAAAGATTTACGATACGCCCTTTTTAGAAGAAAGGGAAAGCGACGTGCAAGTAAAGAGAGTTATTCGTGATTTCTCAATTGAAGACTTGCTCTTTAGAAAACCGCTTGACATAAGCAAGCAAACCGAACTTGGTTTTTATAAGGATAAGGTTGTACTCGTAACTGGTGGCGGTGGCTCGATAGGTAGTGAACTTTGCCGTCAAATTGCGAAATGTTCGCCTAAAAAGCTTATAATTTTTGATATTTACGAAAACAACGCATACGATATAGAACAAGAACTCATTAGAAAGTATGGGGATAAACTCGATCTCCAAGTAGAAATCGGTTCGGTTAGAGATAAAGATAGATTAGAGTGTGTGTTTAGGAACTATACGCCACAAATCGTATTCCATGCCGCAGCGCATAAGCACGTTCCTTTAATGCAACATAGCTCCGCCGAGGCGATAAAGAATAACGTTTTAGGCACGTTTAACACGGCGAACGTTGCAGAAAAGTACGGCGCGGAAAAGTTTATATTAATTTCAACTGACAAGGCGGTAAATCCCACGAACGTAATGGGTGCATCCAAGCGTCTATGCGAAATGGTTATTCAATGTAGAACGGATAGCAAAACGAGTTTTGCTGCAGTAAGATTCGGCAACGTTTTAGGTTCGAACGGTAGCGTTATTCCGCTATTTAAACGTCAAGTTCTAGCAGGTGGTCCGATAACGATCACGGATAAACGAATAATAAGATATTTTATGACTATCCCCGAAGCCAGCCAACTCGTAATGCTAGCTGGTGCTAAAGCTAAAAAGGGAGAACTTTTCGTTTTAGATATGGGACAACCGGTAAGGATTTACGATCTTGCGGTTAACATTATAAAACTTATGGGCTTTACGCCTGATAAGGACATAGAAATTAAAGAAGTTGGACTTCGCCCAGGTGAAAAACTTTACGAAGAACTTCTAATGAAGAACGAAACGCTCGTCAAGACCGACAATAAGATGATCTTCGTTGAAAAGGATAAACCGCATACTAGAGAAGAGATACAAGAGAAACTCGATATTCTAATCGACGCGGTTGAAAGGGCGAAAGATTACGTTCAAACGGATATAGTCCTTAACGCAATAAAACAAACCGTTCCCACCTTTATCGATCCCGAAAAGGTAAACGAAAATGCGGTAAATACCGAATACTTTAAGGATAAAACTCCCGAACAAGAAGCAAATTAATAATAAAAACATCAAAAAAACAATTTCAACCCCGAAAAAGAAAAATTTTCGGGGTTGAATTTTAATTAAAAGGGTGATATAATAATAAAAAAAGGGAAACCTGAAAATAGGAGAAAACAATATGGCAAATCGTTTCGTATTAAACGGAGTATCTTACCACGGCAAAGGCGCGATCAACGAGATCCCAGCGCTTATCAAAGCAAAAGGCTTAAACAAAGCGTTTATCGCATCTGATCCCGACCTAATTAAGTTTGGCGTAACTAAAAAAGTAACCGATCTACTTGACGCGAATAATCTTTCTTATTACGTATACTCTGACATTAAACCCAACCCCACTATAGAAAACGTAAAAAACGGCGTTAAAGCTTATAAAGATTCAGGCGCAGACTATATGATTACGGTTGGCGGTGGTTCGTCAATGGATACGGGCAAAGCTATCGGTATTATAATAAATAACCCTGAGTTTAGCGACGTTCGTTCTTTAGAAGGCGTTGCTCCCACCAAAAACCGCACGGTATACACGATTGCCGTCCCCACTACTGCTGGAACTGCAGCCGAGGCAACTATTAACTACGTTATAACCGACGTAGAGAAAAAGAGAAAATTCGTTTGCGTTGATACTAACGATATTCCAGACGTTGCGATCGTCGATCCCGATATGATGGCGTCAATGCCAAAAGGTCTAACGGCGTCAACCGGTATGGACGCTTTAACGCACGCAATCGAAGGTTATACGACTAAAGCCGCGTGGTCGCTTGCCGACTGCCTAAACTTAGAGGCGATTAGACTTATCGCAAAGAGCCTTCGCGGGGCAGTTAATAACGATGCGGACGGTAGGGAAGGCATGGCGCTCGGTCAATTCGTAACGGGTATGGCGTTTTCTAACGTAGGTCTTGGTATCGCGCACTCAATGGCTCATACTTTAGGCGCGGTATACGACACTCCGCACGGCGTTGCGTGTGCAATGATGCTTCCTATCGTAATGGAATATAACGCCGAAACCACGGGTGATAAGTACAAAAATATTGCCGAGGCTATGGGTGTTGACACTAACGGCATGAGCGTAGAAGAATATAGAAAAGCTGCGGTAGATGCGGTTAAAAAACTTTCTTTAGACGTTGGAATTCCATCAAAACTTTCGGCGTTAAAGGAAGAAGATCTAGACTTCTTAGCCGAGTCGGCTTACGCGGACGCGTGTCGTCCCGGAAACCCCAAAGAAACGAGCGTTGAAGATATTAAAAATTTATTTAGAAAACTTATGTAAAGAAAAAAGCCCTACCGCTTGGTAGGGCTTTTCTTATAATATTATTAATCTAAATATTTGCTTAAAGTGAATCTTGCAAGGCGTACGTGCTTTCTGTTTACCGTGTAAGACATAGCAAGTTCGCCGTCCTTAAAGTACTGAATAAAAGGATAAAAGCAACTCGTATGCATATGCGCTTGTAGTACCACCGAACTGTTTGCAATATTATCGGTGTCGATTTTAACTATTCCGATATGTTCACGGCTTATAGGCGCGTGGAAAAGATAAAGGTTGTCGTTATATATGATAAAATCACTTCTTGATTGACAGTCGTCTATTAAAACGGGGGTTTCCCAAGTCTTTTTGTTAAGGTCGTATACGGTTAAAAAACCGTTGGCGAAGCCGTCGTGTTGGCGTACGAAATAAAATACTCTATCTCCAATGACGTAGGTGGCGTTTTCCCAAATAGATTCGCTATCAAAATCGGGCTGAGAAACGTATTCCCAAGTAATAAGATCGGTACTTTTAATTATACAGGTAAAATCACCGCTATACGCGCCCGTGTAATAGTAGGTTTTGCCGTCTTCAACGTGAGTTGAAGTCTTTTGCATAATGCCTATATCGGCAAACATATTTTTAATGGGTAAATCATTTTCAGCGAGTGCTGTTTTAATGCCCGTTACGCTAAAGTCATTTACAACTTCGCCCACCTTAAATCTATGAACTTTAGTTTCGCCAAGCGATTTTGTCTTTACGTTGAACGGACGATAAAAACGGAAATAATTTTCTTCAATTCTTGCCGTCCACATAACGAAAATAGTATCTTCGTCTTTTCTCATCATAATAGTATCGTATACTTGATTTATCACTCTACCGTCAACCGTATCGCCGACCGTTTGAACGTCTAAAACGGTAAGATTTTTGGTGTCGTTAACGGGACAATAGGCAATTCTTGCCGTTTGGAATTCGGGGCTTTCGTTGGGGTTTTTAGTGTTTGCGTAGTAGGTTAGATAAATAGTATCGTCAATTACCATAAAGGTCGTAACATGAACCATTTGATCTGCTTCGCTTGCTTTACCTTCTTTAACCATTTGTTCGGTTCGCTCGAAGTCGGCTACGAATTTTTCGGTAATTTCATTTGCGAACGCTTGACCTTTTTGTTTGCAAATTTCGTTAGCGTCACTAGTTATTCTTTTTGCAAAATTAGTAATGGGGGTGTGTGGAACGACCTTTAACTCTTTGCTAGTAACTATGTCGGTTAGAAAAATCGGGTTTTTAGAATCTTTACTCATAAAATCTCCTTATTAAATGATTGACTTGTTTTTTTGTTGTGCTATAATGATAGTATATATAACAAAAACGCTAATGTAAACACCTAATATTGATTAAAATTAACATTATATTGACAAGGAAGAAAAAATGAAACCAACTCGTCACGAAGAATATTCATATTTTAATAGTAATTTGCCCTTTATTCTTCTTGCCGATTTAGATAGAACCCCCTCTAATTTAAGTGCGGAGAAGAATTGGCACGAAAACCTAGAAATTCAATTATGTACGGACGGGCAGGGAGAAGTTCTTTTGGACGGAACAAGTTACGCCTTTAACAAGGGGGATTTCGTCGTTGCTAATTCCAACGTGATTCATTATACTTGCACTAACGATAGACTAGTGTATACTTGCTTGATTATAGATACCGAATTTTGTAGGCGAGTGGGTATAGACGTAACGCAAATACAGTTTGTTTCTAAATTTAGGAGTCAAACGTTAGAGCGCTTATTTGATCGTTTAAAAAAAGCGGTTTTAGAGCGAGATATTCCGTATAAATTAGCGTTATCAAACGTTATAGTTTTAGAAATACTAATAGAATTATATAAAAATTATATAGTTAAAGACGGACACGTTAGCGCAAAGAGGAACACTTTTGAAAACGTTAAAAAAGCAATAGTGTATATAAGAAAGAATTTTTCAAATAGAATCACTTTAGATCAAATTTCAAACGAAGTTTTGGCTAATAAATTCGTGCTAACGCGAGATTTTAAGAAGATCACGGGGCAAACTATCATAAACTATTTAAATAGTTATAGATGTCAACGCGCCGCTGAAATGATTGAAAGTGGGAAAGGGGTTGCGGAATCGGCTTACGAGTGCGGTTTTGAGAATTTATCCTTTTTTTCAAAAACGTTCAAAAAATTCATGGGAAGCCTACCGTCAAAGTATAAAAACAAATAAAAAAAGCCATCGAAAATCGATGGCTTTTATTTTTGACGTATTACATTGCAAAGTTTTTGAAGTAGTTTTGAATTAAGATGATAGGCGTACCCTTGTCACCGCTACCGCTAGTAAGGTCGGCTAGACTTGCTAAGAGGTCGGTGATTTGACGGGGAGTAGTACCTTGACTCTTCATGTTGTCAACGAGATTATCTTCTTTAGACTTAATCATCTCTTTAATAGCGTTAACCGCCTCGTCGCCCGAAAGGTTTGCGATGTCGTTATCGGCAAGATATTTAAGTTTAATTTCGTTGGGTTTTCCCTTAAGTCCGTCAGTAAACGCGGGAGATGCAACTGGGTCGGCAAGTTCCCAAATACCACCAACGGGGTCTTTAAACGCACCGTCGCCGTAAACCATACACTCGATTTCCTTGCCCGTACGTTTTTTAAGTTCTGCTTTAAGATCGTCAACGAATTTTTGGCAATCTCTAGGGAAGAGTTTAACGCTCGTTTCGGTAGATAGGTTACTACCTAAAACGCCGTATTGAGAGTTATAACCGCAACCGTCAATGGGTGAAGATAAGATTTCGTCTAAAGAAACAACCTTTATGGCGCCTGCTTTTTCTAAAATCTTTTTAGTGCGTTTTCTAGAGTGGATATCGGCGTTGATAACGTACTTAGTGTGTTTTAAGATTTCCAAGGGGTTGTTTGCTAAAATTACTTCGCAATTGCCGATTTTTTCGTAGTATTCTATGTAGTCAACGCCCGTAAACGTGTGGCGAACGTCGCCAAAAACCTTTTTAAATTCGCTTGCGGTGAAAACGTCTGAATATGGGTTAACGTTCTTTTCGATAATTTGTTCCATTGAAACGAAGCTATTGCCAACTTCGTCAGAAGGATAAGAGAGCATAATGATGAGTTTTTTAACGCCTTTAGCTATGCCCTTTAAGATCATAGAGAAACGGTTTCTAGATAAAATGGGGAAGATTAAACCAACCGTTTCATCGCCGAATTTATTAGAAACGTCTTTAGCGATATGGTCTATCGTAGCGTAGTTGCCTTGAGAACGAGCGAGAACTGCTTCGGTAACCGCAACGACGTCTTTATCTTGAAGGGGGAAGCCACCCTCTTTCGACGCGTTACAAACGCAATCCGCGGTAATCTTAACGAGATCGTCGCCTTGTCTAATGATGGGCGCTCTAACACCTCTTGAAATAGTGCCTTGATAATCCATAATAAATTTGCTCCTTAAAAAGTAGTCTAGATAGCCTAGAAATTATTTACGCTAATATTTTAGAACGGGAACGAAAAAAAGTCAATCGTTAAAGTATTTATTTTTTTAATATACGTCATTATTTTAATTTATTACCGTTATAACTCTTTTTAATAGGCTCCGTTCGTTGACAAGCAAAATTAAAAAGTTATATAATTATCTAGAGGTGAATAAATGAAAATTGCAGTAATATTCAGTAATGGAACTGAAGAAATAGAAGGTATCACCATGGTAGACGTTGCCCGTAGGGCAAGCACTATATGTGATTTAATATCTATCGATCAAAAAGAAGTTCTTTGTTCAAGGGGTGTAAAGGTTTTAGCTGATAAAATTCTTGGCGAAGTCACCCTTTCTGATTACGACGCGATAGTTATTCCCGGAGGAATGCCGGGCGCAAGCAATATATCTAAGAACGAAACGGTAGTAAACGCTCTTAAAACCGCCCTTTCGTCTAATAAGGTTGTTGGGGCGATTTGCGCAGCCCCCGCAGTAGTTTTAGGCGCGCATAAACTTATCGACGATAGAAAGGTTACATGTTATCCCGCCCCCGATTTTATAAATATGCTAAGTAGATCAAAATATTCGGGAAAGGACGTGGAAGAGGACGGAAATTTGGTAACTGCAAACGGCCCCGAATCGGCGTTAAAATTTGCAATAAAGGTATGTGAAAAACTTGGGCTTACGCCAAAATTTTAGGTTTTAATTATGAGAGAATATAACGGAAAGAAATATTTAGAGGATGCTCCGCACGATATAAACGAACTTTTAGAAGTGGTAAAAATTCTTCGCTCGCCCGACGGTTGCGAATGGGATAGGGCGCAAACTTTCGACACGATGATTAAGTGCGTTAAGGACGAAACGGCGGAGGTTGTGGACGCAATAGAGAATAAGGATTACGATAATCTTTGTGAAGAACTAGGCGACCTACTGTTGCAAGTCTTAATGAATGCCGAGATTGCTAGTGAAGAAGGACTATTTACTTTTTCGGACGTGGTGCAAATACTTACCGAAAAGCTTATAAGGCGTCATCCGCACGTATTCGGCGATGCAATAAAACCCACAACTCCCGAAGATAGTATTGCGCTGTGGCGATCGGTTAAAGAGAAAGAAAAAGCGATAAAAATCAAAAAGAAAGGTTAAAAAACCTTAAACGAAAGAAAGATTAAACAAAAAAAACGAATAGCAACGATTATAAAATTTGCAATATATTATATATTTTTTGCAATATAGCCTATTGACCGAAAGCACGGTTTATATTATAATAATAAGGTAAACTGATTAGCGTGGAAAGAAGGCATAGGCAACAAGATCCAGGAGAGAAGAGAAAATGGATGCATTTATACCAACGCTAAATCAAATGGCGGTATTATTTTTATTAATTGCCGCAGGCTACGTGCTTGTTAAGGTGAAAGTGTTGCACGCAAGCGCGTCAACCGTTCTAGCAAGGCTAGTAAATAACGTGTTTTTACCGGCGAACATACTATTGACGTTTGCAAATCAATTCACGGTAGGTAATTTGTCAAGCAATCTCGTTATAATTTTAGGAAGCGTGTGTTTGCTTGCCGTTTTAATAGCAGTTTCGATCGTGTTATCGAAAGTTTGCACTAAAGACGAGTATTTAAGAAAGATTTACACTTACGCGTTAACCTTTTCCAACTTTGGATTTATGGGATACGCGGTAATCGGCGCAGTATTTCCCGCGCTCGACTTTGCATATAAGATCTTTACTCTTCCGTTCTGGTTTATGATATACGCTTGGGGTGCTCCCGTGCTTTTAATGAGTAACGAAGTGGACGGAAAGGAACTTCTCCCGAGAAAGACGAGGATAGTTCAAAGATTTAAGTCGTTCGTCAATCCGCTTTTTATATCTATGCTAATAGGTATTATTCTTGGTTTAACGGGCGTTGGTCAAACGTATTTGACGACGGGTTCGAACAATTTTATGTATACGTTCATTTCAATGGCGTCTAACTGTATGTCGCCGATGGCTATGATTTTAACGGGTATAACCATTTCTACCATAAGCCTAAAAAAGACTTTTACGAGTTGGAGCGTATATTTAGTATCTATAATAAAACTAGTAGTTTATCCGCTTGCATTTTTCTTGGTAACGCTTATTTTCCAAGGCATGGATAAAACGATCGTTTTATGTTGCATGGCGATGTGTGCTATGCCGACTGGCTTAAATACCATAGTAATCCCGAGTGCGTACGGAAAGGACACGTCGTTTGCGGGTGGACTAGCAGTCGTATCTCACCTTTTATCGTGCATAACGATACCGTTAGTATTTTGTTTAGTATAAAGGAAAAATTATGAAGATTGAAACTTTGCAAGCAGTAAAAGACGCATATAAGATTGAAAGCGAATGTATTAGTGAAATGCTCAACTATTTAGACGAGGAAGCTTTTTCTAAGGCCGTTGAACTCTTAAAGAACGCGCCAAGAATCGGCACTTGCGGTTGCGGTCACTCGGGCATTATTTGCCAACACTTAGCGCATCTTCTTTGCTGTATAGAGCAACCTGCAAGATTTATTTCTCCCGCAGAAGCCGTTCACGGAGCAACTGGATTTTTGCAAGAGGGTGACGTTATGGTTTTTGCATCACGTGGGGGAAAGACTAAAGAACTTTTACCCATCATCGATATTTGCAAAGCAAAGGGCGTAAAGATCATTTCAGTTACCGAAAATATGGAATCCCCCTTAGCTACTAGTGCGGACGTAGTACTTAAGCAATACGTAAATAGAGAAACGGATAAATATAATTCGCAAGGCACGACTTCAACGACTGCGCTTTGCATGATATTCCACGCACTCCAAACCGCACTCATTGAAGAAACGGGATTTAAGAACGAACAATTTGCGCTTATTCACCCAGGTGGGGCGGTAGGCGAAAGATTAAATAAGAAATAATTAAAGGAGAAGGCTATGTATAAAGACTATAAAATAAGCGAACCTTTTTTTGAATACGGCCCAAAGTGCTATATGTATGGCAAAACCTTGCTAGATATGGGTAAGGGATTAGAAAAACTTGCAAAAAAATACAACGTAAACGTTGTTTTAGATATTCCTGATACCGAAATATATAACGTTGCTCAAAACGTAGATACCACTTTAGTTCACGTGTATAGTCAACATATGGACAGCATACCCGTTGGTAGAGGGATGGGCAGAACTTTGCCAGAAGCCTTAAAAGAAGCAGGTGCAGTTGGCGTTATGCTTAACCACGCAGAACACAAACTTACCCTAGAAGAAATTGAAAAGGCTATAAAGCGTGCAGATGAACTTGGCTTGGCAACTATGGTTTGTGCAGATTCTATTGAAGAAGTTAAGGCGATTGCAAAACTCGGCCCAAACATCTTGGTTGCAGAACCAAGTGAACTTATTGGCACGGGAAAACCTGCCGATAAAGAATACGTAGATGAAGTTATAAAGGTTATAAGGGAAATCAACCCAGATATTAAAC
>JAZRSG010000010.1:0-131181 GCA_045651465.1 Christensenellaceae bacterium
TATAGGAATAAACGTTGGGGAAGTTGTAAAGGTTAATTACGGCAAAAATTTTAACGAGATTTTCGTTAAGTCAGATAGAAAGTTAACACCTAAATCGACTTTTAAATTTTATAGTGGAAACAGAGAAGGTGCTGTTATAACTGCGTTTGATCTAAAAGAAACCCAAAAGGGTGTTTATAGAATTACAACCACGGCTAAAATAAACACTAACGAAAAAGTTAATTTGATTTCCGATTTCGAGCAAGAAAAGAATGCGATAGAAGCAATCAAGAAGATACCGATAGATATTACAGTTGCGGGTGTTGTTGGGCAAAAAATAACGGCAATCGCAAATTTATACGAAAAAAGTGTTTACGTTGAAGGGGAGGTCCTTCAAAAAGCGCAAAGTCAACCGCTAAGTAAAGCAGAACTATGCGAAAACTTTAACAAGAGTGAATACTTTGTTCCCAAAGTTGATTTTGAGTGTAAAGACCAAGTCTTTATGCCCAAAGGCAAACTGAACGAACTGAGAAGAAACCTTTATACTGCACTGTACGAGGCTGTGACCAGTGGATGTAAGCACGATATTCAAACCGTGCGATTAGATGTTGAAAATTGCAACGTTAAAGCGTTTAGCGATTTTGAGATTGTCAGCGATTATAAAAACGGCTTTAATGCTAAAAACGTTATATATTCGCCAGAACAATATTCAATTGGTGACGTTAAAGACTTTATAAATAAATGTTTAAGCCTTAATAGAGTGCCGTATCTTGACCTGCCGAACTTTGCTTTGGAACATGATATTGATTTAATAAAAGAAATAATCAAGGAAACCGGTGTTAAAGTTGTTGCGAACAATTACTATGCCTTAACCCTTGATTGTGAAAAGATTATTGGACCTGCACTAAACGTCTATAACTCATATAGTGCAGCGCTATACGGCTTGCCGATAATAACAGCAGAGAGTTTTGTGGGTGAAAGGGTGGACTTTCCCTTTATGACGCTAAGGCATTGCCCGTTAAAATCTCACGATAACTCCACTTGCGACAAGTGTACCTATTGTGATGAAATTGAATTAAAAATGGAAAGTGGTAAAAAGATGAAATTAAAACGTAAAAAACTTTCATCTTGCACCTTTTACTTGACTGATTAAGGAGAAAAAATGAAAGCTGTTATACAACGAGTGTTAGATGCGAACTTGAAAGTAGATGGAGAGTTGATTTCCGAAATTAAAAATGGATACGTTATTTTTTTGGGTGTTAAAAAGGGAGACACTAAGGAAGATGCCGATTACTTTATTAAAAAAATTCCGCCACTGCGCATTTGTGAAGATGAGAATGGAAAAATTAACAAGTCAATTATAGATACGCAAGGTGAAATTTTATTAGTTTCGCAGTTTACCTTGTTTGCCAACACTTCTCACGGTAATCGCCCGGATTTTCTTGCGGCAGAAGGACCGGAGGCGGCAAACGAGCTTTACGAATACGTTGCGGAAGGACTAAAAAAGCAAGGTCTGGCGGTGAAGAAAGGTGTTTTCGGTGCGGATATGAAGATAAACCAAACTAACGACGGACCATTTACCGTCATTATAGAAAAGAAAAGCGAACAAAATTAAAAAAAGTCTTGGCTTGTTAGCCAAGACTTTTAATTTTTTTGTATTTTTTCTAAATATTTTTCTAAAGCTTTTGCAAGTTGGTCGGCGCAAGAAGTTCCCGCTCTACAGTTAATACCTTTAAGGAGGGAAATAACTTCGTTAATATCCTTTCCTTCAACGAGTTTAGAAACTGCTTGAAGATTGCCGTTGCAACCGCCTATAAACTTTACGTCCTTAAGTTTAAGATCGGGGGTAACGTCGAATAATATTTGCCTTGAGCAAGTGCCTTTGGTTGAGTATGATTGCATAAAAAATTCTCCGTGATTAATCTACCAAATTCTCGTAAAGACTTCTGTAAACGTCGCCAGCTCTTTCGCCCCATTTTTTATAAACGTCTTTAGCGATTTGACGGTTAGGAACGACGAGTTTAAGTTCCATAACGGGTTGAGCGGGCTCAATTATTTTTAGATATACCGTATACGTGCCGTCTTTATTCATAAAGTAGTCGGCAACGCATTCTTGTTTACGGCGATATTTAGCGCGATTGTTTTTAACGAAAAGCGAGATTGATTCACGAGTAGAGGCGGGGATATTGATAAAGAAATTTGCAAGGCAAATTCTTCCGTCGGGGGTAATGGTATAAAGAGCGTCACCACTATTGCCGATATTGTAAATCCAACCACACTCTAAAAGTTGGTTTAAAATGGGTTGACAGTCCATATAAGCAAGCCAGTTGTTAGAAGAGCAACACATATCGAGCACCGTATTTTCAGAAAGCGGTACTTCCATTTTGTCGAACACGAACAACAATATTAATTTGTTAAGTGAGGAATCACCCTTAACTTGCATAACCAAACAATCTCCACTTTAGTGTTTTTACATTGTATCACAAAAAGTGGGCGTTTTCAATGAATTTATATAAAAATTTATAAAAATACGCAAAAAAAGTTTATTATGAGTGGTTTTATGTGATATAATAATTAAAAATAACAATAAGGGGAGTATGGAATTGACTCTACGTGAAGAATTAGACGCTTTTACTTCGAAGGCGGACGAACTAATATTAAGCCAATACATTATTGCGGACGTAAAAATTGCGGGACTACTCAAAGTTATCGCATCGTCCGATATACTCTTAGCGCTTTTTAAGAACTGTTTAACCAATTTTGATTATCAGTCGGCGAAAAAGACTTACCTAGTAAAAAGCCAATTTTTAGCTGAGGATAAAGGCGAATTCGTTATGCCTCCAAACTCTAGAGAACTTTTGGCGTTCGTGTTTAATCTCCTAGTAGATATAGACGCAAAGAGAGTGATCTTTTCGGAATTTTTGGATAAATATTTTTACGTTTACGGAAGCTTAACGTCAAGTTATAACGCGTTCGTAACTTCGATGATAAAACCCTTTAAGAACTCGGTTAAAATCTTGATGGAAGACGTTATAGAAGGTAAAATTCAAGATCCCGTAGAGGCGCTAGTCGAAGAAGAAAACCGCAAGAAAAAAAAGCTTGAAGAAGATGCTATTCGTGCGCAAAAAGATAAGGAATTATCTGAGAAAGCGTATGGCGAAAGCATAAAGGAAATCAAACAAATTTTGATTTTAGATAAGCAAAAAATAAGAGCTAGTAAACTTGACGATAGTGAAAAAGAAGAATTACTTCTCGTCGTAGATATGCTTGCAAACGTAATTGAGAGCGAGGATAAAGACGCTATAAACTACGCATACGTTGCGTACAAATTTATGACCAAAACCTATAAGCTTATGTTTTTAGGAAGAATAAAGAAAATCGATACCCACGTAAGGAACGTCTTAAATGGAATTTAAGGAAGAAACTCTAAAAAAAGAGTACGTCTATAAGGGCAAAATATTGAATTTGCGCGTTGACGACGCGTTGCTCCCAAACGGCAAAACCGCCAAGAGAGAAGTAGTGGAGCATAGTGGCGGAAGTGCGATTTTATGTGAAAAAGACGATAAAATTTTGCTTGTAAAACAGTTCCGTTATCCTTACGGAGAAGAAATTTGGGAGATCCCTGCTGGAAAAGTAAATTTAGGCGAAGATCCCGAAACGACTGCGATTCGCGAGCTTGAAGAAGAGGGCGGAATAAAAGCAACTAAGGTTGTTAAGCTTTTCGACGTGTATCCAACACCTGCTTACGACACGGAAATTATTCGCATTTATAAGGCGGAAGAGTTCGAAGAAGGTAAGGTAAATTTAGACGAAGACGAGTTCTTGTCGAGCGCGTGGATAAGCAAAGATGACCTAAAAAAGATGATACGTAGTGGCGAAATTAAGGACGCAAAGACTTTAATTGCGCTTTTATCGGTGTTATAAAACTAGAAAAGAAGGACAAAGAAATTGAAAAGGACAGACGTAAGAAACGTTGCGATAATAGCGCACGTAGACCATGGTAAAACGACACTCGTAAACGAAATGTTAAAGCAAGGCGGAGTATTCCGTTCTAATCAAGAAGTCATGGATAGAGTTATGGACTCTGGCGATCTTGAAAGAGAAAGGGGAATAACCATACTTGCAAAAAACACTTCGGCATTTTATAACGGAGTAAAAATCAATATAGTAGACACCCCTGGGCACGCCGATTTCGGTGGAGAAGTAGAACGTGTCTTAAAAATGGTAAACGGCGTATTAGTATTAGTAGACGCGTGTGAAGGACCTATGCCTCAAACTCGTTTCGTAATGCAAAAGGCGCTAGAACTCAACCACAAACTTATTATCGTAGTAAATAAAATCGACCGTCCCGATGCAAGACTTTCTGAAGTTCAGGACGAAATTTTAGAATTATTATTCGATCTAAATGCGACCGAGGAGCAAGTGGATAGCCCCATTATTTTCTGTTCGGGAAGAGCTGGCACGGCGACCACCGACTGCAATAAGGAAGGCACGGAGTTAACGCCGTTATTCGAGGCAATAGTTAACCATTTCGAACCGCAAGAAGTAGATATGGAAGCACCTTTCCAAATGCTCGTTTCGTCAATAGATTACAACGAATACGTTGGTAGAATAGGAATAGGAAGAGTAGAAAGAGGATCGGTTAAAGTTAACGACGAAGTTGAAACTTGTAACTATAATATGACTGGTAAAGAGGTCAAGGGCAAACTCGTTAGCATTTATCAAATTGAAGGCTTAAATAGGGTGGCGGTAGAAAACGCCAAGGCGGGCGACATTATTTGCGTTAGTGGATTAGAAAATATTTCAATCGGCGACACTATTTGCGCACCTTCGCTAGTAGAGCCCGTGCCGTTCGTAAAGATTTCAGAGCCCACGGTAGAAATGCTCTTTTCGGTAAACGATAGCCCGTTTGCGGGAAAAGAAGGCAAATTCGTTACGACAAGACACTTAAGAGATAGATTATTTAAGGAAATGCTAAAGGACGTTTCGTTAAGAGTAGAAGAAACGGATTCGGCGGATTCGTATAGAGTGTGCGGACGAGGCGAAATGCATCTTTCAATCTTGATCGAAACCATGCGTAGAGCGGGCTACGAATTCCAAGTAGGTGCACCTAAGGTAATGTATAAAGAAGAAAACGGCGTAATTTTAGAGCCGGTTGAAAGATTAGTCGTTGACGTTCCTGAAGATAAGACGGGCACGGTTTTCTCAAGCATGGGCGTTAGAAAGGGCGAACTTATCCAAATGGAAAATATCGGAAGCCGTATTAGACTTGAATTTAAAGTACCGGCGAGAGGCTTATTTGGATATAAGAGTCAATTCTTAACCGAAACGAGAGGCGAAGGCGTGTTTAACACCATTTTCTACGGCTACGAAGAATATAAAGGCGAGATCGAAAGACGTGCGACTGGATCACTCGTTGCGTTTGAAACGGGAGAAGCTGTTACTTACGGACTATTCAACGCGCAAGGAAGAGGACAACTCTTTATCGGCGCGGGTGTGGACGTTTACGAAGGGATGGTAGTCGGCGTTTCACCTAAAAACGAAGACATTAGCGTTAACGTATGCAAGAAAAAGCATTTAACTAATACGAGAGCGAGCGGATCTGACGACGCACTCCGTTTAGAAACGCCTAAGATCATGAGCCTAGAAGAGGCTATGGAATTTATCAACGACGACGAAATGCTTGAAGTAACGCCAAAAAATATTAGAATAAGAAAGAAGACCTTAAATACCGAAATGCGCTTAAAGAGAAAGGCAAAAGGTCTTGAATAAAGCAGTGATGGACCCCAAAAGATTTTTTGGGGTTTATTATAAAAAAACAGGAAAAGGAGAAAATTATGAAAAAGAAGTGGTGGATTATTATTGCTGCAGTTGTTTTGGCAATATGCGTCGCAGTCGTAGTGATCTTGCTAACGACGGGAGATAAGCCTGGCGATCAAACTGGCGGACAGGATCACACGCACGATTACCAAACTAGCGTAATTGAACCTATTTGCGGGGTGCAAGGATACACTTTACATAAATGCTCGTGTGGAGAAGAGTATAGGGATAACTACGTTGACGCTTTAGAACACGAAATGGGCGGTTGGCAACAAATCAAAGCACCCGAAGTGGGCGTAGCAGGTAAGGAAGAAAGACGCTGTCAAAACGACGGCTGTAATTACGTTGAAGATCGTGAAATTGAAGCCTTAGGTCAAACCGTATACCAAAGGGTAGATAAAGACGGAACGCCAAACGAAGAGGGCGAATACGCAATGTTTGGCTCTTATCCGCAAAGCCTAGAGAAAAACACGGCGGTAATATCGGCGTTAAATGGAAAAGCGGGCACGAATCCCACGTCAAGCAACAGCTATAATTGGACGAGTTATAGATATTACAAGCTTGGAACAAAATCTAATTTTATGTGGTACATAGACGTTGAATATACTAACGGCGTTGGAGAAACCAGCAAATATCGCGGAGTATATTTTACCGAATATCGCTTAAAGAGCGCGACGTTAAGCACTACGAACGTAATGCCTAACTATTGGGTATACGACTATGCAAGTTATCAACAAAATAGCACTACGGGATATTTCAAGACGAGCACGGTTTATTGGTTTAAGTACGAACCGTTACAGTGGAGAATTTTATTCGAGTATAAGAATATGGGATACGCGCGCATTTTATGTGAGAGTGTAATTGATAATCAGCCATATGATTTTGACGGCGAATACCATAATAATTATCAAAACTCTACTATTAGAACGTGGTTAAACGATACTTTCTATAATACCGCTTTTAACGATAGAGAAAAGGAAATAATACAAACCACCGTCGTTGATAACAGTGCAAGAAGTTCTTATAAGTTTGGTGCTTCTTCCACCAACAACCCATACGCTTGCCCAAATACCAACGACAAGGTATATTTATTAAGCGTTAGAGAATCAGATGATAGCGTGTACGGTTTCTTTGATACCTATGACGATTTAAGAAAGATAAAGCCCACCGACTATGCGGTAAGCCAAGGTTGTTTCTTATATAACACCAACTATATGCTTAACAAAAACACAACGTGGTGGACTCGTTCTCCTGCAGAGACAAACGAGAGTAGGGCATGGCAAGTATCTCAAGACGGAATGACTAGGGGTGGAAACGCAGAAGCACACTATTGTGCAGGAATTCTTCCCGCGGTTAACATTTCGTTATAAAAATTTAAGATAAAAAAGAAAAAACCGAGTGAGTTCACTCGGTTTTTTTGCTTTCAAACTTATTTGCAACCACAGCCAAAGTTTCCTAAAAAACCTCCGCCGTTCTTGCAAAGACAGCAAATTAAAAGGAGCGCTACGGGCAGACAGTAGCAACTGTTAAACAAGCCGTTTAAGCAACCACTCTTACAAAGAAGAATAATAAGGAGAATTATTAAAATCCAAAGACAGCAGTTATTATTAGATAAGTCGAAACCGTTCATAAAGTTACCTCCAAAGTAAATATACTCTCCGCCTATGTAGAAAAGTTTGTTTTGGCGAAGTTTTCTAATATTAATATAAGCGTTTATGCTTAAAAATGTTACAAATGCCCCTTTTTTTAATTGCTATTAAATATCATTTGTGCTAAAATAACACATAGTAGGCGGGGAAGAAAAAACTCGACCATACTATAAATACATATTTTTTTACAACGGGTATCGAAAAAGTCGAACTCGATTGGAGGTCAAAAATGAATAATGGTAAAAAGTTTCTCACGACGAGGAACGTGGTCTACTTGGCGGTTTTAACTACCTTGCTCGTAGTTTTGAACCTTTTAAGCACGGTGTTTAGAGTTGTCACAAACGTCAACCTAACGCTTATCCCGATAGTTTTAAGCGCTCTTCTACTAGGTTGGCGCGGTGGCTTGATTTTAGGGCTTATAAGCGGGCTTATGACTTACTTTTTCGGTGTGTTCGGGGTTGATCCTTTCACGAACTTCTTGTTTGTAGAGCACCCCGTATTAACCTTCTTAACTTGCACGGTTAAAACGACTGCGGCAGGCGTGTTGGGGGGAATAATTTACTCGATAATATCAAAAAAGAACAAATATTTGGCGACTTTCGTGGCGTCGGGTATAGTTCCGATAATAAATACTGGCGTATTTATCTTAGGCGCTCTTACTATGTACGATAGCTTTAGCGTTTTGTCGAGCGCGTCTAACGTAAGCGTAATGTATTATCTAATCATTATGTGCGCAGGCGTAAACTTCATAGTGGAGTTCGTCATCAATTTACTCGTTGCGCCCGCAATCAACACGGTTGTAAGGGTATTAGATAAGGGAATAGGTGAGTAAAATGTTACTCGTAATCGATCTTGGAAATACGAATATAAAATACGGTGTGTTCGACGGGGATAATCTCGTTGCATCATTTCGTGTTTCGTCTAGAATATCTAGAACGGCGGACGAATACGGCTCGGTATTAGTAGGGCTTTTGTCCGATAGGGGTATTAAAAAAAGCGATATTGACGGAATAATCTTTTCGTCGGTAATACCTGCTCTTAACTATACCATATGTCATATGTGCGAATTCTTCTTTAATATTTCTCCTTTAGTGGTTGGCCCAGGGATAAAAACCGGACTTAACATCAAGGCTGATAATCCTAAAGAAGTAGGCGCGGATATAATCGTAAATAGCGTTTCAGGCTTTAATAAATACGGTGGACCGCTTATCGTAATCGACTTTGGAACGGCGACCACTTTTGACGTTATAAGCGATAAATGCGAACTTATGGGCGTTGTAATCGCACCAGGTATCAAAACTTCGCTTGAAGGTTTGGTTAACAAAACGGCGCAATTACCCATGGTAGAACTTGACGCGCCGAAGAGCGTTATAGGAAAAAACACTAAACACTGCATGCAGTCGGGTATTATATACGGCTTTAGCGGACTAGTGGACAATATTATAAAGAAGATCAAAAAAGAACTTAAACTCGACGAAGTAAAGGTAATTGCTACGGGCGGTTTAGGGGAAATAATTGCAAGGGAAGTAAAATCGATAAGTCAAGTCGATAGAACGCTTACTCTTGACGGATTAAAGATGATTTACGAACTCAACAAATAGTGGAGGTTTATATGAAAAAGGCAGGCGTTGCTATATTAGGACTAGGCGTAGTAGGTGGCGGAACGTATGATATTCTTACTCAAAACCACGAATATTTTAAGAAGACGCAAGCGGTAGACGTAACGGTAGAAAGCGTTTTAGAAAAGAACGTAGAAAGAGCGTTATCTTTAGGAATTAGCAAGGATAAAATTGCATCGAGCATTGAAGAAGTGGTTACTAATCCTAGCGTTGACATCGTAGTAGAAGTTATAGGCGGTGTAGAACCGGCAAAGACCTTCGTATTAAAGGCGTTAAAGAGCGGAAAGACGGTAGTTACTTCAAATAAAGAATTATTCGCAAAGCATTGGCCCGAACTTGAAGCGGCAGCAAAAGAAATGAACGCAGGTTTATTCTTCGAGGCAAGTTGCGTTGGTGGCGTTCCCATTATTCGTACTTTGCAAGAAGGAATGCAAGCGAATAAAATTCAGTCGATTAAAGGAATAATCAACGGCACTACCAACTATATTTTAACCAAGATGGATAGCGAAGGTTCTTCTTATGAACAAGCGTTAAAAGAGGCTCAAAGATTAGGATACGCCGAATTTAACCCCACTGCAGACGTAGAGGGCTTTGACGCAACGTATAAACTTTCAATTTTATCAAGCTTAGCGTTCAATACTAAAGTTTGTATTGAAAACGTATATAGAGAAGGTATCACGGGCGTTGATAGAGAAGATATCGCGTACGGTAAAGAATTTGGCTACACCTTAAAACTTTTAGGTATTGGCAAGAACACCGAAAAGGGTATCGAAGTAAGAGTTCATCCGACCTTTATTAAAAACGATAACCCGCTAGCAGTAGTAAACGATTCGTTCAACGCAGTTCACTTGGTTGGCGATTCGGTTGGCGAAATCATGTTATACGGCCGTGGCGCAGGCGCGCTTCCCACGGGTAGTGCAATCGTTTCGGACGTAATCTTTGCAATCAAGCATAGCGAATATTTCTATACTACTTTCGATAATTCTGAAAAGGGAAATAAACACACCAAGTTCGTTGACGACTTTATTTCAAAATACTACATTAGACTTTCGGTTAAGGACGCGGCTGGCGTACTTTCAAAGATTTCTGGAGTATTTAGTAAACTTGACGTAAGTATCAAAGAAGTAAAACAAATTAGCAACGAAGATAGCAAAGCGCAAGTAATCGTAATCACGCATCCTTGCAAGGAAAGCATGATCAAAAAAGCGCTTGCAAAGTTCAATACTCTTGACGAAGTTTACGAAGTTAAGGGTATGGTAAGAATCGAAGACTAAAGATTACTAAAAAAACTAAATATAAAGCGAAGAAGAGAAACAGTAAAACATTTTAGATTTTAAAGAGAAAAGGCGGTTGGTGCAAGCCTAAAATAGAAAGTGTTTGAACCCATCTTGGAGCAGTGACCTGAACGAAGAAATTTAAGTAAGAGTCAACGGGATCTCCCGTCATAGAGAAAGGTATAAGTACCGACGAGAGCGGATTTATAATCCGAATTTAGGTGGTAACACGGACAAATAATGTTCGCCCTAAAATGCCAATAGGCGTTTTGGGGCTTTTTTATATAAAAAAAGGAGAACGAAAAAATGAAAATTGATAAATTAGTAGGAGAAAGATTTAAGGAAAAGCCGTCCGACTGTTCGGTTGAAAGCCATGCATTAATGGTTCGTGGCGGATATATGAAATACGTTGCAAACGGCATTTATTCGTCATACCTACCATTAAAGAGAATAACCCGTAAAATCGAGCAAATTTTACGTGAAGAAATGGATAAAATTGATGGACAAGAAGTTCAATTCCCCGTAGTAATGCCCGCAAGTTTATGGGCAGAATCGGGTAGATACGAAAGTATTGGTAAAGAACTTCTTCGTTTTAGCGATAGAAACGACGCGCCTATGGTTTTAGGAATGACGCACGAGGAGGCTGCGGTTCAACTCGTTAGAGAATACGCTCAAAGTTATAATAAATATCCTTTCATGATCTACCAAATTCAAACCAAATTCCGTGACGAGGCTAGACCTAAGTCAGGACTTATTAGAGTTAGAGAATTTACCATGAAAGACGCCTATTCTTTCCATACTAGTCAAGAAGATTTAGAAGAGTATTACGATAAGTGTCACAAAGCGTACGAACGCATTTTTGCTAGAGCAGGTATCCCCGAAGTAATTTCGGTTGCATCAGACTCAGGCATGATGGGCGGTAGCATTTCTCACGAATTTATGCTTTTAACGGGCATCGGCGAAGACTCTATTGCAATTTGTTCGGACTGTGATTACAAGGCGAATATGGAGGCTGCGGAAAGCATTATCGTCAACGAAAAACTTGATGCTAGCGAACAAATGGAACTCGTTCATACCCCCGATAAACAAACGATTGAAGAAGTTTGTACTTATCTTAACGCCGATGCAAAGCGTTCGTGCAAAGCGGTAGTTTACCAAAGAAATTCAGACGATAAATATATAGTACTATTCTTGCGTGGAGATTTAGAAGTTAACGAAACTAAACTTACTAACCACTTAGGCTTTGATATTCACCCCGCAGTAATTACCGAAGACTCAGGTCTTAACGCGGGCTTTATCGGTCCTGTGGGATTAGACGGCGATTTTATCGTTTTATACGATAAATCTCTCGTAAACCTAAACAACGTCGTATGCGGAGCAAATAAAAAGGATTATCACTATAAAGGCGTAGATATCGAAAGAGATTTACAAGGCGTAACCTTTAACGACTTTGCAAAAATTCAACAAGGTGGAATTTGTCCTAAGTGTGGAAAGCCCGCCATCACCATTTCTCGCGGTATTGAAGTTGGTAATATTTTCCAACTCGGCACTAAATATACTAAGGCTATGGATATGACCTACGTTGACAAAGACGGCAATACTCAATATCCCATTATGGGTTGTTACGGTATAGGCGTTGGAAGACTTGCCGCAGCTATTTGCGAAGTTCATCACGACGATTACGGTCCTATTTGGCCCAAGGCGATCGCACCTTATCAAGTTCACTTGTGTGCAGTTCGTCCCGACAACGAAGAAATCAAGACCTTTGCCGATAAACTTTATAACGACCTTCAAGAAAGGAACGTGGAAGTTATTTACGACGATAGAAACGTTAGCGCAGGAATTATGTTCTCAGACGCCGACCTATTGGGCGTACCCGTAAGAGTAATCGTAAGCCCGAGAAACGTTAAGCAAGGCGTTGTAGAAATTACTGCAAGAGATAAGAGTTTCTCTTTAAGCGTACCCATGGAAAACGCTCTTGAAGAAATCATAAAACTTTTATAGCAAAAAGAAATCAAAAAAAAGCCCACTAAATCTAGTGGGCTTTTTAATAATCGAATTAAGTTTTAAGCGTTTTTTTCGTCGTCTTGATTAGATAAAACGCCAAGTTCGTTGCAACGTTCGCAAAGAGCCTTGGATAGTTCTTCTCTGTTTGGATATTGTTTTACTAGTTCTGAATATAAAACGGGTTTATCGATAACGTAAACGCCTTTCTTTTTATTGTAATAAGCGGTAAAGATAGGAAGATCGATGCCTTTTTTTGCACAAACGTTGGCAAAAAGTGCAAAACCGCCGTAAAATCCTTTTAGTGTGTCTTGATAACCGTCATCCGATTTTTCGGGGAAGATAACGATGTTATCACCACTTTTAATAGACTCAATACTCTCGCTTATAGTTTTAGAAAAGCGAGCGTCGGGGTAGGTGGAGATAAGACCGAGCCCTTTATAGAATAGATTAGTTAGCGGACTTGCGATAAGGCAAAACATTCTCGCGCCGAATAAACTCCAGTGCTTTTTTTCGTGGAAATATACGCGTGATTGATATTTATACATTTTAACGACGCCGTTATTCATTTGGTAAGTACCCCAAAAGCGAACTCGCTTATTAGAATACATTTCCATACACATAGGGGAGTCCGTGCCCTCGTGATTGCTAAGAATTATACCGCTGTTAGAGATTTCTTCGCCGAGATAAACGAATTTAGGACGTTTATATCTAATTCTCATAATGCGTTTTAATAATCTGAACCACCATTTTCTCTTTAGCGGTTTATTAGAGACGTTATTTTCTTCCATAAAAAACACCTTTATAAGATTATTTACGACAAGATGATATAAACTCAATTTGAACTTAATTTGAATAAAATCAAAATTTTTAATAAAAGATTGAAAAAAATTCGAAAAACTCATATGCGCGTGGTATAATAGAGCAAAGGAGCAGACGATGATAAATATTCTTTTAGCGGAAGACAATAAAGATTTAAGAGAACTAATTGCCACCGAATTAAAACGATCGGGATTTAAGGTTGTAGAGGCAAAAGACGGCAAAGAAGGAATAAATTTATTTGAACAAAATCGCTTTGATCTCGTTATAACCGACGTAATGATGCCAGAAATAGACGGTTTAGCCTTGGCGACTTTAATTCGCGAAAGTGATCAAAGCGTGCCCATCTTAATAATAACGGCAAAGGGCTCAAAGGAAGATAAATATAAAGGTTTTAATGCGGGAATTGACGATTATATGGTAAAACCCATCGATATCGATGAACTTGTGCTTCGCAGTAACGCTCTTTTAAGGCGAGCAAAAATCTTAAAGGATAAAATGTTAAAAGTTGGCGGAGCGACTTTATATTACGACGAGTGTACGGTAGAAGTGGACGGTAAAAAATCAATATTACCGCCTAAAGAATTCCAGCTTTTATATAAACTTTTATCCTATCCAAATAAGATATTTACGAAAAATCAACTTATGGAAGACCTTTGGGATTACGATTCGGAAAGTCAAGACATGACCATATATACACACGTATATAGATTGAGAGAAAAGTTTATAGATTGCCCGTACTTTGAAATCGTAACCATAAGAAATCTAGGTTATAGGGCGGTGGTGAAACAATGACAAGCAATCAAAAAAAGAAAAATAAAATGTTGTTTGGTATATCGACGATAATCTTTTTCGGTTTACTAGCATCGCTACTCGTGTATTACGTTTTAAGCGTAGTTGCGGACTACGTAAGTTTCACGGAATTTTCTTCGCCAATAGTTTTATTATCTATTTTGCTTGGAATTAGCACGATTTTCGGTGCGATAGTATCGGTGTTCGTGGCAAAGCGAATAAGCAGCCCCCTAGACGATATGGCGAACGGAATTTCAGAGATCGCAAAGGGTAATTTTGACGTTAAGATAAAGCGTAGTAAGACCAAAAAGATCAACGAAGTAATAGACAACATAAACAAAATGGCGGAAGAATTAAAGAGTATAGAAACTCTCAAAACCGACTTTATTTCTAGCGTTTCGCATCAATTTAAAACGCCGTTATCGGTTATTAAATCCTATTTAAAAGTTATAAAAGACGAGGAATTAGACGAACAAACGAAAATTAAATATCAAGAAATTATCGATATAAACATCTTAAAGTTAAGCGGACTCGTAAGCAATATTTTGGGACTTAGTAAGATAGAAAATCAAAAGCTTGACACGGGCAAAACGGAGTTTTCACTCGACGAGCAAATCAAGTGCGCTATAATCGCGTTAGAGCCTGAGTGGGGCAAAAAGAATATCGAGTTTGATATAGATCTTGACGAGTGCACTTATTTTGGCGTGGAAAATCTTATAGAGCAAGTGTGGAATAACCTTATAGACAACGCAATAAAATATTCTTTTAAGGACGGTAAAATCGACGTATCGCTCAAAACCGATAATGAAAAGAGAATCTTTACCATAAAGGATTATGGAGAAGGTATGGACGAAGGTACTAAAGAGCACGTGTTTGACAAGTTTTATCAAGGCGAAAACGCCAAAAAGGGCGGAGCGGGTTTAGGATTATCCATAGTGGATAAAGTTGTTCAAATGGTAGGCGGATCGATAGAAATCGAAAGCGAAAAGGGAAAGGGGACGACCTTTACCGTGGTTATATAGCGATCGCAATTTGCATATACGTATTGACAAAACAAGCGTTACGTGTTAAAATAGACGAAATAATTTTTAAAATATGGAGGACTAATAAATGGCGAATAATTGGAACGTGCAAGAAATACAAAAATTGGCTAACATTTGCCGAGAAGCCCCCAAGTTTTCTGAGGAAATATATAGAGAAAAACAAGTGAAAAGAGGGCTTAGAGATTTAGACGGAACGGGCGTAGTTGCAGGGCTTACCGATATTTCGGACGTTATTGCAAAAAAGGTCGTTAACGGCGAAAAGGTATCCTGCGCAGGCGAACTTTATTATCGTGGTATAGACGTAAAGGAACTAATTAAAAATTACGACGATGAAAATTGTTCGGGATTTGAAGAGGCAACCTATCTTTTGTTATTTAACAAATTACCCACTAGAGAAGAACTTGAAAATTTCAAAAAACTTTTGGTTGAATATAGAAAACTCCCCAAGAACTTCGTTAGAGACGTAATTTTAAAAGCGCCGAATAAGGATATAATGAACACTTTGGCGCGTTGCATTTTAGTGCTTTATAGTTACGATCATCACGCGCTTGATAATTCTATCGAAAACGTGCTTTCACAATGCCTAAAACTAATATCGATAACGCCGTTATTTGCCGTATACGCTTATAATGCGCATATGCACTATAACGAAAACAAGAGCTTATTCATTCACCGTCCGCGCCCCGATTTATCTACGGCGGAAAACCTATTACATATGCTAAGACCCGATAGTAAGTTTACTAAGCTCGAAGCAAAGGTATTAGACATAGCGTTTATTCTACACGCAGAGCATGGCGGTGGAAACAATTCAACCTTTACCACGCACGTGGTTACGTCGGCTGGAACGGACACTTATTCAACCATAACGGCGGCGCTTTGCTCGTTAAAAGGACCTAGACACGGCGGTGCAAACTTAAAGGTTATGGATATGTTCGCAGACATTAAAAAGAACGTTTCCGACTGGGGCGATAGAGAGGAATTAAGGGCGTATTTGGCAAAGATATTAGATGGTCAAGCGTTCGATCACGCAGGGCTAATTTATGGTATGGGCCACGCCGTATATTCGATATCAGATCCAAGAGCCGAAGTGTTTAAGGGCTTCGTTGAACAACTCGCAAAAGAGAAGGGAAAAACTAAGGAATTTAAGCTTTACTCTGCAGTAGAAGAAATATCACAAGAACTAATTTCGGCAAAGAGAAAAATCTTCAAGGGAGTATCGGCGAACGTCGATTTTTATAGTGGATTCGTGTATAATATGTTAGGATTACCCATTGAACTTTACACGCCTATGTTTGCGGTTGCAAGAATGAGCGGTTGGAGTGCTCATAGATTAGAAGAGCTATTAAATTCGGGAAAAATTATCCGCCCTGCATACGTATCGTTAAACGGCAGACACGAATACGTGCCTATCGACCAAAGAAAATAAAAAGCAACGAAAACCACCGATTAATTCGGTGGTTTTTTTAACTTAATTTAAGAGGGGTTTTTTGTTAAAATATGGGCAAAAAGATGCAAATAGGGGTTGACGATACCCCTTAATTGTTGTATAATAAAAACTACCGAAATGGTAGGTAGCACAAAGGAGAAAGTCATGGAAATTATTAAGTGCCCAAATTGCGGTGGAGAAGTTCTATCAACCGCAGATACTTGCTTTAGATGTGGGTGTAAACTCCCCAAAAACGTAGAACAAACAAAGCCCACGCAACCTAGTTTTTCTTCTTATAATACGCAATACGGCGCTCAACCAACTCCGCAAAAGGTGGAAAATTTAACTACTCCAACGGATGATATAGACGAAAGTTTAGATCAAGAAAAGGATTTTGAAACGGCAACTCACGTTGACGACATAGAGGTGAAACTTTCAACTGGCGGTAAGTTATTAAATAGTTTGTGTAAAATTGTTTGGTTCGCGTTCGCCGTGTTGCTTTTTTGTAGATTTTTATCGTGCGTAGGGGACTTTGATTTATACGTTTCACCGATATATTTAATTGTAACCTTTGCTACGGGGCTATTGTTGATTTTTATTGCACCTGGTGATAAAGAATCACAAAAGGAAGCAAAGTTAGATAAGTTATCAAATATTGCAGTAAACGTTAATTTAGACGACGAGTTCTTTAAGGATAAAAAGATCGTTATGGTTATAGACGAAGTAGTTCACGACGATACGTTTTATGCTGTTGGAACGATTAAAGATTGTCCGATAAAAAACGGCGATTCAATTTCAATTTATAGTGAAGAAGGTATAGTCGAGAACAATGCGACTGCTCACGGCGTAATTGCAAGTATAGAGATTGACGGAAAACCCGATACAAGAGAAAACGAGGTTCTTCCTGGAGAAAGCGCAAGTATAGGACTACGTACCGACGTTATCGTAAGAAAAGGTATGGTTTTAATAAAGAACGAAAATTTTTAATAAGATTATAAGATAAACTCAAAGGAGAAAGTTATGGAAATAATTAAATGTCCTAAATGCGGTGGGGAAGTATTATCGACCGCAACTAAGTGTTTTAGATGTGGGTATAAATTTCCTAAAATCGTAGAGAAACCAAAGCCCGTAGAGCCAAGCGTTTCAAACTTTAGCGAGCCTACGATTGCAAGTAATCCGCAACCCGCTTCGGAAAAGGTAGAAGAAGTTAAACAACCTGAAGCGGTTATTGAGACCCAAAAAATCGAAGAAAAGAAGGTTGAAGAACCAAAAGTTATAGTCGAAGAAGCCACAGTAGAAGAACTTAACGAAGAAGAACAAGAAGCCGACGTTGAGCCTTCTAATAAAGAAAGTTCTGTAAATACGTCTTCGGGAAATAAATTCGTTAAGATTTTAAGCATTACGTTATGGTGTATCGTTGGCGCGATTATATTAGCTAAGCTTTTATCGTTATTCGGCATACTTCATTTACCTATGATTTTGACGGTTGTTTTAATCGTATTGGTAGCTATAGCTCTTGTGGTTGATTTCCTTGCTAAAGGTAAAGACGGAACAAGTGATAATGAATCTAGCGTCGATAAATAGTGGAGAAACGGTATCTAAATAAAAAAACGGACTGAAAAAATCAGTCCGTTTTTAATTTTAAATCGATTATACTTTTTTGTTAAAGCAGTCGCAACGGTGCGTTCCAACGTATCCCGAGTCGTTGCACTTATCGCAAGCGTAAACGGGGGATAGATCTCTTAAGGATAAATTTATGCCTTTTAAGAGCTCTTCCGCTTTGTTAGTAAGGGCTAATTTTTCCTTTTCAAGTGACGCTAAAAGTTCCTTATTTTCGGCAATTTCGGCAAAAGCAAGATCCTTTTCCATTGCAAGAAGTCTAGAATAAATGTCACTAAATTCCGCAACCGTCATCGCTTTTTCGGTATTTTTTTGTGCTCTAGATACCGCTAAAGTCCTTCTTCTTTCGTATTCTAGATTATATTCGACTTGCGACTTGTTGTCGCTTGTTTTATCGGTAGTAATATCGGCGGTAGTAAATACTTCGCTATTTTTCCAGTTACTTAAAATTCCGTTCATATAAGCAACGGGTGAAGACTTACCAGCAGAACTTTTAGCCGCCTCTAAAATCATCTCGTCTGAAAAATTCCAGTTCTTCCACATTGAATAGTTTTCTCTATCCCAAGAAGTCGGTCTACGGTTAACGCCTGCGGTTAAGAGCATTTTCTTGATAAACTCGTCGGTCCTAACGATACTTTCGTAGTAGTCGTTTACGCTAGAGAGCGAAATAAATCCGCGTTCTCTTAAATACTCAATCGTTTCGTCCATATCAACGAGCGAATTTTTGCCTTCCCTAAAGCATTTTGACGCGATAAATAAAAGCGCGTCTTCCATAAATCCGTAAGCTAGCCACTTATTCACGTACGTATCGATTTCGGTATCCAAAACCTCAACGTAAATGGATAGGGCTTTGTTAATTTTTATGGTTAAATCGTAAACGATTTCCTTATTTTTTAGATAAGACGCAATCTCTTCTTCCGAAAAGCTTTTGGTTGAGTATAACTGCATTAAAAACTCGTCTAATTTCGCCATCGTCGAACGCTTAAGTTTGCTTGCGGCAAACAAAACGGTCTTGGGCTCGAAACTCATTTCGTTAGTCCATTTTTTATAAAACGTTGCGTCTTCGATATCAGGACGACGCTTAATAGATAAGCACTTAAAGATCTTTTCAAGTTCGGCAGTTCTAAGAACGTAAGAAGAAAGTTCTTTTTCCACCTTATCGACGGTGATTAAACCGCGATTTCCGAAATCTTTTGCAACTTTAGAAATATATTTTGCGCTTATATCGTCACCTTTTAAGTCCACGCAATATTTAACGATTAAAAACATTGCTTCGGGCTTAATAGAATAGGTTTCCATAATGTTAAAATATTCGGTATATTCGCCCGTCGAGATCATTCTTGACGAAATTAACGCTTGTAGTTGTTTAGAGAAATCCGAATATTTTTCAGCCTTAATTTTTCTTGGTTTTTGAGAAAACGAAGTCCTTACGGGTAGATATGAAACCGATAGGGGATCTCTAGATAAAACGCTGATTAATCCGAATTCTTCCCAAAAGTCGAAACAATCTAAAATTTCGTGTTCTGAAAGCCCTAATTTCTCGGCGATTTCAGAAGAGGATTGGTCTAAGATAGGATTTTGGCAAAGGAAAAGACCGTAAAGGTAAACCCTAACGGCGTCGCCCGGTGCAACGGGCAAATATTCACTTATAAATGCGTTCTCAACTCCGGTAAAAGCCGAAGACGAAAACTCTTTAGAGAACGAACACGTCATAAAACCCTACTTAAAAATTAAATCAAATTTTAAAATCACTTGCTAAACTCGCTCTTATGATATATAATATAATAACTATATTATCTTTTACTACGCGCGAGACCCTCAAGCGACGGTAAAATTTATTATATACGAAGAAAAAACAAAAAGCAACCTAAAAAAAGCAAAATTTTTAATAAATGGGGCAAATTCGATAAAATATCCCCCGAAAATGGAGAAAAGAGGAAACATATGGCAGGAATTATTTTAACGCCTATAACACTTTGGAGCGACTTTAATATCGACGTTATTCCTACGGCAGAAATAATAGATCAAAAAACGGAAGGGGAGTTTACTATCTCTCAAATTTTCCTAGAAGGCAGAAAAGTAGTGGACGATACGGTAAGAATTTACTGCAAATCGGTCAAGAAAACCGACCTAAAGAAATCGCCCGCAATCATTTTGTTTAGAGATTTTTGTAATGACGACGACGAGGGTTTAGTATTCGATCTAGCCTCTTGCGGATACGCGGTTTATCAAGTAGACTTAGCGGGCGAAAGAGAAGGCGTGAGAAAATTCACCGAATATCCGATTAGAATAAAATACGCAAATTACGAAGTGGTTAAGGACTCGCTTTCGACCGTCAAGGACGAAGTAAGACAAACGTGTTGGTACGAGTGGTGCGCCGTTGCGAAATACGTGCTTAAGTATTTAGGCGCGCAAGAAGATATCACCGACATCGGAGGACTTGCAATTGGCAAGTCGGCAACCGTGTTATGGATGCTTGCGGGAAGTGAAGATAATTTAGCGTGCTCTGCTTTCGTTTTAAATTCCGGTTGGAGTGGATATCGCGGAATACATAAGTTTGCAGGTAAGTTAGAACCGCAATTTTCGGATAACATGTATAAATTCATAGCCGGTGTAGAACCGCAATCTTACGCAATGCACGTAAAATGTCCGACCTTAGTATTGTCTGCACCGAATAGTAACGAATACGATTGCGATAGGGCGAGTGATACCGTATCGAGAATAGACAAGGCGACTTTTAAGGCGGTAAATTACAGTATCGGTAGCAAAGAAAGAATAAATTTCAAAGCGTATACGGGCGTTAAGGTTTTCTTTGAAAGATTTTTGGATAAGAAAAAAGGTGAAAAACTAATTTTGCCTAGAGAAATGGACGTTAAGTGTGAAGTTTTGGGCGGGAAAATTTCGATAGAGGTTTTCGCAACGACTAAAAACTTAAAGAATATCGCCGTTTACGTGTCCGAAGAAATAACGAACCCCGCACTTCGTTGTTGGAATAAAATAACCGAGTGCAAAAAGACCGAAGAAGGCTTCGTTTTCGAATACGTGCCGAGAGCTGAATCGGAGATGGTATGCGTGTTTGCGCAAGGTGAGTATAAAAACGGATTCTCGTTCGGTTCGAATATCGTGTCGAAGAAATTTTCAGCTGACCAAATAGAAAAGGCGAACGTACTATCCAACATAATTTATTCGTCTAGAGTAGAAGGCATGGAGAGTATTTTCTGTGCGTACGATGAAGATCGCGCGAACGAATCGGTTATCGACTACAAAGGTGAACTTGAAGTAGCGGTAAATAAAGGGCCTATGGGTATGGAGGGCGTGTTCTCGAAATATGGAATTATGACCTACAAGACGGCGTTAAAGACTCAAAAGCCTCAAGACGATGCAATGCTTATGTTCGACTACTATTCTAAAAGCGAGAGCACGTTGACGGTAAAGCTCATCGTTGACTGTCTTGGCGATAGGATTGAATACGTGTGTGCAGTAAAATGTCGCGGTGGGGACGTTTGGCATAACGTAAAACTTGAAAGGAATAGGTTTAAGACCTTAGAGGGAATGAGCCTAAAGAGTTTTGAAAAGGTGCAAGCGATAGCGTTCGAATCGACCGACGAAGAATGGCTTATAAATAACGCACTTTGGGTATAAAGAGAAATGGAATATAAAGAAGGCGGAATACTTACGACCAAGAAACCGCATGCGTGCGGTGGAAACGAGTGGCAAGTGACGAGGACGGGCGCGGATATAAAACTAAAGTGTCTAACTTGTGGGCGCGTGGCGTTTTTTTCGGTTGATCAAGTAGATAAAATGAAGAAAAAATATATTTTCGAAGAAGATAGTGATGGAAGAAAATAACAAGCAAAACCAAATCGACGGCGAACAAGCGATAGAAACGCCCGAAATAGAAAAAGAGCCCGTAACGGAAAACCCTGAATCGGTTAACCAAGATGCTTTGGCGGAAGAAATTGCTCTAGAACAACCGACGGGAAACAAAAAGGGCAAGATTGGCAACGTGATATTTTTCACGCTTGCGGGGCTTATTATTGCTATTTTATTTACTTTTATAATTCTCAATCACTACGTCTTTTTC
Source organism: Christensenellaceae bacterium (assembly GCA_045651465.1). GTDB lineage: Bacteria > Bacillota > Clostridia > Christensenellales > Borkfalkiaceae > UBA1259. The sequence goes on from JAZRSG010000010.1 coordinate 22,130, forward strand.
AAGGTCAATATCGTTGGATCGTCGATGTATCCGACCTTAGAGAGCGGGCAAATATTGACGGCCAATTCCTGTGGCGAGCCCGAACGTGGGGATATAGTAATCATCAAAAACCAAAAAAGCGACGAAACGCTCATTATAAAAAGGGTAATAGCGGTTGGCGGAGATTATATCGAAATAAGAAGTAATAGAAAGGTTTACGTAAACGGACAAGAGATAGACGAGCCCTATTTAAGAGATCAAAGGTCAACCGATCTTTTAGACGGAGCGTATTTATTAGAACTAGAAGATCTTCACGGTGGAATGGGTAGAATTCCCGAAGGATATTTATTCTACCTAGGCGACAATAGAGAGAATAGCGCGGACAGTAGAAAGTACGGGCTATGCAAAGAAGAAGACGTGATCGGTGTAATAGACGGATTTGCGAATTTCTTCCATAAAATAACGAGTATCTTTTCATAGAAGGAGCGAAGGGTGATATTATTTAGGAACAGACTGGTATTCGGTTTGATAAAAAAATTAATAGTATCGTTATGTTCGGCGGTTTATAAAATAATATCGCTATTAAACCTTCAGTTTACCCTACTGATAGCGATGGTGGGGCTACTAATGTTTCTAACGGGATTATTCGAAAATAGACTATGGCTAATCGTGTTTTATTTTGCGCTAATATTCTCGGTAATATTTTCAATACTCGGCACAATTAAAAAACTGCTTGGATTAGGGAAAAAAGTAGATAGAAAAAAGAACATTCAAATCGTAGAACCTAGCGAGGGCGAAAGCGTGGCACAAAACGAGGAGTCCGATTACCCGAGGTATTATAGGGTAAGATGCAACCAAAACCAACTAATGGCGGAATTTAGCGATCGCTACGAACTTTACGAGAAGAGAAACGGCGAGTGGGTAATGCTTAGAACGGACAAAAAATAGAGGTAAAAAATAGATGACGGAATATTTCACACAAAAAGATTATTTAGACGTTAAAGCGCAAAGAAAGAAAACGCTTATAATATTTTATTCGGTGTTGGCGGTGTTTGCGATAGCAACGATAGGGTTATTCGTTTGGTATAGAACTCTACCGTACAAATCACCCTCGATATCCACGATAAAGATAATTCAGCATCTATTAAGCGTGGCGTTCGTAATCTTTGCCTTTTTGTATCTTGGCATAGTGTTTAAGAGAGTAAACAAGTTCTATAAGGTTGCAAAAAACCTAATGGAAGGGCTAAAAGAAACTAACGAAGCGAGTTTTTTCGAGTATAAAGACGCCGTTACGATTAAGGACGGAGTAGAATTTAAGGCGCTCGTGTTTATCGAGTGGAATAAATATAAAAAAGATTATTTTGAAAGAAACGTTCTAGTGTTTAACGAGAGAGAATTTCCCGTTATTCCTGAAAAAGCGATAGTGGAATTCGTGACGCAAGGCAACGTTTTGATAAAGTATAAAATAATCGAAGAACCCCAAGAAGAAATAGAACAAGGAGAATAGAAGATGAAGACGATAGTAACCGTAATAGGAAAGGATAAACCGGGAATAATTGCAAAAGTAAGCGGTGCGCTTGCGGAAAACTCGGTGAACATTGAAGACATTAGTCAAACCGTAATGCAAGGAAACTTTACCATGCTTATGCTATGCGATTTAGCGACGAGTAGTTTAAGTGTAAAAGATTTAGCGACGGTACTTAACGAAGTTGGGGAAAAAATCGGCGTGTCAATTCACGTACAAAACGAAGAAATCTTTAACGCAATGCATAAAATTTAAGGGACGAAAGAAATGTTAAATAAACGTGAAATAATAGAAACCATAAATATGGTAGAAAAGGAGCACTTTGACGTTAGAACGATAACCATGGGCATATCGCTCTTACCGTGTATAAGAGACGATGCGAAAAAGACTGCAGACCTTTGCTACGACAGAATTTGTAAAAAAGCTGAAAATATCGTTAAAGTTGCAAGTGATTTGGGAACGGAATACGGTATTCCCATTATTAATAAGCGCGTATCTATAACCCCTGCGAGCATGCTTACTTCGTCTTTTTGCGGACAAGAAGTAATACTTGCAAAAGCGCTCGATAGAGCAGCCAAAACGGTAGGCGTGGACTTTTTAGGCGGATATTCGGCACTCGTTCAAAAGGGAATGACGAGTTTTGAAGAATCGTTTATAAGAAGTATTCCCGAGGCATTAGCCGTTACGGAGAGAATGTGTTCTTCGATAAACGTTGGCTCTTCAAAGTCGGGAATCAATATGGACGCGGTTAAACTAATGGGCGAGATCATTAAAGAGACCGCCGAAAAAACCAAGGATAAAGACGGATTAGGTTGCGCAAAGCTAGTAGTTTTTTGCAACGCCGTTGAAGATAATCCCTTTATGGCAGGCGCTTTCCACGGCGTAAGCGAAGGGGAAACGGTAATAAACGTAGGCGTTTCAGGTCCGGGCGTAGTTCACCACGCGCTAAAGAGCATGAAAGGCGCGTCTATCGACGAGATAGCCGAAACTATCAAAAAGACTGCGTTTAAGATTACTAGAGCAGGTCAACTTATCGCGACCGAGGCGTCAAAAAGACTTAACGCCGAATTCGGCATAGTAGATCTATCTTTAGCACCCACACCCGTAATGGGCGATAGCGTTGCGCATATTCTAGAAGAAATGGGGCTCGACTCTGTTGGTGGACACGGAACGACCGCAGCTTTAGCAATGCTTAACGACGCCGTTAAAAAGGGCGGAGTTATGGCAAGTTCTAACGTGGGCGGATTATCGGGTGCGTTCATACCCGTCAGCGAAGATATCGGCATGATAGACGCGGCTAAAAAAGGAGCGATTACCCTTTCTAAGCTAGAGGCTATGACGGCGGTATGTAGCGTAGGAATAGATATGGTTGCTATTCCTGGTGACACGACGGCGACGACGATTAGCGGAATGATTGCGGACGAAGCGGCAATCGGCATGATAAACAATAAGACCACGGCCGTAAGAGTAATTCCCGTTCCGGGAAAGACCGTTGGAGAAAACGTTGAATTCGGCGGACTACTTGGCAACGCTCCCATAATGGAAGTAAGTCCTTATTCGTGCGAAAAATTTATTAGTCGCGGTGGAAGAATGCCCGCGCCTATCCATAGCAACAAAAACTAAGATTTCGAGGTGAAATTTTGAACGCATATAACTGGGCTACCGAAGATATATATAAAAGCGAAAAAGAGTGGGAAGAAGATTTTTTCGCACTATCAAAAAACGCGTCTTTAGAGGAGTTTAAGGGGAAACTCGGTCAAAAGAGCGGTTTTATCGCTTGTATGAAAAAGCAAGAAGAGATTTGTAGGGTTTTAGATAAACTTAGCGTTTACGCGTATATGAAACACGACGAGAACACTAAGGACGCTAAAAGCGACGCGCTACTTTCAAAGGTTACTAGCCTTGGCGCGAACGTTTCGGCAGAGAGCGCGTATATTCTCCCTGAACTTACGGCTTTAGACCAAGAAATCTTGCTTGAATATATCAAAGATCCAGAACTTTGTGATTACGATTATTTCCTAAGGGAGATATTAAACTCCAAAGATCACGTTCTAGGCGAAAAGGAAGAAAGGCTTTTGGCGCTCAGTTCGGAGGCACTCTCTAGTTTTAGAGAAATTTTCACGAAGATCGACAATGCGGATATAGATTTAGGGACGGTTAAAGACGGAAAGGAAGTTATTCCGTTAAGTCACGGAACTTACGGCGTGGTTATGCACGGCGAAAATAGAAAGTTAAGAAAAAAAGCGTACGAGAGATATTATAAAGGGTACGTTTCACTAATTAACACCATAACGTCAACCTATTACGGTAGCGTTAAAAAGGACGTGTTTTTCGCAAAAGCAAAGAATTACGAAAGCGCGCTCGATAAAGCGCTTTTTAGCGAAGACGTTCCAAAGTCGGTGTATCAAAATTTAATCGACAATACTAATAAGGCTTTGCCTTTATTACACAAGTATATGTCGGTAAAGAAAAAGGCGCTAAAACTTAAGACGATGTATATGTACGACGTGTACGTTCCAATAGTTGAAGGCGCGGAATTAAAACTAGATTATGAAGACGCTTACGATTTGGTGGTAAAAGGCTTGTCCGTTTTAGGTAAGGAATACACGGACCTAATGTTAAAGGCAAAAGCCGATCGTTGGATAGACGTTTTCGAAAAGGACGGGAAAAGGAGCGGAGCGTATAGTATAGCGGTATACGACACCCACCCGTACGTACTATTAAACTATCAAAAGACCACGCACGACGTGTTTACCATAGCGCACGAAATGGGGCATAGCTTGCACTCTTATTATTCTAATAAGAATCAGCCTTACGCTAAAGCGGACTATCGCATATTCGTTGCAGAAGTTGCAAGCACGGTTAACGAGGTATTGCTCGTTAGATACCTTTTAAGAACGGAAAAGGACGAAAAACTTAAAAAATACTTGTTGTCGTATTTGCTAGAAATGATAAGGACGACCTTGTTTAGACAAACGCAATTTGCCGAGTTTGAACAGTTTACTCACCAAGCGGTGGAAAAAGGCGAGCCCTTAACCAAAGAGAATATGTGCGAAAAGTATTTAGAGCTCAATAAAAAGTATTACGGAAGAGCGGTTAAAAGCGACGATAATATAAAATACGAATGGGCAAGGATACCGCATTTTTATAGAGCGTTCTACGTGTATAAATACGCAACGGGAATAATAAGTGCACTATCTATTGCGGACAGGATCGAAAAAGAAGGCGAAACGGCAGTTAAAGACTACTTTAAGTTCTTATCGTCTGGCGGATCTAACGGACCTATCGAACTACTAAAGATAGCTGGAGTAGACCTAACGAGCGATAAACCCTTTAAGTCTGCGTTCAAAGTGTTTAAGGACACGCTAGAGGAATTTATAAAATTATAAGAAAAACGTTTTTACGTTAAGGAGATAAAAATGGCAAATAGAGAATCCAAAGTTAAGGATAAAAAGATCGATAAAAAAGCGTTTGGGGAGATGCCCCATAGCCTAGAGGCGGAACAAGCGCTATTAGGTTGTATTTTAATCGATCCTCGCGTTCAAGTTGAAGTGGTTGCATACTTAAATGAAGACGATTTCTTCGCGGAATCACATAAGTATATTTTTAGCGCTATGGAAACGCTAATCAAATCCAACCAAACGGTTGACGCGGTAACGCTTATCGACGCTTTAGAAAAGAACGGAACGTTCGAGCAAGCGGGCGGTATAACTTATATCATGCAATTAACCGAAGTAATGCCGTCAAGCGCTAACTATAAAAGATATTTAGATATCGTCACGAGAGATAGTTTACTTCGTAAACTCATCGTAGGCTCGGCGGAAATTATCGAAGAATGTAAAACCAGTACGGATAAAATTAATTCGCTTGCAAACGCCGAAAAGACCATTTACGATATTTCTAATACGACCGACACTAGCGAAGTGGTAAAACTTAGTTCGATACTTCCCGACGTTATGGAAAAATTCGATCAATTAAGCAAAGATGGTTCGGCATCTCACGGAATCAAGACTAAATATAAAGGTCTTGACAATCTTCTTAACGGCTTACATAAGAGCGACCTAGTGATTTTGGCGGCACGTCCTGCGGTAGGTAAAACGTCGTTTGCAATGAACATCGTTGAAAACGTTGCGATGCAAGGATATTCATGCGCCGTATTCTCGCTTGAAATGGGTAGAGAACAATTAGCACAAAGATTAGTTTGCTCGGTTGCAGGCGTTAATATGGGCAACGCCATGAAGGGAATAATGAGCAAAACGGAATGGCTTAAAGTTATAAAAGCAAAAGAAATGCTCTCAAGCGCAAAAATCCACATTGACGATTCGGCGATGGTAACTCCTCAAGAGGTATTGTCAAAGTGTAGAAGATTAAAAAGCACCGTTGGATTAGATCTAGTTATGATCGACTATATCCAGCTTATGACTGCGGACAAGAAAAATAGCGATAATCGTCAACAAGAAATTAGTGAAATTTCAAGAAACTTAAAGATTTTAGCAAAGGAAATTAACGTTCCCGTTATTGCGCTTTCGCAACTTTCTCGTGCGGTTGAAACTAGAAAGGGTAGACCGCAACTAGCTGACCTTCGTGAATCAGGTGCAATCGAACAAGACGCGGATATCGTAATGTTTATCCACCGTCCCGACCGTGGTGCAAGCGAAAAAGAACTTGCCGAAGGCAAAGTTCAACCAAACGTTGCCGAAATTATCGTTGAAAAACATAGAAACGGTCCTACGGGACTCGTAAAACTCTACTTCAAGGGCGAATGCACTAAGTTTATCAACCTTAACGAAGAAACGGGCGAACCCGAATCTGATTCAAACGAGAGCGGTAATAAAAAGGTTGACTTTAAGGGCTATCAAGATCTTCCTGTGCCCGAACAAACGGAAGAAATAGAACAAACCGATAAAACAGAAAAAACGGTAGACGAAGAAATATTTTAATGGAAACTTTAATTAAGTTATTAGACGACGAGAGCGTGCTTCAAGCGGTAAGGCTGTTAAAGGAGGGCAAGGTCGTAGGAATGCCCACCGAAACGGTTTACGGCTTGGCGGCGGTTGGAACTATGCCGAACGCGGTAAAGGAGATCTTTGCAATTAAAGGTCGACCAAGCGATAATCCGTTAATTGCACACGTGCACAAAGATTACGACATAGAAAAACTCGTCTATATAGAAAACGAATACGTAAAAGATTTAATAGAAAAGTTCACTCCAGGACCACTGACGCTCGTGTTTAGAAGTAAAGGCGTCGTGTGTAAAGAGGCGGTGTGCGGTGGACAAACCCTAGCGGTAAGAATACCGTTGCATAAGGGATGTCAAAAGCTCTTAAAGGCAATCGATATGCCGTTAGTTGCGCCGAGCGCAAACCTATCAAAACACACGAGTCCCGTAACCGCAAAACACGTATACGACGATTTGAACGGAAAACTTGAACTGATATTAGACGGCGGAAAGTGTTCAGGCGGAATAGAGAGCACGGTTTTAGACGTGACGGGAGAAGTGCCAAGAATTTTAAGAGCGGGCTTAATCACTAAAGAAATGATAGAAAAGGTGGTGGGCGCTTGCGAGATTGCAAAGCATAAAGAAGGGGACAAGGTTAAATCTCCGGGCGTGAAATATACGCACTATAAGCCCCGTTGTGAAACTGCGCTCTACGAACACGATCAACTTTTTGAAGTTGAAAAAAGGTACGAAAAAGAGCAAGAAAACGGCAAAAATCCATACGTTTTATGTACGGATGACGTTGCCGAAAAACTAGGAAATAAGAACTTTTTAAGGCTTGGCAAAACAGAGGAAGAAATAGCCTATAATTTATACGATAAACTTCTTGAAGGGGAGAAAAAAGCGGATATAATTATAGCGGTGTCAATGCCGAAAGAAGACGGGATATATCTCGGAATAATGAATAGATTAAGGAAGTCTTGCGGATGAGAAACAAATGGATATTATTCGTATGCACGGGCAATACGTGTAGAAGTCCCATGGCGGAAGTCGTATTAAAGAGCATGTTTAAGACGGCGGGCATAAAGGGGATAACGGTTAAGAGCGCGGGGCTTGGCGCGGTTGACGGCGAGCCCATGAGCAAAAACTCAAAGCAAGCGTTAAGGAGCGCGGGGTATAAAGTAAACGCCTTTAAGTCTAAGAGCGTGACGAGGGAACTCGTTCAAAAGACCGATATGGTGTTATGTATGACCGCGCGCCATAAAGAATACCTAAAAGGCTTTTCAAACGTGTATACGTTAGCGGAGGCAACCAACACGAAAGACGTAATCGATCCGTACGGACAAGATTTAGAAACTTATAAAAGGACGCTTGGTCAAATAGAGATAGCGTGCCGAGAAATAGTAAAAGAAATATCAAAAGTAAAAGGAGAATAAGAAATGAAAGTAGCAATTGGATGCGACCACGGCGGAATAAACTTAAAACCCGTTCTCGTTAAATATTTAGAAGAAAAAGGCGTAGAATACGTAGATTTTGGAACGTATAGCACCGAATCTACCGACTATAACATATACGCTGAAAAAGTTGCTAACGCAGTAGCAAACGGCGAATGTGAAAAGGGCATAATCATTTGTGGAACGGGTATCGGAGTAAGCATAGTTGCAAATAAAGTTAAAGGGGTTCGTTGTGCGCACTGTCACGACGTATTCTCTGCTAAAATGACCAGACTTCATAACGACGCGAACGTAATGGCGTTCGGCGAAAGAGTAATCGGACCGGGACTTATGGTTGAAATCGTAGACGCGTTTTTGACCACGGACTTTAGTGGCGATGAAAGACACGCAAGACGAGTAGAAAAAATAAAAGAGCTAGAGCAAAGAAACTTTAAGTAATAATCCAAAAATCTGGGGGAAAATATGGAAAAGTTAAAAATTGCGGTTATTCCCGCGGCAGGATTAGGAACGAGATTTTTACCCATTACGAAAGCCGTTCCAAAGCCCATGCTATCGGTGCTTGACAAACCGACCATTCAATACATAGCCGAAGAACTTATATCGGTAGGAATTGAAGAAATAGTAGTCGTAGTAAGTCCCGATTCAGGAGTAATTGAAAAGCATTTTAGTGAGAACGCTGTTTTAGAGCAAAGACTTTTATCGGACGGTAAGGAAAAGCTTTATAAGATCGCCATGGACACGCGTAGATTTAACGTTCACTTCGTAGTTCAAGAACAGGCGAACGGGCTTGCAGGCGCGGTTTTATGCGCCGAGCCGTACGTAAAAGATCAAGCGTTCGCACTTCTTTTAGGTGACGAATTGTTATACGCGGAAAAGGATCAAACTTCTTGTATTAAGCGTTTGGCTGAAGTTTATGAAAAGACTGGGAAGAGCGTTATTGCTACTATGGAAGTATTTGGCGACGACGTTTCTAAGTACGGCAATATCGGAATTAGAGAAGAAAACGACGGCGTGATAACGGTCGATAAAATCGTAGAAAAGCCGAGTGTGAACGAGGCTCTTTCAAACAACGCAATAATAGGAAGATACGTTTTTTCGGGCGAAGTTATGGGAATGCTTAAAAACTTAAAACTTAAGCCCGGTGAAAAGGAAATATATCTTACCGATATGCTTGACGAATTAGCAAAAGACGGAAAACTTTTGGCGAGTACGTTTGAGGGAAAACGCTATGACGTTGGCGATAAGTTTGGATACATAAAAGCAAACGTTGAATACGCGCTAACGAGCGAAGAAATCGGCGAAGACGTAAAAGAATACGTTTTAGAACTAGCAAATAGATTAAAATAAACTATGTACGATAAACAATGCCCTAGATGTGGCACTACCTTAACTGAATTTTACGATACGGGCTTATTAGGCTGCCCTAATTGCTATACCGCTTTTTCTGCGGAGATTTTACGCGCGCTAAAAAAGGTTCAAGGAAGCGTTTATCACGCGGGCAAAACGCCGAGAGTAAACGGGCTAGATAGAGAACTTTTACTAGAGTATCAAAGACTTATAAAGGAAAAGGAAAGCGCAAGCATAAAAGGCGAATTCTATAAGGTAAAAGAGCTATCGGAAAGCATATTAGATCTTGCCGAAGAACTAAAGAAAAGGGGGATAATATAATGAACGAAATTCACCCCGATTTATTTAGCGGAAACATAATGATGTCGAGGGTAAGGCTAGCGAGAAATTTAAGCGGATATCCCTTTAAGATAAAAGACGTTGCTACGGCTAAAGACGTTGCGAAAAAGGTATATCGCGCGCTAGTTAGAACGGACACGTTTAATTTGCTATTCACGTCAAATTTTTCAGCGTTAGAGCTTGAAGTGATGAAGGAAAGGCATCTAATTAGCCAAAACTTGATAGACAACAAAGAGCGTGGCGCAGTTTTAATCAACGCGGATAAAAGCATTTCTATCATGGTCAACGAAGAGGACGTGTTGAGAGAACAATGCTTTATGAAAGGCCTAAGTTTAGCGGAGGCGTATAAAAAGCTCGATAAAGTCGACGACGACATAGCAAAAAATATCGATATTGCGTTCGACGATAAACTTGGATATCTCACGTCCTGTCCAACAAATTTGGGGACGGGCTTAAGGGCGTCGGTCATGATGTTTTTACCTGCGCTTACCGAGGGCGGAAAGATAAACGCGCTCGTAAAAGAGGCGGAAAGGCTAGGTCTTACGGTTAGGGGGCTTTACGGCGAGGGAAGTTCGGCGGAAGGCTATATGTACCAAATAAGTAACGAAGTTACCTTAGGCGTATCCGAATATGAAATAATAAAAGAAGTTCAAGATACGGTTGAAAGAATATGCGTTGCCGAGCGTGAAGAAATGCAAAGACTTTACGTTAGGAACGAACTTAAGACCATGGACAAGGCGAGAAAGGCTTACGGGGTGTTAACTAACGCGGTAATGCTAGGGTATAGTGAATTTTTATCCTACGTTGCGCAAGTCAAACTCGGAGCAATGCTCGGCATGATAGGTATAACCGAACTTGAAGGAATAGACGATTTAATAATAGAAACGCGTCCTGCGAACATTTGCGCGCAGTACGGAAAAAGACTTTCTGCTATAGATAGAGATTTGTTTAGAGCGGAAATAGTGGGAAAAAAACTACAAAAATTAAAGGAGTAAACGATGTTTTACGACGCATTTTCACGTAACGTAAACGAAGTTATAGAAGTATCCACTGCGTTAGCGAGAAAGGTGGGCTCTAGATATATAGGAAGCGAACATATTTTGTACGGATTACTAAACGTGTTCGACGGAAGAGCGTCTGCAATTTTGCGCGAAGCCGAAGTAGACAACGAAAGATATTTATATTATTTCAAAAAAAGCATAGATCCCGAACTTATAATTTCGGGCAATATGTTCACGCCTAGAACGAAAAATCTTTTTGAAAAGGCGATAGATATTTCGTTGAAAGCACACGCGGGATTCGTTGGTACCGAGCATCTTTTGCTTGCGGTGCTCCTCGATATCGATAGCGTTGCGGTTGCAATTTTAAGGGCAATGCAAGTAGACGTTGAAGGTATGGCTGAAGATATCGCAAGAACGTTATTTTCGGGCAAAGAAACGATAAGCGAACAAAATAGCCCTCAAGACGAGTCGCAAAGCATATTTAGTTCGGCGTTTAGCGGTAAAGGAACGCCCACTCAAAAGCAACAAAAAGTCGGCGTAAAAGAGGCTGACGATCTTGGCGAGCTTGGAAAATTTGGCGTAAACTTAAATAAACAAGCAGAAACGGGTAAACTCGATCCCGTTATAGGCAGAAAAGAAGAAATAGATAGAGTTATTCAAATTTTATCTAGAAGAACGAAAAACAATCCCGTTTTAATCGGTGAACCGGGCGTTGGTAAGAGCGCAGTTGTTGAAGGGCTTGCCCAAGCAATCGTTAAGGGTAACGTGCCTGAAATTTTAGCCGATAAAATCGTGTTCTCGCTAGATATTGCAGGTATGCTTGCGGGTACGAAATATCGCGGTGATTTTGAAGAAAGATTAAAGACCGCTATAGACACGGTAAGAGAAAACGGCAACCTTATTTTATTTATCGATGAAATTCACAATATCGTTGGCGCGGGAAGTACTGGTGAAGGGAATATGGACGCTGCAAATATTCTTAAGCCCATGCTTTCTCGTGGCGAACTTCAAACTATCGGTGCAACGACTATTGACGAATATAGAAAGTATATCGAAAAAGACGCGGCGTTAGAACGTCGTTTTCAACCCATTATGGTAGAAGCGCCAAGTCCCGAAGAAACGGTAGAAATTTTAAAAGGACTTCGCGATAAATACGAAGCGCACCACGGCGTAGCGATAACCGATCAAGCGATAATGAGCGCGGTTTCGCTATCGGATAGATATATAACCGATAGATTTTTACCCGACAAGGCAATCGACCTAATAGACGAGGCTGCGTCAAGGGTAAGACTCGACAGTTATAATTCTCCTGCCGAGGCAAAACAAAAAGAATTAGAACTTGCTAGGCTTGTCGCTGAAAAAAATCTAGCAAAAGAAAGAGAAGACTTTAAAAAAGCGTTAAAGATTAACGAGGATATAGAGCGAGTAAATAAAGAACTCGACGAAATAAGAGCGCAAGCACGAAAGGCTAGAACGAACCTTGAAAAACTTGCGTTATCTCCCGAAGATATAGCGAAAGTGGTAAGTAACTGGACGGGCGTTCCCGTTGTCAAACTCACCGAAACTGAAGCGCAAAAGCTACTTGATTTAGAAAGCGTTCTTCATCAAAGGGTGATCGGTCAAGAAGACGCGGTTAGAGCCGTTTCGGACGCGATTAGAAGGGCTAGAGCGGGATTAAAAGATCCCAATCGTCCGGTTGGTTCGTTTATTTTCGTTGGCCCTACGGGCGTTGGTAAAACCGAACTATCAAAGGCGCTTGCCGAAACCGTTTTTGGCAACGAAGATAGCATTATTAGAGTGGATATGTCTGAGTATATGGAAAAGCACTCAGTATCAAAACTCGTTGGCGCGCCTCCGGGATACGTAGGCTTTGACGAGGCGGGACAACTCACCGAAAAGGTAAGAAGAAGACCGTATTCGGTAGTATTGTTTGATGAAATTGAAAAAGCGCATCCAGACGTGTTTAACATAATGCTCCAACTTCTCGACGACGGAAGACTTACCGACAGTAAAGGAAGAATGGTAAGTTTTAAAAACTGTATTATTATAATGACGTCGAACGTGGGTGCGACCGAAGCGCAAGCTAAGAAAACGCTTGGATTTATGGGCTCTTCGTCCACGGCGGAATACGATAATATGTGCGATAAATATATGGAAGCGTTAAGGGGAAAATTCCGTCCTGAATTCCTAAATCGTATAGACGAGATAATAGTATTCCATAAGCTCACCAAGGAAGAAACGTCAAAAATTGCCGAATTATTGCTTTCAAGTTTAAGAAAAAGACTTGCGGTTATGGGGGTAAGACTTGAGATTTCGCCTTCTGCAATGGATTTAATTATCGAAAAAGGATACGACGAAAATTACGGTGCAAGACCCTTAAAGAGAGTAATTCAAAGACACATTGAAGATAAACTTAGCGAAGAGATTTTACGCGGAGATTTGGGCGAAAATATGGCGTTGACGATCGACGCGGACGACAATGGATTTTTCTTTACTAAAAAATAGCAAGTTAAAAAGGAAAACCCAAAGTTAAATGCGTATAAATATATAAGGAGGAAAAAAATATGAAGATCGAAATTGTAGGTAGAAATTACGAAGTAAGTGAAAACTTAAAAAAGGTAACCGAGCAAAAAATTTCTAAATTAGACAAGTATTTTGGCGATACGATGGTTACTGCAAAAGTTGTTTTTAAGAAAGAATCAACCTCTTGCACTACCGAAGTGATGTTCGATTATTCGGGGAAATTCGTAAGAGCTTCGTGGAGAAGCGACAATTTTTACGATAACCTAGACGTAGTACTTCCCAAGCTCGAAGGGCAAATAAGAAAGTACCGCACCCGTTTTGATCAACACCAAAAGAATTCGGCGTTCCGTGACGTAGCAGTATACGGTATGGCAAAGGAATCGAAAGAAGTTTCGCTCGTAAAACAAAAGAAGTTCTCCTTAAAGCCCATGACGGTTGACGAGGCAATCGAAGAGCTAGAACTTTTAGGGCACTCGTTCTACGTGTTCTTAGAAGCAAAAACCAACAGCGTGCAAGTATTGTACGTAAGAAACGACGGGGATTTAGGTTTGATTCAACCTGAGATTAAATAAATATGAAAGTTGGCATATCGACGGCGTCACTTTTTTCGATTTACAACACGGAGGAGGCGCTAGAATATTTAGACGGCAAGAAAGTCAATACTGCCGAAGTGTTTTTAGAATCGTATTGTGAATATAATCCGTCTTTTGCTGACCTTTTAAATGAGAGAAAAACTCAAATAGACGTGCATTCGGTTCATACTTTAACCACGCAGTTTGAACCACAATTATATAGTATAAACCAAAGAGCGCAAAAGGACTCGTTTGATTTTTTAGATCAGGCAATGACCGTTGCCGAGAAAATCGGTGCGAAATACTATACTTTTCACGGCGGAGCAAGGTTTAAGAAAACTCCGATAAAGCTTGACTTTGATAGAGTGGGTAGAATAACCCAAGAGATTATAGATGCGTGTAAGATTCACGACGTCACCTTGGCGTACGAGAACGTGCATTGGGGATATTATAACTACATAGGTTTTTTTAAGGAGCTAAAAAAGCGCACTATTGGCCTTAAAGGAACGTTAGACGTAAAACAAGCCCGTCAAAGCGGAATACATCATAACGAGTATTTGAGCGAAATGGGTGAAGATATAGTCACGGTGCATTTGTCAGACGTTAGAGAAGACGGAAAAATGTGCTTGCCAGGTAAAGGCACGATAGACTTTATCGATTTGTTTAAGAGATTAAGAGACGTTGGGTTTGACGGCGCGTTACTTATCGAAGCTTATAGGGGAGACTACGGTGAAAAAGAAGAGCTTTTAGAAAGTTTAAGCTATATAGACGATCTAGCTAAAAAGTATATAAAAAGATAAGCAAAAAGAAAAAAAGCGATTACGCATAAAACGCGTAATCGCTTTTTAGTTTTGATTTAGAAGAACACAAAAAACTTACCACCATGAATTCATTGTGGTAAGAAGATTTTGTTGATTCTAAGAGTTTTAAGTTTTTTGGAAATGATTAGTCGATAGCGGGTTTAGCTTTTTCTTCTTCGTAAGCCGCTAAAATGATTTTGATGAGTTCTTCTCTAGTTTCGGTTTTGATGGGGTGAGCAACGTCCTTATATTCGCCTTCACCAGTTTTTCTACTAGGCATAGCGATAAAGAAACCTTCGTTTCCCTCAATAACCTTGATGTCGTGAACGACGAAGCAATCATCAAAAGTAACCGATGCAACGGCTTTTAATTTGCTGTCTTCTTTCTTGACAATACGAACTCTTACGTCTGAGATAACCATAGTGATATCCTTCCTTAACATATATTATGGTAATTTTAACATAAAAGAAACCCGATTTCAATAGTTTTTTAAAAAAATATGCCGTTTTTTTTAATTTTTGTGCTAATTTTTGGCGTTTTTGAATAAAATAGCGTATGAAAAAGTTAGGAAAATATTATCAATTTGAAAGATTTCATTTTTTGGGCATAAATGGCGTTTCTATGGACGGTTTAGCCAAGTTTTGTGCTATAAAAGGCAAAAAAGTGAGTGGAAGTGACCTAAATTTGCCCAAAAACCCAGAACGACTGAAAAATCTTGGAATCAAGTTTTTTAAAGGTCACGAAAAAAGCAACGTTAAGGGCACGGACGTGGTTATTTATACTTCGGCAGTAAAAGAAGACAACGTGGAAATCACGTCGGCTAAAAAGCGAAATATTCCGCTCGTAAAGCGGAGTGAACTTCTAGGTGAGATTGCAAGAGAGTTTAATTATTCGGTTGCCGTTTCAGGAAGTCACGGAAAGACTACGGCAACGGCAATGATTGCAGACGTGCTCATAGGTGCAAAGAAAAGCCCCACCGTCTTTTTAGGTGGGGAAAGTCCGGATTACGGAAACTTTCGGTACGGGCACGGCGAATACGTTCTTTTAGAAGCGTGCGAATATCAAAAAAACTTACTTGATATAAACGCGAAAGTGTCGGTCGTGCTAAACGTAGATAACGATCACATGGAATGTTACAAAGATATGGCGGACGTAGAGCAAACCTTTAATAAATTTATCGGTCAAAACGTA
Organism: Christensenellaceae bacterium; assembly: GCA_045651465.1. Lineage (GTDB taxonomy): Bacteria > Bacillota > Clostridia > Christensenellales > Borkfalkiaceae > UBA1259. Next base: position 37,800 of record JAZRSG010000010.1, read on the forward strand.
GCCGTTGTAAACGCCGATGATAGTAATTCACGTTTGATAGGAAATAACGCTACCGTCACTTTTGGAATAGAAAAGAGCGCGAATTACTACGCCACGAAAATAAAAAATGAAAATGGAAAATATTCTTTTAACGCTTGCGCCTTTAATCAAGTATACGGGCGGATAAATTTAAGCGTTATAGGATACCATAATATATATAACGCGCTAGCGACTTTTGCGGTAGGGGATTTATTTAACATCCCGTTTGACGTAATAAAGGGTGCGTTAGAGAATTTTCGCGGAGTAAAGCGAAGACAAGAACTGCTCGCAAAAAAGGACGGCGTTAGTTTTTACGCCGACTACGCGCACCACCCAAGAGAGATAAGCGCAACGCTTTGTGCTTTTGGAGAAATGGAAAAAGTCTTAGTGGTTTTTCAACCGCACACCTATTCGAGAACGAAAATTTTAATGAAAGAATTCGTTTGTTCGCTAAAGGATCTACCTAACCTAATAATATATAAGACCTTTCCGGCAAGGGAGAATTTTAGCATCGAAGGAGATGGAAGAACGTTATTTTACGAACTAGTTAATAACGATAAAGACGTGCCGAATAACTTTTATCGATCGTACGCCGATAACTTTGAAGAACTTTATCAAGCGATAAAGCAAAAAGAGGGCATCGAAAAGGTTATATTTTTAGGCGCAGGGGACGTTTACGAAGTCGCAAAAAAACTAGTCAAGGAGTTGTAATAAAAAAAAGTAGAGGGGATAAACTTAATTATTTTAAAACTCGCAAAAAAAGGTTGCCAAAAATCTCAAAAAGATGTATTATATATGTAAGAATATTTATAATAGGAGAGAATTTAGATTATGGCTTCCAAGAGAAGAAAAATTTCTATTTTAGGCACTGGAAACGTAGGTGCAACTATCGCTTATACCTTAACTTTACAAGGAATTTGTTCTGAAATAGTATTAGTGGATATCAACAAAGAAAAAGCAGAAGGCGAAACGCTCGACTTAAATCAATGCGCAGCGTGCGTACCTTCAGTTAAAGTTAGATGTGGAGAATATGCAGACGTTGCAGGTTCAGATATCGTTATCGTAACCTTCGGCGTAGGTAGAAAGCCCGGTCAAAGTAGACTAGACTTAGCGGCAATTAACGTAGGAATTCTTAAGAGCGTTATGCCCGACGTAGCAAAAATTGCACCTGACGCGTTATATGTTATCGTAAGTAACCCCGTAGACGTATTAACCTACGTTACGATGAAATGCACGGGGCTTAAGAAAGAACAAGTAATCGGAACGGGAACGTTACTCGATTCAAATAGACTTATCGAAGCAGTTGCAACCTACTGTGGAGTAGACGCTCACAACGTAAACGCATACGTTTTCGGTGAACACGGCGATGCTTGTATGGCTCCTTGGAGTCTTTGCACCGTTTGCGGTATGCCCGTAAAAGAATACTGCGAAAAGATCATGAAAGTTTCTAAAGAAGAAATGGATACGGAACTAACGAACATTTACGACGGTATGGTAAAATCTGGTTCAAAAGTAATCAAGGCAAAGGGCGCAACTTTCTATGCGATTGCAGCGTCAACCGTACAACTCGTAAAAGCGCTTTTAGCAGACACCGAAACGGTACTATCACTTTCAACTTTACTTGATGGAGAATATGGTGCAAAAGATATGTGCACGGGCGTTCTTTGCAAGGTTGGTGGAGAAGGATTTAAGCAAATAGTAGAACTTCCCCTTCCCGAAGACGAAATGAAACTTTTCGCTGAAAAGATCGCGTCACTTGACAACACCTACAACGCGCTCGGCGTTAGAAATTAATTAGATACAATTACGTAGCAATCTTAGAAAGACTTTTACCGACATATGCGTAGAAGTCTTTTTATGTGAGAGGAGAGAAAATGGTAGCACTGGAAATATTATTGTTAATCGTTGGTATGGCGCTACTTATAAAAGGCGCAGACTTTTTCGTTGACGGATCAAGTGCAATCGCAAAGGCGTTAAAGATTCCGTCGCTCATCATCGGTTTAACGTTAGTTTCTATTGGGACAAGCCTTCCCGAAGCATCGGTAAGCATTACGAGTGCAATAGAGAACTTAAACGATATGAGCGTGGGTAACGTAGTCGGCTCGGATATTTTTAACACCTTATTCATATTAGGATCGAGTGCGATTTTCGTACCTTTAGTGATAGATAAGAATATGAAGAGATTTGATATTCCGATAATGGTCGTTTTATACGGAATACTCCTTTTATTCTCGTTTGTACTCACGCCTTTCGTGTTAAATCTTTTAGAAGGCATAGTGTTTTTAGTGCTTTTTATTGCGTATATCATTTTCTTGATATTAAGAGCAAAAAAATCCGGCATTGAGCAACTTCAAGAAACCGAAGAAAAAAAGAAAAAGCCCATATGGCTTTCTATTATTTTCGTAGTGGCAGGGGTTGCAGGGATAATACTTGGTGGAAATCTAGTAGTAAATAATGCGTCTAAAATAGCGATAAGAATAGGAATGAGCGAAGCGCTCGTTGGACTAACTATTGTATCGGTTGGAACTTCACTCCCTGAACTTGTAACAAGTATCGTTGCAGCGGTAAAGAAGGAAAACGATATTGCGATAGGAAACGTAGTTGGTTCAAATATATTCAATATCATATTTATCCTAGGAATAACGTCGGTAATAACACCGCTTGCGATCAATCCTATATCGTTAGTAGATATGTTAGTAATGACGGGAACGGGAGTAATTACCATGCTAATAGCCTTTTTCTCTAAGAAGGTTTATAAATGGCAAGGAATAATAATGATGCTCTTATACGTTGCGTACGTTGCGTATATTATAGTAAGGAATTAAAAAAGTAAACTAAAAAGCCTTTTGACAAGAAGTCAAAAGGCTTTATTTTTTAGATAAATAACTTGCGATTAGCCGAGCTCTAGGCCTGTTGGTGAGAACATAAAGATGTTCTTTTCCATTTCGTAAACACCGCCGTCAAGAGCAAAAACTGCGCCGGAAAGCATGTCCAAAATACGTATAGCCGTTTCGGTTTTTAAGTCGGTCAAATGCACGATAGCCGTTTTTCCGTTTTTAAGAGACTTGATAATAATCTCAACGTCGTGATAAGAAGAGGGGTAATAAACCGAAACAGGTGCTTTTTGTTCGGTTTGCGCTGAAACCGTTTCGTCAAAGTTGGTGGTTAAACGGTTGTTTTTAGCTTTATTTTCTCTTCCGAATAAATCAAATAATCCCATTGTTTATATCTCCGTAGTTTCTTTTTCCAAAAATAGAACTTCCGAGCCTAATCATATTACTGCCGTTATTTATAGCGGTTAAATAATCCCCGCTCATACCCATTGAAAGGTATTTAAAGTCGTATCCATTAGCGTTAAGTTGATCGTAAAGGTTACGCATTTTTTTGCAAAGTGAAATTTTTAATTCCTCGTCGTCGGTGTGGGGGAGCATAGCCATAAGTCCCATAACCCTAATCGAAGTAAAATTCTTTGCGATAATATCGATATTTTCTTTGGCGTTGTTTAGTTCAAAACCGCTTTTACTGAGTTCACCGCCAACGTTGATTTCGATAAGTACGTCTTGAACGACGCCTATTTTTTTGCTTGTTTATCTATTGCCTCGGCAAGATGAACGCTATCAACCGATTGAATAAGTTCAACCTTTCCAACTAAATATTTAACCTTGTTGGTTTGAAGATGACCTATAAAGTGCTGTCTTACGTCAATAAGATGGTCGTGTTTAAGATTAAATTCTTGAACTTTGTTTTCGGCAACGACTTCTAAGCCTAGAGAAATTGCCTTATTTATCGTTTGAACGTCAACCATTTTGGTTGCACCGCAAAGGGTAATTTTTTCGCCGAAATTATTTCCGCGATTAATGCGTTCAAAAATTTTATCAAGATTAACTTTGAGCATCGTTATTATTGGTTTATAACGTCGGTCATATTAAATAGACCTTGCTTTTTGCTTGCTATAAATTCAGCGGCTTTAATAGCACCCGAAGCGAAAACCGCTCTATCGGTTGCTTGGTGAGAGAGGGTAACCGTTTCGGCGTTGCTTGCAAATAATACGTCGTGTTCACCAACGATAGTGCCACCGCGAACTGCGTGAATACCAATTTCGTTTTGGTCGCGCTTGCCAACGATTCCTTCTCTGCCGTAAGTATAGAATTTTTCGGGGCAAACGTCTTTCACGGCGTCAGCGAGCATAAGAGCCGTACCGCTAGGAGCGTCTACCTTTTGGTTGTGGTGTTTTTCAATTATCTCAACGTCAAAGCCGTAAAGGGCTTTAGCCGCTTTTTGAACGAGATCAATCAAAACGTTAACGCCGAGCGACATATTAGCCGAACGGAAAACTGCAACGTTTGATGAAAGAGCTTTAATTTGTTCGATTTGTTCTTCGGTATATCCCGTAGCGCATAAAACCAAAGCCGAGCCCGTTTTTTGAGCAAAGCTTGATAAGTTGTCTAAATTTTTGGGGGAAGAAAAGTCGATAACCACGTCGATTTTTTCTTTCACTTGATCAAAAGACGAATAAATGGGGAAAGAATTATCGCTAAAGTTTTCGATAAGATCAACACCGCAAACAGCTTTAACTTTATCGGAAAGAGTAGCCGCCTCGAAAACTTTTTTTCCCATTCTACCGTTAGCACCGCTGATTAAAACGTTAATCATAAAGTTACTCCTTAATGGTATATCCAAAATCCTTTAATATTTGGATCATTTTCATAGTGTGATCGGGTTCTAGTTCGGTAAGGGGAGCTCTAACGATGCCCGAGCCGAGACCGATGAGTTCCGCCGCCTTTTTAACGGGAATAGGGTTAACTTCCACGAACATAATATCGATAAGGGGAAGAAGTCTTTCTTGAAGTGCGGTAGCCTCTTGGTTTTTACCTGCGTAGTAAAGTCTAGCAACGTCGCCAACTTCTTTAGGAGCAATGTTAGAAGCAACTGAGATTAAACCCATAGAACCGATACTCATCATTGCAAGGTTTAAGTTATCGTCACCAGAATAGAGCGCGGTTTTTCCACGGATTAAACGAGCCGTTTCGCAAATTTGTTCCATGTTTCCGCAAGCCTCTTTAATACCGCCTATATTTTTATGTTCGGCAATTTCCGCCATGGTTTGGGGAAGGATATTAACACCCGTACGAGCGGGAACGTTATAGCATAAAACGGGAATATCAACGTTATCGCAAACGTCGTTATAATATTTAACTAATCCTTTTTGCGTGCATTTGTTGTAGTAGGGGGTAACGACTAAAAGACCGTCCGCGCCGATTTTTTGCGCGAGTTGACTTTTCTCGATAGCCTTTTTGGTGCAGTTAGAACCAGAGCCCAAAATAAACTTCACTCTACCGGCAATTTGATCGTAAGAGAACTTAGCGATCCTATCGTATTCGGCGTCCGTAATAGTGGGAGCCTCGCCCGTCGTACCTAAAATACAAATAGCGTCGATGTCGTTTTTGATTTGATATTCAATTTGTCTTGCAAGCGCGTCGTAATCAACGCCGTCAGCGGTAAAAGGAGTTATAGCTGCCGTGCAAGTACCCTTAAAGATAACTTTATTCATATAAAATCTCGCAATAGTTTAATTATTTTCTTTTAACTGCGTCAAGTTCGATAGCTTTTTGAGCAATTTGAACGGCGTTGGTAGCAGCGCCTTTTCTAATATTGTCGGCTACGCACCAAAGGTTAATGCCGTTTTCAACCGTGAAGTCTTTTCTAATTCTACCAACGAACACTTCGTCCTTATTTTCTGAATATAAGGGAGTGGGGTAATTGTTGTTAGCGTTGTCTTCCATAACGACTACGCCTTCCGCTTTAGATAAAACTTCCTTAACTTGTTCTACCGTGCAGGGTTTTTCGAATTCTAAGTTGATAGATTCGCTATGACCGTAGTAAACGGGAACTCTAACGCAAGTTGCGGTAACTTTAATATCTTGATCGCCTAAAATTTTCTTGGTTTCAAAAATCATTTTGTCTTCTTCTTTGGTATATCCGTTATCCATGAAAACGTCGATATGGGGAATACAGTTGCCAAAGATGGGGTGGGGGAATTTTTGGGGAGCTTCGCCGTTAATTCCGTTCTTAAGGTCGTTAAAGCCCTTAACGCCTGCGCCCGAAACTGCTTGATAAGTAGAGTAGATAACTCTCTTTAGCTTAAACGCTTGGTGTAAAGGTTTAAGAGCAACCATTGCTTGAATGGTAGAGCAGTTGGGGTTAGCGATAATGTTGTTGTGCCATAAAATATCGTTAGCGTTGCATTCGGGGACTACTAGCGGAACGTTTTCGTCACGACGCCAAGCGCTTGAGTTATCGATAACTAAAATGCCGTGTTTAGCGAAAATGGGCGCGAATTCTTTACTGGTGTCGCCACCTGCAGAGAAGAGCGCGATATCGATATTCTTATCGATAATGTTTTCTTCTTTAAGTTCGATAATAGTGTGGGGTTTACCCATAAAATCTATTTGAGAGCCTGCGCTTCTAGCTGAAGCAAAAAGGTAATAATTTTCAACGGGAAGATTTCTTTCAGATAAAACTTCTAAAAATTTTCTACCAACCATACCGGTTGCGCCAACGACAGCAACGTTATACTTTTTCATAAATCATACTCCTAGTAAACATAATATATGCCTAGTTTAACATTGAAAAGGCAAAAAGTAAAGTTTTTTTTACATAAACGGTCATTTTTATTTGTAAAAAATTTAAATTTCTTATATACTATAAAAGGAAAAAGTTTGTCTACGCTATTAAAGCGCAAAAAAACCAGTTTAGAGGTAAGTAATGGCAAAGAAAAAGAAACGTGGTCTTATAGATAGACTTATAATGGGCACGGAAAAATCTGAAGGATACGCAAGAGCACAACTCCCGTCTAATAGGTGGGAACTCGGTTGGGATATTTTTAAGGGGAGTTTCGGTAAACTTTTCCTAATTAATCTTCTAGTTCTCCTTTTCGTTCTTCCGCTCATATTTTTGCTTTTCTTTAGATTAATGATAATTTCAAGTTACGGAATGAATTATCCTTTTTCGCAAGGTTTCGGCGCAGGATTTCAAGCACCCGTGACGATGGCGGGGTACTCTCAAAATATTATTTTTATGGGTAATCTAATCGGGTATCTCGGCTTACCGATCGCATCTATTTTTGCAGCGATAGGCGTTGCAGGTGGAGCGTACGTTGTTAGAAACTTGGTATGGACGGAAGGTATTTTCGTTGCCAACGATTTTTGGCGTGGAATTAAGCAAAATTTCAAGCAAATCGCCCTTATTGGAATGTTATTTTCGGTGGTGTTTTATTTGGTAATGGTATCCGTTTCGCTTGCCGATCAATATATCGCGCTTGGTTCGGGTGCAAGTTGGATACTCGTTGCAAGTAAGATCGTAGCTTACGTACTATTAGCGTTTTTCGCAATAGTATCGCTTCATATGATAACGCTAAGCGTAACCTATAAACTAAAATTCCGTCATTTATTTAAGAACGCCGTGGTTTATACCGTAGGTATGTTACCGCAAAACGTATTTTTTATCGCACTTGCAGGAATACCGTTCGTTATCCTAATGATCGGCGGTATGTTACAAGGCATAGGAATAATCTTGTTGTTAATACTTGGTTTTTCTTTCTTCTTGCTTGTTTGGACGAACTATGCTCAATGGGGCTACGATAAGTTCTTAAACGATAAGATTCCCGGAGCACAAAAGAACCGTGGTATTTACCAAAAGGTTAAGGAAAGCGATTCAAAAGCACTTCAACAATATCGCGCACAAATTGCTATGGCAGGTCGTAGCGCGTTGAGTTCAAGACCTATTAAGCCTATTACGGACGACGAATTAAAGATTGCCGAACTTCCCACGAGTTTCAATAGAGAAGACCTATTAAAACTTGGCGAAAGTAAGCAAGCGATATACGAAGATCACGCTCGTTACGTAGAAGAGCATAAGGACGATCCTAAGTATCAAAAGACCGAAGAAGATATCGCCTTCGAAGAGTCTAAGAAGGAAAGGGATAAGAGAATCGCGGCGGCAAAACGCGAACTTATGAAGAGAGATAAGAAAAAGAAATAAAAAAACAAAACGCCTTAGATAAAATCTGGGCGTTTTTAACAAAAGAGAGGTAAATTTTGAACAAACTCTTAAAAGCGTTAGTATACGAAAATCAATTATCACTTTCGGTTTTAGATACGACCGAAATGGTTAACGACGCAATAAAAATTCACGGGCTATCTCCACTTGCAGCGGCAACGCTTGGAAGAACGCTTACTATAAGCACGTTTATGTCTAGCACGCTTAAAAACGAAAGCGATAAACTTGCCGTTACTATTTCTGGTGACGGAGTGGGCGGAAAGGTGACCGTTTGCGGAAACGGAAAACTCCAAATGCGCGGATCAATAGACAATCCGACGGTAGAACTTCCGTTAAAGAGCAATGGAAAACTTGATGTTGGTGGATGCGTGGGTAAAAACGGAAGACTTACGGTAGTTAGAAGTATGGGCTTAAAAGAGCCGTACTCTGGTAGTAGTGAACTCGTTAGTGGTGAAATTGCCGATGATTTTACGGCGTATTTTGCTTATAGCGAACAACAACCCACGGCGATTGCTCTCGGCGTTAAAATCGGCAAAGATTTAACGTGCGTAGGGGCGGGCGGAGTTATAATGCAAGGACTACCGGGCGCGTCTGAAGAGGCGTTATTTATGGCGGAAGACGTAATGAGCCAACTCGGAAACGTTTCGACCTTAATAGAAGAAATCGGAGCGGAAGGAATAATAGATAAGCATTTCGGGGAAATTAAGTTTGAAACCTATTACCCTAAATACGAATGCTTGTGCAGTCGAGAATATATCGAGGGAATACTTATATCGTTAGGAAAAGCTGAACTCGACGATATTTTAGAAAAAGAAGGTCAAATAAAGGTAGACTGCCAGTTTTGCAATAAATCGTACGTATTTACGGGCGAGGACGTGGAAAAACTATTTTAATCACTTATGGAAGAAAAAGTTATACGACTGACAAATGCGGTAGAAAGTTATAGAAAACTCGCAATAGAGCGTGCTAAAAACGGAGATTACGTGGGCGCGCTCGGCTTTTTGTTTACTGCAAAAGACATGTCGGATGACGTTGAAATTTTAGCCGATATTGCCGACGTTTACTCGGATATGGGAGCATTAGATTTATCTGTGAAATACTGGTTTTATTACTTGGATAAAGCCCCTAGTGAAAAGCATGGCACGGCGTATGAAGAACTAGCTATAAATTTCTTTTATATGGACGACTTTTTGGCGTCAAGTTATTATTTTCATCAAAAGATAACTATGGACGGATTTATATCTCAAGACGGACTAGATCAAGAGATAATTGCTTTTTTCTCGGGGGAAAAAAGAAGACTATCCAAGTATAAAATTGCCTATCCGTTTGACCGTGCCGATTATTCAGAGGAGATAAAAGACGCTAAACGTGCTATTGCAAACGGTGCGTTTAAGGAAGCGGTTGACTTTTATAAGGCTATTCCGACCGAGCGATTAAACGAGGAAACCGCGGGCGAATACGCCATAAGTTGCATGATGGTTGACGACTATGAAAGGGCGATAGAAATTTGCAACCGTTCGATCGAAAAGGACGGAGAAAGTATAACGGCGTACTGTAACCTTTCTACCGTTTACGACATGAAAGGCGATAAAGAAAAGGGCGAATATTATTATAGAAAGGCGTTGTCGTTAAGACGAGGAGAGAGGTCGGAGGCGTATAAGATAGCGACTTGCGCGATAGAAAGGGAAGAGCACTCCGTAATAAAGGAATGTTTAAGCCAAATCGTAGAAGAAAGGCCGTTTGATTTGTCAATGAGATTTTTTTACGCGATAGCGTTAATAAATACGGGCAATCTAAATCTAGCAGAGGAAATTTTATTCGAGAACTATAGAATTGATAGAAGAGATTACGCTTGTAAGTTTTACGCAAATTTTATTAGTAGCTTAATAAGGGAAGAAAGATGGGCAAAAGAGCTTGTTCCGTTAAAGTACGTGAAGGAAATTCCCGAAAAGATAGAAAAAAAATACGTTAAATCGATTAACGAACTCGTAGACAATTCGGAGAAGATATCGCTAAAGTTAAAAAATAAAGAGGTAAAAGAAATGCTCGAGTGGGGGCTAAGCTCGAAAACGAGCGACGTCGTTCGTAAGAGCGCCTATCTTTTATCTGCGGCGTACACGCCCGTTGCAAAGAAAATGATGCTAGACGCACTGCTTGATAACGACGCGCTTCCCGAACTAAAAAGGGTTTTAATCTACGCGTTAATATTGAACGGCTATACCGATAGATTTTCAGTTTTAATCGGCAATTATTATACTAAAATAAAGCCAAAAAAACTCAAGGTTGACGATCACTACCTATCCGCCTATGCGCTTTGCATGTCAAGATTGGTGTTTTGGGACGTTGGAAACTTGGATAAAGTTCATAAGATGACGACGAAAGTTTATTCTAAACTTGGCAAAATTTTGTCCCCGTCCGACGTGACTGCGGACGAACTAGGCGCGTTAATAGTGGGAGAATGTGGATATAAAAGATTTTCAACTGACGATGACGTGATAAAGGTTTTTAACGTGGAAAAAAGCAAACTCGTTATGCTAAGAAACCTACTTAAAGGAGAGAAAGATGATAAAGACGATAGACGTTGACGCATTGTTTGACAAATACATTTCCGATTTCGTTTACTCGAATATTGGCAAAATTAAGCCCGAAGAAATAGAAGATAAAATCCCGTCTTTATACCTAGAATTCGGCGATCAAAAGTTTAGCGAATTAGATGGAAAAACGCCTAATACTTACTATAAAGATTGCGATGCGAAAACTCTTTTATGGTGTTTAAAAGATCACTTAAATAAAGGTGTTTCGGTATCTGACTTTTTGTGTGAGGCGATTACTTGCGAGCAAAAAAACGAAGATGCGTTAATCGATAGTTTAGACGGTGAAAACGACGAAGAATTTATTCTTTACGTAATGAACATGCTTTCTGATCTCGGCAGTAAAAAAACGGCGAAGAAATATTTAGAATACGTGCTTTGGGATTATACCGAGCCGATTAGAGAACTTGCGACTGAAGAACTTTGTAAAAATGCAGACGCGGTAAAAGATCAAATTCTCGATCAGTTTGACGAAGTAGAGGAAAAGAAGAGAGATTACTTAACCGAGATTTTATCGAACGCAAGTCGTGACGATAGAGTTTTTAGCGTATTAATTTCAAGGTTTATTGCTTGCCCTGAAAAACTATCTATGCACGCCGGATATTTATCAAAATACGGTGACGAAAGGGCATTGCCGTACCTGCTCGAGGCGATAGAAAATCCCAAGATAAACTATGCCGATTTTGAAGAATTACGCTTTGCGATAGAGATGCTTGGCGGAGAGTATAATAAGGTTAGAGATTTTAGTGCGGACAAGACGTATAAAAAGATAAAAAGCGTAAGGAAAAAATAACTTTCGAACGGTATAAAATAGCCGTCTTTTGCCGATAATAAAGGAGAAAGACGGAGGTTAAAATATGTCTAGAAAGAAAAAAAAGAAAAGTAAAGTCGTACATTTAAGCGACGAAGACTACGGTAAATATATAATGGCGCTAAAGGACGAAAAACCGCCCCAAATCGTTAGAGAAAATAAAGATTAATCAAAGATAAAAGAAAATTCTTCGCTCGTGCGGAGAATTTTTTTATTTGATTTTATTGTGTTTTTAAGAAAGATGCTGTATAATAGACGGGTAAGTTTTTTTGAGAGTAGAATATATGATAGAGATAAAAGAAGTTGTAACGAAAAGAGATTTAAGGCGTTTTGCAGCATATCCTGTAAAACTTTATAAAGGTTGTCCGTACTACGTTCCGTCACTTCGTAGTGATGAAATAGACACGTTTAATCCCAAGAAAAACTTTAGTTTAAACGAAAATAAAATAAAGGGTTTTTTGTGTTATAAAGACGGAAAATTAGTCGGTAGAATCGCAGGGCTAATAAACTATACCGACAACAAAATAAGGAATCAAAAGCTCATAAGATTTTCACGCTTTGAGTGTATAGACGACGTGGAAGTTTTCAAGGCGCTTTTGGGTGCGGTTGAGAAGTTCGGTAAAGACAACGGCATGGAAATAATTCACGGGCCGTGGGGCTTTAACGATACGGATAGAGAGGGCTTACTTACTTACGGATTTAACGAGAGAAGTACTTACGCTACGAACTATTCTTATCCATACTTTTATAAGCGCATGGAAGAGCTTGGTTTTGAGGACGAGTCTAAGTGGGTGGAATACCGCTTTGACATCCCTAACGAGCCGTACGAAAGAATTGAAAGAATCGCAGGAAAACTCAAGGAAAAATATAAGCTAGTAGACGTTGCTGAAACCATGAGCGTTAAGCAAATTTTATCGAAGTATTCAGATAGTTTTTTCGAGGCTTTAACCGAGTCTTACGGGCACTTGGACGGATACGTTCCTATCGTAGGGAAAGCCCGTCAAAACATGCTAGATCAGTTTGCTACGATCGTTAATACGAAGTACATTTCATTTCTAGTGGATCAAGACGACGAGGTTGCGGCGTTTGGTATCGTGCTTCCGTCAATTTGCGATCCGTTAATTAAGCATCGCGGAAAACTTTTCCCAACGGGCTTTATAGGAGTACTTCGTTCGATAAAAGCGCCTAAAGATCTAGAGATGGCGTTAATCGGCGTAAAGCACAAGTATAAGAATACTGGTATCAACGCGATTTTGATTTCTAGGATATTAAAAAATATTATCGATAACGGAATAAAAAACATAGAATCCAACCCAATGCTAGAAACTAATCATAGTATCTTGCAACAATGGAAATTTGCGGCGACCGAGATCATAAAGAAACGCCAAACTTATAAAAAAGAAATAGGCAGTTTAATCACGGAATAGCCAAAACTTGAAGAAAAAACTTTAATCCCCGAACTTTCGGGGATTTTTTCTTGTGCGCGCACGTAAAATATTAATTAAAATCCTTGAAAAAATATAGTAGTTATGGTAAAATAATACAGTATAGTTTCAAAAACAAATTACGGAGCGTTTTTATGAAAAGAACACAGTTTAAGGAAATATTCAAAAACCAAAGCGAATTTGGCGGAAAACAAGTAACCGTATGCGGTTGGGCAAGAACGATAAGAGATTCAAAGTCGTTTGGCTTTATCGAACTCAACGACGGATCGTATTTTAAGAATTGTCAAATCGTTTTCGATAGAGAAAAAGTTAGCAATTACGACGAGATTGCAAAGCAAAACGTAGGTGCTTGCTTAAAGGTTACGGGAAAACTTATTTTAACTCCCGAAAACAAGCAACCCTTTGAAATCAATGCGGACGAAATAGAAGTGCTCGGTGCGTCTACTCCCGACTATCCTTTGCAAAAGAAACGCCACACGTTAGAATTTTTACGTGGAATGTTGCATCTTCGTCCTAGAACCAACCTTTTTAACGCTGTATTTAAGATTAGAAGTGAAGCGGCGTTTGCAATCCATAATTTCTTTAACGAACGTGGATTCGTATACGTACATACGCCTATCATTACTGGTAGCGACTGCGAGGGTGCAGGCGCAATGTTCCAAGTAACCACCGTTGATTTAGACAACGTTCCTAAGGGCGAAGACGGAAAGGTTGATTATAAGCAAGATTTCTTTGGCAAAAAGGCAAGCATGACCGTGTCTGGTCAATTAGACGTTGAAAATTTTGCAATGGCTTACGCTAACGTATATACTTTCGGACCTACCTTTAGAGCGGAACACTCTAACACCGTTCGTCACGCGGCAGAATTTTGGATGATCGAGCCCGAACTTGCGTTTGCCGATTTATCCGACGATATGGATTGCGCTGAAGCGATGGTTAAATACGTTATCGAAAGGGTAATGAACACTTGTGACGAAGAAATTAGATTCTTAAATCAATTCGTAGATACGGGCTTAATCGACAGATTAAATAACGTTAAAGATAGCGAATTCGTGCGTTTAACCTACACGGAGGCGATCGAAATTCTCGAAAAGGTAAAAGAAAGATTTGAAGCACCCGTATACTGGGGCGTGGATCTTCAAAGCGAACACGAACGTTATATTACCGAACAAGTATTTAAAAAGCCGGTATTCTTAACCGATTATCCTAAGGAAATCAAAGCGTTCTATATGAGACTTAACGACGACGGAAAGACGGTTGCGGCGAGCGACTTGTTAGTTCCCGGAATAGGCGAACTCGTTGGCGGAAGTCAAAGAGAAGAAAGACTTGAGATTTTGGAAAAGAGAATGGCTGAATGTGGCTTAAATCCCGAAGAATATAAATCTTATCTCGATTTAAGAAAATACGGCGGAGTAATTCACTCGGGATTTGGTCTTGGCTTTGAAAGAATGATAATGTACCTAACCGGCGTATCTAACATAAGAGACGTGCTACCTTTCCCAAGAACGGTTGGCACGCTTGAAAACTAACGATTAAGGAAGAGATATGAAAATTTTAGTTGACGCTTTCGGGGGAGACAAATCTCCCGTTGAAATAATAGCAGGCGCGATCGACGCGATAAATGAAAAAGAAGGGTTTGAGTTGCAATTCGTTGGCAACGAAGACGTCATAAAGGAAGAACTCAAAAAATATAAGTTTGACGAAAATAGGGTTAGTATCTTGAACGCTAGCGAAGTTATCACTTGCGAAGAAGAGCCTACCTTAGCAGTAAGAAGAAAACCCGACAGTTCGATTTGCGTTGCGTTTAAGGAACTAAAAGAAAACGACGATGCGGCGGCGTTCGTATCGGCAGGATCTACGGGTGCGGTACTCGTTGGCGCAACCTTAAGACTAGGAAGATTAAGCGGAGTGAATAGACCTGCGTTATGTCCCGTAATGCCGACGGCTATCGACGGCAAGAACGTTTTACTATTAGATTCGGGCGCAAACGCCGATTGCAAGCCGATAAATCTTTGTCAATTTGCATTAATGGGCGCGGCTTACGCAGAGGCGCTTGGTGTAAAAAACCCTAAAGTTGCACTTTTGTCTAACGGAACGGAAGACGAAAAGGGTAACGCGTTAAATCACGAAGTGTTCCCGCTCTTAAAGAAAATGAAAGGAATTAATTTCGTGGGCAATACCGAAGCGAGAGATATTTTAAGCGGAGAGTTTGACGTTGTCGTGGCGGACGGATTTAGCGGAAACGTTGCGATTAAATCAATTGAAGGCGGAGTAAAGACGGTTATTCGCGAATTAAAGAAAGGAATTTACGGTTCGTTTAAGGGTAAAATGGGCGGACTTTTACTAAAGGGTGTGTTCAAAGATCTTATGAACAAACTCGATTACGAAAAGAAAGGCGGAGCGTTATTTCTCGGCGTAAATAAGCCTGTTATCAAGGCGCACGGCTCGTCCGGAAGGACTTCGTTTAAGTGCGCGGTATTACAAGCGGCAAGTTACGTAGGATTTAGCATAACTGATAGAATCGTAGAAAAGATTTCCGATCCCGAAAATCAGGTTTGGCAAGTATGATAATATTCGATATAGACGCTTGTGAAAAATTGCTTGGGTATTCGTTTAAGGATAAAATGTTACTTCGTAAATGTTTTACCCACTCGTCGTATGCGAACGAGCACGGCGAGGTAGATAACGAGCTTTTAGAATTCTTTGGTGATTCGATTATGGAGTTTATCGTGACCGAACACCTATATAAAAACGCTTTAGGCGACGAGGGGGATTTAACCCAAAAGAGGGCGGATATGGTGTCTAGAACGCCACTTCTTAACGCCGTTAAGAAAATGGGTATTCATCAATATCTTCTTTTAGGTCGTGGGCAAAGCAAGAATCACAATTTTGATGAGAAACTGTATTCGAGCATTTACGAAGCGGTCGTTGCGGGTATATATCTCGACGGTGGAATAACGGCGGCGAGAAAATTCGTTAAGAGAACGCTTATAAGCGATTACGAAAGTAAGGCGAAAAAAGATAAAAAGCCGTTTAAGGCTGAAATAAAGAGCGAATTACAAGAATACGTGCAAAAGTACAAGCTTGGCACGATAAAATACGAAACGCTCTATAAAAAAGGGCCCGATCACGCCCCCGAATTTTGTGTGGCGGTAACGTTAAACGGGCAAAGGTTAGCCCAAGCAATTGGGCAAAGCAAGCAAAAGGCCGAAGCTAAGGCTGCGGAACTTGCATTAGAGAGAATAAACAAGGGTGGTAAATAACGTGAATTTTGAAAAAGTGGAAATTTACGGATTTAAATCGTTTGCCGATAAGTCGGAAATAAAATTCGGCAACGGCATAACGGGAATCGTTGGACCTAACGGTTGCGGAAAGAGTAACGTTGCGGACGCTATTAGATGGGTGCTTGGCGAACAGTCGGCGAAAAGTCTACGTGGTTCGAGCATGCAAGACGTTATTTTTAGCGGAACGCAGGGAAGAAAATCGCTTTCTTACTGCGAGGTTTCGCTATACTTTGACAACTCTAATAGAATGTTCAATATCGACTTTAACGAGCTCATTATCACGAGAAAGTTGTTCCGTAGCGGAGAGAGCGAATACTATATCAACAAGCAACCTGCAAGACTTCGTGAAATAGTAGACCTTCTTCACGAATGTGGTATCGGTAAAGACGGTTATAACATTATCGGTCAAGGTAAGGTTGAAGAAATAATGTCCGCTAAGCCCGAAGATAGAAGAAATATTTTCGAAGAAGCAACGGGCATCGCAAAATTTAAGGCGAGAAAGAACGAATCGGAAAGAAAACTCGATAGAACGCACGAAAATTTAGTTCGTTATATCGATATTTTAACCGAAATCGAAAATCAACTTACGCCCTTAGAAAGACAAGCGGAAAAAGCTAAAGAATTTAACGCTTTATCCGCCGAATTAAAGCATCACGAATTAAATACTTATATTGCTAAAGTGGACGGCGTAGAGAGCGCGAAAGGCAAAATAAACGTTAGAATTAAAGGTCTAGACGAAGAAAGTGCACTCCGTCAAAGCGAATACGCTAAAGCCGAGGCAGAATACGACAAAATTTTCTCGGATATAAATCTAGCGGATAATAAACTTAAAAATCTTAACGACGAGCTTTTAGAAAAGCGCGTAAGCATGGAAAAGTCCTCGGGCGCAAAACAACTTTTCGAGGAAAAGATTTCATATTTATCGTCGCAAATCGAACGTGCGAAAACGAGTATCGAACAAAATTTAGAACTTATCGCAGAGTCTAAAAAGAAATTCTCGGATAACGAAGTAGAACTCATCGCAAAGGAAAAAGAGCTTGCTTCTCTTCAAGAAAAGGCTGAAAAACTCAGTAAAAGACTATTAAGCGTTTCCGAAAAGATCGTTTTAGGCGAAGAATTAGCGTCGGCAAACCAAAAGAGAATAATAGAGTCGATAGAGTCTTTATCGGATATCAAAATGAATAAAGGAGCGATGTCTATCGAAAGAGCAAATCTTACCGATAAAGCCAACGAACTTACCGCAAAACTCGACGAATACGCGGTGAAAAGGGAAGAAAGCTTTAACGTTAAAGAGGCTTTAGACAGAAGTATCGACGAACTAGATAGATCGGTTTACGACCTTAAAAATCAAATCGAACAAAAAGAAAACCAAGTTAGAGAATGTAACGAGAGCGTTGCGAAAGTGGAAAATACTATTTATACGCTCAATTCAGTTATTACGACCTTGGTTACGAAAGATAATTTCTATCGTGGCTTAAAAGATAGCTACGAGGGATATGCTCCTGCGGTTAAACTACTTCTCAACAAGGCAAAGGAGAACCCTGAACTTAAAAAGAGAATTAGAGGGGTAGTAGCCGAACTTATTAAGAGTGAAAAGAAGTACGATATTGCGCTAGAAACGGCGCTTGCGGCGGCGGCTCAAAACGTCGTAACTCAAACGCCGGACGAGGCGAGATATCTAATTGAATATCTAAAAACGAATAAATACGGAAGAATCACCTTCTTGCCGATAACGAGCGTTAAACCTAGAGAACAAAGTGCGTCGGTAACGAGCGCCTTAAACGAAAAAGGTGCGCTTGGCGTTGCGAATAAACTCGTAAGTTACGATAAGCAATACGAGAACGTAATTTCTAACCTTTTAGGAAATACTCTCATCGTTGATACGTTAGAAAACGCAACGAATATCGCTAATAAATACCGTTTTGCATTTAAGATGGTAACGCTTGACGGGGACGTGTTCTCAACCCAAGGCGCAATGACGGGTGGTTCGAGAAGAACGGACACGGTAGGGCTTTTATCTGGCGATAGAAAGATAGAAGACAACGCCGAACAACTAAAATTAAAGCGTGCCGAAATGGAAAAAATTAAGGCGGAAAAGGTTGAATACGAAAAGGCTAGAGATAAGGCTTTAGACGAACTTTCGATGCTTAATGACCTTTATAACGGCAAAAAGCAACAAATTTTGATTGAAAGAGAAAAGCAATCGGTCGTAGAAAGATCGCTTAGTGAAATCGGCCAAGATATGGAAACGACGACTGACCTTCTCGACACGGTTAAAGAACGCCTTAAGAAACTTGATATCGACTTTGAGGTCGTAACTTCAGGCGGTAAAAAACTAGAAGAAGACAAGCAAAGCGCCGCTCAAAACGCGGATAAACATCAAGCCGAATACGACGCGCTAAAGAAAGAGAGAGATTCTCTCGCTATGGAAAGCACTGAACTTCAAGTAAAGGTGACCGAACTTAAAGGCTATATCTCTTCGGTTGCGACTGAAAACGCGAGATTAAAGAACGTTATAACGGACGCGGAAACGACTAACGCGGGACTAAATAAGAGCAACGTAAACGCCGAAGAAATTATAGAAGAACTCCGTAGAGAGCAAGAAAAAGTTGCGCTCACTAAAGCCGAACAAGACTATATCAATAACATAAGAGCGCAAATAGACGGAATAGAAAACGATAAGAGTGAACTTAGAGAAAAGCTCAATCGTAACGACGAAAAGAAAAAGCAACTTTCAGATGCTATAACGCTTTTATCTGAGAAAAAGCACGCTGAAGAAATAGCGCTTGCAAAAATCGACTCCGATCTTGAATACTTGCAACAAAGCATTTGGGAAGATTATCAAGAAACTTACGAAACTGCAATTAAGGTTAGAGAGGAAAATTACGACGCTACCCACGGCGAAGCCGAAATTAACCGCTTAAGAAGAAAGAGAAATTCTCTCGGTGCAATCAATGCGACCGCTATCGACGACTTTAAGATACTTAAGGAGCGTTACGAAGAGATGCTCTCTCAAAAAGAAGACTTAGAAAAGGCGGAAAGCGATCTAAAAGAGGCTATTGGCAAGATTAAGAGTGAAATGCTCACGCAGTTCGAAGAAGGCTTTACCAAGATCAACGAAAACTTCCAAAGAATATTCAAGGAATTATTCGGTGGCGGTAGAGCGATGCTCGAAATGGATTATACGGACACCGAAGATCGCCTAGAGGCAGGTGTAGAAATTATCGCCGAACCCCCGGGAAAGAAGCTCCAAAAACTTTCGCTTTTATCGGGTGGTGAAAAGGCGCTTACCGCGATTGCTATTTTGTTTGCAATTCTTAAACTTCGTCCCAAGCCCTTCTGTGTGCTTGACGAAATTGAGGCGGCGCTCGACGAGGCGAACGTAGATAGATTTGCAAGATATTTAAAGAAATTTAGTCAAGAAACGCAATTTATCGTTATAACGCACAGAAAGCCGACTATGGAACTTGCGGACGCGCTCTTTGGCGTAACCATGCAAGAAAAGGGCGTATCAAAGACCGTATCGGTAAAATTAAGCGACGTTAGTGAAATAACGGGCGAAACGCTTGCGTAAAATAGGAAAGACTTATGGGATTATTTAGTAAGATCAAAGCGGTGCTCACAAAGACGAGAGACGGAATGAGCAAAAAGCTCACCGAACTCTTTGCTAAAAACAAACTTGGCGAGGAGTTTTACGAGGAGCTAGAAGACATTTTAATCTCGTCCGACGTATCCGTTCAAACGACTATGGAAATAGTGGACGAGATACGAGATACCGCAATAAAAGAAAAGTGCAAGGATAAAGACTACGTAGTAGATCTTTTGAAAAAAGAACTTTTCGAAACGCTTGACTATGCGGATAAATTAGAAGTTGAAACGCCTGCGATTATAATGATGGTTGGCGTAAACGGGGTTGGAAAAACTACCACGATCGGAAAATTAGCGAATAAATTCGTAAAAGACGGCAAGAGCGTTACTATTGCCGCAGGCGACACCTTCCGTGCGGCGGCAGCCGACCAACTTAGCGTGTGGGCGGATAGGGCAAAAGTTAGAATAGTTAAGCACGAAGAAGGTGCGGACGCGTCTGCCGTAGTGTTTGACGCGATCACTTCTTGCAAAGCAAGAAAGACCGACGTTTTGATTATTGACACGGCGGGAAGACTTCACGTAAAAGCCAACCTTATGGAAGAGCTTAAAAAGATGGATAGAGTGGTAAAGAGAGAATATCCCGACGCCAACTTCTATAAACTCATTGCTCTCGATGCGACGACTGGTCAAAACGCTTATAATCAAGTTGAAGTTTTTAACGAGGCGATAGGGCTTGACGGAATAGTTTTAACTAAACTTGACGGAACGGCAAAGGGCGGATTTATCGTGTCATTGTCGTACGAACTAGAAGTTCCCGTGGTATACGTTGGAACTGGCGAAACCATAGACGATATCGAAGATTTTGACGCTAAAGAGTTTGTGGAATCAATGTTCTAAAAAAGGAGAAAAACATGAAAAAACTTTTAACTATCTTATTGACCTTTGCACTTTTAACGTGCGCACTATTTTCACTTACTGCGTGCAAGGGCGAGGAGGATCCAGTAGAGGGAACTTATAAATTCGTTTCAGAGGTTACCACGACGACTATGCTCGGCAACTTAAAAAACGAAGTATACGTGGGCGAATATTATCCTAGCACGGATATTATCGTAACTGGCGATTATTTAGTGCTTGAAATTAACGAAGACGGTAAATGCACGCTCACCAAAACCGAAGTGAGATATCCTTTTGCCACGACCGTTCAGAACGGAACGTGGACGTCTAGCGGAGAGTACGTAAACTGTGTAATTTTGAATTCAGTTCTCAACTCTAATAATCATATCTTTAAGAAAGAGGGCAAAAAACTCACCATGACGCTAGATTTCGATACGTATAAAACAGTGTACGTTTTAGAAAAAGAATAGAGGCAAAAAGGCGGTTACGTTAACCGCTTTTTTTTAATTTAAATTTTAGGTTTGATATTGACAACAAATTTTATTGGGCGTATAATTAAATAAACTTAAGAAAAAAGGAGAAAGTCAAATGAAGAAATTATCTACAATTGTTTTAACCTTAGCGCTTTTAGCGTGTGCGCTCTTTTCTTTAACCGCTTGCGGTAAAGTGGAAGGACTTTATAAGTTTGAATCGCTAACGTATACTGAAAGCGGTATTTCTGTCACTATCAATGCAGGGGAAGAACTTAGGGGCATAACCATAACCGAAGATTTTATGAGCGTAGAACTTAAATCTGACGGCACGGCGATTTTGATCTCTTTTGGGGAAACTAATTATTCAACTTGGACACAAGACGGCGACAAGATTAAATTCTTCGATGAAGACGGCGATCAAGAAGGCGAATTAACAATAGACGGCGACAAGTTGATGGTGGATGAAGACGGAATGAAATTCGTTCTTGCTAAACAGTAAAACGTAAAAAATAAGGAGGCAAAAAACTTGCCTTCTTTTTTTTACGCTAAAATGCTTGACATGTGCTAGCGATATCAATATAATATCAAGTGTAAAGCATTTTTGTTTTACACCTTTGGTTTTATTTATGGAAAAAGATTTTGAACTAATAGAGCTTTTCGAGATATATAAAGACCTTTTGACGGCAAGGCAAAAAGACCTTTTTACTTCGCATTATTTGCTAGATCTTTCCTTGCAAGAGATCGCTGAAGAGGAGAAAACTTCTCGTCAAAGCGTGTTTGACGCGGTAAAGAAGGTAAGGGGCAAGCTCGTAGAATACGAAAACGTATTAAAGATCAAAGCAAAGAACGAACAGTTGATTATGGTTGCGAATTCATTAAAGGAAAGAGAGGAAAAGACTTCTCAGACCATACTCGATATAATAGGTAGATAATGGCATTATTTTCAGGATTATCCGAAAAACTTAATCATATTTTCTCAAAGCTCACCAAGCACGGAAGACTAACCGAGCTTGAGATTAAGACGGCTATGAGAGAAGTGCGTATCGCGCTTTTAGAGGCGGACGTAAATATTGCCGTAGTAAAAGAGTTCGTTGCAAAGGTTAGCGAACGTGCGGTAGGGCAAGAGATCTTAAAGAGTTTAAGCCCCACGCAACAAGTTATAAAGATCGTTAACGAAGAGTTAATCGCTCTTATGGGAAGCGCAAACAGTAAAATAAACTTTACGTCGTCGCCCACCGTAATAATGATGGCAGGTCTTCAAGGCGCTGGTAAAACCACTCTCGTTGGAAAGCTTGGCTTAAACCTTAAAAAGCAAGGCAAAAAGCCATTGCTCGTCGCGTGTGACGTATATCGTCCCGCCGCTATAAATCAATTAAAAGTAGTGGGCGAAAAGGCCGATTGCGCGGTGTTTGAGAAGGGACAAGGAAATCCCGTTAAGATCGCAAAAGAAGGCGTAGCGCACGCAAAATCGTACGGATACGACGTGGTGATAATCGATACCGCAGGTCGACTTCAAATAGACGAAGAACTAATGCAAGAATTAGAAGATATCAAAGCGGAAGTTAACCCCTCTGAAATTCTTTTAGTTGTAGACTCTATGACTGGTCAAGTGGCGGTAGAAGTTGCAAATACCTTCAACAAAAGACTAGAAGTAACGGGATTAGTTTTAACTAAACTTGACGGCGATACGAGAGGCGGTGCAACGCTTTCGATGAAAGCGGTTACCGGAAAGCCCATCAAGTATTGTAGCGTAGGCGAAAAACTTGGCGATTTAGAGCCTTTCTATCCCGATAGAATGGCAAACCGTATTCTTGGCATGGGTGACGTGTTGACGCTTATTGAAAAGGCGCAAGAGGCGGTTAACGAAGAACAAGCCAAGAAAATGGAAAAGAAGTTTAGGGAAAACTCTTTTACCTTAGAAGATTATCTTGAACAGTTCGAAACCATGAATAAAATGGGCGGAATTAAGGACGTTTTATCCATGATTCCGGGATTAGGTTCAAGATTTAAGATAAGCGAAGCGGACATTGACGAAAAGAAAATGATAACCGTAAAAGCGGTAATTCAATCAATGACGAAGAAGGAAAGGGAAAACCCGTCGATTATAAACTCGTCTAGAAAGAATAGGATCGCAAAGGGTAGCGGAACTAGCGTGCAAGAAGTAAATAGAGTTTTAAAGCAGTTCGAGCAAACCAAGCAAATGATGAAACAAATGAAAAACAATAAAATGTTTAGATTTTAATAAAATTTAAGGAGATTAGAACAATGGCAGTAAAAATGAGATTAACCAGAATGGGCGACAAGAAATCACCCTTTTACCGTATCGTAATTTGCGATAGCAGAAAGGCAAGAGATGGCGCGTATATTGACAAGGTAGGTCACTATAACCCCACCGCTCAACCTGCAGAAATCGTAGTAGACGAAGTAAAGGCAAAAGATTGGCTTGCTAAGGGTGTTCAACCTACCGACACGGTAAAGAACATTCTCGTAAACCAAGGTATTTTACCCAAGCCCACCAAACTTTCACCTGCAAAAACTAAAGTCCGTAAATCAAGCAAATAAGCGATTTAAGGAGTAGTTTATGATAGAACTTATCAAATACGTTGTAGGTCAATTTGCGGAAAAGCCCGATGAAATTGAATACGATATAGTAGACGACGGAAAGAACGTTTCCGTTACTATTACGCTCGCTCCGAGCGATATGGGAAAGGTGATCGGAAGACAAGGCAAAATTGCTAAAGCTCTCCGCACGCTCGTTCGCACGGGTTCGCAAAAAGAAAACAAAAAATACAATATTGAAATTCAGGAACGCGGGGAATAATTTCCCCGTTTTTGAATATTAACGGACTGATTATGGTTGAAACCTTAAAGATCGGTCTTATCGTCAAGCCACAAGGCGTGAAAGGGGAGCTGAAAATTCAACCCCTTACCGACGATATCAACCGATTTAGAAAACTTAAGAAGGTTATTATTGACGAAAAAACTTATCCCGTCACCAAAGTAACGGTGGGCGGGGGTGTCGTTTTTTTGTCGATTTTTGGCGTGAGCGATAGAGATCAAGCCGAAACGTATAGGGGAAAATTTATCTCGGTAAATAGAGAGGACGCCGTTCCCTTAAAGAAAGATAATTATTTTATAGTCGATATTTTAGGCTGTGAAATTTTTACCGATTATGGCGAAAAGGTTGGCGAAGTTACCGACGTTTCGTCGTCACGAACGGACGTGTTTACCGTAAAGTGTGTAGACGATAGAACTATGCGTTTTCCTTTCCTAAAAGATCTATTAGTAAGCGTTGACGTAGAAAGCAAAAAAATCGTTGTAAAATCAAAGAGATTAAGCGAGGTATCGTGCTATGAGGATTGATATCTTAACGCTTTTTCCCGAGATGTTTACTCCCCTTGAAACGAGTATAATCGGTAGGGCAGTCGATAGCGGTAAACTACAAATAAACGTAATCGATATTAGAGACTATACGCTCGATAAACATAAAAAATGTGACGACGCGCCTTTTGGTGGTGGCGCAGGTATGGTAATGATGCCTCAGCCCATCGCAAGTGCAATCGACGCTATTGATCCTAATCACGAGGCGAGAAGAATTTTCATGTCGCCAAGGGGAAGAACGATAAACCAAAGCGTAGTTTTAGAGTACGCTAAATGCGATAGAATTTTACTTCTTTGCGGTCACTATGAAGGTGTGGATCAAAGGGTGATAGATCTTTATATCGACGAAGAATTGTCGCTTGGCGATTTCGTTTTAACGGGCGGAGAAATTCCCGCGATGGCGTTTACGGACGCCGTATGTAGATACGTTGACGGAGTTATAAACGGCGAATCGTTATCACAAGAAAGTTTTGCAAGCGGACTTTTAGAGTATCCGCAATATACCCGTCCGCAAGAATTTATGGGCTTAAAAGTTCCGGAAGTTTTGACGAGCGGAAATCACGGCGAAGTTGATAAATGGAGAGCGAAAAAATCTCTAGAAATCACCAAAAAGAATCGTCCCGATCTATTAAAGGGGGAGAAATAAATGAAACATTTACAATGGTTCCCCGGTCATATGACGGCGGCGATGCGAATGATGGAAGATAGCCTAAAGGCCGTTGACGGGGTAATGATAGTACTAGACGCAAGAGCGCCTAGAGCCTCCTTAAACAATAAGCTCGATAAATTATTTTTAAATAAAAAGGTTTTATACGTGCTTAACAAATGTGACCTAATCGACGTTAAGGACGCAAAGAGAACGGTTCAAGAGTTTAAGGAAGAAGGAAGAGAAACCGTTTCTATTAGTGCGATGGATAAGAAGGCGGTAGACCTTTTATACAATAGCCTTTTCGCGCTCTTAAAAGAAAAACTTGATAGAAACAAACAAAAGGGTATATTTAGACCTATAAGGATTATGGTTGCAGGAATTCCAAACACGGGAAAGTCGACCATAATAAATGCCCTTTGCGGTGGTAAAAAAGCGGTTACTGGCAATAAAGCAGGCGTTACGAAGGGCAAGCAATGGGTAAGACTAAGAGAATTAGAACTTCTAGATACGCCCGGCACGATGCCACCTGCGTTCGAAAACCAAACGCTCGCAAAGCACCTAGCGTATATTGGCAGTATGAACGACGCGAACATTGATTTTAACGATTTAGCGTATGAACTTTTAGCCGAATTAAAAGATAGATACCCAGACCTTTTAAAGCAAAAATACGGTATAGAAAATCTTGACGTGGAAACGCTTGAACTCTTTAACGCGATATGCGTTCGCCGTGGATTTTTACGTCGCGGAGGAGAATTTGACTACGAGAGATGCGCTACCGCGATAGTGGACGATTTCAGAAAGGGAAGAATCGGCAAAATCATTTTAGATTAACTAGCGAAAATGGATAAATTATTTTACGAAAAAAAGCATATAGAATCGGGCAATAAAATAGTTGCGGGAGTAGACGAAGTGGGTAGAGGCCCGCTCGCAGGTCCCGTCGTTTGTTGCGCCGTGATAATGCCTATGGACGATATAATCGAAGGCGTTGACGACAGTAAAAAACTGTCCGAAAAAAAGAGAGAACTTCTCGCCGAAATAATAAAGCAAAAGGCGATTAGCTATTCGATAAAAGAGATAAGCGAAAAAGAGATAGACGAGATAAATATTTTAGGTGCGGTAAAAAAATGTATGACGGACGCCGTGAACGGACTTTCAGTTAAACCCGACGTAACGCTCGTCGACGGAGTAGATACGCACCTTCCCATAAACGCCGAATACGTGATAAAGGGCGACTTAAATAGTTATACGATAGGTTGCGCGAGCATAGTCGCTAAAGTTTATAGAGATAATTTGATGAAAGAGTACGCAAAGGAGTTCCCCGAATACGGCTTTGAAAAGCATAAGGGATACGGCACGAAAGCGCACATCGATAAAATTAAGGAGATAGGACCTTGCAAATTGCACAGAAAAACTTTTATAAAAAACTTCTGGGTAGAGTAGGAGAGAAAAAGGCGGCGGAGCACCTTGAAAAAAAGGGCTATAAAATAATCGAGAAAAATTTCAAGACTCACGTTGGAGAAATAGATCTAATTGCAACTATTGACGAAGAAATAGTATTCGTAGAAGTTAAGACCAGATCAAGCGACGCGTTTGGTGCGCCTAGCGAGGCGGTAGATCTAAAAAAACAAGAAAAATACTACAAAGTTGCCGATGAATACCTATTAAAGACCAAAAGAAAAGACGCAAGTTGTAGGTTTGACGTAATAGAAATAGAAAATGGACAAATAAATCACATAATAAATGCATTTTGGCGTTAAAAACGCTTGCCAAGAACAAAAAAATGTGATATTATATAAGACGCTTTGGACGTTCCTCTTGCGAAGAAAAACGGCAACGAACGTTAATTTTAATACGGAGGTAAAGCAAAATGAGCAGCATAATCGATGCTATCAATCAAGAAAACGTAAAATCAAGTATTCCCGCTTTTAACGTAGGTGATACGGTAAAGGTAATGGTAAAGGTAATCGAAGGCGACAGAGAAAGATTACAAGCTTTCGAAGGAATCGTAATCGCTAAAAAGCACGGTGGAATTTCAGAAACCTTCACGGTAAGAAGACTTTCTTTCGGCGTAGGCGTAGAAAAGACCTTCCCGATCCACTCACCCAAGGTTGCAGATATCCAAGTTGTTAGAAGAGGTAAAGTTCGTCGTGCGAAACTTTATTACTTAAGAGCAAGAACGGGTAAAGCAGCAAAAGTTAAAGAAATGGCAAGATAACCTGAAAGTTTACAATAAAGAACTTACCTAAAAAATAGGTAAGTTCTTTTTTTTCGCCTTAAAGTCGTTTACTTTTTTTTATAAATGATATATAATGTTTAGAATAGTAGGTTATTTTGCCTAAAAAAAGGGAAGAAAAAAAGGAGGGGGAGATCGTGCTTGCTAAGGTGCTTAGTTTTTCGTTACTTGGAATAAACGGCGTACCCGTAGAAGTAGAAGTTGATATCAATAACGGACTTCCGTCTTTCGACGTTGTTGGACTTGCCGACACGGCGGTAAAAGAATCTAAAGAAAGAATCCGTTCGGCGATAAAGAATAGCAATCGCAATTTCCCGACTAGAAGGATAACGGCAAACCTTGCGCCCGCGGATATGAAAAAGGAAGGATCATCGCTTGATCTACCGTTAGCAATCGGCGTGCTTAAGGCGAGCGGATCACTCGTTGCTAATACGGACGGAATAGTTTTTATCGGTGAACTTTCACTTGATGGCGGAGTGAGGAGAGTAAACGGCGTTCTTCCAATATTGATTTCGGCAATGGGGCAAGGCTATAAAACCTTCGTGATCCCAAAAGGCAACGAAAAAGAAGCGTCTTTCGTTGAAGGCGTTAACGTTTACGCAGTTGAAAGCCTAAACCAAGTTATAGATCATCTTTCGGGGTTATACCCCTTAAATACCATTGAACAAAACGGCTATAAACTTTCTATCGAGAGAAAAGAAAGTGCAAGCGACCTTAAATACGTTAAAGGTCAAGCCGTAGCGAAAAGAGCGCTTGAAGTGGCGGTATCTGGCGGACATAACGTGTTGTTCGTCGGCGCACCGGGAACGGGAAAAACTATGCTTGCAAAATGTATTCCCACGATTATGCCCGATATGACCAAAGAAGAAGCGCTTGAAACGACGAAAATTCACTCGATTGCAGGACTGCTTAAAGATAGCGACGGAATAGTTTACGAAAGACCGTTTAGAAGTCCACACCACACGGCGACGACCGTTTCGCTTACGGGTGGTAGTTCGCACTTAAAACCGGGCGAGATAAGTTTAGCACATAACGGCGTATTGTTTTTAGATGAAATGCCCGAATATAGTCGTTCGACGTTAGAGGCTCTTCGTCAACCGTTAGAGGACGGAGTTATTAGCGTATCTAGAGCGGTTGGTTCAGTACAATATCCCGCAAATTTTATGCTTTGCGGAAGTATGAATCCTTGCCCTTGTGGAAATTACGGATCGCCCGATAAAACGTGTAATTGCACGCCTAGTCAAATCGCAAGGTATAAGTCGAAAATCTCAGGACCACTTTTAGATAGAATAGATCTTCAAGTTCAGGTCGACAACGTAAAGTACGTTGAACTTACCGAAAAGAGCGAAGGTGAAAGTTCGGAAGAAGTTAGAAAAAGAGTAAATAGAACTAGACTTATTCAAAAAGAAAGATTCAAAAACGACGATATTTTAACGAATAGCGACATGGGTGAAAAGCATATAAAGAAATATTGTGCGTTAAGTGAAGACTGTGAAAGAGTGTTAAAGCAAGCCTACGATTCGTTGGGGCTTTCGCCTAGGGCTAGAAGTAGGATCATAAAGGTTGCAAGAACGATTGCCGATATGAGTTTATACGATCAAATAAAAGTCGAACATATTCTAGAGGCAATAAGTTATAGGCACTCGTAAAAGGGAAAATGAAATATACCAAAGAAGAACTGTGCTATATATGGCTAGACAGTTTCCTAAAAATCGAATATAAACATAAAAAGGAATTATTTTCGCTTATACACGATAAGGGTGAAATTAAGGATCTTTTGGTAAAGGGTAAAGAGTACGTTACGAAAGCGATAGGTGAAAAGGAATATCAAACGCTTTTGGCGTCGGCAAATCCCTCGTATTTAGAATACGTAATATCTTCGCTTGAAAAGAGAAATATTAGAGCGGTAACGATCGTTAGCGACGGATATCCACAAACGCTTAAAGACACGCCGTTCGCACCTTTAGTGTTGTATACGAAAGGGAATATTGAACTCTTAAACGATAAAAGTTTTGCGATAGTTGGAAGTAGAAAGAGTTTACCGCTATCGATAAACGTAGCAAAAGACTACGCTAACGAGTTAATAGATGCAGGGTTTACCCTAGTTAGCGGTATTGCGGAAGGCGTTGATTCGGCAGTGCTTGAGAGCGCGGTGAAAAAGAAGGCAAGAGTAATTTCGGTAATTGCCGGCGGATTAGATCATATTTATCCGATAAGCAACGTAAATCTTGCTAAAGACGTAGAGAAAATAGGGCTATTAGTCAGTGAATATCCACCCGAAGTTGCTCCGCAAAGATTTATGTTTCCCGTAAGGAATAGAATTATAGCGGGACTTGCAAAGGGTGCGTTAATAGTGAGTGGCGGTTTAAGGAGTGGAACGCTTTATACCGCTGAATATGCCGAAGAATACGGTAAAGACGTTTTTGCTATTCCTTATAGCGTTGGGATAGCGAGTGGGCAAGGATGTAACGAGCTTATAAAGAGGGGTGTTACGCTTACCGATTCACCAAACGATATTTTAGAGTTTTACGGCGTGGAAAAACGAAAAGAGCAAGAGGATTTAACTAAGGAAGAGAAAGAGCTAGTTTCCGTGCTTAGTGGCGGAGAACTGCATATAGATAAAATAAGCGAACGGGTAGGAAAGCCCGTTTACGAGATATTAACCGTTCTTTCGATGCTAGAGATAAAAAACGTAATAGTAAAGAACGGGGCGAACGTCTATGGATTAGTTCGCAATTTGGAGGGATAAATGCAACTTATAATCGTGGAATCACCACACAAGGCTAAAACTATTGAAAAATTCCTTAAAGGGGATTATAAAGTAGACGCATCGAAAGGTCATATTAGGGATTTACCCACAAACTATATGGGGATAAATATACACGACGATTTTGAGCCTAAATACGTTATTGCGACTGAAAAGAAGTCTGATATAGATAGACTTACGAAGGCGGCGGCTAAAGCAGACAAAGTATTTCTCGCAACCGACCCGGATAGAGAAGGAGAGGCAATTTCGTGGCACTTAGCCGAAGTATTAAATTTAGACGTTAATACGGCCAATAGAATAGAATTCAACGAAATTTCAGAGCGCGCGGTAAAAGAGGCGCTTGCAAAGCCTAGAAAGATCGACATGAATTTAGTTGACGCACAACAAGCAAGGCGTGTTCTCGATAGAATAGTGGGTTATTCGATATCTCCAGCGGCAAGCAGTAGATTAAACGAAACGCTATCGGCGGGAAGAGTTCAATCGGTAGCCTTAAAAATGGTCGTTGATAGAGAACGCGAAATTTCAGAGTTTAAGCCTCAAGAATATTGGAACGTTAAAGCGGACGTTTTCCCCGACGGAAAGTCTAACTTTAAGGTTTTATTAGTTGAAAAAGGCAAGAAAAAGTTTAAGCCTTGTAATTTAGAAGAAGTAACCAAGGTTGAAGAAGAATTAAAGAGCGCCGATTTCTTCGTTAAATCGGTAAAGCGTACGGTTATTAAATCGCACGCGCCCGCACCTTTTATCACGAGTACTCTTCAACAAGACGGATCTATAAAATTAAATATCACCGCTCCGCAAGTCATGCAAATCGCACAAAGACTTTACGAAGGCGTTGAAACTCCGAGCGGTCATCTAGCGCTCATAACTTATATGAGAACTGACTCGGTAAGAATTTCATCACAAGCGCAAAAGAGCGCTCTAGAATTTATTCGCGAGAAGTTTGGGGAAAGTTATCTTCCCACTAAACCCAACGTTTATAAGTCTAAAAAGGGCGCGCAAGACGCGCACGAAGCAATTCGTCCTATCGATATCCGCATGACGCCTGAAAAGGTAAAGGATTTCCTAGATAAAAATCAATATAGACTTTATAAGCTTATTTACGAAAGATTTATTGCGTCACAAATGGCGGAAGCTAAATACGACGGCGTGAGCGTTGAAGTCGGCGCGTTAGATTACGTGTTCAAAACTAGCGGTAAAACGCTAACCTTTAAAGGCTATACCGTCGTTTACGACGATACCAAAAAGGAAGAAGACGAAGAGGGCGGAAACGCATTACTTCCGGCACTTACCGAAAACGAGAAGTTAAATCTTAAAGAACTAACGAAAGAACAAAAGTTTACTAAACCTCCCGTTAGATACACCGAAGCAACGTTAATTAAGAGCATGGAAGACAAGGGAATAGGTAGACCGTCGACCTATGCGACCATTATGGCGAAACTCTCTGATAAAAAGAGAGAATACGTTAGAAAAGAGAAGAAATATTTAGTTCCTAACGATATAAGTTACGGATTAATCGATTTCTTGGTAAGATATTTCCCCGACGTAATGGATATTTCCTTTACGGCGAGAATGGAAACCGCACTTGACGATATAGGTGAGGGCGGAAGAGACTGGAAAAAGCTTATAAAAGATTTTTACGCACCCTTTAAACGCCAACTTGACAATTCTAAAGTGACCGACGTCGTTTGCGAAAAGTGTGGCGCAAAGATGATTATAAATAGTGGTAAATACGGCAATTATTACGCTTGTTCAAATTACCCCGAATGTCAAAATATTAAAGCGGTAAACGAAAAAGTAGTAATACCCACCGATAGAATTTGTGAAAAATGCGGTGGAATCATGGTGGAGAGAGAAGGAAAATTTGGTAAATTCCTTGCTTGCACCAACTTCCCTAAATGTAGAAACACCATAAGCTTAACGGAAAGCGTGGGAGTGTGTCCCGAATGTGGAAAACCGACCAAAAAAATGTCGACAAGGGCAGGTAAAATATTCTATGGTTGTTCGGATTATCCAAAGTGCAAATTTATGAGTTGGGATATTCCCACGGGCGAAAAGTGTCCTACTTGCGGAAAATATCTAATCAAAGTAGATAAGAAGGTTAAGTGTTCAAACAAGAATTGTAGCTACGAAAAATAATGTCAAAAGTCAAAGTAATAGGGGCAGGGCTTGCCGGCGTTGAGGCGGCGAATTACCTTGCAAATCATAAAATTGAAGTTGAACTAATCGATATTAAACCTAAAAAGTTTACTCCGGCGCACCAAAGCGAAAATTATAGCGAACTAGTATGTTCAAACTCGCTTAAGAGTAACGACGTTTACGGTAACGCTGCGGGTTTACTTAAGGAAGAGATGCGACTTTTAGGTTCGATTATGACCGAAGCGGCGGATCTAACCAAAGTACCAGCAGGTGGAGCGCTTGCGGTTGATAGAGAGAAGTTTTCTGAGTATATTACCAAAAAACTTAAAAGCAATAAATATATCACGCACGTTAGTCAAGAGATAGAAAATATTGACTTTGACGGCGACGAATATATAATCGTTGCAACTGGCCCGTTAACGACCGATAAGTTTTCTGAAAATATAAAGAAAGCGCTTGGCGACGGACTATATTTTTTCGATGCATCAGCGCCCATAATCGAGTTTGACAGTATCGATATGGATTCCGCTTTTTTTGGCGATAGATACGATAGAGGTACGGGCGATCATATAAATTGCCCGATGACCAAGGAACAATATTTAGAATTTTTAGACGCGCTTTTAAACGCAAAAAGAGCAGAACTTCACGGTTTTGAAAAAACTAGCGTGTTCGAAGGGTGTATGCCCGTCGAAGTAATGGCGTCAAGGGGAACGGACACCTTAAGATTTGGTCCGCTTAAACCGGTAGGGCTCACCGATCCTAAAACGGGAAGATGGGCATACGCGTGTTTACAACTTAGAAAAGAAGACGAAAACGGTAGCATGTACAATATGGTGGGATTTCAAACCAACTTATTGTTCCCCGAGCAAAAAAGGGTGTTTTCAATTATTCCGGCGCTAAAGAACGCAGAGTTCTTGCGCTACGGGGTAATGCATAGAAACACGTTTATCAATTCTCCGTCCGTGCTAAATAAAGACTATTCGTTAAAGACAAACGGCAAGATCTTCTTTGCAGGTCAAATAACGGGCGTTGAGGGATACGTTGAGAGTGCGGGTAGCGGACTTATGAGCGCAATCTATTGCGAAAGAAAAATCATGGGCAAAGAAAGCGTTTTAATTTCGGATAAGACCGTGCTTGGTTCACTAGCAAAATACGTGACTACCCCAAATAAAGATTTTCAACCTATGAACGCAAACTTCGGGATAATTTCTCCGCTTGAGAGAGTGATAAGGGATAAGGCGGAAAGAAAAAGAGAAATGGCGATAAGAAGTCTTAACTGCGTCAAGGAGTTTATAAAGGAGATTAATAAATGACGGAATTTTTAGGAACGACTATTTGCGCCGTTAAAAAGGACGGCAAGACGGCGATCGCGGGCGACGGACAAGTTACGATGTCGCAATCGATAATTTTTAAAAACAACGCCGTAAAAGTAAGAAGAATTTATAACGGCAAAGTAATTTTAGGCTTTGCGGGCTCGGTATCGGACGCGTTTACGCTTTCAGAACGTTTTGAAGAAATGCTCAATAAGTATTCGGGCAACCTAATGCGTAGTGCGGTAGAACTTGCAGAACTTTGGAGAAACGATAAGGTGGCAAGAAAGTTAGAAGCAATGATGATTACCGCTGATAAAGATACTCTTTTAGTAGTTTCGGGCTCGGGCGAAGTTATCGAACCAGACGGCGGAGTTTGCGCTATCGGAAGTGGCGGAAATTACGCGTTAGCGGCTGCAAGAGCGTTAACTCAAGAAACCGAGTACGACGCAGAACAAATAGCGAAAAAAGCATTGACGATAGCAAGTGAAATTTGTGTTTTCACTAATGGAAACATTACTTGCGAAGTTATATAAAGGGGGATAACTATGAATTTGAGTCCCAAACAAATAGTTTTTGAACTTGACAAATATATCGTTGGTCAAAAAGACGCGAAAAAAGCGGTTGCGATCGCGCTCCGCAATAGATATAGAAGAAGCCAACTAACCAAGGCTGAAATGGATGAAATTACGCCCAAGAATATTATTATGAAAGGACCGACTGGCGTAGGTAAGACCGAAATTGCAAGAAGACTTGCAAAACTCGTTGGCGCGCCTTTTATCAAGATTGAAGCGACCAAGTATACTGAAGTGGGATACGTTGGTCGTGACGTTGAGTCAATGATAAGAGATCTAGTGGAATGTTCAGTTCGCCTAGTAAAAGAGGAACGCTTTAAGAAGGTTACTGAAAAGGCAAGCGTGGTAGTAGACGCTAAGCTCGTTAAAATTTTAGCCGAGGTTCGTCGTGCGGATAGAGGCGAAACTCCCGCCGATATTTTTGAAAAGAATATTGCCGAAGGCTTAAAGAAAGGATATTACGATAACGAAGTAATAGAAGTTGATATCGCCGACAATCCTAAGCCCATGGAATTAGTTCCGGGCGGAGCGGAAATCAGTATAGGCAGTATTTTTGGCGACATGATGCCAAAAAAACGCAAAAAACGTAAAATTACCGTAAAAGAAGCGAGAAAGATTTTACTTGAAGAAGAGGCGGACAAACTTATCGATAAAGACTCGGTTAACGAGGAGGCGATTCGTCGCGCGGAGAACGAAGGTATAATCTTTATCGATGAAATCGATAAGATCGCCGCAAAGGGCGCTAATAGTAGTGGACAAGACGTGTCTAGAGAAGGCGTTCAACGTGACATTTTACCGATAGTTGAAGGCTCAACCGTAATGACAAAATACGGTGCGATAAAGACCGATTATATTCTCTTTATTGCAGCAGGTGCTTTCCACGTTTCAAAGGTAAGCGATCTAATCCCTGAACTTCAAGGAAGATTCCCGATACTAGTAGAACTTCATAGTCTTTCAAAGCAAGACTTTATCGACATTTTAACTACTCCGCAAAACGCTATTACTTTGCAATACGCAACCCTTCTTAAGGTTGACGGCGTGGATCTAAAGTTCACCGAAGACGCAATAAGCGAAATTGCTAGAATTGCCGAAGATATGAATACGACTAGCGAAGATATCGGCGCAAGAAGACTTCACACTGTAGTTGAAAATCTTTTAGAAGAAGTATCGTATAATGCAGGCGGAGATAGTGCGCCCGTAGAAGTTATTATCGATAGAAAATACGTGATCGATAAAATGGGCGGAGAAACCAAGACTAAGGATCTAAAAAAATATATTCTTTAAGGAAAAATTGACATGATAAACGTACCAAAGGGAACAAAACACGTTTTGCCACAAGAAAGCTATAAGTGGCAGTATATTGAAAGAATCGCGCGCGAAGTAGCGGCGGTATTTGGTGCAGGCGAAATTAGAACGCCCACCTTTGAACATACCGAAGTTTTCATGCGTGGAGTAGGAGAGACGACGGATATCGTAAACAAGGAAATGTATACTTTCCTAGACAAGGGCGATAGAAGTATTACCTTAAAGCCTGAGGGAACTGCAGGAGTTGCAAGATCGTTTATAGAAAACGGCATGCAATCGCAAGCGCTCCCCGCAAAGATGTATTATATTACCCAATGTTTCCGTTACGAACGTCCTCAAGCTGGAAGATTAAGAGAATTCCATCAATTCGGCATAGAATTTTTGGGCTCTGATAAACCCGACGCAGATGCTGAAACCATACTTTTAGCAAAGACCTTTTTAGATAAGGTAGGCGTTAAGAACGTTACTTTATATTTAAACAGTATCGGTTGCAAAGAGTGTAGAAAAAAATACCATCAAGCACTTAAGGATTTCTTAAAGCAAAACTACGATAATTTATGTGCGCTTTGTAAGGATAGATACGAAAAGAACCCCTTAAGAGTTTTAGACTGCAAGAACGACGAGTGCAAAAAACTCACTAAAAACGCGCCTAGCATTTTAGATTATATTTGCGACGATTGTAAGGCTCATTTCGAGAAGGTTCAGTCTTTATTAAAGACTGCAGGAGTAGAATTTAAGGTAGACGCTAATATCGTTCGTGGGCTTGATTACTATTCAAGAACGGTATTTGAATTCGTTTCCGAAAATATCGGCGCTCAAGGTACGGTATGCGGTGGCGGAAGATACGACGGACTCATTTCCGACCTTGGTGGAGGCGAAGTTCCAGGTATCGGATTTGCAATCGGAATAGAGAGAATTTTAATGCTTTTAGAGAATACTGGCGTTAAGATCGAAAATCCCAACAAGGTAGTTCTTTATCTTGCTCCTATGGGCGAAAAAGAGGCTGAAAAAGCTTTCCAAATTGCAACTGAACTTAGACTCAAAGGGATTATATGCGAACTTGACCATATGGGTAGGGGTATTAAAGCTCAGTTTAAGTACGCGGACAAAATCGGTGCGAAATACGTTGGAGTAATCGGTTCAACCGAACTTGAAAGCGGTATAATTAAGATAAAAAATATGGAAAAAGGAAGCGAAGAGGAAGTAGCTTTTGATTCCGTTTACGATTACGTGAAATAAGCATGGTAGAAATAGGTAACGTAATAAAAGTCAAAGACGAATTTGCCACGGTTAGGATTGATAGGAAGGACGAGTGTTCTAAATGCGGAATGTGTCTTTTCCCTAAGAACGCAAATTTTATTGACGTTAGCGCAAAAAACGACGTGGGCGCAAAAGAAGGCGATACGGTCAAGATAAGTAGGCAAGAAGGCGGAAAGCTATTAAGTATTACGCTAGCCTTTTTAGTCCCTATAATATTTGCCGTAATATCGGCGTTTATCGTATATGCGTTTTCGATAAGCGAAATATGGATGCTTATATTAACGCTAGCGTCCGATTTAGTGTGGTATATAATACTAGCGATGTTAGAAAAGAAGTTTAAGGTAAAGTTTTCGTCTAAGACAGAGATAACCGAAATAATAAAAAAAGAACAAAAAGAAAATTAATATTAACATATACAAAAGGAGACTATGAGATGATTGATTTATCAGTAATTAAGATGAACGACCCTGAGCTTTACGCAGGACTTGAGAGCGAACTTAAAAGACAAAGAAACAACATTGAACTTATCGCGAGCGAAAATTTCGTTTCGGAAAGCGTGTTGCTTGCTGCGGGTAGCGTACTTACTAATAAGTATGCAGAAGGCTATCCAGCACATAGATATTACGGCGGTTGTGGGTGCGTAGACGTGGTTGAAAATCTTGCCATTGAAAGAGCAAAAAAACTCTTTAATGCAGATCACGCAAACGTTCAACCTCATAGTGGTGCAAATGCAAACTTTGCGGTATACTTTGCAGTTTTACAACCTGGCGACACCATTATGGGAATGAGCCTAGCGCACGGCGGTCACTTGACGCACGGAAGCCCCGTCACCGTTTCAGGTAAATATTTTAACGCGGTAGGTTACGGCGTAAAAGAGGAAACGGGTGCAATCGATTACGACGACCTCGAAAAGCAAGTATTAGAGGTTAAACCTAAAATTTTCGTATGTGGCGCAAGTGCTTATCCTAGAATTTTAGATTTTAAGAGAATTAGAGAAATTTGTGATAAAGTTGGCGCTTATATGATGGTTGATATTGCTCATATCGCCGGTTTAGTTGCCACAGGACTTCATCCTAGTCCCGTTCCTTACGCGGATTTCGTTACGACCACTACGCATAAGACTTTAAGAGGACCGAGAGGCGGTATGATCTTATGTAAAGAACAATACGCAAAGCAAATCGATAAAGCAGTATTCCCCGGAACGCAAGGTGGTCCGCTTATGCACATTATCGCGGCAAAGGCAGCAGCGTTTGGCGAAGCGTTAAAACCCGAATTTAAGGAATATCAAGCCCAAATCGTTAAAAACGCAAAAGCTATGAGTGAAAAATTCTTATCACTTGGAATTAAACTCGTTTCAGGCGGAACGGATAACCACTTAATGTTACTCGACTTATCCGATACGGGCGTAACGGGTAAAGAACTCGAAAAACTTTTAGACGAAGTAAACATCACGCTTAATAAGAATGCAATTCCCTTCGATAAGCAAAGTCCGTTTATCGCAAGTGGCGTGCGTATCGGAACGCCTAGCGTAACGTCGCGTGGCTTTAAGGAAGAAGACTGTGAAAAGGTTGCCGAACTTATTACCGATATCATAAAGAACAAAGAAGAAGCGTTTGACCGCGTTCGTAAGGGCGTAAAAGAACTAATTGAAAAATATCCTCTTTACGAAGGAGTAATAGATTAATATGGCTTACAAAAGCGTGCTAAATCTGTTAGAAACGGAAATAGCAATAAAATTTATAAAGGATAGTTTTGAAAAAGAGCTTGCAAAAGCGCTAAACTTAACCAGAGTTTCCGCGCCTCTTTTCGTTTTTCCCGAAACGGGATTAAACGATAACCTAAACGGCTACGAAAGAGCCGTTCGTTTTGACGTGCTCGATCTTAAAAAAGACGTGGAAATCGTTCAATCTCTTGCAAAATGGAAGAGGAACGCGCTAGCGAAATATGGATTTATAGAAGGTAGCGGATTATATACGGATATGAACGCTATCCGCCGTGACGAAAATTTAGACGCGCTCCACTCCGTTTACGTTGATCAATGGGACTGGGAAAAGATAATCACCAAAGATCAAAGAAAGTTATCCTACTTAAAAAAGACGGTAAAATCGATTTATAAAGCGCTTTATAAGGTTTCTAATATGGTAAATAAAAAGTATCCCGTAATAGAGAACAGTTTACCAAAAGAAATAACCTTTATCTCTACTAGAGAACTTGAAAAACTCTATCCCAACTTAGATAGAAAACAAAGGGAAAACGAAATTACTAAAAAATACGGCGCAGTGTTCCTTTATCAAATCGGTTGGAATTTATCGGACGGAGCTCCGCACGACGGAAGAGCCGCCGATTACGACGACTGGAAACTAAACGGCGATATGCTCTTATGGTTTGACGTTTTAGATATTGCAGTGGAAATTTCGTCAATGGGTATTAGAGTAGATCAAACGAGTTTAGTTAAGCAATTAAAAAAGAAGAAAGAAACGAATAAACTCGAAAATCCCTACTGCAAGGACGTTTTAAGTGGAAAACTTCCGCTTACTATCGGTGGGGGAATAGGTCAGTCAAGACTTTGCATGTACTTACTTAAAAAAGCGCATATCGGCGAAGTACAATCTTCGGTATGGTCGAACGAGTGCATAGAAGAAAACTCAAAGAAAGGAATTAAACTTCTCTAAATGCAAACTTTCAGTAGGGTAATATCCCTTATAGGAAAAGAAAATTATGAAATCTTAAAAAACTCCCACGTTGCGGTGTTTGGAATTGGCGGCGTGGGTGGTTTTTGCGTTGAGGCTTTAATTAGATCGGGTGTTGGCGAGATAACTATAATTGATAACGACACGGTTAACAAATCAAATCTAAACCGCCAAATTATAGCCACGACTGGCGTTTTGGGACAGGACAAGGTAGACGTTATGAAGGATAGAATTTTGTCTATAAACCCCGACGCGAAAGTCAATACGATAAATTTATTTTTCTTGCCTGAAAATGCTAACGAAATAGACTTTAATTCTTTCGATTACGTTGTTGACGCCGTCGATACGGTAAGCGCAAAACTTGCTATAATCGAAAGGGCGAACGAAAATAAAATTCCCGTAATATCTTGTATGGGTACGGGAGGAAAATTAGATCAAACAAAACTTAAAGTATCTACGATCGAAAAGACTGAGGGTTGTCCGCTTGCAAGAGTGATGAGAAGAGAACTTAAAAAACGCCGTATATCAGGCGTTAAAGTGGTTTATTCCGAAGAACAATGCTCTACGACACAAAACGAGCCCGAAAACGAGCCTGTAGGCGGGCAAAAGAAAGCGCCTCCGTCAATGATTTTCGTTCCTGCTACGGCGGGGCTAATGCTTGCAAACGAAGTCATTTTAAGCCTTATCAAAAAAGGAGAAAACAAATGAAGTATTTAATAGCGTCAGACGTTCACGGTTCAAAATTAAACGCTCAAAAAATCGTTGATGCGTTTAATAGAGAAAAGGCGAATAAGATTATAGTTCTTGGCGACGTTTATAATCATGGACCTAGAAATCCGCTACCTGAAGAATACGCGCCTATGGAAGTTGCTAAAATTTTCAACGCAGTTAAAGCGGACCTTATCGTAATAAAAGGTAACTGTGATAGCACGGTAGACACTATGATTTCCGAATTTGATTTTTTGGACGGAGTGTGTTTAGCCATTCAAGATAAGACCGTTTATTTAACGCACGGACACGTGTATAATAAAGATAATATGCCAAAGACCAAATTCGACGCGTTAATTTACGGACATTTCCATACGGGTTTTATTGATCAGATTGACGGCGTTATTGTCGCTAACGCAGGTTCGGTTTCTTTACCTAAAAATCAAACCGAGAAGAGCTATATGATATTAGACGGGAAAACCCTTTATCTTAAAGATTTAAATGGAAATATCATAGATAAAAGGGATATTTAAGCTATAAATCAACCTTAAGTAGATAAAAAACAGACCAAAATCAACCAATAGTTCGTGTTCAAACGATGAAAATCATGATAAAATAAAATCGAAAGGAGATGCAAGATGGATCAAGTAAAGATCGGAAAATTTATTGCTAAAAGAAGAAAGTCCGTCGGGCTAACACAATCGGTTTTAGCTGAAAAACTCGGCGTAAGCGATAGGGCGGTTTCTAAGTGGGAAACGGGAAAATCAATGCCAGATTCCGCGCTTATGCTTAAACTTTCAAGCATCTTAGAAATTACGGTGAACGAATTACTTAGTGGAGAAGAGATTGGTATGGAAAATTACAAAGAAAAATACGAAAACAACTTAAAAGAAATGGCTAAACAAAAAGAGCGAGCGGATAAAAGACTGCTTGATCTCGAAATAGTTCTAGGCGTTTTGATGATAACGTTATTGCTTGTGGCTAGCGCAATAGCGTCTTACGTTCAAATGGAAGACTGGATTAGAATCGTAATTATTGCGGTAGGACTTGTATTAGTGATAGCCGTGTCGGCTTATATGATTAAAATCGAGCAGGTTGCGGGATATTACGAGTGTAAAAATTGTCATCATAGATACGTTCCAACTCTTAAAAGCATGTGGTTATCGGCACATATGGGTAGAACTAGAAAATTAAGATGCCCTAAATGCGGACAAAAAACTTGGAGCAAAAAGGTAATAGGTAAGGGCGACCTATTAGATGAAGAAAAATAATTAAAACAAATTAAAAAACGCGGTGCTATTAGCACCGCGTTTATTTTTTTAAGGTTAAATTTCTTTAATACATTTTCTCGGGCACGCCGAAACGCAAGTTAAGCAACTAGAGCATTTCGAGTAGTCGATAACTGGAAGGTTATCTTCAATCGTGATGGCGTTTTCGGGACATTTTTTTGCGCAGATTCCACAACCGATACAACCCTTTTCGCAAGCGGATAAAACGTCTTTTCCGCGACAGTGTGAAGAGCAAGCGATAAACACTTTTGCCGATTTTGGAATAAGTTCAATTAACGATTTAGGGCAAGTATGAACGCAAGCCCCACACGCTTCACATAGGGAGCGGTCAACGTAAGAAACTCCGTCGATAATCTTAATAGCGCCGTACGCACAAGATTGTTCGCAACTGCCCTCGCCAAGACAACCTTGCGAGCAAATTTTTCTTCCTCCCATAATGACGCATTGAGAGATGCAACCCGAATTTCCAACGTAGCGATATTTGTTTTTGCTTTTATTGCCACCTGAGCATTTTACTACGGCAAATCTTTCTTCTAATTCTTCTGTTTCCACGCCTAAAATACGCGCGATTTCGGCTCTATTTTCTTTTGAGGTAGAGGCGCAAGCGTTCAAATTGGCGTTGCCTAAAACAAGTGCTTTGGCAAAGTCTGCACAACCCGCGAATCCACAACCGCCACAGTTTGCTCCGGAAAGTAGTTCGGTGATTTTTTTTGCGTTTTCATCTTCTTTAACGGCGCAAACCTTTGAAACTACTAAAATAAGAATTGCGAACACGATAGAAAGAGCGCTCACGATAACAACTACCGTTAAAAGAGAAGAAAAATCAATAGGTTTTAGTAAATTATAATTCATAATTTTTCCCTCCTAAATAAGCATGAACACATAGAAACCCATAGCGATAAAGCAAGCGAGAATCATCGCGATAGGGAATCCTTTCAAGTGTCTATTGATATGTAGTTTATTAACCTTTTCTCTAAGTCCGCTCATTATAACGATTGCAAGAGTAAAGCCAACGCCTGCAAATAGTCCGTAAAGAACGGCAAAGCCCATATTCATGCCCGATTCGGCAATGCCGATTAAAGATGCGATTTGCGCGCTATCTATAACGAGTTCGGCAACGCCAAGAACGGCGCAGTTCGTAGTGATAAGGGGTAAATAAATACCCATTGCATTATAGAGAGAGGGGGAAAAGCGTTTAAGTGCCATTTCAATCATTTGCACGATAGCAGCGATAATGAAAATGAAAACTATAATTTCCATATATTCAATACCGAAAGGCACGAGAATATAGGTGTAAATAGGGTAAGTTATAAGGCAAGTGATCGTCATAACGAAGGTAACTGCAATACCCATACCAAGCGCGCTCTTAGTGTCCTTTGAAACACCCAAGAAAGGGCAAATTCCAAGGAACTGCGAAACTACGAAGTTATTGATGAATACGGCTGAAATAATAATCATTAAAAATTCCATAATTAATTTTCCTCCGTTCTAGCGGTATCGGTTTGTTTAACGCTAAGATTAACTTTATTTGCCTTTAGTTTTTTGCGTTTAACTATAAGTGCGGAGATTAAACTAAAGGTTGCGATAAAGATCGCGTAAGTAAAGAACGCGCCTGCGCTAGACGAGAAGAACGCGATCTTAAAATCCCAAAGTTTTGCGCCAAAGATAGCGCCTTCGCCGAGAAGTTCTCTAAACGCGCCCATAATGGTAAGCGCCCATGTAAAACCTATGCCCATAAATAAGCCGTCCGCAGCTGAGTGAAGCACGCCGTTTTTACTAGCGAAACTTTCAGCTCTAGCAAGAATTATACAGTTTACTACTATAAGCGGTAGATAAAGCCCTAGCGATTCGTAAAGATCGGGCAAGAGTTTATCAAGTAAAAGTCTAACGATAGTAACGAAAGTTGCAATAATCAAAACGAAAGCGGGGATACGCACGGTAGACGGAATAATTTTTCTTAGTAAAGATATTAAAACGTTACTGCAAATTAGAACGAAGGTAACTGCCGCACCCATACCGATACCGTTCATTGCTGCGGTAGTAAGCGCTAAAGTTGGGCAAGTACCTAAAACGAGTTTAAGGGTGGGGTTACTAGAAATAACGCCGTCTTTTGCAATTTGTTTAAAAGATGTCTTCATAATTACCCCCTATAATCTTCGTTTACGTATTTGATAACCGCGTTAACAGCGTTGCACGCGGCGTTTGCCGAGTAGGTTGCGCCAGATACGGGGTTTTTAATCGAGTTAGGCTCTTTAGTGTCTGAAGTAAATAACGTCTTGTCCTTATAAGCTTTTGTTACGTCGGTTAAAAATCCGTTATAGAATTTGCCGTCAAGTTTACTCATAAGAGTTTGTTTAGTGAAAGATTCTTGAAGAACCTTATCGATAATTTTGTTTTCGCCGTCGTTAACCACTCTAACCCAAAGGGTAATCGTGCCGTTCTTATAACCCTCGAATCCGGTTGCTTGAACTAAAATGTCGTCGTTAACCTTAAACACTTTATTAATAGAACCGAAATCATAAGTAATTTGTGATTCTTTATCGTTATCCACGTCGATAACGGTGGTTGCTTGCATTTCCGTGCCGTAAATTTTTCTTACTGCACGTAAAGTTCGCTCTTCGGGCGAAACGTATAAAATATCGTTGAGGGCGGGAAGTAATATTCCTATTACTAAGCATATTGCGAATAACACGATAACGCTTTTAGCCCAAGCGGGAAAGGAGCGAGATGATTTAGTCATTTTTTGCCTCCTTTGCCTTTTTAACTTTTGCATAACCAAACGGGCGTCTTACGGTCATTTTTTCGATAAGCGGAAGAAGTAAGTTCATAAGAAGAATTGCAAACGAAACGACTTCCATTCCAGTTGCATATCTTAGTCCTGCCGTAATAAGTCCTAATAAAACGAAATAAATAATATTTCCGATAAGGGTGTTAGGAGTAGTGGTGTAATCCGTTGCCATAAATATAGCGCCTAAAATTAGACCGCCCGATAAGATACTTGGCAAGAAGATTGAGAAATTAAAACCGTTTAAGCATACGGTGAAAAGACCGCAAACGCCAATATAAATAATGGGTAAAATGGGATTAATTACCTTTCTAATACAAAGATAAATACCACCCAAGATTAGCGCAAGTTTGCACGTTTCTCCAATACAACCAGCGATACCCGAACCAAGCAATAGATCAAGCGCACTATAACCTGTGTTTCCGCTTTCAATTAAAGAACCAAGTGCCGTTGCTCCCGTTTGAACGGTAACTCCACCTATTGATCTAATACTAGGGGTGATCCATGCGCCAACTACCGATTGAAAGGAAATGA
The DNA here is from genome assembly GCA_045651465.1 of Christensenellaceae bacterium. Taxonomy (GTDB): domain Bacteria; phylum Bacillota; class Clostridia; order Christensenellales; family Borkfalkiaceae; genus UBA1259. The sequence goes on from JAZRSG010000010.1 coordinate 82,584, forward strand.
ATATAAAAATTCTACCAACGATTGCTGGGTTAACCACGTTTTTGCCCGTACCGCCAAAAAGCATTTTAACGACGATAATAGCGAATGCACTACCTAAAACGGGCGCGTATATGGGGTAATTTATGCCGATAGAAAGACCGACTAAAAGACCAGTTACGCACGAGGTGAAATCGAATTGTCTAGTGATTTCTTTGAACGATTTACCCGTAATTAAAAGGAAAGCGTATTCTGAAGCCACTGCGGATATTACCGCTAAACCCACGATTATCGCTGCTAGGTAACCAAAATAAACGATACCCATAACTACGGCGGGTAAGAGTGCAATGCAAACGTCGATCATTATGCCTCTAGTCGTTCTTGGTTTTTTAACGTGGGGAGAAGGAGAGTAAACGTAAACTTTCGAATTATCTGCCATTTGTCTTCATCTCCTTGATTTTTATTTTTGAAAGTGAAATATTTTGAACGAGCGGGCGTTTAGCGGGACAGTTATAAGCGCACGATCCGCACTCTAAACAGTTCATCGCCCCGTATTTTTCCGCCCCTTCGTAATCGGCAACGAGCGCACATCTTTCTATGTACATGGGCATAAGTCTCATAGGACAATTTTTTGCGCACGTTCCGCAGTTAATGCAGTTAGAAGGCTCTCTTAAGTCGGTTTCACCGTCTAAAAGGGCTAAAATACCCGAGTCGGCTTTTCTTAAATAATGATTTAGACCAACGATAGATTTGCCCATCATAGGTCCGCCGGCAACGAGTTTAACCGTTTGTTCTTTTATACCACCGCAAAAATCTATTATTTCTTCAAACGGAGTACCGATATACGCCTTGATGTTTTTAGGGATGTTAACGCCCGAACCGCTCACGGTTAAAACCGTTTGAGTTAGGGGTTTATTAAGTTCGATTGCCTCGTAGCACGCGATAATTGTCTTTATGTTTTGAACGCAAACGCCAACGTCGAAAGGCATTTTTCCGGGCGCAACTTTTCTTCCAGTAGTACAGTAGATAAGGTGCTTTTCGCTACCCATAGGGTATTGCTTTTTAAGAACTACTAGGGTGATACCGTCAATATTCTTAAAGAGCTCGATAGCCTTGGGTTTATTTGCTTCGATACCGATAACGATTTTTTCGATATTGAGAGCTTTAGCAAGAAGTTTTGCGCCTTTAATAATATCTTCGGTGCGTTCGACCATAAGTCTATCGTCGCAAGTGAGATACGGTTCGCACTCCGCGCCGTTAACGATAAGAGTGTCTAGTTGGTTTTTGGGCGAAAGTTTAATGGCCGTGGGAAAACCTGCACCACCAAGACCTACAATACCTGCAAGTCGAATTCTTTCTACCAAAGATTTGGGCGTTGTATCTTCAATTGGCGGAAAAAATATTTCCTCGCCCGAAAAGTCGTTTTCTACTATAACGTATTCGAGATTTTGACCAAGCCCGTTTTCTAGACGCGCGATTTGTTTTACCGTACCGCTAATAGACGAATACACGTTAGCGGAAACTGCTCCGTTTGCCGAGCCTACGAGTTGGCCTTTCTTAACCACGTCGCCAACGTTAACGCAAGGTGATGCCGGCGCGCCAATATGTTGTGACATGCACAAGTAAGCCGTTTTAGGCTCTGGCATATACTCAATGGCAAGGTTAGAAGTCGTATGTTTCATATCGGGAACGTGAACGCCGTATGAATAATTTTTAGCCTTTTGAATGCTCAAGATTTTTCTCCTTATATATCTATCAATTTGCCGAATATTTTTTCGGGAATATTTTTAAACTAAAATGAACTGTAAGACCAACGATGAGTCCACTGAAAACGGAAATAAGTGCAAGGTAGGGTAAAAACGAAAGGTATTCGGTTGCACCCGTAACTAAACAAAAAACAGTGTTTTGCACCGAAACGTTAATAACCGATCCTAAAACGCTAACCGATAGTAAACTAACGTTCTTAATTAGGTAGAGAAGAAGTATTTCCACCGTAAGAGATATAAGTCCGCTCGGTAAAGAATACATAATCGACGAAAGATTTCCCGAGAAAAGACTTCCTATTAAAATCTTTACAACGAGTGAAATATACGCGTATTTTTTGCCAACGACGAGTGCGCAAAGAAGAATAAATACGTTGGAAATGCCCATGCGCGCGCCAGGTAAGAATAGGGGCGGGAATAGACTTTCAAGCATAAACGCTAAAGCGCCGAGCGTTGATAAAACTGCACAAAGGGTAATTTTTTTGGTGAGAGCGTTGTTCATAATCTCACCCCACCGTCGGCGGAACGAATTCACTAGCCGATCCGATAGCCGAAATTTTAAGCGCGTGCGGTGCACAGTAAATAGCACCTGTGTTCGAGATTTTAGGCGTGTATACGCAATCTTTTGAGTTTGAACAGTTGCTTTCGCTAACGAGAGCCGTTTTATTTTTTAGGTCGATAACGATTTTATTATAGCCGTCCAAATGAACGTTTGAGTGAACGGTTAAAATTATAGAGTCGCCGTCCTTAACGTAATCGATTAGGTTAACGTATTCGCTAGAGACGTTAACTTGTCCGTCAAAGGAAACGGATAGGGCGATATCGTTATTTACCGAAAGGTTAAAGCCCGTAAAAGATTTACTGGTTTTGGGGAAGATAACGAACGCGCAAAATAGCGCTAAAACGATAGCGATAGCTGATAAATAAACGAGTAGATCTTTTAGATAAAAAATTTTCTTATTTTTGTCCAAATCAGCCGTCAAAACCATATCCCCCCTTATAGCATATATTTTATCAAAAAAAGGCTATATTTGTCAATAATTTATATAATTTTCCCATAGGGAAAAGGTGGAAAAAGCAAAAATGCTATAAAGAGGTTAATTAGTTCAAAATTATGAACTAATAATTTCGAAAAACACTTGATTATTTACTCGATTTCTACTAGAATATATGTATAATGAGGAAATATGGCTTTTTACCTGAAAAACTTGATATAACTTTAACTTGCGCTACGGGGGTGGAGAAGGCTCTTAAGAGTGAACTCAAAAGATTAGGCGTTATTGATCCGCCTGCGGTTAACGGCTCATTAAGTTTTAGTGGTAGCGTTGAAGACGTTGCTCGCTTAAACCTATGTTTAAGAACGGCGGATAGGGTTTATATCAAAGTGGGAGAGTTTGAAGCAAAATCTTTTGACGATCTCTTTGAGGGCGTTTCTAGTTTAGACTGGGAGAACTATCTTCCTGCCGATGCAAAAATACTCGTTAACGGAAAATGCGTAAGAAGTCAACTATTTGCCGTGTCGGCGTGTCAAAGCGTTATTCAAAAGGCGATTATAGAAAGACTTCTAAGAAAGCATAAAGTTTCAAGACTGGATTTTGCGGGCGCAACCTACGCGATAGAATTTGCGATCTTTAGAGATACGGTTTCGCTACTTATCAATACTAGCGGTGCAGGACTGCATAAAAGGGGATATCGAGATTTGGTGGGAATTGCGCCGATAAAAGAAACTCTCGCGTCCGCGTTAGTGCTACTTAGCGATTATTATAAAACCCGCCCGTTTGCAGATCCATTTTGCGGATCGGGAACGATTGCGATAGAAACGGCGAGAATAGCCATGAATATAGGTGGCGGAGTAGATAGGAGATTTGCTTTTAACGATTGGAAGAATTTCGATAAAAAGATATTCGATAGGGCGTTTGAAGAGATAAAAGATAAAGAGAAAAGGGATATAGACCTTGAGATTTTAGCAAGCGATATAGATCCTAAAGCGATAAAACTTGCTCGTCGCCACGCCGAGCGTGCGGGTGTTGCCGATAAAATAAAGTTTGAGGTTAAGGACGTTAAAAAGTTTTCAACCGATTTAAAATTCGGCACGATTGTGACTAATCCGCCGTACGGCGAAAGAGTATACGACAAAGACGAGGCGAGGGAAAGCTATAAATCGTTTGGAAAGGCTTTCAAGGCGCTAGACGGGTGGTCGGCGTTCGTTATAACGAGCGATTTTGGATTCGAAAAATGCTTTGGCAAAAAAGCGGATAGAAACAGGAAACTTTTTAACTCGAATAGAGAGTGCAAATATTATTACTATTATGGAAAAAAGGAGCAAAGACAACATGATTGACGGAAAGATTTTAATTGAGAAACTATTAAAGTACGCCGAAAAATTCTTACACTTAAATAAAAGGGACGAAATTTATTTTCGCAACCTATTGTTAAGAGAATTTAAGTTTGACGAACCTGCAGAAGATAAGGGCGATTTAAGTTTTATCGATACGCTTGACGTTCCCGACGTAATCGTTGAAGAATTAGAGGCGTTCGTGGTAGAAAAAGGAATTGTAGAAGAACCCTATAAGAACCTTTATAGTACGTATATCATGGGTATTTTATCTCCGCTTCCCTCAAAAGTGAACGAAGAATTTAGAAAGATTAAAGAAGAACAAGGCGTTGAAAAAGCGTGTGAATATTTCTATAATCTTTCAGTTAAAAACAACTACGTGCAAAAGACTGCGATTTCTAGAAACTTAAAGTGGGATTACGTTGACGGCGATAGATGTTTAGAAATAACCGTCAATTTAAGTAAGCCCGAAAAAGATAATAAAGAGATTGCAAAGCTTTTAACCGCACCCAAAAAGGCTAAATATCCTGCGTGCTTGCTTTGTAAAGAAAACGAGGGCTTTGAAGGAAGTTTAACTCATCCCGCAAGAGAGAACATAAGAACTATTTCGTTAACTCTTGGCGGAGAGCCTTGGTTCGTTCAATACTCGCCCTACGCGTATTATAACGAACATATGATAGCGATTTCTGAAAGTCACTCGCCTATGCATATTAAGGAAGACACGATTGCAAAAGTGCTAGATTTCGTTGATTATTTCCCCAATTACATGGTAGGCTCTAACGCAGCTCTTCCCATAATCGGCGGATCAATCTTAAATCACGAGCATTTCCAAGGTGGCGGTCATTTAATGCCCATGCATAAAGCACCCGTAAAAAAGGCTTACTCTTCTGCAAAATATCCTAGCGTTAAAGTGGGCGTAGTAGACTGGTATAATAGCGTAATCAGATTAGAAAGTGAAGATAGAAACGCTATAAAGGCGTTTGCTTCGGATATCGTTGCAAGTTGGGAAAACTACACCGATAAGGACTGCTATATCTTTGCTGAAACGGACGGCGTAAAGCACAATTCTCTCTCTCCAGTAGCAAGAAAGATAGGGGATAAATACGTTATCGATATGATTCTTCGCAACAACATCACGAACGAAGAATATCCCGACGGCGTATTCCACGCTCACCCCGAATATCACAACATCAAAAAAGAGGGTATCGGACTTATTGAGGCAATGGGATTATTTATTCTTCCCGGAAGATTAAAAAAGCAACTTTATATGATCGCTGAAATTCTTTGCGGAAAAGAAAAGTTCGATATGAACGAATTATCAAACCCCGAAAACTACTTATACGCGCATAGATTTATGATAGAAGATCTCGTTAAGAACGGATTAAAAGAGGATATAGAAAGCGCGGAAAAAGCGGTTACGGATAGAGTAAACGACACTTGTAGAAACATTTTGTATAACACCGCGGTATTCAAGAATGACGAAAACGGAACTAAAGGTTTTGAACGTTTCTTAACTGTGAACGGAATTAAATAGAAAAAATTAACTTTATTATATTCAAGGAGCAAAAAAATGAACGTATTAGTAACGGGCGGAGCCGGATATATCGGTTCACACACAATGGTAGAACTCTTAAACGCAGGCCACGAAGTTGTTTGTATCGACAACTTTATGAACAGTAAAATGGAAGCAGTTAATAGAGTTGAAAAAATTACAGGTAAAAAAGTTAAATTCTATGAAGGCGATATAAGAGATCGTGAAATTTTAGATAAGATTTTTAACGAAAACAAGATCGACTCGGTTATTAACTTCGCGGGCTTAAAAGCAGTTGGAGAATCTTGCGCAAAACCTCTAGAATATTACGAAAATAATATCGAAGGTTTATTGATTTTAGCGTTTGCTATGCGCGATCATAACGTTAAGAATTTAGTATTCTCATCCTCGGCTACCGTTTACGGTAAGCCCAAGAGCGTACCCATCAAAGAAGATTTCCCGCTTTCAACCTCAAATCCTTATGGCAGTACTAAACTCTTTATCGAATATATTCTTAAAGATTTATACGCGTCTGACAACTCCTTCAATATTGCAATCTTAAGATATTTTAACCCCGTTGGAGCACACGAATCAGGTATGATCGGCGAAGATCCCAAAGGTATTCCTAATAACCTTTGTCCTTACATTACCCAAGTTGCAGTAGGAAAGAGAAAAGAACTTGGCGTGTTTGGCGACGATTATAACACCCACGACGGAACGGGCGTTAGAGACTATATTCACGTAGTAGACCTCGCTAAAGGCCACGTTTTGGCAGTTAATAAACTTGCAGAAAATCCTGGTTTAGTTATCGTAAATCTTGGCACGGGTACGGGTTATAGCGTTTTAGATATGGTTCATGCGTTTGAAAAGGTTACGGGCAAGCCCATTCCTTATAAAATTATGCCTCGTCGTCCCGGTGACATTGACGAATGTTACGCTGATCCTACTTCGGCTTACGAAATTTTAGGGTTTAAGGCGGAAAAGAATCTTGACGATATGTGCCGTGACGCAATGAATTGGCAAACTAAAAACCCCAACGGATACGACGATTAATTTTATACGTTTACTAATTTATTCTTAAAATGGAAGTAACGAAAAATAAAAGAACAAAAACGAGTAAAAGTGCATGGGGATTGATATTCCTATGCGCTGCCGTTTATTGCCTAGCGTACGTGGGAAGATTATCGTATAACGCGAATATTCCTATGGTTATGGACTTCTTTTCGGTGGATAAGCCGAGTGCAGGCATCGTCGGCACGTGTCTATTTATTTCGTACGGCGTAGGGCAAGTAGTAAACGGACTGCTGTGCAAAAGATACAATCCCAAATATGCGATTACCATAGGGCTTTGTACGTCGGCGCTAATGAATTTGGCGGTAGGGCTTACACCAAGTGGCAATTTTTATTTGGTGTGCGTTTTTTGGCTTTTTAACGGAGCAGGGCAATCGATATTATTTTCGTCGTTAATAAGGCTACTAAATATAAGCCTTGCAAAAAAATACGTGAGAATGGCGGTTTTGGCGATTAGCATACCTGCGTCTATAGGAACTTTTATTGTATACGGATTAAGCGCGTTGTTCTCTGCTTTAGCTATGTCGTTTAAGCTAATGTTTTATTCGGCGTCAATCATGCTCTTTGCAATTGCTCTTATATGGTTTATAAGCGTAAGCAAACTAAAGAACAAGTGCAACGAAGAAAGAATTGCAAGCGACGGAGAAGACAGGGACGCATCTCCCGTAACGGAAAAGAAAAAATCAGTTTTCCCAAAAGGATTTTTCTTATTGTTCTCGTTATTTGCGCTATTTGCGGTAGTTAACAACTTCGTAAAGGATGGCGCTATAACGTGGATGCCAACCGTACTAAAAGAAAAATATTCGCTAGACCAAGCGTTTTCAACCTTTTTAACCTTGTTCTTGCCGTTATTTGCGGTGCTTGGATCTATAGTTGCTCAGCAAATACATAAAAAAATTCACGACTACGTTTGGGTGTGTGGGATTTTATACGGCTCGGCAGCGGTGTTTATCGGTTTAGTCGTAATATTCATGGATTTACCGCTTTGGGTAATTACGCTTATTTGCTTTATTTTGGTCAGCGTTGCGATGGCGGGTGTTAATAACGTTTTAACTTGCATCTTCCCGATGACTTATTCAAGAACGGTTAACGCAGGGTTAATCGCAGGACTTATCGACGGATTTTGTTACGTTGGAAGTGCAATCACGACGTACGCTTTAGGCGGAATAAGCGAAGTGTTTAGTTGGAACGTAACCTTCATAGTTTTACTTGGCGCATGCGCTCTTATGATGGTTTTATGTGTAATATTTAATTTGATTAAGAAAATTAAAGGGTAAAAATCAAATATTCAAAAACGGCAATTTTTGCAAAAATCGCAAAAATTGCTGTTTTTTATTTTTCAAAATATTGCAAAATCTAAAAAAATAAGGTAAAATAGAAAATGTGAAAATTAAAAAAATCGCAAAAAAGGAGTTTTTTATGAAATTTGGCTTTGTTAAAACGTGCATGGTTTCACCGAGCGTAAAAGTAGGGGATATTTCTTATAACGTAACCGAGATTAAATCAAAAATAGACTTTGCTTATAACTACGGTGCAGAGATCATCGTTTTCCCTGAACTTTCAATAACTTCGTCGACGTGCGGAGATTTGTTTTATTCTTCAGTTCTACTTGACGGGGCATTTAAAGGCTTAAAAGAAATCAAAGATTACACTAAAGGCAAAAGCGCGTTAGTTTTCATCGGACTTCCCGTAAAAATGCAAAACCTATTATATTCGACGACTGCGGTTATTTGCGACGGCAAGGTTTTGGCGTTTGTGGCAAAAGAAAAATTTGATAGAGCGCTTGAAGGTGACAAGGCGAAAATTTTTAATTCTTTTAGCGGAAAAAATTTGCTTTATAATTTTGACGGCGAAGACGTTTTATTTGGCAGTAAAATTATTTTAGAAGACGTAGAAAAATCCTCTTTAACTATAAGCGCAGAACTCGGCGCGGAAAACGCTTGCGACTTATCTCCAAGTTTATTTCACGTATCTAACGGCGCAAACGTTATAGTTAATCCCTCCTCAATTTCCGAAATAATCGGACGAGATGAATATAGAAAAAATTTAGCCACGGCGATTTCTCAAAAAAGCCCTTGCGCGTATTTGGTGTGTGAATCGGGCGATGGAGAATCTACCACCGACGAGGTATACGGCGGATATAAGCTCGCCGTTGAAAACGGGAAGGTTGTTGCCGAAAATAAACCTTTTGATAAAGAATATTTATTTGCGGATATTGACGTTGAATATATTTCGCAAATAAAGAGCAAAAAGTGCGACGGAATAAATCTTGACGACGAGTACGACTACGTGTCATTTTCGGTAAACAATGAAAGGGCGGAACTTGAAAGAAGTTATAAGAAAACGCCTTTTATTCCGACCGAAAGTGAAAAAGAGTATAGGTTAGGTCAAATTTTAGCCATGCAGACGCACGGCTTAAAAAAGAGAATTGCGCATACTAATGCAAACGCTATAGTTTTAGGGCTTTCAGGGGGGCTAGATTCAACCCTTGCTATCATAGTTGCGTCGATGGCGATAAAGGAATTAGGAAGAAATCCATCTGACGTTTTAGCCGTTACGATGCCTTGTTTTGGAACGACTTCTAGAACGCTAGATAACGCTATAAAGCTTGCAAAAGCACTAGGCGCAAAACTATTAAAAGTGGATATTTCTAAATCAGTTATTAGACATCTAAAAGACATCAAACACGAAGAAGGAGTTTTGGACGTTACCTACGAAAACGCGCAAGCGAGAGAACGTACGCAAGTTTTAATGGATATAGCGAATATGAATAACGGCATGGTTTTAGGTACGGGAGATCTATCCGAACTTGCGCTCGGTTGGGCAACTTACAACGGCGACCATATGTCTATGTACGGCGTTAACTCAGATATTCCCAAAACGCTCGTTCGCGCACTCGTGGAACACGTTGCGTTAAAGGGTAAAGGCAAACTAAAAGCCGTGCTTTTAGATGTTTTAGACACGCCCGTAAGCCCCGAACTCTTACCGCCTGATAGCGGAGATATTTCGCAAAAAACTGAAGATATAGTAGGACCATATTTACTACACGATTTCTTCTTATATCATCTAATAAATAGGGGATTTTCTCCCGCAAAAGTTTATTACGTTGCAAAGCATACCTTTAGCGACGTATTCGATAACCAAACGATACTAAAATGGTTAAAGATTTTCGTTAGAAGATTCTTTAATCAACAATTTAAGCGTTCGTGTGTGCCGGACGGTGTGAGAGTTGGCTCGGTAGCGCTATCGCCAAGAGGCGCGTGGAAGATGCCTAGTGACGCGGTAAGCAAAATTTGGCTTGACGAATTAGAAAATTTAGAATAAGGCCTTGTATTTGACAAAACTTCTTAATTAAAGAATTAATAAAAACATAACGATACGTTTGCAATTATAAAAACGCCCTAAATTCGGGGCGTTTTGTATTATACGAAAAATCTTTTGCATATAATGGAGTATGGAATTAACGTATAATGAATTGAGTAAACGAGACGTCGTTAACGTTGCTGACGGGAGTTGTTTGGGGCGTATATCCGATTTAAGACTGAGTTTTCCTAAAGGAATACTGACGGGGATATACGTCCCAGGTCGCAAGGGGTTTTTTTCGAAAATATTCGATCGCAAACAAATATATATAGATAGAAGTAAAATAATCAAGATAGGCGGAGACGTAATACTGGTAAACATAAATTGCGGAGAAACTTGCACGCCTAGTATAGAAGAAAATTGTAAACCGCCAAAGCCTCAGTGCCCGCCAAAGCCCCAGTGTCCGCCAAAGCCTCTGTGTCCGCCAAAACCTTCGTGTGGCAAAGAGGATTTTACGATTGGCGTAGATTTTTCCGCGTTGTCGGGCGGATGCGAAATAGACGACGAAGATTATTGATAGAAGAAAATATAATAACAAATTTTTAAAACCCCCTTGAAAAGTGAGATTTAATGTTATATAATAAATTTAGTCGCGGGAGGCGACCGTTTACTTAGAGTAAACAAAAAAGGGGGACAAAATATATGGCTAAAATCACATCTGAAAACATTAGAAACGTTGCAATTATAGGGCATAGCGGAGAGGGTAAGACGTCACTTGCCGAAGCTATGCTTTTTAACGGCAAGAGCATAGACAGAATTGGTAAAACTACGGATAAAAACACCGTAATGGACCATGACGAGCAAGAAATGGCTAGAGGAATATCGATTTCTTTGGCGTGTGCAAACACCTATTGGCAAGACGTTAAGATCAATATCGTAGACGTGCCGGGTTATTTCGACTTTGAGGGCGAATTTGAACAAGCCGTTCGTGCGGTTGGTTCGGCAGTGCTCGTTGCGGACGCGTCTGGCGAAGTATCGGTAGGCGCTGAAAAAGCTATCGATTATTGCTTGCGTCGTCGTATTCCGCTTATGATTTTCGTAAACGGTATAGACAAAGAAAATTCAAATTACGTTGCAACCGTAGAAGCTTTCCACCAAAAATACGGAAAGAGAATATCGCCTACGCATCTTCCCATTATTCGCGATGGAAAGATGAAAGGTTACGTATCTGTTATTTCAGGCAAGGCTTTTGAGTTTACGCCGGGCGGAAGAAATCCTATCGACGTTCCTGAAAATATGGTTCAAGACGTTCAAATTTTGAAAGAAACCCTTACCGAGGCTGCGGCAGAAACGTCTGAGGCACTTCTCGATAAATATCTATCTGAAGGCGAACTTACCAACGACGAAATCGTTGCCGGTGTAAGACAAGGTTTAACGGTTGGCGACACGATTCCGATTATGGGTGGTTCGGCTCTTCAAAATATGGGCGTTATTAATTTAATGTATGAAATAGTTGACTTGTTGCCGTCACCGATGGAAAGAAGACCCGTTCTTGCAACTGACGGAGCTGGCGAAGTTCAATCGATCGTGTGTGACGTTAATAAACCTTTCTCGGGACAAGTATTTAAGACCGTTGCCGATCCTTTCGTAGGAAAACTCAACATGATAAGAGTATTTACGGGAACGCTTAAGAGCGGTATGACCGTTTATAATTCAACGACGGGCGAAAAAGAACGTATCAATACGTTATACGTAATGAAAGGTAAAAAGCAAGAAGTAGTTGACGAACTCGTTGCCGGAGATATCGGCGCAGTTAATAAACTTAACAATACCAACACAGGCGATACTTTGTGCGACGAATCATATAAGATCAAATATTATGAAATACCGTTGCCCACACCCGTACTTACCATGGCGATTTCTGCGGCTAAGAGCGGAGAGGAAGACAAAGTATTCCAAGGTTTAAATAGACTTGCCGAAGAAGATTTAACATTTAAGGTTGAAAAAGATAAAGAAACGGGCGAAATGGTTATTCGCGGACAAGGCGAAACCCAACTAGACGTTCTTTGCAAGAAATTAAAATCTAAATTCGGTTGTGAAGCGGTACTTCGCGATCCCAAGGTTGCGTTTAAGGAAACTATTACTGGCGTTGCGGAAGCCGAAGGAAAGCATAAAAAGCAATCGGGTGGCGCAGGTCAGTTCGGCGTTGTAAACATTAAGTTTGAACCGGGCGCGGCTGACGGTGAATTTGAGTTTGTAAACGCAATAGTTGGTGGCGCGGTAAGTAAACCGTTTGCCGTGGCTGCGGAAAAAGGCTTAAGAGAAGCTATGCAAAAAGGCGTTCTAGCGGGATACCCGATGGTAAACCTTAAGTGTACGTTATTTGACGGAAAAGAACACCCCGTAGATAGTAAAGAAGTTGCGTTCGTATCGGCGGCAAAACTTGCGTTTGACGACGGCGTACGTCGTGCAAAACCCGTAATTTTAGAACCGGTATATGCGTATAAGATTACCGTGCCAGACACCTATACGGGCGATATTTTAGGGGATATGAATAAACGTCGCGGTCGTATTTTAGGCATGGAAACTATAGACGGCTTGCAAGTAATTTCAGCCGAAGCTCCTCTTGCGGAAATGTTAAAGTATGCAACTGACTTAAGGAGCATGACGCAAGGTCGCGGAAAATTCGAAGCGGAATTCTTACGCTATGAAGACGTTCCGTTCTCTGCACAAGAGAAAATCATTGCCGAAGCAAATAAATAATAACACGTAAACGCAAAAAGCGAGTGTTAAGGAGTAAAAAATGATACTATCAATATGCCCGAATCCAAGTATAGACTGCACCATAGAACTTGACAGTCTAAACGTAGGTAAACTCAATAGAATAGACAACAAAGTAGAAACCTATTCGGGCAAATCATTAAACGTTGCGATGGGCGTAGCAAGACTTGGGAGAGATAGTTTTGCGACGGGTTTTATGTTCGACGCACATGGCAAAATGTTTGAACACAACCTCGATAAAGAGGGAGTAAAGCACAAGTTCGTATATAATAGCGGTAGCGCCAGAGTAAACTATAAGATAATAGATAAAAGGTCAATGTTAACCGAAATTAACGACCGTGGCGAAACCGTTAAAAGGGAAAAGCAACTAGAACTAATCGAACTAGTAAAAACCTTGTCCGAAGAATCGGAAATTGCCGTAATGAGCGGAAGTTTGCCTAAAGGCGTATCGAGCGAATTTTACGGAGAAGTGTTAAGCGTAATCCCGAAAAGGGTAAAAGTTATAGTCGATACCGAAAAGGACAATATGTTATCGGCGATCGGTAGTAGAGAACTTTTCATGGCAAAACCTAATTTAAGAGAACTTGAAAGTTTTACCGATACTACGGTTACCGACCTTAAGGACATGGTAAAACTATGTAGAGCGTATCTAGATAGGGGTGTTCAAAACGTGCTTTTATCTTTAGGATCGGACGGCGCGGTATTAACCAACGGAACTGATAGCTATTTTTGTAAGAGCGCGTCGGTTGCGGTAAACTCTACCGTTGGCGCAGGGGACTGCATGGTGGCGGCGTCGTGCGTGGCGTTGTCAGACGGACTACCCATGCCAGAACTATTAAGGCATGCGGTTGCCGCAGGTACTGCCGCAGTAACGACTAGCGGAACGAATTTGTTCTATATAGACAAATATAAAGAAATTTACACCAAAATTTATACAGAAAAGATAATTTAAACCTTACCTTATCAATTTTTAAAAGCGGTCTTACGGGGTGCACTCGTAAGACCGCTTTTATTTTTAAAATACATATTGACAAAGTTAAAATCATCAGTTATTATATAATAAAAAGGCTAATTAAACAAAGGAGGTGCATTCCAAAGGTTTAATAAATTTTTTTACTGGTTTTATGTGTACTAAAATCTTATATCAAATCTTGTGCTAAAGCAACAAAAAAATCTATGGAGGGTTATTATGACAATAACTAGAAAGAAACGCTTACTAATGATTATAACACTCATAGGATGTTTATTTTTAATAACGTCCTTTGGATTTAAGGGAATGGGCAAGAAAGTACTTGCACAAGAAATAGAATCGGAAGCAGTAATGCAAGAAGATTCTAATCTAACAGAAGAAGAAACTGCAAGAAGAGAAGGCTTAGGACGGAATATAAACGTTTTAACGGCGACTTCGCCTTCTTCTTATGAAGTAAGCAACTATGTGCTTGATTTAACAAAACTTAATGCGTTAAGTTATAGTTCAAGAACTCCAACCGAAGACAATATAACGAAGGCGGTGTCCACGTCAAACGCAACACAGTTAATGGACTCGTGTAGTTATAGTTTTAGTATAGGTGCAGGAGTGGGTTTCTTTTTTGCAAGTGTTGATGCACAACTATCTGTTGTTGAAACATCTACTTATGAAGAGAATACGTATAAATATTATTATAACTTTACGCACAAAGCAAATTCTATAAATTATTATCTAAATGGATATGAAAACAAATCAACGTATGCAAATTGTTTTTCTACGGAGTTTTTAAATGATTTAGAAAATTTGGAACAAGGCGTTATAACATATCAAGATTTTCTTTATAAATATGGAACGCATATAATAGGAGAAACTGTTCACGGCGCGAGAATATCGGCGACCTACGTATATCTTTCTAATGAAGTAGTTGTAAATTCAGACGTTGGTACTGCTTTAGGTGTGTCGGTGGGAACGGGCGTGGCGTTTTCTGTTATAACCGACGTAAGTGTAACAACGGCGTTAGGCGAACTTCACTCCACAAGCTATAGCGTAGAGGATATTTATTCACAGTTTATAACCCAAACTTCCTCTAACGTAATTTTATCGGGTTTAAGTTTGTCGTCCTTTGCTGATTCTTATGAAGCGTGGGCAGAAGAATATAGAGATGGCTATCCTGTGGCTCAAGCAAAACTAGTAGACTTTGCAGAAGGTGGACTTATTCCTATTTGGGATATATTACCTGATGAATATACGGCGCTTGCAAGTGGTTTAGAGAGTTGTTTTACTGATTTATACGAAGATATAGAAAGAACTTACCGCTATAAATATCAAGCAGAAAATCAACTAGATTTTTATGGCGGGAATGGTTCTGCGGAGAATCCTTTCTTAATTTGGAACGAAACTAATCTAAGTAATATCCGCAAATTTATGGGTTGTAAATTTAAGCTTAGAAACAATATTGAAATGGCTATATTGAATTGGAATCCTATTGGCGGATATTATAAAGATACGCCTTTCCAAGGCGAACTAGATGGTGATAATTATACCATTAGCGGTTTAAGAAGATCTAACGACGTTGCTGAGCAAAATAACCGAATATATTATGGACTTTTTGGATACATAGGAGATAAAGGTAAAGTTAAAGACCTAAAGCTTGCTTATTCAAATATTAACCTTACCGGCCCAGAAGTTGATAATTCAAGTACAAGGGTATTTGTTGGAGCAGTGGCGGGTTTTTGCGCAGGCACGCTAGATAACGTCCACGTTCAAAACGGAACTGTAAAATACGATTGTAATACTAACGGTATAGCCTTTGTTGGCGGATTGGTTGGGCTTGCGCGTGGAGCAACTATAAAAAATTGCACGAATTCTTCAACAATTGTAGGCGGCAGATACAGCGGTGTTGCGGGTGGTATTGCAGGATATATGAGTGGCGGTACGATAGACTTTTGTTCTAATAGTGGGGCAATTGCTTCAAAATGTACAGGTTGGATGGGAACTGCTAGGACCGCTGGCATAGTTGGTGAAGTCTATAGTGGAACAACGTTCTATATTACTAATTGTTCGAATAGTGGTAGCTTAAGTACGGAAGATTATGGTGGTCTTTTCCCAGATAAAGAAACAGATCAAATGTATTTTACCACGTCAATTGATTATCAGTAGGAGACAGCTATGTTAAATTGCTTAAGGTTTGATTTGTTTAAGCTTGTAAAAACTAAAAGCATAATCATCATAGTCGCCATTTCATTTTTATTGGACCTTGTATTTTCCGTTTTAATGAAATATAAAAGTCTTTCAAACGATGTGGTCTTTGGTTTGTTTGAGGAAACAGGAAATCTTTCTTGCGAATTATTGAGTCAAATAGTAACTATATTATTTGTTTGCAAAGATTTTACTAGCGGTTATGCTAAAAATTTTTATACAATGTTTAGCAAAATTAAATATGTTATTTCTAAGTTGATTGCCATTTTAATATTTATATCGACATTTCTTGTTGCATATTTTTTGCTTTGCATATTAAGTATATATATTTTTGGATGTGCTCAGTTTTCCAATGAGACATATACATTGACAAGATTTCTTGGTAAAACACTATGGAGATTTGCGGTAACATTTACGCAATGTGTTGTTGTGTTGTTTATATGTTTTGCATTAAAAAAAGAGTACTTGGTATTGCTAACTTTATTACCTTGGACGCTATATTTGCAACCAGGACCTGTTATGAATTTCCTGAATGCAACTATTGCAAAAGACATTTCTAATTTGTATTATCCGCAAATAGTTCTTGTAGATTTTAGAGAAATCGGATTGTTTAATATGAATTACGCTAACCCTTCTGGAATTTTTGCAGATAGTTTTGGGCAGTATGTTTTACTAGTATTTTATAGTGTAACAGCCTTTTTGTGGAGCTATTTGCTATACAAAAAGAAGAAGATCTAAAATAGGAGACAACTATGTTAAACTGCTTAAAATTCGACCTATATAAAGTTCTAAAATCTAAAAGTATATGGTGGATAACGATAATATCACTTATAGTTGAATTGGCGGTGTTTATTTCACAATTTGCTATTTTCAACTCACAATCTGGAGTGTTAGAATATTTTGTGGGCAAAACAAATAATTTAGACGTACTAGTAATCCTTTTTACAACATTATTCGTGTGTAAAGATTTTTCTAATGGTTACGTTAAAAATTTTTATACTGAAATAGGCAAATTAAAGTACGTTTTATCTAAATGTATAGTTGTAGTTTTGTATGTGTTTCTTTATCAACTAATATTCTTCTTGCTAACGATAGTTTTTGTTTATTTATTTGGCGTGGGGGCTTTTTGGGGGTTTCTGCCAGGGCAAACGACACAGACCCCTTGGGATTATTGCCGAAAAGGACTTTTAACCACATTAAGCCTTGTTAACGTTGGAATAGTTACCATGTTCTTTGGTTTCTTGTTTAAGAAAGAGTATATTGCATTTTTGATCATTTTGCCTTGGTTTTTATATCTTCAATCTAAATGTATAGGTATAATTGAAAGTGTGATATATAGCTTTAAGCCGATTGAGGAAATGTGGACTATAAGAATAATGGACTTTAGAGTCCTGGCAAGAAACGATTACGCAACCTTGATTCCAAGAATAATGGCGACAATATCCGCTATAACATCATTCCTATGGAGCTATCTACTATACAAAAAGAAAAAGATTTAAAGCATCTTAGGAGAGACTAAAAATGAACAATTTAATATCAATAAAAAACCTTACTATGGTTTTTGGAAAAAAAGTCGTTTTAAACGGACTTGATTTATCGGTAAAAAAAGGCGAAATTTATGGAATCGTCGGTAATAACGGCGTTGGAAAAACAACCCTTTTAAAACTTATTTTAGGACTTGTTAAGCCAACGAGCGGACAAATTGATTTTGAATGTACGGACAAGATTAAAATTGGCGCTTTAATCGAATCACCTGGTATTTATGGGGATATGAGCGCTTTCGATAATTTGAAAGCAAAGTCAATTTTGTTCGGATTAAAAAAGACCAAAGAAGAGATCAACGAATTGCTAGAATTCGTTGGGCTTGGCGACACGGGAAAGAAAAGGACGAGTAAATTTTCTATGGGTATGAAACAACGCCTTGGAATTGCCCTTGCCTTAATGGGAGAACCTGATCTTTTGATTTTAGACGAACCCATAAACAGTCTAGATCCCCAAGGAATAAACGAAATAAATAATATTATTCGTAGAATTTCTAAAGAAAAGGGGACTACCGTTTTAGTTTCAAGTCATATTTTAGACGAACTTGCAAAAATTGCTACGCGCTTTTGTGTTATACACGCAGGCAAGGTCATTAAAGAAATGACCACCGAAGAACTATTAACTGAAAGTAGTGGCAAACATTTAGACGAATATTACGTACAACTTTTAAATTCATACTAAAACCCCAAAAAACGGCTCTTAATTTTTAAGAGCCGTTTTGCTTTAAAAAATGTAGTTTAGAGGTTAATTTATTTAAAAAATCACTTGACAGTCAAAAATCACAGTAGTATAATTAAGGTAATTTGGAGCAAAAACTATGAAAAAAATCAATTCTTACTTTTATTTTTACTTTTATAATGGGTTTTCAATATCGCTTTAGTAATTACTCTTGCGTACGTTTTTGCGTGTAAATGTAAACCGAAGGCTTTGTAGTGATTACTGCAAAGCCTTTTTAATTTTTTTCTTGGAGAAGTATTATGATCATCGTTGTAAAAAATTCTTGTGAACAAACTCAACTTAATAACCTTGTCGATTGGATAAAAGATCTCGGCGTTGATATTCATCTAAGCCGTGGTGAACACTCGACTGTTTTAGGACTTATTGGGGATACGAGTAAGGTCGATATCGACCTATTATCTTCTCTTGATATCGTTGAACAAGTTCAACGTGTTCAAGAGCCTTATAAAAACGCGAATAGAAAATTCCACCCTGGCGATTCAACCGTGACTGTTGGTGGGCACGTAATCGGCGGTAAAAATTTCCAAGTTATCGCAGGTCCTTGTTCGGTTGAATCCGAGGCTCAAATTATTGAAGTTGCCGAGGCGGTAAAAGCAGCCGGCGCAACTATGCTTCGCGGTGGTGCATTTAAACCTAGAACTTCTCCATACGCCTTCCAAGGACTAAAAGATACCGGTATTGAACTTTTATTAAAGGCAAAAGCCGAAACGGGTCTTCCTATCGTTACCGAACTTACTAGCGTTTCTCACTTGGATTTATTCCGTGACGTAGACGTTATTCAAGTGGGTGCGAGAAACATGCAAAACTTTGAACTTCTTAAAGAAGTGGGTAAGACGGGAAAGCCCATACTCTTAAAGCGTGGTCTTGCGAATACGCTTCAAGAACTTTTAATGAGTGCCGAATATATTATGTCTGAAGGGGACTCGGAAGTTATCCTTTGTGAAAGGGGTATTAGAACGTTTGAAACCATGACGAGAAATACTCTCGATCTTTCAGCCGTTCCCGTATTAAAGGATAAAACGCATTTGCCTATAATTATCGACCCAAGTCACGCAACGGGCGTTGCCAAGCTCGTTGAACCCATGTCGCTTGCAGCGGTAGGCGCTGGGGCGGATGGACTTATAATTGAAGTTCACAACGATCCACGTCGCGCATTATGTGACGGTGCACAATCGCTTAACCCCGAACAATTTACTCATCTTATGGCAAAGATCAAGACTATGCTTCCCATAGTTGATAAAGTTTACGACGGAAAGGAAAATTAGTATTTTTATGAAGATTGGCATTATAGGTTTAGGATTGATAGGGGGATCGCTAGGTCGCGCTATCATAAATAAGACTTCCGACGAGGTTTACGCGTTTGATATCGATAAAAACGCAATGACGTACGGTAGACTTCTAAAGGCATATCATCATGAGTTAAACGACGAAAACGTTAAAGACTTAGACGTTTTATTCCTATCGCTATATCCTAACGCCTTAGAAAAATGTTTAAGTGAATACTGCCCGAAGTTAAAGGACGGGTGCTTGGTCGTTGATTGTTGTGGCAATAAAAGAAGAATCGTTAGACAAATGCACGCTCTTTCTAAAGAGTATAGAAACCTCGAATTTATTAGTGCTCACCCCATGGCGGGGCGTGAATTTTCGGGCGTAAACCATTCGACCTCAACGCTTTTTGATAGAGCGTCAATGATACTCGTTAACGTAAACGCAGGGATCAAAACTCTTTCAATGCTAAAAAATTACGCGTTGTCGCTCGGCTTTGGCGACGTGGTTATAACTACTGCCGATAAGCATGACGAAATAATAGCCTTTACTTCTCAACTTGCTCATTTAGTGTCTAGTTCGTATATTAAAAGCGATAGGGCAAGTGAATACTTGGGCTTTTCGGCGGGTAGCTTTAGAGATATGACGAGAGTTGCTAGATTGTCTCCGCAAATGTGGGCAGAACTCACGGTTGACAACTCTGATTATTTGGTCGAAGAACTCGATTCTTTTATAAAACATTTAGCCGAATATAAAGAGGCGTTAAAAAATAAAGACGTCGACAAAATGAAAAGCTTACTTGCCGACGGTAACGAAAGAAAACTCTTATCCGAGAAGATGAGAAGGGAAAAAAACAATGCAAAATAGTATCGTAAAAAAAATCACGGTTAATGCGTCTAGCAAATACGACGTTTTAATAGGCGGTGGACTACTAGATCGCTTGGGTGAACTTATGAGTACGGTTTTAAGTCCGTGTAAAGTAGCCGTTATCACCGACGACACCGTGGATAATCTTTATTCAAAAAAGGTAATAGAATCGCTTGAAAGTAAGAATTTTAGCGTCGTTAAATTTACGTTCGTTCACGGCGAAGAACGTAAAAATCTAAATACGTATTGCGAAATTTTAAATTTTTTAGCTAAAAACGAACTTACGCGTACTGATGCGATCGTGGCGCTTGGCGGTGGAGTAGTCGGCGATATGGCAGGTTTTGCATCTGCGACGTATCTTCGTGGCGTTAAATATATTCAAGTGCCAACCACTCTCTTGGCGCAAGTCGATTCGTCGGTTGGAGGAAAGACCGCCGTTGATCTTGACGCGGGTAAAAATTTAGTGGGAGCGTTCAAACAACCCTCACTCGTAGTTTGCGATACGGATACGCTTAATACCTTGTCTAAGGATACTTATCTTGACGGTATGGGTGAAGTTTGCAAATACGCTATTTTAACTCAAAAAGTTTATAACGTTTTAAGCGCCGACCACGTCGATATAAACGAACTCGTTTACCAATGCTTAAACTACAAAAAAATGGTCGTTGAAGAAGACGAGTTTGAAATGGGGATTAGAAAGTACTTGAATTTAGGGCATACCCCCGCGCACGCCATAGAAAAACTTAGCGATTACAAGATTTCACACGGACTAGCGGTTGGTATGGGCTTAAAAATAATACTTGACGGCGCAAAAAAAAGCAAAATAATGAGTGCGGAAAGTTACGATAAAATCCTTTCTTTGATAGGAAAACAAGGAGTGCTAAAGGATTGCCCGTTCACGCTCGCTCAAATTTATTCAAAAATTTCTCAAGATAAAAAAAGGAGCGGTGACGACATAACGTTAGTGATGCCGTCAAACGTTGAGGATATAAAACTTATCAAGGTCAAACTTGACCACGTTAAGGAGTATTTCTAATGGACGTAGCAATAAAAAAGAGCCTTGCGTTAGGGGAAATATCTGCAATCGCGTCTAAATCGTACGCGCATAGAATTGCAATATGTTCGTATTTTTCGGGCGAAGAAATTCTCGATAGATACGGAGATTTTACCTCTAACGATATTTTAGTGACGGCAAACGCCTTAAACGCGGTAAAACGTGGCGAGAAAAATCTCGACTGCAACGAATCGGGTTCGACTTTAAGATTTTTAATTCCGTTTTGTGCAAGCGTTGGCGGAGAATTTATACTTTCGGGAAGCGCTCGTCTTATGGAAAGACCGAACGACGAATTGATTAGAGTTTTAACTGAAAACGGCGCTAAAATAGAAAGCGGAAAGACGATAAAAGTTTGCGGAAAACTTCGTAGCGGAGAGTATAAAATTCGCGGAGACGTAAGTTCTCAATACGTTTCGGGATTGCTTATGGCTTTGCCGTCGCTTGACGGAGATAGCAAAATTATATTAACCACCCCGTTATCTAGTGCGCCTTACGTGGATATTACGCTAGAAGTATTAGAAAAATTTGGTGTAAAGGTGGATAAAACTGAATACGGATTTTACGTTTACGGAAACCAAAAGTTCGTTGGCAAAATCACGCCCGAAGGGGACTGGTCTAACGCGGCGTTCTTTCTAGTGTACGGCGCAATTTCGGGAAAGGTGTTGATGACGGGACTAAACGTGAACAGTTCTCAAGGCGACAAATATATTCTTGATATACTTCGTATGGCGGGCGCTAAAGTCGACGTAAAAAGAGACGAAATAATCGTGGAAAAATCTAATTTACGTGCATTTTCGTTTGATGCGGAAAACTGTCCGGATCTCGTGCCGATTGCCTCTGTTTTAGCGGCGTATGCCGACGGAGAATCGGTTATTAGAAACATCAAAAGGCTAAAAATTAAAGAAAGTGATAGAGTGGAAACGGTTATAAGCATGCTAAAAGCCTTTGGTATAAGCGCTTATAGCGACGGCGAAAATCTTTTCGTTCGTGGCGGAAAACCCTCAAGTGGCAAGGTTGACTCTTTTAACGATCATAGAATAGTTATGAGTACGAGTATACTTGCTGCGCTTTGCGAGGGAGAGAGCGTTATAACTAACGCAGAAGCCGTAAACAAATCGTACCCCACTTTCTTTGACGATTATAAAAAACTAGGTGGTATTGCCTATGAAATTTAACGATAATAATACTTCGGTTTTCACGGGAAATAAACTTAAAATCGAAATTTTCGGTGCGTCGCACGCGCCTGAAATAGGTGTAAAAATCGACGGTCTTGGCGGAAAGAAAGTAAGCTTTAACGAAACTAAGAATTTACTCGATAGAAGACGCGCCAAAAAGCAAGTTTATTCTACTAAAAGATTAGAATCTGATGAGTTTATAATTACCGACGGATATAAGGACGGGGTTTTAGAAAACGGATTTAGAGCAGTAATAAAAAATCTCTCTCAAAGAAGTTCGGATTACGAAAAGACGGTGAAAATTCCACGCCCTGCGCACGCAGACTACGTCGCGTGGCAAAAATATGGCGATGGATACGATTACCGTGGTGGTGGAAAATTCTCGGGTAGAATGACCGCGCCTATGTGTATTGCGGGCGGTATTTGCAAAGAGTTGTTAAAAGAAAAAGGAATAAACGTATACGCATTTATCTCTAAAATAAGTAGCGTAAGCGGAAAGACTTATGCCGATTTAGACGACAATTTTGATTACAACTCTCTCGATCAATCTTTTCCCGTAATCGATAGCGAAGATAGAGAAAAGATGTTAAACGAAATTGAACGAGCGAGCAAGGATCTTGACTCGGTGGGCGGAACTATCGACTGCGTAATAACTGGTATTCCAGTTGGCGTTGGAGAATATATGTTCGACAGTATTGAAGGGCTTATTTCTCGTTTGGCGTTTGCAGTTCCTGCGGTAAAAGGTATAGAATTTGGCGAAGGGTTTAGCTTAACGTCAATGCGCGGAAGCGTGGCGAACGACGGATTTTATTATAAAGACGGAAAAGTTATAACTAAAACCAACCATAACGGCGGAATAAACGGCGGTATTTCAAACGGCATGCCGATAACCTTTAGGGTTGCAATAAAACCTACTCCGTCAATCGCAAAAGAGCAAGATAGTGTAGACTTAACAAGCAAAGAAAACGTAAAATTAAAAATAGAGGGCAGACACGACGCGTGTATTGTACCGCGTGCAGTTCCCGTAATAGAAGCAATCGCGTCGATAGCGATTTACGATCTAATTTAGAGGTGAAATAATGGGACTAGATTCAATAAGAAGTAAAATCGACCAAATAGACGATCAAATCGCCACTCTCTACGGCGAAAGAATGGCGCTCGTAAAAGAAGTCGCTAGAGTAAAAAAAGAGAGTGGAGCGTCGGTAAACGACCCTGAAAGAGAAAAAAAGATACTTCTTCGCGTTAGTGAAAAGGTGGATAATAGCGAACAAGTTTATTTAAAGAGAGTTTTCGAGGCGATTTTTGAAACGAGTAAAGCTTATCAAACCATAAACGTGGAAAGACAGTCGGACGTTGCGAATAAGATTCGTGCATCTTTATTAAAGGGCGAACTAGATTTTCCCGTAAAAGCAAAGATCGCTTGCCAAGGGATTGCAGGCGCTTATTCGGGAATTGCGGCGGATAGGCTTTTCGAACTTGCCGATATTACGTATTTTAAGAACTTCGACGGAGTATTTCAAGCCGTAGAAAAAGGATTTTGTAAATACGGCGTGCTCCCGATAGAGAATAGTTCTGCAGGCTCTGTAAACCAAGTTTACGATCTTATGAAAAAGCACAGATTCTATATCGTAAGAAGTATTAAACTATCTATCACGCACAATTTAGTTGCCGGCAAAAATACCGATATAAATAATATCAAAGAGATCATCTCTCACGAACAAGCAATCGCTCAATGCAAATATTACCTTGAAAAATTTAAGGACGTTAAAATTACTGCTTATCCCAACACGGCACTTGCAGCCAAAGCGGTTGCCGAGAGCGGTAGAGATGATATTGCTGCCATTTGTTCAAGGGAAAGTGCCGATTTATACGGATTAAAACTTCTTGACACCAACGTTCAAGATAGTAGTTACAACTACACTCGCTTTATCTTGATCGCTAAAGAAATGGAATTTTATAAAGACGCTAAAAAGATTAGCATTATGACCACTCTTCCTCAAAACACACCGGGAAGCCTAAACAAATTACTCTCAAAGTTTGCAAATATCGGCATAAACTTAACTAAACTAGAGTCTAGGCCGATAGTTGGTTCGCCTTTTGAATTTATGTTCTATTTTGACTTTAATTGCGACGTAAAAAATAAAGGCGTTCAAAACCTTATCTCGGAACTTGACAATTCAACCGAACAATTCGTATTCCTTGGCGCATACGAAGAAATAGAATAATAAATAGGTAATGGAAAATAAGAAATACGCTCTTATCGGAAGAACGCTAAAGCACAGTTATAGCAAGACTATTCACGCTTATTTAGGCGATTATAGATACGATCTTATTGAGCTAGAAAGCGAAAATCTAAAAAGTTTTTTAGAAAGCGCCGTTTCGGGCTTTAACGTGACTATTCCGTACAAGAGGGAAATAATTCAATATTTAGACCACGTGGCTAAGGATGCAAAAGATATAGGCGCGGTAAATACGGTCGTTAAAAAAGACGGAAAATCGTACGGATACAACACCGATTTTCTTGGAATGATTTTTGCGATTCGTCGTGCAGATATAGAAGTTAAGGGCAAGGTGGTAATGATTCTCGGTAGCGGTGGAACTAGCCAAACGGCAATTGCCGTGGCTAAGTCTTTGGGTGCGAAAAAAATTGTAATCGTTTCGCGTTCGGGCGAGATAAATTACGAAAACTATAAAGAGCAAAAAGACGTCGAGATTATTATTAACACAACTCCCGTTGGTATGTATCCAAACACAGAACAAAGCCCTATTGATCTAGACGGGTTTAGTAAACTTTCGGGTGTGGTTGACGCCGTATATAATCCGTCGATGACCAAACTTTTATATTTGGCAAAAGAAAAAGGCTTGAAATATACGAACGGACTACCTATGCTTGTCGCTCAAGCAAAGTATGCGAGCGAATTATTTACGGGCAAAGAGATTTCGGATAACGTAATTGAAAAGATTCTTTCAGAAATAGAAAAAGATCAATTAAACGTATTATTTATAGGCATGCCAGGATGTGGTAAAAGTACGATAGGAAAGGCTATTGCCAAAGAACTTGGTAGAGAGTTTGTTGATACCGATTTATTGATAGAAGAAAGGGCGAAAATGCCTATAAAAGAGATTTTTGCTGGGTTTGGAGAAGATAAGTTTAGAGAATTAGAAACCGAAGTTATAAAGGACCTAGGTAAAGAATCTAGAAAAGTTATCTCTACGGGCGGCGGAATAGTCAAGAGAAAAGAAAACGAGTTTTATATAAAACGCAATTCAAAAGTATTTTATATTAAAAGATCGATAGATAAACTTGCAACTTGCGATAGACCGCTTTCTAAAGATCTTTCGGCAGTAAAGAAACTTTACGAAGAAAGAGGGAATCTTTATGAAAAACTTGCGGATAAAAGTATCGATAACGACGGAGATATTCAAGACGCTATAAAAGGAGTGATAGAAGAACTATGAAGATATTAGTTATAAACGGACCAAACCTAAATATGCTTGGAGTAAGGGAAAAATCCTTATACGGTGAAAAGAGTTATAAGGCACTTATTTCTCTAATCAAGTCGCACGCGGATAAAAAAAGCGTAAAGGTAAAATTCTATCAGTCAAATTACGAGGGGGCGTTAGTCACGAAGATCCAAAAAGCCTTAGGTAAGTTCGACGGGATAGTGATTAACCCTGGTGCGTATACGCACACGAGTGTTGCTCTTTTGGATGCGTTAAAAGCGGTAAATATACCTACAGTTGAAGTGCATATTACGGCAGTTAGCGATAGAGAAGATTTTAGACGAATATCCTTCGTTAAAAATTTTGCTTTTAAGACGATAGAAGGTAAAGGCTTTGACGGATATCTAGAGGCCATCGACGCCTTGCTAGAAAAAAAGTAAAATTAGGCGCTTAAAAACATCAAAAACCCCGAAGTTACGGGGTTTTTCGTTTTTATCCTTGTGCTTTTACGTTAAAAGTGTTATAATATCAAAGTAAAATAATTTTTACTTAGGAGAAGTTTATGAGAAAAAAATTATTGGCAACGTTTTCTCTATTACTAAGCTTAAGCGCGATAACTTTTTTTACCGCTTGTTTTGGATCGGGGCACGAGCACGAATACTTGGCAATAGAAGTCGTTGAGGCAACTTGTACCGAAGGTGGTTATACCGTTTACAAATGCGAGTGCGGAGAAGTATATACGGGTGATCAAGTTAATGCGCTAGGTCACGACTATATTTTTAATTGTCATATAAACGACGGTACTCATAAAAGAGTTTGCTCTAGAGACGGAGAGCACGTGATTCAAGAAAATTGTAGCGGTGGTGTTGCTAGTTGTTTATATAAGGCAAATTGTGAAATTTGTGGTGGCAATTACGGCGAAAAGTTAGAACACGATTACGTTCACTATAATTCAACCGATACTCAACATTGGTTTGAGTGCGAGTGTGGGGAAAAGAAGGCTGGAACGACCGTCGTTCATACGTACGTGGGTGGTATTTGCATTTGCGGTAAAAAACAAGTAAACTCTAGCCACGTTCATAATTACAGTCAATTTAAAACGAACAAGCATAGCCATTGGTATGAGTGTGAATGCAAATCGAAAAAGTACGTGGAAAAACATAGTGGCGGAACGTATTCGTGCACGCAAAGTGCCGTTTGTAGCACGTGCGATGCCGTTTACGGTGGACACAAACTACATTTTTACGTAGATCTTAATTATACCGATATTTTCCATTGGTATGCATGCTCGTGTGGATCGATTAAGCACTTGGCTGAACATAGTGGAGGACAAGCGACTTGTACAACGCAAGCTAAATGCGATACTTGTAGAAGATCGTACGGTGAATTGACTCCTCACGATTACATAATCAAAAAGAGCAACGTTTCGTCGCACTGGATAGAATGTTCGTGTGGGGAGAAAAATAATGTAAAAAATCACGAATTCAACATTCTAAAAGAATCTACTTACACCCACTGGTATGAATGTGAATGTGGTGTTAAGGGCACGATAAATCAACACGATTACGTAAACGGCGTTTGTACGGAGTGCGGAAAGGTAAAATAAAATCAATAAAAAAGCGAGAAGTTTTTCTCGCTTTTTCTTTATTGCTTAGATTTTCGTTATATTTTGTCGAAAGAACGCATAAAAATAACTATTCTTTATTTTTGGGGGAAAGTTATTTTGCGAGAAGATTTAATCGATAGAATCATTGACGAGGCGCGGTACATTATTCAAACTGGAGCAACGGTGCGAGCAACGGCTAAGGTCTTTCATTATTCAAAGTCAACCGTCCATAAAGACGTAACCGAAAGGCTTTACGAGATAGATAGGAGTTTATATAAGAAAACGAAAAAGGTTTTAGAGAAGAATCTTGCCGAAAGGCATATTCGTGGCGGAGAGGCTACTAGGATTAAGTACCTTAACAATAAGCGTTAATATTTTATAAACAAATCGTTGACAAGAGCTCTTTGTATATATTAAAATAAAATCGTAAATACCTAAACTGAAAGGTTCGCCTAACGGTAAAGGGAGACATAGTGGAATTTATAGGGCGCATTGGCTCTATTTAATCAAGTCCCTCCCTTTGCTTGTATTTGGCAAGGGGAGTTTATTTTTAAACAAGGAGGCTAGTATGAAGAAAATTTTTACCCTAATTTTGACGACGTTATTACTTGTGACTAGTATTTTTGCGTTTGGTTGTTCAAACCAAGGAGAACAAGATAAGGTTAATATTAAATATTACGGACAAGCGTCCGATATTCCGCCCATGATACTATCGGGCAAAGAAACTATTGGGCTCGTTCCCGAACCTGCCGCTACCGCCCTTCAAAAGAACGCCCAAAAACAAGGCTTAGCGCTTTATAGACTTGACCTCCAAGAACTTTACGATTCTAACGAAAAGGCTTATCCACAAGCCGTTTTGATGGTTAAAAAGAGTGTTTTAGGCTCTCATGGCGAAATTTCTGGCGTAATTAACGAAAAGATTGCTGAAAGTGTTACTTGGGCAAAGGGAAATCCCGCTCTTGCGGTAACTGCAATCGGTAATCACGGAGCTACCACCTTAAAAGCGCCTGCTTTATCGGCGGAGGTAATCGACGCGTGCAAGATTTATTTTGAAGATGCGTCGACCGCGAAAAATTCGGTACAAAATTACGTTAATTCTATAATCGAAATTGATTCTACAAAGGCAAAAGTCGTTGGCGACGATTTTTTCTATACGAGTTCTAGTATTACTAACGACAAAGAAAGTTATTCGTTCGTTATGCCTGATGGTGCGCCTGCTCTTGCAGTGTCAAAACTCATGAACGACGAGAGTGATTTATCAACTGGAAAAACCATTAATTATAGTGTTGTTCAAGCTAATCTTTTAAGAAGTTATTTGGTTAGTGGTTCTGCGGATTTCGTTTTAGCGCCCGTTAACGTTGCAAGTCAATTTTATAAGGAAAATTCAAGCGAAGATCATTACGTTATGGTTGCCGTGGTAACTCACGGAAATTTCTATATTATAAGTACTGAAAAAATCTCTATTAACGATCTTGACGGCAAGCAAATTGCAGTTCCTATGATGGGGGCCGTTCCTGACTGGACGTTTAAGATGGTGCTTAGTAAACACAACATGACTTTTAGCGTGGTTGAATAATGAAAAAAATCGATAAAATCCTTAACGTTTTACTGCCGATTTTAACTGTTGTTGCAATACTACTTATATGGTCGGTTATGGCGAGTGCAGTCGGCAGTGAATATATATTACCATCCGTTTCAAAGGCGCTAGTTGCTTTTATAGATTTATTTAAGAGCGCTAGTTTTTACGTTGCCTTTTTTTCGACGGTTTTAAGAAGCGTTATCGGTTTTATTTTGTCGTTTATTATAAGTGCAGTTTTCGCGTTTTTAGCATTTAAGAACAAAAAAGCCGAACGAGTAATTATAACCGTAACTAGCGTAATTAGAGCGCTCCCAACCGTTGCGATAGTGCTTTTACTCTTATTTTGGACGAGTAGTAAAATCGCGCCGGTGATAGTGACGATGCTCGTGGTGATGCCTACGACTTATACACAACTATTTAACGCTCTTAATTCTATTGATAAAACGGTTGTAGAGGCAGGTATGGTTGACGGCGCGGATAGAAAAAAACTTTTCTTTAGAGTTGAGTTTCCGCAAATTGCTCCTGAGGTTTGTTTGACTGTGGGGAGTGGACTGTCGCTAAACTTTAAACTTATGGTCGCTGCAGAAGTGTTGAGTGCCACGGTAAAATCGCTTGGTAATATGTTGAATTTAGCGAATTATAGTGGCGAAATAGCCCACATGATGGCATTAGTTATAACGGCGATTATATTTGGTATAATATGCGAATTTGTGTTTAAGAAAATATCGGATAGAATAGGAAACTGGAAATAATAACGTAAAAATTAAAAAGCACTCGGTCGAGTGCTTTTTTTATATTCGTACTATTTGATATTCGCCATCTAAGAGTGTAAAATCTTTGTCGGTTGCGTTGGTTATAAGTAGCTGGTTTTGTCCGTCGTCAAAGACTACGTAAATAAATGCGGTTGGTTTTTCTAAAAGAATTTTATTCGCGAATTTAATTAGTGGGGAGTTATCGTGATCGTGCGGATAATAGTTGTAACAACATAGGGCGGTTGTCATAGCGTCACAAAAAGCCGAATCGTCGCATAAAAGGGTTGCGCTTATAACGTTTGTTGCGATCGGAAAGCCCGTTTCACTGTCTAATATATGGGAATAAATTTTTCCGTCATAGTCATAAAATCTTTGATAATCTCCACTCGTGGAAACGGCGGTATTTTTGACGTTCTGTCCGTTAATTTTAATAACGGTAGGCTTTTTTTCTGACATTCTAGGGTGTTTTATCGTTAAATTATCCACGCTCAAAAGATAAATACTGCTACCGCCAACGTTAATGTATCCTTTCGTGTGCCCGTCTTCTAAAAGTATTTCGGAAAGGAGGTCTATTGCATAGCCTTTAACGATTCCGCCAAGATCGATTTTGGTGTCTTTATGTGTTTTTGTCACGGTTAAATCTTGCTCGTCTATATGCAAATTTAGAGGAGATAGAGCACCGCTAGAAAGTAAATTATCTATCGCCTCTTGGCTAGGCGGAGCAAAGTTTAGTTTGGGATAATCGTAAAAACTCCACGCATTTATAAGCGGATATAACGTGTGGCTAAATTTGCCCGAAGAAAACTCGTTGTAGTGGGCGCTCTTTTTTAGTAAATCAATAACTCGGATAGGCACGTTTATAGGTTGATTTTCGTCAGCTTGATTTACGGCGAAAATCACAGATGATCTATCGTGGGCGTCGAACGTTTGATCGATATAAGAAAGCGTCGTATTAAGTTTTGAAAGGGTTGATTCGCTAATTTGTTTGTCGTGCGTTTCGATGTGAATAGCCGTGTTGAAGAAAAAAAGGTCAATACTCGTGCCTTTTGGTGAACACGCCGTTTGGCATAGGGTAAGAACGGCTACGAAAAAGAGCGAAAAAACCTGTAAAAATTTTTTCATATGTATTATTATACATAAAAAACACGAGGAACGCAAATTTATATTGACAAAGTATTTTTAATTTGGTAAAATATTTATGATTTTGTGCAAAATGATTTTTGACTTTAAGAAAAGGAATGTAAGATGCCGAAATATAAAATTGCGGACGTTGTGTTCGAGGCTAAACTTCTATATCCATACACGGAAATACTGTGCAAAGAATACGAATATTCAGGTTTAGAAGATTCGGCTTTTTCGGTAGAAATTAGCCAAGGCGATATTGACGCCGAGAGGCAAAACGTTTCTGGCTTTTCCGATCCTTTTTTAGAAAGTTTGGCGCTTTTTAGAAAACTTTGCGATTACGCTCTTAAAAATGAGAACGCTATAGTTTTTCATAGTAGTGCGATTATGGTTGACGGAGAGGCGTATCTCTTTACTGCACCTAGCGGAACGGGAAAGTCTACGCATACTAGACTTTGGCGAGAATATCTTGGCGACAGAGCCGTTATGGTGAACGACGATAAACCTATAATAAGGTACGTCGACGGGGAATTTTACGTTTACGGATCCCCTTGGAACGGCAAGCACAACCTTGGAACTAATACTAGGGCAAAAATCAAGGCAATTTGTAAAATTTATCAAGCAAAAGAAAACGTAATAAAAAAAGCCAGCGTTAAAGATATGCTTATCACAATTTTAAATCAAACGATAAGACCGAAAGACGCTGAACTAATGGATAAACTACTCGTTTTGATAGATAAGATGCTACGAAACGTAAACATATACGAACTTGGTTGCAATATCTCAAGAGAGGCGGCTGAGCTTTCGTATAAAACCATGTCGCAAGGAGACGTCAATGAAGATTAAAAAAGGATTCATATTGAGAGAAGTTGCAGGAAATTATATCGTAGTTGCAGTTGGTGAGATGGTTAAGGAGTTTAACGGGGTAATCAATCTTAATCAAACGGGCGCTTTTATGTGGAAACATATGGAACAGGGTGGAGATCAAGAAAGTTTGGTTGACGCGATTTTAAGAGAATATAACGTTGAAAAAGAAAAGGCGGAAGTCGACGCTAAAAGATTTATTGACACGCTAACTAAAGCAGGATTACTTGTCTAATTGAAGGTTTTACTATGAGAGAAAAGGGTTTTGACAATAAGAAATACTTAGAGATGCAATCGACGAAGATTCTTGAAAGAGTAAGTATGTTCGGCGATAAACTTTATCTTGAATTCGGTGGAAAGTTATTTGACGATTATCACGCGTCGAGAGTCCTTCCTGGTTTCGAACCGGATAGCAAGATTAA
Organism: Christensenellaceae bacterium; assembly: GCA_045651465.1. Lineage (GTDB taxonomy): Bacteria > Bacillota > Clostridia > Christensenellales > Borkfalkiaceae > UBA1259. The sequence continues at coordinate 114,941 of JAZRSG010000010.1, forward strand.
GATGCTTTCTCAATTAAAGGACAAAGCGGAAATTCTTATCGTAATTAACGCAAAAGACATTGAAAAAAATAAATTTAGAAGAGATCTTAACATCTCATACGATCAAGACGTTTTAAGACTTATCGATATTTTCAAGAGAGAAGGATTTTTCATGGGTAGCGTCGTTTTAAATAGATATTCGCCCCAACCGTCCGTAGTGGCGTTTGAAAAAAGACTTCAACTTTTGGGAATAAAGGTATACCGTCATTATCTTATTGAAGGATATCCTACCGAAGTAGAAAAGATCGTTAGCGAAGAAGGCTACGGCAAGAATGAATACGTAGAAACGAGCCGTCCGCTTGTAGTTGTGACTGCTCCTGGTCCTGGTAGCGGAAAAATGGCAACTTGCTTGTCTCAACTTTATCACGAAAATAAAAGGGGAGTTAAGGCGGGATACGCAAAATATGAAACTTTCCCCGTATGGAATCTACCGTTGCACCATCCGGTAAACGCTGCGTATGAAGCGGCAACCGCAGATCTTAACGATATGAACATGATCGATCCCTTCTATTTGGACGCTTATGGTAAAATGGCAGTAAACTACAATAGAGATATAGAAATTTTCCCCGTTTTATCGGCAATGCTTTCAAAAATCATGGGTGATAGTCCGTATAAATCGCCAACCGATATGGGCGTAAATATGGCGGGATATTGTATTACTGACGACGAACTCGTTAGAGAAGCGTCAAAACAAGAAATAATTCGTCGTTTTTACGATGCTCAACTAGAAGTTCGTAAAGGTATGACGGGTAAGGAAACCGTTTCAAAAATAGAAATTTTGATGCAAAAGATGCGTATCTCGTTGAACGATAGGGCTGTCGTTAAGGTTGCACTTGATAAAGAACAATCGTCTAAGACGCCCAGTTGCGCAATTCAACTTCCTAACGGCAAGATCGTTACGGGTAAGACTGGGAATCTTTTAGGTGCAAGTTCGGCTGCGCTATTAAACGCATTAAAAGTCCTTGCAAATATTGACGATTCAATCGAGATCATCTCGTCAAAGGTTATTGAACCTATACAAAAACTTAAGGTTAACCACATGGGTAGTGTAAACCCAAGATTGCACACTGATGAAATATTGCTATCACTAGCAGTTAGTGCGGCAACTAATCCTACGGCAAAACTAGCGCTTGATCAACTGTCCGAATTAAGGGGGGCGCAATTCCACTCGTCTGTAATTTTATCGGCGGTTGACGATATGACGCTAAAGAAGCTTGGCATAAACGTAACGTGCGAACCTAAGCGCGGTTAAAATAAAAGCATCTAGGGCTTGCTTTTAGCGAGCCTTTATTTGTGAAGAAAATAAAAATAGAAAAAATTGGAAATATCGCTAATATTTCGTTGACAAACGGAATAAAGTGTATATAATAAAAGTTGGCACTTTAAGAACGAGAGTGCTAAAACATGCGGAGGTAATCAAAAAATGAAAGTAAGACCTTTATTTGACAAAGTAGTTGTCGAAAGTCTTGAAACCGAAGAAAAGACTGCAAGTGGATTTATACTTCCTTCTGCTGCGCAGGAAAAACAACAAATGGCAAAAATAGTAGCGGTAGGACCTGGCGGAATTATCGACGGTAAAGAAGTCGTAATGCAAGTGAAAGTAGGGGACACCGTACTCTATTCGAAATATGCCGGTAGCGAATTTAAGGTTGACGGCAAGGAATTGACTATAATTCGTCAAAGCGACATTTTGGCGGTAGTAGAATAAGGAGGCAGTAACATGGCAAAAGAATTAAAGCATGGTGAAGAGGCAAGAAAAGCGCTTCAAAAAGGCGTGGATATTCTTGCAGACACCGTAAAGATCACCTTAGGACCTAAGGGAAGAAACGTTGTATTAGAAAGAAAATTCGGCGCACCGCTTATTACTAACGACGGTGTGACTATCGCAAAAGAAATAGAACTCGAAGACGGTTTTGAAAATATGGGCGCGTCGCTTGTAAAAGAAGTTTCAACTAGAACTAACGACGTTGCTGGTGACGGAACGACTACGGCTTTAATCTTAGCGCAAGCTATGATTTCAGAAGGTTTAAAGAACGTTGCGGCAGGCGCAAATCCCATAATGCTTAAAAAGGGTATCGCAGGTGCGGTAGAAGTTGCAGTTGATCAACTTAAAAAGATTTCAAAGCCCGTAAAAGACAAGAGCGCTATCGGTCAAGTTGCATCGATTTCTGCAGGTGACGAAAAGGTTGGCGAACTCATCTCTGAGGCGATGGATAAGGTTGGTAAAGACGGTGTTATTACTATTGAAGAGAGCAAGACTATGAAGACCGAGCTTACTACGGTTGAAGGTATGCAATTTGATAGAGGATACGCATCGGCGTATATGGTAACCAACACTGATAAAATGGAGGCGGTTTTAGAGTCTCCCGTAATCTTAATTACCGATAAGAAAATCTCTGCAATTCAAGAAATTCTTCCTATCGTTGAACCGATTGCTCAACAAGGAATGAGACTTTTAATTATTGCAGAAGACGTTGAAGGCGATGCGCTTGCAGCACTCGTTGTTAATAAACTTAAAGGTGTATTTAACTGCGTAGCAGTTAAAGCTCCTGGATTTGGCGATAGAAGAAAGGCGATGCTCGAAGATATAGCTATCTTAACGGGTGGTACGGTAATCTCTTCTGAACTTGGTTACGAGTTTAAGGACGTAAGTCTAAACATGCTCGGTCGCGCAGGTACGGTTAAGGTTGATAAAGACAACACGACCATTATCAACGGCGCGGGCGATCCCAAAGCTATCGAAGCAAGAAAACAAGCGATTAAAGCTCAAATCGCAGAAACCACTTCTGATTATGATAGAGAAAAATTGCAAGAACGTCTTGCAAAACTTGCAGGTGGCGTAGCGGTAATTAACGTTGGTGCAGCAACTGAAATTGAAATGAAGGAAAAGAAACTTCGTATTGAAGACGCTCTTAACGCAACCAAAGCTGCCGTTCAAGAAGGTATCGTTCCCGGTGGCGGAATTGCTCTTATTTCAACTATGAAGACTCTCGAAGAATACGCTAACGGACTAACTGGCGATCAAAAGACGGGTGCACAAATCGTATTAAAGGCTGTTCAAGCTCCCTTAAGACAAATTGCTCTTAACGCAGGTTTAGACGGCTCGGTAATCTTAAACGAAGTATTGAAGGCTAACAAGGCAAACTTTGGTTTCAACGCTCTTACGAACGAATATACCGACATGGTGGAAAGTGGAATCATTGATCCTACTAAAGTTACTCGTTCAGCACTTGAAAACGCAGCGTCAGTAGCAGGTGTATTCTTGACTACCGAATCAGTTGTTGCAGACGTTAAAGAGCCTCAAGTTGCTCCGCAAATGCCTGCTGGCGGAATGCGTGGAATGTATTAATTTCATTAAAAAAACAAAACTAAAAAGCACCGAAAATTCGGTGCTTTTTTTTCATATTTTTTTGTCGTTTTTCTTTTTTAGTGATCCTTTTTTTGTTGCCTATATATGGACGGTCTAACTCCAAATTCCTTTTGGAAAAGGTCTGAAAAATATAGGGAAGAAGAGAACCCTAAAATGTTTGAAATTTCACTGATGTTAAGTGACGAATCGTCAAGTAAAGACTTGGCGTTTTTAAGTTTTACCGAGTTGATATATTTTACGGGAGTAGTGTTCATATATTTGGAGAAATTATGCATAAATGAAGACTTGCTCATATTGCAAAGTTTGGCATAATAATCCATTGAACGAGTGGTTTTATAATCGTTATTCATCTCGATGATCGCGGGCTTTATTTTGTCCATAATTTGTCTTGGCGAGCCAAAGTTTCCATTTATAGATCTCGCAATCATTAAGAGCATCTTGGTGAGTAAAAGTTGGGTTGACGCTTCGTAAGCGAATTTGCCAAGTTGGGCTTCGTTAATAATGTCGTCAAACATAGAAATAAGACGGCTAGTCGTGTTTTGATCAAGATGTGCGATAAAGATGTTTTGTCCGTCTAATTTTAAGAGGGATAATAAAGCGTCTGCGTTAACAAAGTTTACCCAATAATCTTCGCTAACCGCTGCTTGTGTGTAGCTGTTTTTAATGTCGGGTTTGATTAACGCGACGTCGTTTTGTTTTAAGACGTAGGGGGTATTGTTTTCGTCAAAAAGCGTTAAAGTTCCCGTAGGGACGAGAATAAGCTTGTAATAGGGATGCTGGTTATTGAGAGGGATTGCGTAATTGTCGTCGTCAACCATGCAATATCCTGCACTCACAACGTTTGCGCCGATGTCGTTTTTTATTAAATTTTCCGTTCTTATAAACTTACTCATAACATTTCCAAAAAAAATTTTTATATTTTTATTATATCAAAATAAAAAAAATATGCAAAAGAAAAAAGGTGGTAAAAGAAATAAAGGTGCAATAATTTAAACAAAAAATCACTGCGTTTATGGTAAATTTTTCCATAAAAAAGAAGCTTGACAAACGGAAAAGGCAAAAAGACTTAAAAATATGCTCAGAAAACGCCAAAAAACGATAAAAAATCAAGCAAAATCGACCAAATAAAAAAGTGTGAAAAAATATCCGTGAAGTTGATTTTTTTTTGTCAAATGGGTTGCTTTATCATTTTGAGTTGTGTTATAATGTAAAAGCCAATACTGTGGGCGTAGTATGCCCTGATGGGTTTTTATGATAGTGCAAAAAACAATTGACGAATTGATAAAGACGAGGGGTGTACGGTAGGTTAAAATAAAAAAAGGACTCGCCCATATTTATGTTTACGCGCGCTCACGCACACGGAAGGCGCGGAAACATGGACTAAAGAAGGAATAAAATCCGTTGTAAAAGAAGAAACTGTAACATGTTACTGCAACGGGTGATAGGAGGATATATGCAATTTAATCTTATGAGTGGGGGGATATCTCCAAGCTTAAAACTTGCCTTGTTGTTCGTAGGGGTTATTTTATTCTTTGCGATAATCGTAATCGGCGCAGTAGCTATTATATCGCATAGAAGAAAGAAGTTGTCTACGACTAAGGTGTTTATGCCAAAGAAGTACTTGTACATATATTCGGCAGTATTTATTATCTGCCTATTGTACGCGGCAACTTTACTCTATCCGTTTATTTGGTTGGTGCTTAACTCGTTTAAGGACGGATTCTATATTTTCGAAACGCCGTTCGCATTCCCCAATGCGGAAACGTTTACTTTTGCTCACTATATTGAAGCGTTCACGACCTACAACATTTTAGAGATGTTCTGGAACTCACTTTCACTTACGATCGGTGGTACGCTCGTTGGTGCTGTAACTTGTACTATGGCAGGTTATATCATGGCGAAGTATAAGTTTAGAGGAAAGGAAGTAATGCACACGGCAATTATTTTGTCAATGACTATTCCTACGTTAGGTTCACTCCCTGCATCGTATAGACTTATGATTGACATTAACTTGTTTGATACCTATCTCGGTTTAATGCTCATGTGGTCAGGCGGTTTCGGTGGACACTACCTTTACATGTTTGCGTTCTTCAAGGGAATTTCTTGGTCGTATGCAGAAAGTGCAATGATTGACGGTGCGTCTAACATGCAAATTTTCTTAAAGATAATGGTTCCGCTTGCTATGCCGATTATTTCAACTATCGCTATCTTAAAGGCGTTAGGTTTATGGAACGAATACTGGATGACTTATTTATTCTACAGAGAGCATCCCACTCTAGCAGTAGGTTTAAACTCAATGAAGACCAAATCAGAAGCAAGACCGTTATCAATGACCGGTCCTATGTTCGCAATGATGATGGCGTCAGTTGTGCCGGTAGTAATATTCTATCTCTGCTGTCAAAAACGTCTTATGACGGTTACTATTGGTGGCGGTATTAAGGGCTAATTTTCGGGTGAATACACATATTTACGCTACGAAATTATAAACATTATATATAATATATTAAAATCACGAGGTATACAAAATGGCTATTAAAAGTAAAATCAAGATGTTAGCATACGGTTGTCCTATTCCTAGAGACTGGAACGACTTTAGAGAACCCGAATGGAAAAACAATAACTATATTACTGACGAACAATATAAATACATGCAAGAAAGTGGAATTACCGGATGTATCGCTCTTTTCGAAAAGAGAGAAGAAGATACTCAAGCTGCTTTAGCCTTAGCTGAAAAATACGGTTTAGAATACTGGGTAAGAGACCAAATTAACTGGGACGTTCTTTGGGATCCCACTATTTTCGAAAGAGAAAAAGATAGATACTTAAATTACTTAAACTTCAAGTCGTTCGCAGGTGTATTCATTACCGACGAACCCGATACTAGTTTATACCCTAACATTAGAGCGCTTAAGGATGCGTTTGAAAAAGTATACGGCAAAATGTACAATGGTTTCTACACCAATTTATTGCCCACCTATGCTAACGACGTAACTCAACTTGGCGCACCATATCCCGAATATATCCAACAATACATCGATATAGTAGATCCCGATCACATCTCGTTTGACCACTATCCCTTTGAAATTGCTGAAAAGACCAAGGGTCAAAAAGATTACTACGATATTACGAGAAAGGATTTCTTCTATAACGATATGGTAGTAGCGGACGCTTGCGACAAGGCGGGCAAGGAAATGTGGACGTTTATCGAATCAAAGAACTACTGCGGTAGACAAACCGATATCGATTACGACGCGTTCAAGTTCCAATACTACGTTCACTTGGCATACGGCAGTAAGGCTATTATCCACTATACTTATTGGACGTGGCCTGGATACGCACCTGGTGACGAAAACAAGCCTCAAAGAATGGCTATTATGACTCAAAAGGGCGAAAAGACCGAAAAGTATTTCTATACTCAAGAAATCCAAACTAATATCCACGAATTCGGTGACATTATCGCTGATTGCAAACGTAAGGAAACTTATATTTCATGGAACAACGAAGAAGAAGTATACTTCAAGAAAGTTCCCGTTAAAGTTTCAAAGAACTTTGCTAGTAGCGCACCCTTACTAGTTGGTGAATTTACGCAACCTAACGGAAAGAACGCATACGTAATCGTTAACGCTACTGATCCTTACGATAAGGTATCAAACACGGTTAAGTGCGACGTTAAAGGAACGTATTACATTGACGGAAACAAGATTAAATCTAATGGATTTGAAATTGTGCTTAAACCCGGTCAAGGTATTTTTGTGACCGAAGAATAATCGAAGAGGCTTAATAGGAAATATTAAGATAAAGGGAAATGAGTAAAGTTAAAATTTTAGCATATGCTAGCCCAATTCCTGCGGATTGGAACAAATTTAGAGAACCAGAGTGGAGAAATCCCAACTATTTAACGGATGCATCCTATAAAGACTTAAAAGATTGCGGAATTACCGGTTGTATAGCTCTTTTTGAAAGAGAAGAGTCAGATACGCAACTTGCGTTAGGTCTTGCCGACAAATACGGTTTAGAATACTACGTAAGAGATAAAATCAACTGGGACGTAATTTGGGATCATAAGATATTTGAACGCGAAAAAGAAAGATATCTTAACTATTTAAATCATAAATCGTTCGTGGGCGTTTTTATTACTGACGAGCCTGAAGTAGATAAATACCCTTATTTAAGGGCAATGAAGGATGAGTTTGATAAGTTATATAATAATATGTATAACGGTTTCTACGTTAACTTACTTCCTACTTATGCAAACGACGTAACGCAACTTGGCGCTCCGTATCCCGAATATATCGATAGATTTATTAAAGAGGTTAATCCCGACCACGTATGCTTCGACCATTATCCTTTCCAAAGAAGAAGGGTTAAAGAAGGGGTTGAAGAATGGTACGATTGGACGAGAAAAGACTTCTTCTATAACGATCAAGTCGTAGCCGACGCATGTGACGAAGCTGGTAAAGAAATGTGGACGTTCGTTCAGATAAACAACACTGCAAGACGCGATAAAGATCTAGATGAAAACGACATTAGATTCCAATTCTACACGCACTTAGCGTATGGGACTAAAGCAATCGTTCATTATTACTATTGGTCGTGGCCTGGATTTAAGCCGGGTGAACACGAAACCGCGCCCTATAAATGTATTGTAGGACCGCACGGAGAAAAAGGTTATAAATATTATGCTTGTCAAAGAGTTCACGGTGAAATCGACGCTTTTGACGAGAAATATTTAGAATATAAGCGTAAAGAAACCTACGTTTCATGGAATAACGCCGACGAAGTATATTTCACTGGCGTCCCCGTAAAAGAATGTAAGGAATTTGGAAGTGACGCTCCTATTTTAGTTGGCGAATTTATCAAAGACGGAAAGAGAGCGTGGATTATAGTAAACGCAACCGATCCTTACGAAGAGAAGGAAGTTACGGTTGAAAGTAAAGTAAACGCTTGCAGATATTACATTGGCAAAAATAATATATACTCTAAAGACGGTTTAACCATCACGTTAAAACCAGGTCAGGGTATGTTTATTGTGGAGGAATAAGATGGCAACACTATCAAAGAAGGCGAAGGACAGGATATTTATTATCGGCATGCTAGCATGGCCCGTAATACAATTTGCTGTGTTCTTCATCTACGTAAACATCAACACGATATTAATGTCGTTCCAATTCATTGACTTTAGTACCGGTACGGTAGAATGGAACGTATTCTACTATAAGCAGTTCTTCTATGAATTATTTAACATGCCTAGCATGTGGATAGGTTTAAAGAACTCTTTATACGCAACGATCAATACGATTTTTATAATGACACCTATGGGAATTTTATCGGGTTATTTCTTCTTTAAGAAGATTCCGTGGGGTCCCGTATTTAAGGTAATATTCTTTGTTCCCAACTTAATTTCAATGGTTGTTATGTCAACGGTATTCTTATACATGTTTGATACTCAAATCGGACCGTTAGCATTAATTATGGACACGTTAGGATTTGCGACTAAACCTGACTTCTTTAACGATAAGTCGATGTCGTTCTTATTGATTCTATTGTATTGTAACTGGGCGGGTGTCGGCTACGGTATGCTAGTTATGAGTGGTAACATTAATAAGATACCAAAAGATCTTATGGAATACGGTCAACTAGAAGGCGTTGGAATGTTTAAGGAAATTACTCGAATTGTTATTCCGTGTATTTGGCCGATTATTCAAACGCAATTAGTTACTGGTACGATGACGGTATTTACCTTCTTTATTCAAGTACAAATTATTACGCGTGGTAATGCGGAGACGCAGACCTTGGCGTACATAATCAACAGCTTGGTATCCGGAACGAGCCAAAACCTAGAAAAAGCAGCGGCGTTCGGCTTATGCGTAACGCTTTTCGCAGCGCCTATTCTAGTTATCGTTAAGTGGTTAACTGGTAAGGTTTACCAAGACGTAGAATTCTAATAAATAATATTTATCCTTGGTGTTCGTTAATTTTTCACAATATTAAAAACCAAGGGCTAATGGATGCTAATCTTCAATCTGTAGGGGATAATTACGGATTGAAGATTTGTGCATACAAAAATCTCAAGATAAATATTTGAGTGCAAACTCGAGTAAATATAAAAAAAGGAGAGGAGAAAATGAAAAAGACGTTTTCCAAAACTAAGATCTTGTCGCTAATTTTATGCTTAGCGATGATGATCACGGCTTTAGCAGTTGGATTACATTCTATCGATAGAAGTGTATACGCTGCAGAAGAACGTACTAACATCGTTAAAGACAACTTTGATGATCCGAACAAGAGAAACTCGTACGATGTTATGAACTGGGTAGAATCCGGCGATAGCGGTAATACCTTTAAGCAAACCACACCATATAACGACGACGTAGTGTTCGTTGGGCAAGCAGGTGCTGACCCTGCTCTTAACAATATCCGTACGAGTGATAAATTCTACGGCATCAAGAGCGTTCAATACGACGTTAACTTCTATAAGGAATCTATTCCGGGCGCGTGGATGTGCATGACCTTTGTTCAAGGTGACGAAGGTTACGACTATCAAGTACCTAACCTTATTAACTCTTCAACTATTGGTGGTTATTCACGTTCAAATAGTTATGGTAGAGGTAAGGTTATCGTTTCTGAAGAATTTGCAGATAAACCCAGTGAATATAGACCTGATGATCCTTATTCTGTAAAAACGGCGAACATCGGTAAATATCTTAACGGAACCAATGGTGACGTAATGAATCAATGGATTACTATTAAATTCGTAATCGTTGAGGAAAGACAAGCTGATAAATACGCTGCGTTTGACGTGTATATGTGGTATCGTGGCGATTCTATGCCTGCTACACCTATTTGTAGAACCACCGTTGAAGTTGGTGGAGATATGAAATCTACCAGTATCGTTGACGGCGTTCAATTAAGATTTATTTGGAACAACAACGTTTATATGGATAACGTTATCGTTGACGCTGAAAAGAGAGTATCTCCTAGAGGCGTTGAAACCGTTTTGACCGAACCCGCAGTAGATACTTTTACTAACGGACTCGGTGCAGCTGACGGACTTTTCGTTATTTCTAAATCGTCTTTCAATACTTACGTATACGGTTTAGGTCATTATGAAATGACTGACGGTAAACAATTTGCTCGTATTATTGCAAACTATTCTGTTGCAGAAGATAAGAGTACTCTTACTGATTTTGACGTTATAAACGCAAACTTTAAGGCTAAAGTTGAAAGTGGAAAATCTGCGTTCGTATTCGGCGTTAAAAACGTAACTGCAGCTGTTCGTGAAGGTGCTTATGCCGTTGAATTATGCAAGACTACCGACGGAGCTGAAGTTCAAGTAGTTAAATACTCTGCTGACGGTGCTGAAACGGTTAGAGAACTTATGGGAACTCTTCCTGCGTATGCAGTGGGCAACGGTTGGGCAGATATCAACATAATCGTTAACAAAAATGGTAACGTTACCGTATATGAAAACGGCGTTAACTTAGGTACGGTATCTGGAATTGAAAAATACTACGGCTCATGTGGACTTATGGTTGCCGAAGAAGGTTCAAACGCAGGTTTTGACGACGTAAACATCAAATCTTTCGTTTACAATATTCCTTATACTAAGTCTGTAAGTACTGATTTTTCTAACGACTATCTTGGCGCACCCGCAAGAGCAGATTTCCTCCACGGTTTAAGCAACCCTGCAACCTTCTTTATTGGTGACGGCGAATTAAACTATAAAGGCGCGATTAAGGACGATTATATTGCAGGTAACTATGAATACGACGAATTCGTTGTAGAATATAAGATTACTAGTATTTTATCGCAATGTACTCACAACGCTGCTTGTTCGTGTGCGGATTCAACCCCGTATGCAAACTGGATTGGTCTTGACTTTGGTAGAAATTCTGCATCGTCTAAACTAGGCGATTACTGCACGATTGGTTTCTATACCGCAAGACGTGCAGACGCTAAGCCTGCTTTCGTTAAGGGAAATACGGCTGCAATGCAAGACGGTACTACTAGCGTTGAATTTGGTGAAGAAATACATACTCTTACCGCTACGGCTATTCCTTACGAATTATTTGCAGGTGTAACCTACGACGGCGTTAAGACTCAAAAAGAAGATATCTCTGCATCTAACTACTTATGCGTTAAATGGGTAGGTGATGGCGATTCGTTAAAACTTTATATGAAGAAAGCTGGTGAATTAGAATACACTCTCTATGCAACCGTTGGTGGTATTCAAACCGCTGGTTACGTAGCTTTGGTTAACTACAACACTACTTTCTTAACCATTGACGATTTAGCAATCACTAATATGTCACCCATCTATAACGTACCTGCTAACAACTATCCGAGCAAGATTTATCTTGAAAAGGATGAAGAATACAATCCTAACGAATATGGTAATGCAGGCACTTTAGATCAAGAATTAGAATACCTTAACAATTTACAAGTTGTAGAAAGTGAAGGCGGTTGCGGTTCTAACATCGCTAGCGCAGTTGCTATTCCTTCAATTATTTTAAGTGTTATTGCACTCGCAACGATTGCAGTAAGAAGGAGAAAACATGAAGAAAGTAATAATTAAATTAGTAAGTTTTATAGTTATGCTTCCTCTTGCAATCTCTGCATTAGGATGCGGTGGCTCAGGCGATAGTGGTTCGGGCGGAGAAATTATCGTTCCCGAATACACTTCTACCGATTATATTGATATCGTTGCATATTCAACTCCTACCAATCCCAACTGGAACGGTACGGCAGGTAATGCAGACGGTTTAACTTTAGAAGTATATCAAGATATGGCTGACGCAGGATTTACCGGCGCTCAACCCTTGATGGACGGTGCTGGTGGTACTGAATTATATAGCAATGCTGAACGTTCAGAAAGAGATGCTAGAAAAGTATTAAAGATTTGTGAACAATTACAGTACGATAATCCTAAGCACAAGATGATGTACATGGTTCGTGACTGGACGTTCATGGGCTTCTCTCGTAACGTTCTAAACGAAAACGTTAGAGAAGAATACTTAGAATATCTCTTCCGTGATGAGGTAAAAGATATTTTAACTCACCCCAACTATGCAGGTCATAACTTATGGGACGAACCCGATATCGCTCAAATGTATGACAATATTGCTACTATTAAGAAGTATCAAGAACTACTTAAGGACGTAAATCCCAAAGCAGACCCCTTCTTCAACTTACTTCCTGACTATGCAAATAGTACGCAACTTGGTGGAACGTATCAAGAATATATCGACTACTATTGTGAAAACTTAGCACCGATGCTCGGATACATTTGCTACGACTATTATCCCTTATTCGGTTCACAATATTCAACTTCAATCAAAGACTCATATCTTAGAAACTTCGAAGTTGTTGCTAAAGAATGTAAAGATAGAGATTTAGAATTTAGAATGTATATCCAAACGGCAGAAGCGTTCCCTGGTTCTTCTAGAGATATCGTTGGCCCTCAAGATTATAGATTCCAAATCTACACTGCAATGGCTTACGGTTGTGAATATTTCATTCACTATACCTATAACGGTTGGTCAGACGTTAAACACGGTATCGTTGATATCAACAACAACAAGACTTTCCGTTACTACGCAGCGCAAACCGTTCATAACGAAGTTCACGCAATCGAAGACGTATTCCTAAACTTCAAGTGGGATGGCGTTATGGTTAAAGAAAAACCCAACTCACTCTATGAAAACCGTGCGTTTGCTATGCTTGAATACTGCTTAGACGGACACGAAAGAATTAACAACTGGTCAGTATCAAACGACACCGTAGTAGGTTGCTTTAAGGATGGGGAAAATAGAGACGGTTTCATGATCGTTAACTATTCTGACCCTGCAAAGAACGAACTTGACGACGTTACCGTATCTTTCAACGACGCTAGAGCACTCTTAATGTATAGATATGGTCAAAAGATCGTAGTTCCGCTCGATAACGGATCATATACTTTCAAGCTCGAACCGGGTGAAGGAAGATTTGTTATTCCGCTTAAATAAGTGATAATGAAGGAGAAACGATATGAAAAAAACATTATCAAATTCTAAAATCATAACCTTGCTTTTAGTGGCAATTCTTATGATTTCAGCGTTTGCCATCGGTAATTTTTCTTTTAATAAAAGCGCTTTAGCGGAACAAGAAAAGCTTACTATCGCAAACGACGATTTTAGTTCAAATTCAATTGACGGAGAAGTTTGGAATTCAGTTGGTGGTATTAGCGTTTCAAACGGCGCTCTTAACCTTGCCGGCGCAAAGGGTGACAAGATCGTTGCTAAAAAATTAGCAACTAACGACGATAGCATTATTGCTAATATGGACGTTTTAACCGCCAAGTTCGACGTTAAATTAACTGCAGGCAGTTTCATCTTTGCTTTTGGCTTAGATACAAATGGCAATATCACTGCTGACTCTTTCGGTGTAAAAGTCGAAAAAACTTCTATTACCATTATTGATTTTAATGGTACTTCATTGGATTATGCTGAAGAGACCGACGTTATTAACTATTTGAAAGCTAAAAACGTTTCTAAGGGTTCTACTATCGAAATTAGAGTAAACAAAGATCAATCCGTTAAAGTATTTGAAAACGGTACTGAACTTCGTGACCTTTTCGATAACATTGCGTTAACAAAGGGCATCAATAACTATGCAGGTTCTTGCGGATTCTTCGTTGAAAAAGCAACCACCAACGCTACTATCGATAACGCTGTTATTACCGCTGTTAACTACCATGTTCCCGTAAGTAAATCTGTAAGCACTAACTTTGCTGATGACTATAAGGGAAGCCCCTTATCGCCTGATTTCGTGTTCAGTGCTGATGAAGCTTCTAAGTTCGCAGTTAAAAACGGCACGTTAGTATACGCAGGTTCAAGCGATACCGATTATATCGGTTCAAGCTTTGAATACGATGCGTTTATCGTAGACTATAAGCTTACTTCAATCTCTACTGATAGCGCGGAAGACGCATGGATCGGATTAGATTTTGGTAGAAGTGCAAAAGACGCTGAAATCGGTGCTAACGCTACTTTGGCGTTTAACTTGGTTGGCGGAGACGTTTTCCTTGCTAACGGCGAAGGAGATGTAGACGTTATAAACACTTTACCCACTGATATCTTTACGAACTTAAAGGCTGAAACCGTTAATACTTACGACGTTCTAAACGTTAGATTTATCGCAAAAGATTCAATTCTTAGTCTTTACGTTAAGACGGCAGGGGATATCGATTTCGTTCACTACGCTGACGTTAAAAACGTTGACGTTTCGGGTTACCTTGCTCTCGTAAGTTCAGGTGACGTTCATATGGTTATTGATGATTTAGCAATTATCAATCAATCGCCTATTTATGACGTTCCTACTAATGAAGCTCCCGAAAAACAATACGATATTATCGATTTACCCCACGATTATAACAAGTATAGGGAAGACCCCGAAACCTTAAAGGATGAAATTAACCACCTTGATAAAATTCAATCTGGTTCAGCATCTTCTGGTTGTGGTTCAAACGTAGTTGGTTCAGTAGTTATTCCTTCAGCTATTTTAATGGCAGTTGCAGTTGTTGCAATCATCGTTAAAAGAGCAAAAGAGGAAAAATAATTATAGAAATTTATTTGTTAAAAATAAAAAATATATATTTTAAGGAGACAAAAAAATGAAACTCAAAAGACTTTTAGTTTTGGCTCTTACCGTAATGATGGCGTTCGGCGTTGTTGGTTGCGGTGGCGGAAACGATCCGACAGTTCCTCCGGGACCCGGCCCTGGTCCTAACCCCGGTCCTGGAACAACTACGCAAACGACCATTAAGGTAGAATATCTACTCGCTGGTTATGGTTCAACTGGTTTTGAAAAGATTGCTCAAGCATTCATGGAACAAAACCCCGACATCAAAATTTCGCTCGTTCCTAACGAAAACGTTAACGGCGAAACGGGTACTAAGCTTGAAGCAGGTAAAAACCTTTCTGACGTTTACTACGGTGAATTCTTAACTGCAGTTCGCCGTTGGTCAATCATTGGTCACGTTGAACCTATTGACGACGTAATGGAAATGAAAGTTCCTGGTGAAGATATCACCGTTGCGGAAAACATGACGCCTCAAGCGCTTGAATCAAGAGCATTAGTTAAAAACGGTGTTAAGCACTACTGGTCACTTCCCCATAACATGAGCGTATCTTCTTTACTTTACAACAAGAAGTTATTTGACAAGTATGATTTAGACGTTCCCACGACGACTGCTGAACTCCTTGCTTTCTGCAACACGGTATCTCAAATGAACTTAACTACCGATAAGGGCGTTCCGATTACCCCCATCACTTATTGTGGTGCTGCAAACGACGGTTACTGGGGCAACATTTTACAAACCTGGTGGTTACAAGCTAGTGGCGTAGAAAAGATTGAAGAATTTGCAAAATTCGAATCTGCTGAAATCTATAACGATAACGGTAGACTTAGAATGTATCAAGTATTCAACGAAATCGCGTTTAACGAAACTTTCCTTCCTGCAAACGTTAACTCTAAGGACCACACCGACGCTCAAAAAGACTTCTTAGAAGGCGAAGCGTTCTTAATTCCTTGCGGATCATGGTTTGAAAAGGAAATGGAAGATTGGCTAACCTATTATAAAGATACTTGTGATTTCAGAATTATTCCTGTTCCCATGATTTGTGACGCTAACGGAGAACCCTTAAACGATACTCAATATCTTTGGGAAGGCGCATCTGACGCGTGGTTTATTCCTTCGGCAATCAGCGCTGAAAAGAAAGCTGCTGCTAAGAGATTCTTAGCGTTCGTTGCTTCAGACGAAGCTAGTGAAATTTGGACTAAGTATGCAGGTGCA
>JAZRSG010000011.1:0-111378 GCA_045651465.1 Christensenellaceae bacterium
ATGGTGACAACGAGGTAGAAGTTGCTCTTCAATATACTGACACTTATAACGACGTTGTATATGCTTTTGCAAACAATATCAACACGGAAGAAGGTGGCACGCATTTAGATGGATTTAAGAGTTCGTTGACAAAAATTATCAACGATTTTGGTAAAAAATTAAACATTTTCAAGGGTGATGAAAAAGTTTCTTCAGAAGACGTAAGAGAAGGTGTAGTTGCCGTTGTTTCTGTAAAATTAACAGAGCCTCAGTTTGAGGGCCAAACAAAGACAAAACTAGGCAATTCTGAAATGCGAAACTTTGTAACCAAGGCTATGAACGAATATTTTGGCACCTTCCTTGAAGAAAATCCTTCAATGGCTAAAGAGATTTTAATGAAGTGCTTAACCGCGCAAAGGGCAAGAGAAGCCGCTAGACTTGCAAGAGAAAATACCAGAAGAAAAGGTTCGTTTGAAAGTGCAAATCTTCCTGAAAAACTCGCAGATTGTTCGGAAAAGAACCCAGAACTTTGCGAAATTTTCTTGGTAGAGGGTGATTCCGCTGGCGGAAGCGCAAAACAAGGTAGAGATAGAAGATTCCAAGCAATCCTACCTCTTCGTGGTAAAATCTTAAACGTAGAGAAAGCAAGACTTAATAGGGTTTTAGAGAACGAAGAAATTAAGAGTATGATAACTGCGTTCGGTTGCGGTATACAAGAAGACTTCGACGAAAGCAAGCTTCGTTACGATAGAATTATTTGCATGACCGACGCGGACGTTGACGGTAGCCACATTAGAATTTTACTTTTAACCTTCTTCTTTAGATTTATGAAACCGTTAGTTGAAAACGGCCACGTATATATTGCTCAACCTCCGCTTTATAAGGCAACAAAGAACAAAGTTGATAAATATTTATATTCGGATAAAGAATTGCAAGAATATTTAGCGGAAGTAGGCAAATGCGATATTCAACGTTATAAAGGTCTTGGTGAAATGGACCCCGATCAACTTTGGGAAACCACTATGAATCCCGAAACGAGAACCATGCTTAAGGTTACGATGGAAGACGCCGTAGAGGCAAACGAAACGTTTACTACGCTTATGGGTGACGATCCCGAACTTCGTAGAGCGTTCATAGAACAAAACGCAAAACTTGTAACCGATCTTGATATTTAGTTTAGGGATAGGAGAAAGATAGATGTCTAAAAAAGAAATCAGTTCAGAACTCACTTTAGAGTTTCAATCGATATTAGATAAAACAAAATTAATTAACGTAGAAGTTAATAACGAAGTTAAAAAATCGTTTATTGCCTATGCTATGGCGGTTAACGTTTCTCGTGCTATTCCTGACGTAAGAGATGGTATGAAACCCGTACATAGACGTATTTTATACGCTATGCACGACATGGGGCTTACCAGTGATAAGGCGTTTAAGAAATGCGCTAAAATCGTCGGTGAAGTTCTTGGTAAATATCACCCTCACGGCGACAGTTCGGTTTACGACGCGCTAGTTAGACTTGCGCAAAACTTCTCGATAAACTTTCCGCTCGTTGACGGACACGGAAACTTCGGCTCGGTAGACGGTGATCCGGCTGCAGCGTATAGATACACCGAGGCAAGACTTTCTAAACTTGCTAATGAAATGCTCCGTGAAATCGATAAGGACACGGTAGATTTTTATCCTAACTTCGACGATACTGAAATGCAACCGGTAGTATTACCGTCAAGAATTCCTAATATTTTGGTTAACGGATCGGACGGTATTGCGGTAGGTATGGCAACGAATATTCCGCCTCACAATCTAGCTGAATGTTTAGACGGTTGTATTGCGTTAATGGATAACCCTGAAATAACCGTTGAAGAGCTTATGGAATATATTCCTGCGCCCGACTATCCTACGGGTGGCGTTTTAATGGGTAGAGCAGGTATTAAACAAGCGTATAAAACGGGTAAAGGTGGTTTTATTCTTCGTGCAAAGTGCGATATTGAAGAATTTAACAACGGAACTAGAGAAAGAATAGTAGTAACCGAACTTCCTTACCAAGTAAACAAGGCTATGCTTATTAAAAACATGGCTGATATGGTTAAGGATAAGCGTTTAGAAGGTATTTCGGATATTAAAGACGAATCGGATAGACACGGTATGCGTATCGTAATTGATCTAAAGAAAGATGCGAACGCACAAGTAGTTCTAAACACCCTTTATAAACATACTAATCTTCAAGTTAAGGATGGCATCATACTTTTAGCGTTAGTTGACGGAGAGCCTAAGGTTTTGGGCTTAAAAGAGATTTTAGCGCACTATATTGCCCACCAAGAATCGGTTATCGTAAGAAGAACCAAATACGATCTTGCAAAAACTGAAGAAAGAGAGCACATCGTTCAAGGTTTAGTAATTGCTCTTGCAAATATCGATAGAGTAATAGAAATTATTCGTGCGTCAGCGGATAAAAATTCTGCGTGTGCGTCACTCGTTCAAGAATTTGAACTTTCAGATAAACAAGCGAACGCAATACTTGAAATGAGACTTCAAAGATTAACGAGTATGGAAGTATCAAAACTCCAAGAAGAACTCGTTGAACTTAAAAATATTATCCTTGATCTAAAGGATATTCTTGCAAACGAAAGTAGGGTTAAAGCTATTATTAGAGCGGATATGGAAGAAATTAAGCAAAAATATCCTTCGCCCAGAAAGACTGAACTTTCTTATGATTACGGTGAGATTGACGTTGCTGATATGATTCCCGTTGAGGACGTTGTAGTAAGCTTAACTCACTTTGGATACGTTAAGAGAGTTCCCGTTGCTGAATATAGAACGCAACGTCGTGGCGGAAAAGGCGTTACTGCTCATAAGCCTAAGGAAGAGGATTTCGTTGAAAATATGTTCGTAACCTCAACGCACGACGATATCTTGTTCTTTACCGATAAGGGAAAGGTTTATAGCATAAAAGGATTTATGATTCCCGAAGCGCAAAGAACGGCTAGGGGTAGAGCGATAGTTAACCTACTTCAACTTAGCGAAAACGAAAAAGTTCGTGCAATGATTCCGCTAAAAGAAGGAACTGAAGGCTATATTATGATGGCGACTAAGAACGGTTTGATTAAAAAGACCGCACTAACCGAGTTTGCTAGCATAAGAAAGGTCGGCAAGATAGCGATCAGTATCGTTGATGGTGACGAACTTATTTCAGTTGGACTTACCAATGGTGAAGACGAGGTAATTATGGCGTCTTACGAGGGTAAATGTATTAGATTTAGCGAAAAAGACGTTCGTCCCATGGGAAGAGATACCCAAGGTGTAAAGAGTATTACGTTAAACGACGGCGACTATATGGTTGACATGTCGGTTATTAAGAAAGACTGTGAAATTATTACCATGACTGAAAACGGATTTGGTAAGAGAAGTAGCATAGAAGACTACAAGCTCCAAAACCGTGGTGGAAAAGGTGTTAAAGCGGGCGTTCTTAATGATAAAACGGGTAAACTCGTTAGCTTAAAACTTATTTCTCCCGACGAAGATATTATGATCATAACTAACACGGGAACGATTATTAGAGTTTCTGGCTCGGATATTAGTAGTATCGGTAGAAATACTCAAGGCGTTAGAATTATGAGAATAGATAACGCTATCGTTTCAAGAATTGCGATTACTCCTAAATCAGAGGAAGAAGAGGGAGAAGAAAGCGTAGAAACGGCTGAATAATTATAAAAATAGTTTTCGCAGGCGAACTTGCCTGCGAAAATTTATTTTAAATTTAAAAAATTTATATTTTTACTTTGAATTTATATTGACAAACTCAGATTTATCCTATATAATATCTAAGGACTAGGCGATGAGCATAGTACAATTGAATACGCTGATATGGCTCAGCAGGTAGAGCACGTCCTTGGTAAGGACGAGGTCACCGGTTCGAATCCGGTTATCAGCTCCATTTAAACCTTTGCGAAAGCAAAGGTTTAATTTTAAAATAAAAGGGAGATTTCACATAATGAAAAACTTTTACGAACAAGTTCTACTTAAGGATGTTGATTTAATTGTTGACGAAAAAGCTTTATTTGATTACGTTGCACCTAATAGCATTCATAGTGACGTAACGACTTGGGCGTACGGAGAAGCTCTAGAAAGAAAGTGTGTGGATATTAGCGATGGAAAAGTCGTTAATGCTACCGTATCTTTAGATGACGAAGATTTACGTTATTACGTAAAAGTTATTGCGTGTTTATCCGATTGGAAGAAATATGAAAATTCGCTTTGTATTAAAGTGAACGGAAAGATTGTCGTTGATCGCGATGACGTATTCTTTGAAAACGTAAACCTCGGTTGGCCTGCGGTATATTTTGCCGTACCTGAAAATTATTTGGTTAAGGGTGAAAACGCTATTGAAATTAGTACGACCAACTCGTCTAACGGGGGATTATATCTTTCTAAAGTTACGATGGTTGGATATCCTAAGTTTTATCAAGGCGCGCAAGTATCGTTTAGAAAATTTGTTAAAACTTTTGATAAATTTGGCGTGGCTTTATACGACGTTCAAAATAAATTTATCGGCGTTAAAAACTTAAATAACTGCAAGTATATTAAAAACCATAGATACAAAGACTTCGTAATATTAAGTTTTGAATCGTTAGACGTGGGTGAAATTTCTTGTACGGCTGATTTTTCGGGCGAAGAAATATCTCTTGATATGCCTAAAGCGCTCGTTAACGAAGATTTCTTTATCTTTGGCGTTGATAGCGACGATCATCGTCACGACGACTGTGACGAAACTAGATTTATAACTGAGTCTAATATTTTTACGGATATGGGGGATTACTTCCAATTCCGTCCTCAAATCAATAGAAATTTCCATACGATTTTATGTAGAGAAGAATACGAGGAATATCTTGAACTTATCAAGGCTTTCGGTATGAAATTCGGTCTTTGTGACTGGGATAGAGTTTTAGATTATATGCCTAGCGTAAGTCCCGAAAACTTCCTTGGTTTCCATATTCACGAACCTTATTTGTATTTTAACCACGATCTAGATAAAGATCCCGAGCTTAAAAAATGTTTTTTAAACGATCCTGAAAGAATTTTAAGCTCAAAATCTTTTGGCGAAACAAGAAAAATGTACCAAGACGTACTTAGTCAATCGCAAAAGAATTTTGCGGGTAAAGAAGGGTTGACTTCAGTAGGCTCGCCCAGTATCCTTTGCGTATACGAGGCGGATATGGGCTTTGAAAGGGTAACGATTGAGCCTGTTTCTAATATTAACTTATTAACGGGTGCAGTAAGACCTACTTCTGCTAAGATGTGGGGTGCGCACGTTCCTACCGACTGGTATTTTGGTATTCCCGTAGACGACGTTAAGTCAAATAAGCATAGACTTGCAATGCAATATCTATATTTAAACGGTGCGTCGTATATTTACGTTGAAAACTCTATTTATAAAACGAACGCATATGAGCGTTGTGACTGGGAAGATCGCTTTACGACCTTAAATAGGCAATATCAAAGAGAGTTTTATAACTATGCGTTAGAACATCCAAGACGTGGCGAAATAGTCGTTGACAAGGCTATTTTATACGGCAAGAACGAGTTTTTTATGTGGAAGACTAACGATAGAATTGCCGAACTTAAAGAGCCAAAGGACTGGGATTCTTACGTTTGGGGAAAATGGGATAACGCTCATCACGTAACGTGGCTTGCGTCTGAAGCTTGGCTTCCTATGTCGGATAAGCAAAACGTCTTTAAAGATCCCGTTAATAAAGAAATTTTCTCAGGTACGCCGTTTGGCAACGTTGACGTTGTGAGTGTTGAAAAGGATCTTTCAAAATACAAGGTTTTAGCTATGCTCGGTTGGAACACTATGGACGACGATTTGCTTGAAAAGATTACGAAATACGTTTATAACGGCGGAAAGCTAGTTATTTCATACTGTCATTTTAACTATACCGACGTAAACGATCAAGCGTTCGTTTATCCTACTAGCGATAGCATCAAAGATTTTATCGGTCTTGATATTATGGGAGCTGTAGAAATGGCAAATACCGTTAAATTTGAAGACGGAACGAGTATTAAGGTAAATTCTAATCCCGAATTAGTTTACGGTGACGTGACGACTGCTAAAATCATTTGCAAAGATGCTGACGGAAATGGCGTTGTGTATAAAAATACTTATGGCGCAGGCGAAGTTTACTTTATGGCGTTTAAGGATTACTTTACCAAAGAAAGCGAAGTTGAAATATCTAAACATCTTTTAACTTTAATCGGTAAAGATGGTGACGTGGTTTGCGATAATAACAACGTTTCGTTCACGGTTAGAGATTGCGGTGACGAGTATTTGATTCACGTTCTTAATATGAATTGTATTCCTGGTTCAGACGAAGCCTTTACCTTAAACTTTAATGGAGAAGTTATTAAAGACACCATTTGCGTTGGCGAAATCAAGGAATATTTAATTAAAAAATAAAAAAAGGGGAAAGAGATTCTTTCCCTTTTATGATAAATAGGAGATAAAAATGAAAGTATTGCTAATAAACGGAAGTCCTCACAAAAACGGAACAACATTTAGAGCGCTTAGCGAAGTTGCTAGTGAAATCAACAAAAACGGCATAGAAACCGAAATTATAACGGTTGGAAACGAAAGGGTTTCTGGGTGTATGGCTTGTGGCGGTTGTGTAAAGAAAGGCCGTTGCGTATACGACGACGTAGTAAACGTTTTAATTGACAAGATTAGAGAAAGTGACGGCGTGGTAATTGGTACGCCCGTTTATTACGCGTCGCCAAACGGTACTTTAATTTCGATTTTAGATAGAGTTTTCTATGCTAGGGCGGACTTTGAATATAAGGTCGGCGCATCAATCGCGGTAGCAAGAAGAGCTGGCACGACGGCTAGTTTAGACGTCTTAAATAAATATTTTACTATAAGTAATATGCCGGTTTGTCCGTCAGTATATTGGAATATGGCGTTTGGAAATAATTCGGATCAAGTTGAGCTTGATGAAGAAGGAATGCAAACCATGCGAGTTCTTGGGGATAACATGAGTTGGCTAATTAAATGCATTAAGAGTGGAAAAGATAATGGAATAGTTCCTAAAAATCAAGGAAAAAAGATTAAGACTAATTTTATTAGGTAACAAAATTCTTAATACGTATATGGATTTTTATAACAAAAGAGCGAAAACGTGACGTTTTCCCTCTTTCTTATTTTGATATGTTTTTAATTGCTTTAACAATAACGCAAGGGAAATTATCTCCAACCGTTTGCAAATTTTTATAGAATTGCTCTTGTGCAGTACCATTGCCGTATACGTCTGAAATACCTTTGATAATATAAACTGGAATATCGTTTGACGTGCACACTTGCGCAATTGCCGCGCCTTCCATATCGCGAAGACTGCAACCGATATCGTTAATACTTTTAATATCGTTCTCGTCATTAGTAAATCTATCGGCAGTGGCTAGACTTGATACGGGGAGGAAACTCAATTTATCCGTATTAGCCTTAAAGTAAGCCGTTTTGTATTCTTGAATATATCCAAGTGGAACGCCGTCAAGTTCTCTTAAATCAAAGTCAAACTGACAGCACTTATCAACGGCGTAATATTTTAATATTTCAACGCTCTTATTCATGCCTCCCGTCGTGCCAAAATTTAGTATAGCGTCAGGGGAGAACTTGTTTATAACCATTTGCGTGGTTAAAGCCGCGCTAACCTTACCGATTCCACTTATAGCTATAACTAATTTAATTCCGTCAAGTTCGGCGGTATAAGCTTCTTTATCGCCAAGAGTGATTTTATTTAAATTTTGAACGAGAGTGAGAAATTTTTCAGTTTCTTTTTTTAATGCAACGATAATACCAATCATATTCTTTTCCAACGTTTTTTTTAATTATATCAAAATCACCAATTATTGTCAATTTTAGTAATATAAAAGGGTAGATAAAAAAATTTTAAATAAATTATAATTTGTAATTTTCCCCTTCAAGATTTTAATTTTGGGGCATTTTCAATTTAAAACACATGATAAAAATGAAAAATTACCCCCAAATTACGAAATCGTGAAAACATAAAAATAGACTAAATTTGAATTTTTATAGCAAAAAGCAGTTAAAAACGGCACATTTTTTGCTTTACACGCGAAAATTTTAGTGCTATAATTTGAAAACTTGTTAAGGAAATCTTTAAATCATGAAAAAAAGGAGAAATTATGCCACGTAAAAATAAACCTAAACTTTTAGATAAAAAAAGTATTTTTATTGATAAAAGCGTTACTTTTGGAAAAAACGTCGTTATTTATGAAAATAATCGAATAGAGGGTAACACTCATTTAGGCGACGACGTGATTATTCTACCAAATAATTTGATAAGAGATTGTTTTATTGAAAATGGAAGCGTTATCGATGCGAGTAGACTTGAAAAAAGTAGGGTTGGAAAGGATTGCACGATTGGTCCGTTTAGTAGACTACGCCCGAATAGCGATATAGGCGATAGAGCAAAGATAGGGAATTTCGTCGAGATAAAAAACGCTAAAATAGGAAAAGAAACAAAGGTTTCTCATCTTGCTTACGTGGGCGATGCCGAGATAGGCGAAAATTGCAATATCGGTTGTGGCGCGATTTTCGTTAATTATAATGGTAAAACGAAAAATAAAACCATTGTTAAAGATAATTGCTTTATCGGCAGTAATTGTAACGTTATTGCACCTGTTTTAATAGAGGATAACGCATATATTTGCGCGGGGACAACGGTAACTAATAACGTAAATAACGACGATTTCGTAATCGGTAGAGTTCGTCAAGAAGTAAAGTCTAACCGCGCACACAAATATTTAAAATCGTATAAAGGAGATATGTAATGGGATTGTTTTTTGGAACGGACGGATTAAGAGGGAAAGTAAACGAAATTTTAACGCAAGATATCGCTTATAAAATTGGAAACGCACTTACGATGTTAAAAGAAAACCCAACCATTATTATAGGCTCGGATACGCGTATTACGAATAGTTATTTATCACTTGCTTTGTCTGGTGGGGTAATGAGTGGTGGCGGAAAAGTTATCGATATGGGCGTAGTGCCAACGGCGGGCGTTGCTTATTTAACAAAAAAACTTGAAGCCGATTATGGAATCGTTATTAGTGCCTCGCATAATAGCGCAGAATATAACGGCATAAAGATTTTTGATTCAAACGGATATAAACTTTTAGATAAAGAAGAAGAGCAAATCGAAAGATGTTTTATTAAAGAAAAAACAAATCCATTTCCGCATATAGGTACGTACGAGCAAGATTTTAAATTAATCAAGTATTATAGGGACTTTATAATGTCGCAAAGCAAGAATTCGTTAAAAGGGTTAACGGTCGTTTTAGACTGTGCTCACGGTGCGGCTTTAAGAATTGCTCCTGAAATTTTTTCAAAACTCGGAGCAAACGTAATCGCATCAAACTGTCAAAATTACGGGTTAAAAATTAACGAAAAGTGCGGAGCGTTATACCCAGAAAACCTAATAAAAAAAGTATTTAGGTATAAAGCTGACGTTGGTTTTGCTTTTGACGGAGATGCCGATAGAATTATTGCCGTTGACGAAAAGGGCAATATAATAGACGGTGACGTTATTATTTACGGTGTTGCGAAATACTTGAAAGAACAAGGAAAATTAAAGGGTAATACCGTTGTTGGAACGAGTCATACGAACATGGGAATAGAAAATGAACTTAAAAATCACGGGATAGAATTTTTAAGGACTGATATTGGGGATAAATACGTTCTAGCAAAACTTTTAGAAAGGAACTTGTCGCTTGGTGGAGAGCAAAGCGGACATATAATTTTTAAGGACCTAGCGACGACGGGCGACGGGATTTTAAGTGCCGTTATAATTGCAAATATGATGATAGAAAAGAAAACGAAAGCGTCTGAAATATTTAGCGTGAATTTATATCCGCAAGTAAATAAAAACGTTATCGTAGAAGATAAATTCCACGTGATGAATAGCGAAGAACTTTTAAGAAAGATTTCTTATTTTAATTCGGAGTTAAAGGGGAATGGAAGGCTATTAATAAGAGCCTCAGGAACTGAACCTAAGATTAGAGTGATGGTTGAGAGTAAAGACCAAGAGCTTAACGAAAAGATTGCATCTAACTTGGTTACGACAATAAAAAATATTAGTATTAATTCGTTATGATATCGACAAAAAGCGCTATGCCGAATAGGTGTTGCGCTTTTATTTATTAAATAATATTATTTACTTATCTAAAATTAAATTTACAAACTTAAATTTATATGGTATACTTTAGGAAATACTATGGGAAGTTAGGCAAAAATTTTGCATAATAAAGTAAAAAAAAGGAGATAGGCTATGTCAAAGAGAAACTTAACGCTTTTAACCGACTTTTATCAACTCACTATGATGAACGGCTACTTAAAGCATAAAGACAAAGAAGAAGTCGCAGTGTTCGACGTGTTTTTTAGACAAAACGGATTTATTACTTATTCAATAGTCGGTGGATTAGAACAAGTCGTTGATTATATTCTAAATCTCCATTTTGACGAAGAAGATATAAATTACCTAAAAGGTCTAAACGTATTTGATCAAGAATTTTTAGATTACCTAAAAGACTTTAAGTTTACTGGTGACGTTTATGCAGTTCCAGAGGGTACGGTAATTTTCCCTGGAGAACCTATTTTAACCGTGAAAGCGCCAGTAATGCAAGCTCAACTAGTTGAAACGGCAATTCTAAACATAATGAACTTCCAAACGCTAATAGCTACTAAAGCCGCAAAAATTTGTTATTCTGCTAAGGGCGATGCGGTTATGGAATTTGGCCTTCGCCGTGCGCAAGCGCCAGACGCAGGTGTTTACGGAGCAAGAGCCGCTATAATCGGTGGATGTTCTTCAACGTCTAACGTTTTAGCGGGGCAAATGTTCGGTGTGCCAGTATCTGGAACACACGCACACAGTTGGGTTATGAATTTTGAAGACGAGTATACCGCATTTATGGAATACGCAAAAAAATATCCCGATAAATGCACGCTTTTAGTTGATACTTTTGACACGTTAAAGCAAGGTGTTCCAAACGCAATTAAAGTTTTTGACTGGCTTAAAGCAAACGGACATAAACCCGTAGGCATAAGGCTTGACTCGGGGGATCTATCCTACTTGTCTAAGAAAGCAAGGGTAATGCTCGATAATGCAGGACATACTGACGTTAAGATTTGTGCATCGGGTGATCTTGACGAATATTCGATTTATTCGTTAAAAAATCAAGGCGCAAAAATTGATTTATGGGGCGTTGGAACGAAACTTATAACTAGTGCGGACATGCCTGCGCTAGGCGGTGTTTATAAACTTTGCGCTATTATTGATAAAAACGGCGTGGTTACACCTAAGATAAAAATTTCTGAAACGGTTGAAAAGATAACTAACCCCGGAATAAAAAATACTTATAGAATTTACGATAAAGAAACTGGCAAGGCAGAGGCGGATATGATCTATTTAAGAAGCGAAGAGCCTATTGATCAAACTAAGCCTTTGGTATTAACGCACCCGACCGAACGTTGGAAAAAGATTAAATTTGAAAATTATTACGTTAAATCTTTACAAGTTGACGTAATAAAGGACGGAAAACTCGTTTATAAATTACCCTCACTTTCGGAGATTAAGCGCCACGCTAAAGAAGAACTTGAAAGTTTTTGGGATGAATATAAGCGTCTTGACAAACCACATATTTATAAAGTTGACTTATCAGACGGACTATACGAACTTAAAAAAGAAATGCTTGACGTTATTAAAAACAAAAATATCAATTAAAGGGGTTATATTTTGGAATTAACGAAAAGAAAGTATAAGGCGGCGGACGTTCGTTTGATGATAAATACCGTCGTTTCAAAATATGAAGAAAGAGCGAGTGCGTTAAAGACTAAAACACTTGAACTTTTAGCTGAAAACGAGCGTTTGAAAGATGAAGTAACGAGGCTTAAAGATAAAGAGTCTTTAATCTTAAACACTTTAGAACGCGCAGAAAAGACGGCTAAAAACGTTCAAGACGACGTGATGGCTCAATATGAACTAGAAGTCGAAAGATTAAGAAAGTTTTCGGAAAAATGGAACGGTTATTTTAAGGAATTAAAAGAGAAATATCCCATTTATCCCACCACCGTTAAAGCGGTTGAAATAAACGATAAATTCACCGAACTTGTGGAGAACTCTGATCCAAAGACTATTATTGACAAACTAGATCAAATGCTTGGCGACCAAGATTATGAACAAAAAAATAAAATAGACGAACTCGCCGTAACCGAAAAGACCAACGGATTTGATATTAACGAAGTATTATATCCCGGTGCTCTTAAATTGGAGGACATATGCAAGGAACTGGGGCTAATAGAAGAAGAATAATCTTTGGCATAATAATTCCTATTTGCGTAGCCTTAAGTTTAGTTCTTATCGATCAATTAACAAAAGTTTGGTTTAAGAACATTTACCTTGCTAATGGGAAAACGAACGTCATTGAAGGCTTCTTCTATTTTACGTTTTTAGAAAATACCGGCGCTATGTGGGGGATTTTCTCTTCAAAGGAATGGGCGCAAACCTTTTTCAAGATTTTCACGGCGTTAGCGCTAGTTGCTTTTGCGTTTTTCTTTTATTTTGCGTATAAGAAAAACTATAAATGGCTTACGTATGCGATCGTTTTAATATTTGGCGGAACGATTGGTAACTATATTGATAGATTATTTTTCGACGCGGTGAGGGATTTTATAGGGTTTACGTTTGGAAGTTATAATTTCCCTATATTTAATCTAGCGGACTGTTTTTTAGTTGTCGGCGTTATAATGGTAATGATACATTTTGCGTTTTTAGATAAAAATGCAATTTTTAAAAAGAATGATGGAAAAGAAGAAGATAACGGTAACTAACGATTTTTCGGATAGAGTTGACGTGTTTTTGTCCGAAAATCTCGAGTTTACAAGATCAAGAATAAAAAAGCTGTGCGACGACGAGTTGGTTAGGGTAAACGGCGTTGTCGTAAAGGCAAATAAACAAGTTAAAAATGGTGACGAGATAACTATAGAGATTCCTGAAGAAACAAATCTTGACGCCGTTCCCGAAGATATTCCGCTTGACGTGATTTATCAAGATCAAGACGTTGCGGTTATAAACAAGCCTCAAGGCTTAGTCGTTCATGCGGGAAACGGTACTAACGGCTCAACCTTGGTTAACGCACTTCTCTATCACTTGGATAATTTGTCGGGAATTAACGGAGTAATTAGACCGGGAATCGTTCACAGGATCGATAAAAACACTTCGGGGCTATTAGTCGTTGCTAAAAACGACAAAGCTCATTTATCGCTAGCCAAGCAATTAGAAGATAAAACCTGCAAACGCATATATTACGCTTTGCTCGAAGGCGTTGTAAAAGAAGATAGGGGCAGGATTTCAACGTTTATTGGCAGAAATCCAAAAGATAGAACGAAAATGGCAGTCGTTAGCGACGGAAGAGATGCGACCACCGATTTTACCGTTTTAGAAAGGTTTAATGAACACACGTTTTGTAAATTTTCTCTTCAAACGGGAAGGACTCATCAAATAAGAGTCCACGCAAAGCATATTGGACATCCCGTAGTCGGCGATCCCGAATACGGATATAAAAATCAAAAATTCAAATTAAACGGGCAACTTCTTCACGCTGGTAAATTAGAGTTTGTTCACCCAAGTACGGGTAAAAAAGTTTCTTTTAGCGCGGATCTTCCCGATTATTTTGAAAAAGTATTAAAGACACTTAGAAAAAAATGAAAGTAAAAACGACACTTTTAGATTCTTTGGCAATAGAACGCTCAATTAAAAGGCTTTCACACGAAATAGTTGAAAAAAATAAGGGCGTAAGCGACGTTGTTTTGCTCGGCATAGCAAAAGGTGGCGTTCCGTTTGCACAAAGAATAAGAAAAAATATAGAAAAGATTGAGGGCGAACTTGTTCCTATAGGAATCATCGATATAACCTTGTATAGGGACGACGTCGTTCTAACTTCAGGCGAGCCTAAAGTAAACGGCACTAGCATAGACTTCTCTCTTCAAGATAAGCACGTTATTTTATGTGACGACGTGCTTTATACTGGAAGAACGGTAAGGGCTGCGCTAGAATGTATTTTTAAGTTTGGCAGACCTAAAACAATTCAACTTGCGGTTTTGATTGACCGTGGGCATAGAGAACTTCCGTTCAGAGCTGATTACGTTGGCAAAAACGTTCCAACCTCTAACGATGAAGTCGTTCGCGTAACCTTTGACGAAAACGGCGAAGAAGACGTGACAATTTTAGTTTAAAATAAGAAGTGTAGGTGATAAACGTGGCAAAACCATTAGTGGCAATAGTAGGTAGACCTAACGTAGGTAAATCGACGTTTTTTAATAAGGTTGTTGGAAAACGTCTTTCTATCGTAGAAAATTTTCCCGGTGTAACTAGAGATAGGCTTTATGCGGACGCGGAATGGTGTGGAAAATATTTTACTTTAGTCGATACGGGCGGATTAGAATTAAAATCAACTGATGAAATGTGGCGTCATATTCAAAAGCAAGCGGAAATTGCAATTGAAACGGCGGACGTTATCATTTTATTTGCCGATGCTAAAACTGGACTTAACGCATCGGATGAAGACGTGGCAATGAAACTTAGAAAATCGGGAAAACCCGTTGTTCTTGCCGTTAATAAGCTAGACAACTATAATCCAGAACTTCTTTATGAGTTTTATAATTTAGGTCTTGGCGAACCTTATGGAATTTCGGCTGAACACGGAACGGGCGTTGGAGATTTGCTCGACCAAGTAGTAACTCTTTTGGGTGAACTTGGTGAAAAAGATGAGGATAATTCTATCAAAATTGCCGTAGTTGGAAAGCCTAATGCAGGGAAATCAAGTCTATGCAACAAACTATTAGGATTTGATAGAACTATCGTTTCTGATATTGCAGGTACTACTAGAGATGCTATCGACACTAAGTTCTTATATAAGGAAACCGAATTTACTTTAATCGACACCGCTGGCATAAGAAAGAAAAAAAGCGTTGAAGAAGATTTAGAGTATTATAGCGTTCTTCGCGCTCTCGGTGCAATTCGTCGTGCTGACGTTTGCGTTATTATGATCGACGCTAACGAAGGGGTTACAGAACAAGACGTTAAAATTTGTGGATACGTTCACGAACAAGGAAAACCCTCCGTTATCGTTATGAACAAGTGGGATCTCATTGAAAAAGATACGAACACTATAAATAAATTTAACTTCGATTTAAACGAACAGTTAAAATTTATGGATTATATCGTTCCCGTTTACGTGTCGGCAAAAACTGGTCAAAGGACGGATAAGATTTTAGATCTTGCACTAAGCGTTCTAGAATGTTCGTCAAGAAGAATTTCTACGGGACAACTTAACGATCTTATTTTAGATGCGGTAAGGGTGAGTGAACCGCCGTCAATGAACGGAAAGCGCTTAAAGATTAGATACGTAACGCAAATAGGAACAAACCCGCCGTGTTTCGTTTTCTTCGTTAACGAAACTGCTTTAATGCACTTTTCATATAAGAGATATCTTGAAAACTGCATAAGAAAGGCGTTTGATTTTAAAGGTACTCCTATTAGACTAGTTGTAAGGGAAAAGGACGAAGATGAGTAATACTTTATTATTAATTATTTTTGGCGTTGCAAGTTATTTGTTTGGTAATCTCAACTGGGCTATAATAATATCAAAGATCAAAAAAATCGATATTCGTAAAATGGGCAGTGGCAATCCCGGTACTCTTAATATGAGTAGAAACCTTGGGCTAAAGGTTGGGCTTCTAACCTTTTTCCTAGACGTAATGAAAGGAGCTCTTCCAACACTTATCGTATTCTTTTTAACTAAGGATAGATATTTTGCTGAATCAACCTTTCGCGTTGCCGATTTTGCTATTTATCTTTGTGGCTTTTTGGTTGTTTTGGGGCATATTTATCCCGTCTTTCTAAAGTTTAAAGGGGGAAAGGGTATAGCTTCAACTATAGGCGTATTTTTGGTTTGCGAAAGTGTTAACGGCTGGCAATGGGCTATAATTGCAGTAATGGCTATCGTTTGTGCGACTTTGTTTATTTATTTTACTGAGTTTGGCGCAATGGGTTCTTTTATAGCAATAACTCCTCCTGCGATTAGTGGCGCTATAAGAATTTATCTTAGATACGCGCTTGCGTCGAGCGGGGCAACTATGACCTTTCATCTCGTTTCAAGTATGCTTATTTTTGCAATATGTTTATTTACTTGGTTTGCGCATAGACATAATATAGAGCGTATGCTAGCAGGGGACGAACATCCAACGTCTATTAAGCAAATGGTTGTAAAAATGAAAGCTAAAAAAGCTCAAAACAATAGCGAAAATTCAAATAAACCTTAAAAAATAAAATTTATCATAACCAAAATAAACCTTTCATATATTATGAGTGTAATGTGTGGGAGGTTTTTTTATGGAAAAATACGACATTTATAAAGATATATCCGAAAGAACGGGCGGAGACGTCTTTATCGGAGTTGTTGGGCCTGTAAGAACGGGAAAGTCTACTTTTATAACTAAATTTATGGAAAATATCGTTTTGCCTAACATCAACAATAAATTGCAAAAAAATATAGCCGTTGATGAAATGCCTCAGTCGGCTTTAGGTAAAACTATTATGACTACTCAGCCCAAGTTCGTGCCGGCGGAGGCGGTTAAGGTTACGTTTAAGAATAAAGCGACGGCAAACGTTAGGCTTATAGATTGTGTGGGGTATTTTGTCGACGGCGCAGTAGGACATGAAGAGGAAGATAAACCTCGAATGATTAAAACTCCTTGGAGTGATAAAGAAATGCCTTTTGAAAAGGCGGCGGAAATTGGCACTAAAAAGGTTATCGACGAGCATTCAACGATAGGAATTTTGGTGACGACCGACGGCTCGATAGGTGAAATTCCAAGAGAGAACTACGTTAAGGCAGAAGAAAGAGTAGTTAGAGAACTTAAAAACACAAATAAACCTTTTGTCGTTGTACTAAATTCAAAAGATCCTAATAGTGATAAATGTTTGTCATTAGCCGATAGTCTTGAAAAGAAATACGGCGTTGCGGTCGTTAGTGTTAACGCACTTAATTTAAATAGTGAAGATATTAACGGCGTCATGGAAAAGGTATTGCTTGAATTTCCTATGTTTTCTTTTGACGTAAATCTCCCAAAATGGATGCAAACGTTATCTAGTGATAACGAAATAATTGTAGAGGTTGTGGAGAGGGTAAAAAACGTATCTAAGAATATTTGTAAAATGCGTGATTTTTACGCGCTTTCTAACGAGTTTAACCAAAGTGAATATTTTGACGGGGTGGAGATTGATGAAATATGTCTTGGTAAAGGACGTTCGGAATTTTCATTAATTCCAAAGCAAAACTTGTATTATAAGGTTCTATCGGAAAGTTCGGGAGAAAATATTTCAGACGATTACGAACTAATGTCGTTTATTAAGAGTTTTGCAAGTGAAAAGAGAAAGTTTGTAAAGATTAAAGATGCTCTTGAAAGTGCCGAAACAGACGGATACGGCGTCGTTTTACCCACGCTTGAGGAAATGAATTTAGAAGAGCCGGAACTCGTTAAACAAGGTGGAAAATACGGTGTAAAGCTTAAGGCGTCAGCTCCAAGTTTACACATTATGAAGGTTGACGTAAAAACGGAGGTCGCGCCAATCGTTGGGACGGAAAAGCAAGGTGAGGATTTAATAAACTATATAATGACTAAATTTGAAGATAATCCTGCAGGAATTTGGGAAACAAATATGTTTGGAAAATCTTTGCACGATTTAGTAAACGAAGGCTTGGCAGGAAAATTAACCGCTCTACCTAAAGACGCACAAGGAAAAATGAGAAAAACGTTAACTCGTATGGTTAACGAAAATAAGGGCGGAATGATTTGTATATTATTATAGAAAGAAGAACCCATGTGGGTTCTTCTTAATTTTTATATTTAATGATTGTTTTTTCTAATAGGGCAACTAAGGCATACATTAGCGCCGCAAGAAGGCATAGTATGATTGTAGATGCCATTACGAGGCTTAATTTGAATACTTGTGATCCGTAAACTATAAGATAGCCAAGGCCAGCTCTAGATACCAAATATTCGCCCATAATTGACCCTATCCATGCCATGCCAACGCTGATTTTTAGCATGCTTATAAAGGTTGGCATAGAGCCTGGGACTACTAATTTTATTAGTATTTGAAATTTATTGGCCCCCATACCTTTTAGTAGTAAAATTTTGTTGTCGTCTACCGCAAGAAACCCGTTTAGAGTGGTTATAATTGCAACGATTATTCCAACTAAAACTGCCATAAAAATTATTGCTTTACTTCCACTACCACACCAAACGATAATGATTGGGCCTAATGCAATTTTAGGAAGACTGTTTATAACGACGATATAAGGCTCTAAAATTCTTCTTAATCGCTCAGACCACCATAATATGATGGCAATAAAGTATCCTAAACCAACGGCAATAATAAAGCCCAGAATGGTTTCGTATAGAGTAACTCCAATGTGGTAAAGTAAATTATTTTCTCTAAACAAATCAATAATGGTTGTAAAAATTATCGATGGGGAGCTAGAAATAAAAGAATCTATAACGTTTAATCTAGCAAGTAATTCCCAAACACCAAAAAGTAAAAATAATATGGCAAATCTTGTAAAAATTACGAATATATTTTCACGCTTTATCTTTTTTAAATATTTACTGTGTTCTATGGAAAACTTATTTGAATTTTTCTTCATGAGTGTAGCTCCTTCCATATAATTTCAAACCATTTTGAGAAAGAGGGGTGTTCACGTTTTCTAATAGGATCTTCGCCAAAGACGTCTGGTTCAAAAACTGATTTTACCTTAGATGGTCTATCGGTTAGCACTATAATTTTGTCTGACATAGAGATTGCTTCCGATATGTCGTGAGTGACTAAGATTGCAGTTTTTCTCTCGGCTTTTATAATTTTATAAACGTCGTTACATACAGAGAGCCTTGTTTGGGAATCTAGTGCCGAAAATGGTTCGTCTAAAAGCAGTAGTTTTGGTTTTGAAACTAGAGTCCTAATGAGCGCAACGCGTTGACGCATGCCACCCGACAACTGCGATGGGTAACTTTTTATAAATTTTTCTAATCCGTATTTTTTTAGAAGATATATGGCGTATTTTTTATTTTCTTCCGTTTTTTTCTTTTGTATTTCTAGCGGTAAAAACACGTTTTTTTCTATTGTGCGCCAAGGGAATAATTGATCCTTTTGCAACATATACCCAAGGCTATCGCTTTTTTGATCGTTAGAATTTCCTTCTAAAATTATTTGCCCAGAAGAGGGTAATAAAAGTCCTGCAATTAATGATAAAATGGTTGTTTTACCACAACCCGACGGGCCGATTATGGATATAAATTCACCCTCTAGGCACGTAAACGAGAGATTATCTATTGCTTTTATTTCATCGTCTTTCGTTTGGTAGTTTAGGGAAACGTTTTTTAATTCTAATAGTTTATTCATAATTTTATCCGCCGTACGTTTCTAAATTTTTTATCCAAAAACTTTCTTTGCGATCGAATTGTCTACGATATCGCCAAAATTAACCTTTCCGTCAAGTTCGTTTGCGTTAATCATAATGTCTTGAAGTCTATCAAAACTATTTTCAGTTGCCTGAAGGTCGGTTTTCCACGCATCGATATTTTTGTAGTTTTTAACTGATATTTCTATTGATGTAATAGTCGTTGAAGGGAATTGTTTGACAATGCTTTCAGCTACTTCTTTTTCGGTGTGCGTATCTATGAATTCATACGACTTTTTTAACGCCTTAAAGAAAGATTCTAAAAGTTCGGGATTATCGCTAATATAACTATTTAAGGCGATAAAAGAGGTGTAGGGAATATCTCCGCCTTGAGTTCCAACACTTGCAACAACGTGCCATTTACCTTCAGCCTCGTATTCAGATGCGGTGGGCTCAAAAACTGTACAATAATCGGCCGTGCCGTTTAAGAATGCGCTCGTCATTAAGTTAAACTGTACGTCGTAGTTAAGAGTAAAATCAACTCCGTCGTACATTCCTAGTTCGTTTAGGATATATTCGAACGTCATCGCGGGAACGCCACCTTTTCTTCCGGCTAAAATTTCTTTATCTTTTAAGTTTTCCCACTTGAAATCGGGCTCGGGATTTCTAGAGACTAAAAATGCTCCGTCACGTTGAGTTAATTGACCAAAAACCTTAGGAAAATCTTTTTTATTTTGTTTGTAAACGTAAATTACCGTTTCGGGTCCCATAAGCCCTATATCGGCTGTTTTAGATAGTACTGCGGTCATGGAATTATCAGCGCCACCACCGTTTGTCAATTTGATTTTTATGCCTTCTTCTTCAAAGTATCCGTTTTCTATTGCGAGATATAACGGGGCATAAAAAACCGAGTGGGTTACTTCGTTAAGCCTTATTGTCTTTAATCCGTCGTCGCTATCGTTGCACGCAATCATGGGTGTAATGAATAGCAACGAGCAAATAAGTAGTGATAAAAATTTTTTCATGTTTAATCTTCTCCGAAATAAAATATTATAATTTATTTTATGAAAATTTGATTATAATTGACAATGTTTGGTCGATAATTATTGACAATATTAATTTTATTAAGTATAATTTATAGGCGACTTTATCGGCAAACAAAAAGGAGAAGGTCTTTATGGATATGGAAAAGACTTATAACCCTTCGGAATTTGAAACTGAAATTTACGAAGAGTGGGAGAAAAAAGGATATTTTAAGGCTAAGGTGGACGCTAATAAGCTTCCGTTTACTATCGTTATACCCCCGCCCAATATTACCGGACAATTACATATGGGTCACGCGCTTGACGAGACCTTACAAGACACCTTGATTCGTTTTAAAAGAATGCAAGGTTATAGTGCTTTATGGCTACCCGGAACTGACCACGCGTCTATTGCTACCGAAGTAAAAATCGTTGAGCAAATGGCTAAAGAAGGTTTGACGAAAAAAGACGTAGGTAGAGACGGCTTTTTAGAAAGAGCGTGGGCTTGGAAGGAAAAATATGGTGGTAGAATTATTGAGCAATTGAAAACTTTAGGTTCGTCTTGCGACTGGTCAAGACTTGCTTTTACCATGGACGAAAGATGTTCTAAAGCAGTAAAAGAAGTTTTCGTTAATCTTTATAACAAAGGTTTAATTTATAGAGGGGATAGAATAATTAACTGGTGTCCCGACTGTAAAACCGCTCTTTCTGATGCGGAAGTTGAATACGTTGAAGAAGATAGCAACCTTTGGTATATCAAATATCCCGTAAAGGATAGTGACGAATACGTCGTAGTTGCTACGTCTAGACCTGAAACCATGCTTGGCGATACGGCAGTTGCTGTTAACCCCAAAGATAAGAGATATGAAAAATTAAAAGGTAAAACCTTAATTTTACCGATAGTTAATAAGGAAATTCCTATCGTATACGACGATTACGTAGAGTTAGAATTCGGTACTGGCGCAGTTAAGATTACTCCCGCGCACGATCCTAACGACTTTGAGGTTGGCTTAAGACATAATCTTGAAGTAATTAGAGTTATCGACGATAAGGGCGACATGAACGAGTTTGCTGGTAAGTATAACGGTATGCCTTCTATGGAATGTAGAGGTAAAATCGTTGAAGAGCTTAAAGAACTAGATTTACTCGTTAAGATCGAACCTCTTCATCATAACGTAGGACATTGTTATAGATGTAATCATACGGTTGAACCTATCGTTTCTAAACAATGGTTTGTTAAGATGCAACCGCTCGCTGATCCTGCAATTGACGTGGTTAGAAAGAAGAGCGTTAAATTTGTTCCCGATAGATTTTCTAAAATCTATTTCAACTGGATGGAAAACGTTAAAGACTGGTGCATTTCTCGTCAATTATGGTGGGGACATAGAATTCCCGCATATTACTGTGACGACTGTGGTGAAATGACGATTTCTAAAGAAGACGTTAAGGTTTGTCCTAAGTGCGGTGGGGCTAAAATTCGCCAAGACGAAGACGTTTTAGATACCTGGTTCTCTTCGGCACTTTGGCCGTTCTCAACTTTAGGATATCCCGAAATGACCGAAGATCTTAAATATTTCTATCCGACCGACGTTTTGGTTACCGGATACGATATAATTTTCTTCTGGGTTGCAAGAATGATTTTCTCAGGTCTTGAACACATGAAACGCATTCCTTTTAAGGACGTTTTAATTCACGGGCTCGTTCGTGACTCTCAAGGTAGAAAGATGAGTAAATCTCTTGGTAATGGTATTGATCCTACTGAAATTATTAGTCAATACGGTGCGGACACCTTAAGATTCTCGCTTATCAACGGTGTTGCCGCGGGTAGCGACATGAGATTCTCTAATGAAAAGATCGAAGGCGCAAGAAACTTTATGAATAAGATTTGGAACGCGTCAAGATTCGTTATTCTTAATACTGAAGGCAAGAAAATTAAGGAAAATATTAAAGAATGTAAACTTAACGTTGCAGATAAATGGATTATTACTAAACTTAATAAGACTATAAGAGAAGTAACCGTTAATATGGAAAAATACGAAATGGGTGTAGCGCTTGCGCTTCTTTATGATTTCGTATGGAACGATTTCTGCGATTGGTATATCGAATTAACCAAGCCTGTTTTATACGGCGAAGACGAGAATAAGCGTGTTGATACCGTAAGCGTATTGGTTTACGTATTAAAAGAAATCCTAAAGCTTATGCACCCGTTTACTCCGTTTATCACTGAAAAGATTTATAAGAGCATACCTACCGCTAATGGTCCGCTTATGCTTGCCGATTTCCCGAGATATAACGTAAAACTAAATTACTCGGCTAGCGTTAAGGAAATGACACCCGTTCAAGAAATTATTAAGAACATTAGAAATATTAAGGCTAAAACGGGCGCTGCTCCTTCTAAAAAGGTAAAGATGTATATAAAAACCGAAAATAAAAAGCCGATAAGAATCGGCTCGGTTTACATCGAAAAGCTCGCAGGAGTTTCGGAAATTCAGTTTATTGAAGACAAGTCAGTATTAACTGAAAAGGTAATTTCTCAAGTAATCGAAGGCATGGAGTTCTTTATTCCGCTTGGCGAATTAGTTGATCTTAAACAAGAGGCCTTAAGACTAAAGGACGAACTCGCTACCGTAGAAAAAGAAATTGCAAGAGCAAGCGGTAAACTTGCTAATAACGGTTTCCTTGATAAAGCGCCTAAGAGTTTAGTAGAAAGCGAAAGAGCAAAACTCAATAAGTATATAGATATGAGGGAAAAACTTTTGGCTCAAATTAAAGATTTAGACGCCTAAGTTATAAAGAATAAATGAAATCTTTTAATTCTTTCGTATTGAAAGTGTAATGAAACGTATGCATACCGAACCTTGCAGCTCCTGCAAGGTTCGTTTTCATGTCGTCAATAAATACGCACTCTTCACCTTTTAGGTTGTATGTGTCTAACAAGTGTTTGAATATGCGTTCATCAGGTTTAACTATTTTAAGCGGGGCAGAATAAACTTTTCCATCAAACTGATCAAAAATGGGGAATTTATAATCTCTTTCGATAAAGTGGTGGGGCATGTTAGATATTATGTATAGTTTATATCCTTTCTGTTTTAATTCAAAAATCAAATCAAAAATAGAACGGTTATAATTCATCATGTATTCCCAATTATTTAATACGGCAAGTGCGCTATCTCTTAAGTGGGGTGGCAGTGCGTTTGCCGTTCTTAGATTATATTCTTCTTGACTGATTGCGTCCTCGTCAAGTTCTTCCCATCCGAAAAAAGTTTTTTCTTTTAAAAGAGCAATCTCATCGCCTTGGTAAAAGTGCGATAAAAGATAATCTCTATTAAAAGTGAGTATTACGTTTCCGATGTCAAAAACTATATTTTTTATCATAAAAAGCCCCAAAATTTTTCTATATTATATAATTTATCAAAGATTTTGTCAAATACAAATAAAATCATTTAAAAAATAGAAGAAAAATGGTAGACTCGATATTGACTTTTTTTGCTTATTATATTATTATATATATGTAAAAATATTTAAAACAATATTAAGGAGACAACAATGAATTACAAGAAGCCCGAATGGCGTAAAAGCATGCAACTTAAACTTGATTACAACAACATGATGGCAGATTTTATCGGCGTCGAACACGGTTATACCGATCAAGATATTATCGATAACAAAAAGCTAGTTCAAAGCGCTTTTAAAACTGTTACCGAAAATCGTGGTAAGGGTATGATGGGTTGGACTGAACTTCCCTATAACCAAAAAGAAATCGTTGCGGATATCATTGCGACGGCTAAAAATATTAAAAAGAAATTTGACAATTTCGTAGTGTTGGGAATCGGTGGCTCGGCGTTAGGTCCGACCGCAGTTTTTCAAGCATTATGTCATTTAAGACACAACGAGTTACCTAGGTCAAAGCGTAAATTCCCTAAGTTATACGTTGAAGATAACGTAGATCCCGAAAGAATGGCAGCACTTTTAGACGTTCTAGATTTAGATAAAACCGTTTTCAACGTTGTAACCAAGAGCGGTGCAACGAGTGAAACGATGTCTCAATATCTAATCATCATGGATATCTTAAAGAAAAAATACGGTGAAAACGCTAAAGATCACATGATCGCAACCACGTCTGCGCATAAGGGCAATTTGATTAAAATTGCTCAAATTGAAGGTCTTAAAACATTCTATATTCCAGACGGCGTAGGCGGAAGATTTAGCGAACTTTGTCCCGTAGGTCTTCTTCCTGCGGCAGTAGTGGGCATTGATATTAAGGCTATGCTTGCAGGCGCTGCATATATGGATAAGATTTGTAAGAATAAAGACGTTAAAAAGAATCCTGCTTTAATTTCTGCGTTACTTGAATATCTTGCAATGAAGGATGGAAAGAATATTTCAGTTATGATGCCTTATGCGGATAGCTTAAAATATATTGCCGACTGGTACTGTCAACTTTGGGGCGAAAGTTTGGGTAAGGCTGTGGATAACGACGGAAACGAAGTATTCGTTGGACAAACACCCGTTAAAGCTCTTGGTGTTACCGATCAACACTCTCAAGTTCAACTTTATAGAGAAGGACCTTTCGATAAGGTTATTACTCTAATTGCAGTTGAAAATTATCGTTCTACCGTAGAAATTAGCGAAGGATGCAAGGATATTCCTGACGTTTCGTTCCTTTGCGGTCATACTATGAACGAACTAATCACGGCCGAAAGAGAAGCTACTGAATATGCTTTAACTACTTCACATAGATTAAATTATACGATAACTCTTCCCGAAGTAAACGCGTTTACTATTGGCGAACTTTTATATCTATTTGAAATGGAAACGGCATTTACTGGTGCAATGCTTAATATTGATACCTTTAACCAACCCGGCGTAGAAGGTGGTAAAAACGCCACCTATGCACTTTTTGGTAGAAAGGGTTATGAAAAGACTAAAGAAGAAATGGATAACGCTCCTAAGAAAAAAGAAGGTTATATTTGCTAATTTTCATGGGGAATAGACTGGTAGGGTCAAGCAAGTATTATAATTATAAAAAAATTAAGGAGAAATCTTTGTTATGATAAGGAAGAAAAGATGTGTGGCGATGTTGCTTGCGGGCGGACAAGGTAGTAGACTTTACGCCCTTACTAGCAATATTGCAAAACCTGCAGTTTCGTTTGGTGGAAAGTATAGAATTATTGATTTTCCGCTATCTAATTGTGTAAATTCGGGAATAGATACTGTTGGTGTGCTAACCCAATACCAACCGCTAATTCTCAACAATTACATAGGCAACGGACAACCGTGGGACCTAGATAGAGCGTTTGGTGGCGTTCATATTTTGCCGCCGTATCAAGGGAAAAACTCTTCTGACTGGTATAAGGGAACGGCTAACGCTATTTATCAAAATTTACGTTTTATAAAGCAGTATAATCCCGATTACGTTTTAATTCTTTCGGGCGACCACATTTATAAAATGAATTATTCGATAATGCTTAATTATCACATTTTAAATGACGCCGATTGTACGATCGCTGCTATAAACGTTCCTATTGATGAGGCTTCAAGATTCGGTATTTTAAACGTAGATGAAAAATCTTGTATATACGAATTTGAAGAAAAACCCAAAAAACCTAAGTCAACCTTGGCATCTATGGGTATATATATCTTCTCGGCTGAAAAACTTTATAAGTATCTTGAAGAAGATAGTTTAGATGCTAAATCTTCTAATGACTTTGGTAAAGATATTCTTCCCAAGATGCTTTCTTGTGGCGAAAAGATGATGGCTTACGAGTTTAAGGGGTATTGGAAGGACGTTGGAACTATCGATTCTCTATATGAGGCAAACATGGATTTACTTGGAGATAATCCTAATTTTGACGTTACGGATACTGCTTGGAAAATTCAATCTAGGAGCCCGCTCGCACCTCCTCATTTTATAGGGGATGATGCAAAAACGTATAATAGTATCATTATGTCGGGTTGCGAAGTCTACGGA
Source organism: Christensenellaceae bacterium (assembly GCA_045651465.1). GTDB lineage: Bacteria > Bacillota > Clostridia > Christensenellales > Borkfalkiaceae > UBA1259. The sequence goes on from JAZRSG010000011.1 coordinate 26,494, forward strand.
ACAGTAGAAAATTCCGTTCTTGCAAGTGACGTTAAAATCGCCAAGGGCGCTATAATTAAAAACAGTATAATTATGTCTGACGTAACCGTTGAAGAAGGCAGCGTTATTGAATATTCTATTATCGACGAAGGTGTTCACGTTGGAAAGAACGTATCGATCGGCGAATCTAAAGATTCAAACAAAGGGATTGCCGTCGTTGGACGTGGAGTGCATATTGGTGATTGCGTGAAAATTAACGGTGGCGATATAATTGATAATAACGTTTCTAAGGGGGTAAAGTAAGAAATGAAGGCAGTTGGTATAATTTTCTCAAATTTACACGACAGTAACGTTCCCGAACTTGCCCGTATAAGAACGTTAGGATCTATTCCTTTCGGTGGAAGATATAGACTTATCGATTTTCCGTTATCTAACATGGTAAATTCAGGTATATTTACCGTTGGTATTATAACCAAAAACAACTATCAGTCTTTAATGGACCACGTTGGAAGTGGTAAGGACTGGGATTTGGCTAGAAAAGACGGTGGTGTTATTATTTTACCACCTTTTGGAGATACCGATAATAATACTCTTTATACTTCAAGGCTTGAAGCGTTAAAAGGTATAACGAGCTTTTTATTCCGTGCTGACGAAGAATACGTTGTAATGACTGACTGCGACTCGGTGTCTAGAATTGACTATCGCACAGTTATTGAGGAACATATTAGAAATCGCTCGGATATTACTTTAGTTTATAAAAACATCGACACTAAAGAATACGGAGAAAAGATCGCAACGACGTTTAAGCTTGACGATGACGGAAGAATTATCGACGTTAACTATAAAGAACAGTTAGAGCAGGGTAAAGCAAACGTGTTCCTAAACGTTTTCGTTATGAAAAAATCTCTTCTTCAAAATATCGTTATGGATAGTATTTCTCATAATAAGCGCTTGTTTATGACCGACGTTATCGTAGAAAATCTTAAGAGCTTAAAGATTATGGGCTACGAACATAAGGGTTTCTACACGGGCATTACATCTCTTCAAGCATACTACGACGGAAATATGAAGCTATTAAACAAAGACGTTTGTGACGAGATTTTCGGAGATAGAAGTGTATTTACAAAAATTAGAGACTCTGCGCCGACTAAATACGGCAATAACGCTATCGTAAAGAACTCTCTCATCGCTGACGGTTGTATTATCGAAGGTCAAGTTGAGAACAGTATCTTGTTTAGAAACGTTAAAGTTGCCAGGGGCGCAGTTATTAAGAATAGTATAGTAATGCAAAACACCGTACTTGGAGAAAATAGTACGCTAAATTGCATAATCGCCGATAAAAACGTCGTTATCCGTGATAAAAAGACCTTGTCTGGCACGGAAAATCACCCGTTCTATATCGGTAAAGGAATAATGATTTAAGGAGATAATATGGCTACAGTAAAGAAAACTGTATCTACAACTGAAAAAAAGCCGACGAAAAAAACTTCGTCGGCTAAAAAATGTTCAAGCGAAAATAAAACTGTAAAAAAACAAACGGGTAAACTTCCCGTTATCAAGGTTGATGATAAAAAGAAGGTTATTTTTCTTGGGTCTGAAGCAGCACCGTTTATTGCAACGGGTGGACTTGCGGACGTTATGGGCTCTCTTCCTAAAGCACTCGCAAAAAACGGTAATTTAGACGTTAGTGTTATTTTACCCCTTTACGGAAGTATTGCCGATACTTTTAGAAAGAAAATGAAATTTATCATGCATTTTAACGTTTCGGTTGCTTGGCGTTGGCAATACGCTGGAATTTTTTATTTAGAACACGAAGGCGTTAAATTCTATTTTATTGATAACGAATATTACTTTAAGCGTGATGGAAATATCTACGGTCATTACGACGATGGGGAGAGGTTTGCCTTTTTCTCAAGAGCGGCACTTGACACTATTGCTAGATTAGATATTTATCCGCAAATTTTGCATTGTAACGATTGGCAAACGGCTGCAAGTATAATTTTCTTAAAGGGAATGTACTGCGGAGATAAAAAGTTTAGTGAAATTAAAACGATATTTACCATACATAATATCGAATATCAAGGGATATTTAGTATGGATACCTTTAGCTCGCTTTTTGGTTTTTCAGATTCAATCAAGGATTACGTTGAGTTTGAAGGCAACGTTAACCTTATGAAAGGCGCAATAGAAATGACCGATATCGTTTCTACCGTTAGCCCAACTTATGCTAACGAAATCCGTTATTCCTTCTTTGCTCACGGCTTAGAAAATATAATAATACGTAATCAACATAAACTATGCGGTATACTAAACGGCATTGACGTTGACTATTATAATCCGAAAACGGATAAGTGCTTGTTTGCCAACTACACTGAAAAAGATTTATCTGGTAAGGCGGTTTGTAAAAAGGAACTTCAAAAAATGCTTAATTTACCCGTTAGGGATGACGTTCCGATAATTGCGGTGATTTCAAGATTAGTTTCGCATAAAGGATTAGATCTTCTTCGTTCCACGATAGAAAATCTACTTTATCAAGACGTTCAAATCGTCATTTTGGGTAAAGGTGAAATAGCGTATGAAAATTTCTTTACGGGAATTGCTAATTCATATAAGGGAAAATGTGTGACGATAATTGCTTATAATCAAGATTTATCGAGAAAAATTTATTCTGGCGCGGATATATTCTTAATGCCGTCTAAAATGGAGCCGTGCGGACTATCGCAGATGATAGCCTCTAGATACGGAACTGTTCCAGTCGTTAGAGAAACGGGCGGACTTAACGATAGCATTAAGGCATATACGGGCGTAGTGGGTAACGGTTTTACCTTTAAGGATTATAACGCTCAAGATATGCTTTACGTTATAAACGAAGCGGTTAGAACGTTTAAGGATAAAACTGCTTGGGAAGACGTTCAACATAGAGCGATGACCACCGATTTTTCTTGGAACTATCAAGCAAAAGAATACGAAAAAATGTATAACAAATAATCTTTACTATAGGAGCAAACATTAATGAGTCAGATGACGGAAAAAGACGCGGTATCACTAATAAAAAATAAACTTTCAAAGTATTTTGGCGTCACACCTAAAGAAGCAAACAAGGAACAAATTTATAAAGCAGTAGTAATGTGTATTAAAGACATATTACTCGAAAAAAGAAGTGCTTTTAACAAGAGCTATCGTTCAAAAGGTGGCAAAAGAGTTTACTACCTTTGCATGGAATTTCTATTAGGACAATCTCTAAAAAATAACGCGTATAATTTATGCGTTTCAGAGGCGTTTGATAGCGCGTTAAAGAATAAATTTAATTGTTCGATGGAAGAACTATACGACCTAGAACCTGATGCGGGACTAGGTAACGGTGGCCTCGGTAGACTTGCTGCGTGCTTTATGGACGCTTTGGCAAGTCAAAACTACCCTGCAATGGGATATTCTATTAGATACGAATACGGTTTGTTCAAGCAAAAAATCGTAGACGGTTGGCAAATGGAACTTCCCGACATTTGGCTTCCTGGCGGTGAAGTGTGGTTAACCCCAAGATTAGATAAGACTTTTAAAATTAAATTTGACGGAAAAATTGAAGAGTTTTGGACTGAAAATGGTCTTAAAATTGGGCATTATGATGCAAAAGAAATCGAAGCAGTTGCTTACGATATGATGATTTCGGGTCACAATGGAGAGGCAGTTTCCGTTTTAAGATTATGGAAGGCGCAAAATATTCGTGATTTCGACATGAGAATTTTCTCTCAAGGCGATTATATGCGCAGTATGCAAGAAGATAACGAGGCTGATTTAATTTCTAAAGTATTATATCCCTCGGATAACCACTTTGAGGGTAAATCACTAAGACTTAAACAACAATATTTATTAGTATCAGCTGCTCTTCAAGATATCGTTCAAGATCATATTCATCGTTATGGCTCGCTTGATACTCTTCCTGAAAAAGCGGCAATTCATATCAACGACACGCACCCCGCGCTTTGTATTCCTGAACTTATGAGAATCTTAATCGATATCCACGGTTATGCTTGGGATAAGGCTTGGGATATCGTAACGCGCACGGTTGCTTATACTAACCATACGGTTATGAGTGAAGCGCTTGAAAAATGGAGCGAAGACCTAATTGCAAGAAGACTTCCGCGTATTCATATGATTTTAAGAGAAATCAACGAACGTTTCTGCGGTCAAATGTGGGAAAAATTCCCCGGCGACTGGGATAAGATCGGTAGAATGAGTATCTTTAATCATAACCAAATTAAAATGGCAAACTTATGCGTTGTAGCCTCACACACTGTAAACGGTGTTTCTGCGCTTCATAGTGACATAATAAAAGATAGTATCTTTAAGGATTTTAACGACGTTTACCCTGAAAAGTTTACGAACGTTACTAATGGTATCGCGCATAGACGTTGGCTATGCCAGTCTAATAAAGAACTTTGCGAATTATTAAACGATTGCATTGGTGATGGATACGTTTCAGACGCGTCTAAATTAATCGATTTTAAGAAGTTTGAAAACGATAAGGAAGTATTAAAGAGATTAAACGAAATTAAGAGAATTAAGAAGGCTCAATTTTGCGAATATGCGCTTAAAAAGCAAGGGGAAAAGATTAACCCCGATTCTATCTTTGACGTTCAGGCAAAAAGACTTCACGAATATAAGCGTCAACTATTAAACGCACTTTATATTATATCGTTATATAATGACTTAAAAGAAAACCCCGATCTTCCTATTGAGCCGAAAACGTTTATTTTTGGCGCAAAGGCCGCGCCTGGCTATTATTTTGCTAAACAAATTATTAAACTTATTTGCTGTTTATCAGAAGAAATTAAAAAGAATCCGAAGATTAGTGAAAAGTTAAAAGTCGTTTATATGGAAGATTACTGTGTTACCATGGCGGAAAAGCTTATGCCTGCTACTGAAATTTCTGAACAAATTTCTCAAGCGGGAAAAGAGGCTAGCGGAACGGGTAATATGAAATTTATGATTAACGGCGCGTTAACTATAGGTACGCTTGACGGTGCAAACGTAGAAATGCAACAAGCGTGCGGTAAAGATAATATCTTTATTTTTGGTCTTACGACCGAAGAAGTTAATACGCTTTGGGCTCGCGGTTATAACTCTTGTGAATATTATGCAAACAATAAGCGTCTTGAAAAGGTTATTAACGCATTAAACCACGGCTTTAACGGACAATCTTTCTCGGATATTGCTAACTATCTATTGACGGGAAGTCCGATTGCCGATCCTTATATGTGTTTAGCTGATTTTGGTGCGTATACTGATATTCATACTAAGGCCGATAAGGTATATAAAGACAAAATGCTTTGGGCAAAAAAGAGCTTAAACAATATCGCAACTGCTGGAATTTTTGCTAGTGATAGAAGTATTAGAGAATACGCTGATAGAATTTGGAAACTTAAAAGGATCAAGTAATTGATGGTTCACTTTAATCCGCTTGACAAGTTTTTTAAGAGTAAACTTGGCGCTATAAAAGAGAATACAAAAACTTATTTCAGAGTCAAAGGTGAATTTGGCTCTGTCCTTTTTGTGCTCGCTCGCGACGGTGAATACGAAGAAAGAAAGTTTTCTATGGAAAACAAAGGCGGTTATTTTGAGCTCGCCATATCACTTGATAAAGGCTTGTATTTCTATTATTTTGAACTGGATAACGGTAGGTTTATCGGTAATTCCGATTTAGCGGGTGTTATTACCGATTGCCCAGAACGATTTCAGTTAACGGTTTACGATAAAAAATATACTGTTCCAAGTGTTATAAGAGGTGGGGTTATTTATCAAATATTTCCCGATAGATTTTATCGCACCGAAAAAGAAAAAGTTATAGAAAACGGCAAGGTTTTACACAAAAAATGGAATGAAGAACCCGTTTTTACTCCTAACGAAGAAGGAGAGATTTTAAATAACGATTTTTTTGGCGGGGATATTAAAGGTATAACTGAAAAGCTTTTATATTTAAGTGAACTTGGAGTTACGGCAATATATCTTAATCCTATATTTAAATCGTATTCAAATCATAGATATGATACGGGCGACTATATGTCCATAGATCCTCTTTTAGGTGACGAAAGTGACCTTGTTGATCTTATAGAAAAGGCAAAAGAACTTGGAATAATAATTATTTTAGATGGTGTTTTTAATCATACTGGCGTAGATAGTATTTACTTTAATAAATACGGTAATTACGGCAAAGACGGCGCTTATCAAAATAAAAATTCTAAGTATCGTGATTGGTTTCAATTTGAAGAATATCCCGATAAATTTAAGTCTTGGTGGGGTATTAAAACCTTACCGTCTACAAATAAGCAAAATTGTGGATACGTTGATTTTATAACGGGAAAAAACGGCGTGATCGATCACTATACTAAACTTGGAATAGGTGGCTGGAGATTGGACGTCGTTGACGAACTTCCAGGGGAATTCGTTAAAAAAATTAGAAAAGCAGTTAAAATGGTCAATAATGACGCAATAGTTATAGGCGAAGTTTGGGAAGATGCGTCGAACAAAATTTCATACTCAAAACGTAGGGAATATTTTCAAGGTGAAGAACTTGATTCTGTAATGAATTATCCGCTTAAAAATGCTATTATTGAGTTCGTTAGGACAAAAAACGTTGAAAATTTATCAAGCGTAATTAGGACGCAACTCGATCATTATCCAACCGAGGTGGTTCATTCGCTTATGAACATATTGTCAACGCATGATACGTGTAGATTAATGACGAAACTATACGGAAAGGATTTAACTGGCGAAACTAAACTTGAAATGTCAAAAACTAAAATTTCGGGCAAGAAAAAACTTGACGAGGCGGAATTTTTAGTTAAAGTGGCAAGTCTTATTCAGTACACGGTTTGCGGAGTTCCTAGCCTTTATTATGGTGAAGAGGCGGGTATGCAAGGCTACGTTGATCCTTTAAATAGAAAAACGTATCCTTGGGGAAAGGAAAATTCCACTCTTATTGAGTGGTTTAAGAAACTCGGTCAAATCAGGAAGGAATATTTAGCGTTAAATGAGGGCGGTTTTGAGGAAATATTCAAAAAACGCGGTGTCTACGTTTACAAGAGATTTGATAAAGATAGTGAGATATGTGTAGCTATAAACCTTAGAAACGAGGGTGTTGAGCTTTCCTTTAGAGGCGATCTAAACGATATATTGACTAATAAGGTTTACAAGAACAAATTAAAGCTTAACGGTAGAAGTTTCGCGCTTTTAGTGAACGAAAAAAGTGAAAAATAGTTGACTAAATTGTGATAAAGTGTTATCATAAAGAAAAAATATAAACCGATGAGGTAAAATAGTAGATTAAAAGAGCTTTTTATAGAGAGTTTGTGGTTGGTGGAAACAAGCGAAAGCGTTTAATTGAATGGGTTACCGAGGGTGGCGAAGAAACTAAGTATTTGTCAACGCATGAGCTGAGCGTTAAAGCGGCAGGGCATGATTGTGCCTAAGATATTTAATGGGTGGCAACACGGAATAATTCGTCCCATAAGGGCTTATTCCGTGTTATTATTTTTTATAGGAGGATAAAATTATGGCAGAAAAAAAGATACCAACGAAAATGTATATTGATGAAAGCGAGTTGCCTCGTTATTGGTACAATATTAACGCCGTAATGAAGGACAAACACGAGCCCGCGCTTGATCCAAAGACGTTTAAGCCGTGTACATTAGAAGATTATAAAGAAGTATTTTGCGAAGAACTTGCTAAACAAGAACTTGACTTTGAAAACGAGTATATACCTATTCCCGAAGAGGTTCAAGAATTCTATAAAATGGTAAGACCTTCTCCGCTTACCAGAGCGTATTTTTTAGAAAAGGCGCTTGGTACTCCTGCGGAAATCTACTATAAATTTGAGGGGAACAATACTTCGGGTTCACATAAATTAAACTCGGCAATTGCTCAAGCTTATTACGCTAAGGAGCAAGGTTTAACCTCATTAACCACGGAAACGGGCGCAGGACAATGGGGAACGGCTCTTTCTATGGCTTGCTCGTTTTATGGGCTTGATTTGACCGTTTTTATGGTTAAATGTAGCGCTGAACAAAAGCCTTTTAGAAAAGCGGTTATTGAAACTTACGGCGGTAAAGTTATTCCTAGTCCGTCTACTACGACTAAGGTTGGTAGGGAGATCCTAAAAGCTTATCCCGATACAGGTGGTTCGCTTGGTTGCGCAGTATCCGAAGCAACGGAAAAAGCTCTTGAAACTCCAGGCTGTAAGTACGTTTTAGGTAGCGTTTTAGACCACGTAATTTTACATCAATCTATAATTGGTTTAGAACTTAAGACGGTTTTAGATAAATATGGAATTGAACCCGATATGTTTATTAGTTGCATTGGTGGTGGTTCAAACTTTGGTGGATTTATAGCTCCGTTTGTAAAGGATAAAATTGAAGGAAAGAAAGATTACAAGATTATTGCGGTTGAACCAGCGTCTTGTCCGTCGCTTACTCGTGGTAAATACCTTTACGATTACGGCGATACTGGTAAAATGACTCCGCTTCTTAAGATGTATACTTTGGGTAGTGGCTTTATGCCTGCTCCAAACCATTCGGGTGGCTTAAGATATCACGGCATGAATCCTATCGTTTCTAAGCTCTATCACGACGGATATATTGAGGCAAGAACGGTTAAGCAAACCGACGTGTTTGAGGCTGCAGTTCAATTTGCAAAAACAGAGGGAATTCTTCCTGCGCCTGAATCGTCACATTCGATTAGAGTAGCTATTGACGAGGCGCTTAAGTGCAAAGAAACGGGCGAAAAGAAAAAGATAGTTTTTTGTCTAACGGGAACGGGTTATTTCGATCTAAAAGCTTATTCAAACTTCAATCAAAATGTTATGGAAGATTATATTCCTACTGATGAAGAGCTTGAAAAGGGTTTTGCAACTATTCCTGATATTCCGCAAAACAAATAAATGTTTTGTAATTACTTGCAAATTAATTTAAAATATATTACAATATAATTGATAATTTTTTGGAGGGAAATTTAAAATGTCAACCATTGATAAAGTTAAAGAGATGATTTCGGCTCAACTTAATAAGTCGATTGATGAAATTAGTGATGAAAAAGAAGTAGTTAAGGACCTTGGCGCTGATTCTCTTGATATCGTTGAAATGATTATGACTCTTGAAGAAGAGTTTGGTATTACGATTTCAGAAGAAGATGCAGTTAACATCAAGACTGTTGGCGATATCGTTAAGTTAATTGATTCTAACAACTAATAATAACCATAATAAAAAAAGTCCAAATTTTATTTGGACTTTTTTTCATTGTCTGTAAATATCTTTTTTGTCATTTTGTCAAAGTTGAATCGATTAAATAATTTTTCCATAAGGATTCCAATCGGTATATTTGCCAGGATCATTATTCCCAAAATTATTGTCGGATTAGGCATGTTTCTAAACGATCCAAGGGGCATTAGCTCTAGTAAAGGCAAGCCCTCAAATATGGCAAAAACGAGCACCGTGACGACTATAAATAAGCTTGACGTGAACAATACCGTCCTATAAGTGTTAAACGGTCTACAGTGCAAATATAAGTTAAATGCGCCTGATATCGTAATTGCGGCAACCGATAGGGTGGTGAAGATTTGATCGGGGTAATTATAGAATATAATTTTTAATATTTCAATCGCGATTACGTTTAAGATCATTGAGACTGCACCGGGGAAAGATTTTTTAAATATTTCATAAATGAACTTTCCCTGTACGATAGATTCGTTGGGTTGCAATGATAAAAAGAATGACGGCAATCCGATTATAAAAATTTCAAGCAAGAGCATATGGGGGAGCTTGAACGGATACGTTTTCATATACGGTATCGTTAAGGCAATAATGCTCATAAATAACGTAAAGAAAGTTTTCATCAAGAACAATGAAGATGATCTTTCAATATTGTTAATAACTCGTCGCCCCTCGCAAACGACTTTAGGCATTGAATTAAAGTTGTCTTTTAGAAGCACCAAGTGTGAAACGTTTCTTGCTGCTTCACTGCCGGAGGCAACTGAAATAGCGCAATCGGCTTCTTTAAGGGCTAGAATATCGTTAACGCCGTCACCGGTCATAGCGGTAACGTGTCCTGCGTCTTTAAGTGCGCGAATTAAAATTGCCTTTTGCTCGGGCGATACTCTTCCGAAAACAGTATAATCGTTTGCAACGTCGTATACTTCTTGGTCGCTTAGACCTTCTAGGCTTATAAATTTTTCCGCATTATCGATTCCAACGCGTTTAGAAACTTCTGAAACTGTAATTGGGTTATCGCCTGAAATAACTTTAATTGCAACGTTGTTTTTCTTAAACCATGCAACTGTTTCACAAGCGTCGCTTCTAACGTTGTCGGCAATTATTATTAGGCAAACGTTCTCTAAATCTTTTGGTATGTTGTCATTATCGATGGGGGTAGAAGATTTTGCTAATAGTAATACTCTATATCCTTTATGCGCGTATTCTAAAACGTTTTGGCTTATTAATGAAAATTTTTCACGATCTAAAACGAATTCTGGTGCACCAAGAACATAGGTGCAATTTTCAAACGTGACTGCTGAATATTTTGTGTCAGATGAAAAGTTGAGTTTGGTTTTTGCTGGCAATTTTTCTTCTTTTCCAAAGTGATTTTCAAGAGCAATTGCAGTGCTATTAGTGTCGTTTAACGCGTAGTTCATTGACGAAATAATTGAATTAATCTCATCTGCGCTAGTATCGTTAAGTGGAAGGATTTTAGTTACGCACATTTTTCCGTCGGTTATTGTTCCCGTTTTGTCGAAACATATAGTATCAACTCTAGCGAGCATTTCCAACGAATATAAGTCTTGAACAAGAGTGTGTTGGCGTGCAAGTTTAATAATTCCGACGGCTAACGCAACGGAAACTAATAAAAACATGCCCGAGGGTATCATTCCGATTACAACGGTAGACGTTCCTAAAATTGCTTCAGTAATTGAGGTTTTAAATATAACCATTGATTTGGTCATGAACGCCGTCGCAAGGGGGACGATTAAAAATCCAATTACTCTAATTACAAGACTAATTGATCTCATAATTTCAGAGTTGGGCTTTTTATATTGTTTTGCCTTTGCTGACAAAATTTGAACGTAATTGTCTTTTCCAACTTTTTCGGCTTTAACGATACAACTTCCGCTAGTAATATAACTTCCAGCAAGAATAACGTCTCCTTCGTTCTTTCTAATTGGAACGGATTCGCCGGTAAGTAATGATTCGTTTACTTTTATTGATCCTTGAACGAGAATCGAGTCAGTTGGTATTTGATCTCCAAGCTCAAGGAGGATAATGTCGTCTAAAACGATTTTTTCAGATGATATCTTTATTTTTTTGCCATCTCTAATTACGCTAACTTCTTTTTTGGCAAGAAGAGATAATTTTTCAATAGTAAGTTTTGCTCTAATTTCTTGAATAATTCCTATAGAGATGTTTGCGATATAAAAAAGCACGAAGAAAAAATTCGATATGGGTGCTTTAACGCATAGTAGGGCAACTAAAACAATTAGGCCTAAAAGGTTAAAAACGGTTAAAATGTTGTTACAGAAAATACTTAGATACGATTTAGAATATTTTCTAGGAGAACTATTCGTCGCACCCACGCTTTCACGAATTTCAACGTCACGAGAAGAAAGCCCCAAATTTACATCAGGGGCATATCTTTCAAATGTTGATTCAGTTTTAGCGATGAATTTCTTCTTGAACATTTTATACTATTATATTTATTAACCTTTTTGGAACAATAATAAATTTTTTAATTTCTTTTCCGCTAATTTCGGCGCTTAATTTTTCGTCTGCAAAGATAATTTCCTTGATAGAGTCTTCAGTTGCGTCGCTAGGAATATTGATTCTTGCTTTCATCTTGCTATTTATTTGAACTGCAACTTCAACTTCGTCTAGAGTTAACGCACTTTCGTCGCATTCGGGATATTTTGCGTAGAAGATAGAATTTTTGTTGCCGAGGCTTTCCCAAATTTCTTCAGCGAAATGGGGTGCGCAAGGTGCTAAGAGAAGAATTAAAGTGTTAAAAGCCTTCTTAAAGACTTGGGGATTCTTAACTTCAAGAGCATCGTACTTGGTGAGAGCGTTAAGAAGTTCCATTAAACGGGCAACTGCCGTGTTAAACGAGAAGTTGTCCATATCTCTGTCAACACATTTAATTGCGTAGTTAGCAGCGTATAATAAATCTTTTTCTTCCTTGGTTATTTGCGCGTTTTTGGCGTTGGGGAGAGCGTTTACTTTAATTGATAAACGTTCAATTCTATCAAGGAATTTAGTGATTGCCTTAATACCGTCTTCGTTCCAAGGACCACCTTCGATATAAGAAAAACCAAACATCAAATAAAGTCTAAGAGTATCCGAGCCAAATTGTTCGGTGTAGGGGTCGGGAGAAACGACGTTCCCTTTAGATTTACTCATTTTATTTCCGTCAGGACCTAAAATCGTGCCTTGGTGAACGAGTGACTTAAAGGGCTCGTCAAAGTTAAGATAACCCATATCGCGGAGCGCCTTTGTGATAAAACGCGCGTATAAAAGGTGCATACATGCGTGTTCTGCGCCACCAACGTACTTATCCACGGGGAGAAGTTTGTTGATAATTTCTGGATTAAAGGGCTCTTTACTGTTTTTAGAATCGGGATAACGTAAATAATACCAACTTGAGCAAACGAAAGTATCAAGCGTGTCTGGATCTCTACGTGCGGGTGCTCCACAAACGGGGCACGTAACGTTCATAAAGCCTTCGTGTTTAGCGAGTGGTGACTCTCCGTCTGGAGTAAATTCTACGTCATGGGGAAGTTTTACGGGTAAATCCGAATAAGGAACGGGCACAACACCGCAGTGATCACAATGGATAACGGGAATAGGCGCGCCCCAATAACGTTGACGAGAAACTAACCAGTCTCTAAGTCTATAATTGGTTTTATGTTCGGCTTTACCATCGGTAACGAGCTTATTAATTATTGCTTTTCTAGCTTTTTCGCTAGTCATTCCGTCAAATTCGGGACTGTTAACTAAAATACCATCCTCAACAAAGGGAAGATCGTCGTTCCCGTTTGCACCTGAGATAACTCTCGTGATAGGTAAATCATATTTCTTTGCAAAAGCAAAGTCTCTTTCGTCGTGTGAGGGAACACCCATAACTGCGCCAGTTCCATATGAATAAAGAACGTAGTCGGCGGCGTAAATGGGGACTTTCTTGCCGTTTATCGGATTAGTTGCGTAATGGCCAATGAAAACGCCCGTTTTTTCTCTCGTTGTAGAAAGTCTATCTATTTCGTTGGCTTTTGCGGTTTCTAAAACGTATTCTTCAACGGCTTTCTTTTGCTTTGCGCTTGTAAGTTTTGCAACTAACGGGTGTTCGGGGGCTAAAACAACGTAAGAAACACCAAATAAAGTATCGGCTCTGGTCGTAAATACCTTAAATTTATCACCGCTATCGGCAGTAAATTCAATTTCACCACCGGTTGACTTGCCGATCCAGTTTTTTTGCATAAGTTTGGTTTTTTCGGGCCAGTCGATAGTGTTTAAGCCTTGAAGTAATTCTTCGGCGTACTTGGTTATTTTAAAGAACCACTGAGTTAAGTCTTTTTTAATGACTACTGAACCACAACGTTCACATTCACCGTTAACTACTTGTTCGTTAGCTAATACCGTCTTACAGCTAGGGCACCAGTTGACGGGGGCTTCCTTTCTATAAGCAAGTCCGTTTTCGTATAATTTTAAGAATAACCATTGCGTCCACTTATAATAATCTTCGTTACAAGTAATGATTTCAGCGTTCCAATCAAACATTGCACCCATTTCTTTAAGGGTTTTTTCCATGTTTTCAATGTTTTGTTCGGTTGATTCCTTGGGGTGGATTCCGGTTTTAATTGCATAGTTTTCAGCGGGAAGACCGAAAGCGTCAAAACCCATAGGTTGGAAAACTTCGTAACCTTTCATTTTTTTGTAGCGAACAAAACTGTCGGTAGGACCATAGTTATACCAGTGTCCTAAATGAAGTTTTGCGCCTGATGGATATGAAAACATCTCGAGACAGTAGTATTTTTTGTCCGAGTTTTTGTTGTTAAAGTATCCTAACTTTTCTTTTTCCCAAATGGCTTGCCATTTTTTTTCTACGTTTTTGATGTCCATAAAAAAGTAAAATTTCCTCCGTTGTTGTAGTGCGTAGTAAATTAAAGTAATTATAATATAATTAAAATATTAAGTCAAGAATATTTAATAGGCAAAATTTGTAAAAATATTTATTTTTACACGAGTAAAAAGCAGAATTTTGTGTTTACAAAACGAACTAAAAGTGATATAATCATAAAAAAAGATTAAGGAAAAAAACTATGCTAGCTAAAAAACCCTACGAAACAATGAACGGTATAGAAAAAAACTTTATTTCTCTTTACGGGGAAATTACGGAAGCGCAAAAAAATAGATACGCAAAAGAATTTGAACGTTTTAAATCGATTTTTTCGGAAAATTTTGCATATGTTGCATCTTCAAGCGGAAGAGTAGAAGTTTGTGGAAACCATACTGATCATAATGGAGGAAAAGTTGTTTCTTGTGCTATTAGCCTAGATACTTTGGCAATGTTTCTTCCGACCGATAATGATGTTATTGATATTTATAGCGAAGGTCACACACCGATTAGTGTTAACGTTAATAACTTGAGCAAAAAAGAGTTGGGAACGTCAAAAGCACTTGTAATGGGCGTTGTCGCTGGATTAAAGCAAAAGGGCTATAAGGTGGGCGGATTTAAGGCTACGTTTACTAGTAACGTGGTTGGAGGCGCTGGAATATCAAGTTCGGCTTCTTTCGAAGTTTTGATTGCTGAGATTTTAAATTTCTTATATAACGGTGGAAATATCTCTGCTGAAGATAAGGCAATTGTTTCTCAATATTCGGAAAACGAATATTTTGGAAAGCCGTGTGGTCTATTAGATCAAACTGCTATTGCTTTTGGTGGGTTAAAGAAACTTGACTTTGCCACCAAGGGTAAAATCGGTGTTACGGATATTAAAAATTCTCTTAGCGATTATTCGTTGATCTTGATTAATACGGGCGGTAGTCACGCAAAATTGACGGGGGAATACGCTGCTATTCCTGCGGAAATGTTTGAGGTGGCAAAATGTTTTTCTAAAGAAAGACTTATTGACGTCTCGGAAGACGATTTTTACGGCGAATTACCCGTGATTTATTCGAAACTTTCAGATAGAGCGGTTGGCCGTGCAGTACATTTCTATGAAGAAAATAAAAGAGTTGATAATCTCGAAAAAGCTCTAAATTGCGATAATTATGAAGAATTTTTGAATTGTATCAAAGCCTCCGGCATAAGTTCTATGTGTAAGCTTCAAAATTGCTACGTTGCGGGTTCAAAAGAACAGTCAATTCCTAAAGCGTTAGCTGTTTGTGAAAAATTCCTTTGTGGCGGAGCAAACAGAGTGCACGGTGGGGGATTTGCAGGAACTATTCTTAACGTCGTTAAAAATTCATCGACAAAAGAATTTATTGAGAAAGCTAGCGCCATTTTCGGCGAAGAAAAGGTTATCCCTTTGCGAGTTCGTTCGGTTGGTACTATTGTTTTATAAAATCAAATGAAATTAAAGGCGATTATGCGTGGCATAATCGCCTTTTTTATTACTTATTTTTCTTTTATTTTTGCTGTGAAAAAATCAATCGGATATTATTTATAAATGTTAGTATTTACTTGACTTTTGTTGTTGTTAGTATTATAATACTAACGTAAAAAAAACAAATGGAGTAAATTATGAAAGGTTATTTTAGCGCATACGGTCGATTTTATTATTATTTTAGATGATAAATTTACTTGTTTTGCGCGGTGAATAATTTTTTATTATGTAATTTTACGACCGCCTAAAAATTGGGCGGTTTTTTTATAGGAGATAGAAATGGTACTTGATTGCATTATTTTAGGTTTATACGTGCTAGGTATGGTGGCAATCGCTTACTTTACTCATAAGAGATCTAAAACTGTCGACGACTTCTTACATGCAGGAAAAAAAGGTATTAACGGTTGGATGTCCGCTTTTGCATACGGCACAACTTATTTTTCGGCAGTTATATTTATTGGTTATGCAGGAAATTTTGGTATAAAGTATCAACTTGCCGCAACGTGGATTGGAATCGGCAACGCTATTATCGGTTCGCTATTGGCATGGATGGTTTTGGCTAAGAGAACTAAAAATATGACTAGAAGATTGGTCGCAAAAACTATTCCTGACTTTTTTGAAAAAAGATATGGTAGTAAAAATCTTAAGCTTATCTCTGCAACAATTATTTTCATTTTCTTAATTCCTTATTCGGCGTCTGTTTACAATGGACTTAGCAGTCTTTTTGAAACCGTATTCAACATTGAAGGCTGGATAATAATGATTGCCTTAGCGGCGATCACTGCGTTATATCTTTTCTTTGGTGGATATTTTGCAACTGCTTTATCCGATTTTATTCAAGGTATTATAATGCTTATAGGTGTTGTTTTAATGGTGTTCTTTTTCCTTGACTATAAATACGTTAATTGGGATATTTCATCGCTTAATTGGTTTACATTTGATAGTTCTAAAACGGGAATTTACGGTGACACGGTATCGTTAATTTCTTTAGTTTTATTAACGTCGTTTGGCGTATGGGCTCTTCCTCAAACTGTACATAAATATTATGCTATTCGTGACGATGAAAAAGCAATTAAGCAAGGAACGGTTATTAGTACCGTTTTTGCGTTGGTTATTGGTTTTGGTGCTTATTTCGTTGGGGGATTAAGTAATTTATTCCCTAAAGAAGCTTTTGCGAGTGCCGTAACGGGAGATACGATCGTTCCGGAAATGCTCAAAATAGTTATTCCCGTTGGCCTTATGGGCGTAATAAGCGTGTTAATTTTATCCGCTAGTATGTCGACTTTATCTTCAGTGTCGCTAGCTAGCGCTTCAGTTATTGCTGTTGACATATATAAGGGGAAAATTAATACCGAGGCGGAGGATAGGAAAGTTAACGCTTTAATGAGAGTCTTGTGCTTGGTGTTTGTCGTGATTTCTGTTGTGCTAGCTATTTTAAATGAGGAATTTAAGATTTCGGCTATCGCATATATGATGGGCTTAAGCTGGGGTACTCTTGCGGGGTGCTTTATCGGGCCTTACGTTTTAGGACTATTTATGAAAAAAATTACCGTTCCGGCGGTATGGACTTCAATTATCGGAACTTTAGTGTTAACTTGCGTTCTAACGATAATTTTTGGTTACGATATAAACGCTTGGAGTTGTACTTTTGGCGTTGCGCTAAAAAGTGGTATAGGATGTTCACCTTTAATTGGTGTAATTTGCATGATATTTTCTATGATTTCTACGCTTGTGGTAAGTTTATTTACTCGCCGTCCTGCTGATGAAATTTTAGATAATGCTTTTAATGATAAAGAACAAGTACAAGAATAACAAATGGAGCAATTATGATTTGGTCTAAAGAAGAAACGCTCTCAAGGGAGCAACTTAACGAACTGCAACTTGAAAGGTTAAAAGAGACGGTAAAAAGGGTATATGATAACGTTGAACCTTACCGCAAAAAAATGGATGATATTGGCTTAAAACCAGAAGACATTTTGTCGTTGGACGATCTTTCTAAACTTCCTTTCGTTACTAAGCAAGATATGCGAGATACCTATCCTTTTGGATTATTTGCGGTTGACAAAGAAGATCTCGTAAGAATTCACGCGTCTAGTGGTACGACTGGAAAACCTACCGTCGTAGGATATACAAAAAAAGACTTAGAAACTTGGACGGAATGTGTTTCAAGAGTTGCGTGTATGGGTGGAGCAAGCAAGTCCGACGTCGCTCAAATTTGTTTTGGATACGGTATGTTTACGGGGGCGTTAGGGCTTCATTACGGGTTAGAAAATATTGGAGCAACTATCGTTCCTTCTTCAACTGGTAATTCCGAAAAACAACTTATGTATATGAAGGACTTTGGCACGACGCTACTAGTTGCTACTCCGTCATACGCGTTAAGACTAGCCGAAGTTGCTAAAGAAATGGGAATTGATCCCGTTAAGGATTTGAACGTAAAAATTGGTCTTGTTGGAAGTGAACTTTTAACCGACGCTATGCGTGAAGAAATGCATAAGTACTGGGGAAAAGACATGCTTATTACAACTAACTACGGAATGAGCGAATTGATGGGACCAGGAGTTTCGGGTGAATGTTTGGAACATTGTGGTCTTCATATCAACGAGGACTATTTTATCCCCGAAATTATTGATCCTAAAACAGGTAAAGTTTTAGCGCCGGGAGAAAAGGGCGAACTCGTTATCACTTGCATAAAAAAGGAAGGTTTACCTTTGATTCGTTATAGAACTAAAGACATAACTAGACTTTTTTACGAACCTTGTAAATGTGGAAGAACCTTCTGTAGAATGGAAAATCCATCGGGAAGAAGTGACGATATGTTGAAGATTCGTGGAGTAAACGTATTCCCAAGTCAAATAGAAGAAGTAATCTTAAGCTTTAGCGAGTTAGGTCCGCATTACGAGATAATCGTTACTAGAGAAGGATATACTGATAAACTTGAGATTAGAGTTGAGCTATTACACTCGACTGACTCGTTTAAGGTGTTAGAAGATCTATCGAGATCTATTCGAAACAAACTTAGAATTATTTTAGGTCTAGAAGCAAAAGTTAAACTAGAGTCGCCGAATACTCTTCAAAGATTTGAGGGTAAGGCGAAAAGAATAAAGGATTTGAGAGGATAAATTATGAGCGATAAGATTATTATGCTTGGAAACGAAGCAATTGCAAGGGGTGCATATGAGGCGGGAGTTAAAGTTTCAAGCGCATATCCTGGCACTCCTAGCACTGAAATTAGTGAAAATCTTGCAAAATATAACGAAGTATATACCGAATGGGCTCCTAACGAGAAAGTGGCGTTAGAAGTTGCGTTTGGTGCGTCACTTGCAGGGGTTAGAAGTTTGGCGTGTATGAAACACGTTGGATTAAACGTTGCAAGCGATCCGCTATACACTTTTTCATATACGGGAGTAAACGGTGGTTGTGTTATCGTAGTTGCCGATGATCCGGGTCTTGCAAGTTCTCAAAACGAACAAGATACGCGCATGATTGGAAGAGCGGCTCACGTTCCCGTTTTAGAACCGTCTGATAGCGACGAGGCAAAGGATTTTATTAAATTTGCCTATGAGTTGAGCGAAAAATACGATACTCCGGTAATTCTAAGAACGACCACTAAACTTTCTCACTCACAAGGGGTTGTTAATTTAGTTGATAGAGTAGAAGTTGACGATAAGATTTATGAAAGAAACATGCGCAAATACGTCATGATGCCTGCATCTGCAATCGCTCGTCACGTAGTTGTTGAAGATCGTGATAATAGATTAGCTAACGACGGAGCGTCTTTCCCCATAAATAAAGTTGAATATAACGACATTAAGATAGGGTTTATTACAAGCGGTATAGCGTATCAATACGTTAAAGAAGCATGTCCCAATGCAAGCGTGCTTAAACTTGGTCTAGTTAACCCGTTGCCTAAAAAACTAATAGAAGAATTTGCGTCTAAAGTTGACGTTTTATATGTTTTTGAAGAGCTTGAACCCGTTATTGAAGAACAAGTAAAATCATGGGGTATTAAAGCGATAGGCAAGGAATTATTCACTAGACAAGGTGAATATAGTGCAAATATGCTTAAAAAAGCTCTATACGGCATACAAGAACAAGTATTTGATAGAGCCGAAACGCCTAATCGTCCTCCCATTTTATGTCCTGGTTGTCCGCATAGAAGCGTTTTCTCTGTGTTAAATAAACTAAAGATTCACGCTGCGGGTGATATCGGTTGCTATACGCTAGGTGCGGTTGCTCCTCTTGGAGTTATTGATACTACTTTATGTATGGGCGCAAGTATTTCGTCTTTACACGGAATTGAAAAAGCGAAGGGTAAGGATTTTATTAAAAATTGGGTTGCAGTAATTGGTGATTCTACTTTCCTTCACACTGGTATTAACTCTCTCGTTAATATGGTTTATAATAAGGCAACCGGAACGGTTATGATTTTAGATAATCGTACCACGGGCATGACGGGACATCAACAACACGCAGCCACAGGCAAAACCTTGAAAAATGAAGATACTTATGCTATAAATCTTGCCGATCTTTGCAAGGCTATTGGCGTTCCGAACGTTATTGAGGTTAACGCATTTGATATCGAAAATTTAGAAAAAATCATTAAGCAATCAGTTAATGGTGACGTTTTAACTGTTATTATAGCTAAAGCTCCCTGTGCGCTTATTAAAGGTCAAGTTTTCCCGTATAAATGCGTTGAAGACGCTCAAAAGTGTAAAAAATGCGGAATGTGCTTAAAAATAGGTTGTCCTGCAATAACCAAGCAGGCTGACGGTACTATTAAGATTGATCAAACGATGTGTAACGGTTGCGGTCTTTGTAAGTCGATTTGTAAGTTTAACGCTATAAACAAGGTGGAAAAGTAATATGAAAAATATGAATATAATGGTTGTTGGCGTTGGTGGACAAGGAACTCTATTAACGAGTAGAATTATTGGTAAAACTGCGTTAGATGCAGGCTACGACGTAAAACTTTCTGAAGTTCACGGCATGGCTCAGCGTGGCGGTAGCGTTGTTACTTTCGTTCGCTATGGGGAAAAAGTTAACGAACCCGTCGTAGAAGAAGGAAGTGCAGATATTTTAATTTCTTTTGAAAGATTAGAAGCTTTAAGATACGCTCATTTCTTAAAAAAAGACGGCAAAATTATTGTTAACGATTGTAGGATTGATCCGATGACGGTTGTTATTGGCGCTAGTCAATATCCCGAAAATATTATTGAAAATCTTAAAAAAGATCATGAAGTTTACGTTATTGATGGACTTAAAATCGCTAACGAATTAGGCAATAGTAAAGTTCTTAACTCAGTTGTTTTGGGCTTAGCTGCAAAACATATCGGTTTTAGCAAAGAAGATTGGGTGAGTGTTATCGAAAAGACCGTTCCGTCAAAAACGATTGAATTAAACATTAAGGCCTTTTCTCTAGGCTATGGTCAAGAGAAATAATACCAATAAGGAGATAAAATAAAATGATTTGGAATGAAGCCAAAGAATGCATGAGTAGAGACGAGATGAGTGCGATTCAAAGCGCTAGGCTCGTTAAACTCGTTGATTACGTTTATCATAACGTTGATTTTTATCGTAAAAAAATGCAGGCGCTCGGCATGCTACCAGGGGATATTAAAAGTATTGAAGACATTACAAAACTTCCTTTTACTACCAAAGATGATTTAAGAGACACTTATCCTTTTGGATTATTTGCTGTTCCACAATCTCAAATTGTTCGTGTTCATGCATCAAGCGGGACGACGGGTAAGGCAACGGTTGTTGGCTATACCCGACACGACCTTGATATTTGGTCCGAATGCGTTGCTAGATGTTTTGCTATGGCAGGTGTAACTAAGAACGATATCGTTCAAATTGCATACGGATACGGCCTATTTACGGGTGGTCTTGGTGCTCATGGTGGTGCGGAAAAACTTGGTGCTATGGTTGTTCCTATGAGTACGGGCAATTCTAAAAAACTTACTACGATGATGGTTGACTTTGGTGCAACGGCAATTGCTTGTACGCCTTCGTATTTGCTACATATTGCCGAATGTTTAGAAGCTGACGATCAAATAAAAAACATCAAGTTAAAAACGGCAATCTGTGGTGCTGAACCATGGACGGAAAAAATGCATCAAGACATCGAAAAAAGACTTAACATTAAGGCGCATGACATTTACGGCTTAAGTGAAGTTATGGGACCTGGTGTTGCGTGTGATTGTGAATTCCATAAGGGATTACATATTTGTGAAGATCATTTCTATCCCGAAATTATCAACTCTGCAACCATGCAGCCTCAAAAGGTTGGCGAAACGGGTGAACTTGTATTTACGACGCTTACGAAGGAAGGTTTGCCTTTATTGCGTTATAGAACTAAGGATTTAACGAGTATTGACTACGCTAAATGTGAATGTGGTAGAACAAGCGCTAGAATTAGTAGATTTAAGGGAAGAGTTGACGATATGCTTATTATTCGTGGTGTAAACGTTTTCCCGAGTCAAGTTGAGGCAGCTCTCGTTGAAGTAGAAGAGGTTTCACCTCATTATATGATGATCGTTGATAGAGTTAATAATTTAGATACTCTTGAAATACAAGTTGAACTTAAGAACGAATACGTTACCGATGAAATTAGAGGTCTTGAAAGCTTAACGAAAAAGATTTCACACGTAATCACTCAGGCACTTGGATTAAGTGCGAAAATTAAGATCGTTGAACCGCAAACTCTAGTTAGAAGTCAAGGAAAAGCTGTTCACGTAATTGATAATCGAAAATTATATTAATATATAATAAGGAATTAAAGGAGAAAATTATGGTTGCAAAACAATTATCAGTATTTATTGAAAATAGAAAGGGCCGTCTTGGTGAAGTTTTAAGCGTATTAAAAAACAACAAGGTTAATATTTTGTCGCTAAGTTTAGCGGATACCACTGAATACGGACTTCTTCGCTTAATAGTAAATAATCCTGAATTTGGTAAGTCAAAGCTTGCAGAAGAGGGCTTTTCGACTATGCTTACCGACGTTTTAGTTTTAAGTATTAATCACGAGGCGGGTAGTCTACAATCACTTTTAGAGTTGCTATCTAATAATGATATCAATATTGAGTACATGTACGGATTATCTATTGATGGAAACGATGCTTACGTTGTGTTAAAAACTTGTGACGTTAAAAAAGCTGATGACGTATTAGCTAAAAATAACGTTAAAACTTTATCTTCGGAAGATATTTTAAAATTGTAATATGGTAATAGACTTTCACTCTCACGTTTTTCCCGATAAAATTGCAAAGAGCACGATAAGCGCTCTTGAACAAAAATCAAATGGAAAGGCTAGTACGGACGGAACTGTCGAAGGCTTGATTAAAGCTATGGATAGGGCAAATGCAGATATATGCGTAACTCTTCCCGTGCTTACTAAACCATCGCAGTTTGAAAGCGTGGCTAACTTTGCAATAGAATTAAACAAATTGTTTGCGAATAGCTCTGCTAGAAGAATCATTTCTTTTGCGGGAATGCATCCAAAATGTGAAAATGTTTCAGAAAAGATGAAATATTTGAAAGAGAACGGCATTAAGGGTGTAAAAATTCACCCCGATTATCAAGAAACGTACATTGATGATGCCGGATATATTGAAATCTTAAAATGTGCTAAAGAACTTGACTTAATCGTCGTTACTCACTCGGGTGTAGACGACGGCTATATTGGTCAACCCGTCAAATGTACGCCAGATAGGCTACTTAAAGTTATAGATGAAGTTGATCATGGCAAGTTTGTTTTAGGGCATTTTGGGGCGCATAAAATGTGGGAAGAAGTGTTAGAAAAGTTGGCGGGTAAAAACGTTTACTTTGATACAGCGTTTACTCTTCACGAAATTGACGAGGAATTGTTTAAAAAAATTGTTTCTAAACATGGAGAGGATAAAGTTTTATTTGCTACAGACTGTCCCTGGAGAGATATCGTTGATGATTTGGCGATTATTAATTCGTTTAACATTAAAACGGATATTCTCGAAAAGATATTGTATAAAAACGCTATAAATTTATTAGGAATTTAGTATTAGATTATGTATAACATAAAATCATATTCGTTAGGAAGTAAAAGATCAATTATTAGAGAAATATTTGAATACAGTAAAATTCGCGCAAGTGAAATTGGTGCAGAAAACGTTTTTGATTTCAGTCTTGGAAATCCAAGTGTTGAACCGCCTAAGGAAGTAACTGAGGCGTTGATTTCCCTTATAAAAGAAAGCGAACCGACTTCTCTTCACGGCTACACGTCGGCTCAAGGTGATCTAGGTGTTAGAAAAGCTATTGTTGACAAAATTAATAGTGATTTTAATTTAAGTTTAACGCCAGATTATATTTATATGACTTGTGGCGCTGCAGCATCTCTTTCAATTTGTTTAAAAGCGTTGTTAAATGATGGTGAAGAGTGCATAGTTTTCGCACCTTTCTTTACTGAATATAGGGTTTTTATTGAAAATGCTAACGGTAAGGTTGTCGTTTCTAAGCCTAGGGAAGATTTACAAGCGAATATTGATGATTTTGAGTCGTTAATAACCGAAAAAACTAAGGCTATCATTATTAATTCGCCTAACAACCCAAGTGGCGTAGTTTATAGCGAACAAACGATTAAAGATATTTGCAAGGTGTTAGAACGCAAACAAGTTGAATACGGTCATGAGATATATATTATTTGTGACGAGCCGTATAGAGAGCTCGTTTATGATAATCTTAATGTACCGTATATTATGAATTATTATAAAAACTCGCTTGTATGCTATTCTTATTCTAAATCTCTTTCATTACCGGGCGAAAGAATAGGTTATATTGCCGTGAATCCAGAGATGGAAGATTCAAAAAACATATATTTAGCAGTTTGCGGGGCAGGAAGATCTCTTGGATACGTTTGCGCACCGAGTTTATTTCAAAAACTTATTGGTAAATGTCTAAATGCAAAGGTAAACGTTAAAGCATATAAAGAAAACAGAGATTTACTCTACGAAAATCTTAAATTTTACGGTTTTTACTGCGTTAAGCCTGACGGTGCATTTTATTTATTTGTTAAATCTCCAGACGTAGATGCAACTTCTTTCTACGAAAGAGCGAAAAAGCACGAGCTATTAATCGTTCCATGTGACGATTTTGGTGTTTCGGGATACGTTAGAATTGCTTACTGTGTAGATAAAAAAAGAATAGAAAACGCTCTTCCACACTTTAAGAAACTTGCCGAAGAGTACGGTTTATGATTTTATTAAAAAAACCTCACTTTTGAGTGAGGCTTTTTTGTTTTATTTCTTTATTATTTTGCGGTTAATTCGTATAAATGAACTTTATAGTTATCCATCGCCGATTTGATAATTTTTAGAGCATCGTCTCTATCTGATGCGAGGTCAACACTAGTTTCCTTATACTCGAGTTGTTTATAAACAGAGAAGAAGTGACTCATTTCGTCAAAAATATGTTGAGGAAGGTCGTGAATGCTTTTATAAGTGTTATAGTTTGGGTCAGTTTCGGGAATAGCAATAATCTTTTCGTCTACTGCACCGCCGTCGTTCATAACGATTACGCCGATTGGATAGCACTTAACTAGACTCATCGGAATTAAACTTTCTGAACATAATATAAGAACGTCTAGAGGGTCGTTGTCCGCTGCAAGCGTGTGGGGAATAAATCCGTAGTTTGCGGGATAGTGGGTTGAAGTGTAAAGAATACGATCTAGTCTTAAAAGTCCGGTCTTCTTGTCCATCTCGTATTTTTGTTTCGATCCTTTGCTAATTTCAACTACTGCAATAAATTCTTCAGGTTTAATTCTGTTGCTTTCAATATCGTGCCAAATATTCATTTCGTTTCTCCAGCTTTTTTTTAATAATACCACTTTTTTTTCGTTTTATCAACTTATTTGCGTAATAATTTATTTTTACGACCGTAATAGCTATAAATTATAAAAAATTTTAGTTTATTTGCCTTGTTGATTTGCGAATAAGTTATTTATTTGGTATAATATAGAAAGATTTAAACATTTTAACGTGCATCATGAGGTGATTAAATGAGTGAATGTTCACACGATTGTTCGTCTTGCAGTCAAAAATGCTCGGATAGAAAGAGCATGATTGAAAAACAAAACGACACTAGTAATATTAAAAAAGTTATCGGAATTGTAAGTGGCAAAGGAGGGGTTGGAAAATCTCTCGTGACGTCGATTTTGTCCGTTTTAACACGTAAAAGAAATAAAAACGTCGCTATATTAGACGCTGATATTACGGGCCCATCAATTCCTAAAGTATTTGGGGTTAGAGAAAAGGCAATTTCTCCCGATGGAAAGTCGTTATTGCCCGTCGTTACGAAAAGTGGTATAAAAATTATGTCTATTAATCTTCTTCTTGAAAACGAAGATGATCCCGTGGTATGGCGTGGACCGGTAATCGGTGGTGCAGTAAAGCAATTTTGGACGGACGTTAGTTGGGGTGACGTTGACTATATGTTCGTTGACATGCCTCCGGGAACGGGTGACGTTCCTTTGACAGTTTTTCAGTCGTTACCTATTGACGGAATAGTTGTGGTAACTTCTCCTCAAGAATTAGTTTCAGTAATCGTTGGAAAAGCCATTAAAATGGCTAATCTTATGAATATTCCCGTTTTAGGACTCGTTGAGAATATGTCGTATCTAAGGTGTCCTGATTGCGGAAATGAAATTAAAGTGTTTGGAGATAGCAATATTGAAAATATCGCAAATGACTATGGTATCGAAAGCTTTTCAAAATTGCCGATAGATCCTTCGTTTGCTTCAATGTGCGATAGTGGAAATATTGAGAAATTTAACGAAGATTATCTTTCGACCCTTTTAGACAAAATCATAAATATATAATAAACGAAGGAAAAGTATATGAGTAATCAAACATCTTCAAGCGGACAAAATTTACCGCTTAATAACAATGGAAAAACAAATAGAGGGTTTTCAGGTAAACTCGGATTTGTTTTAGCTGCCGCAGGATCGGCGGTGGGGCTTGGAAACATGTGGAGATTCCCTTATCTCGCAGCAAAGTACGGGGGTGGAATTTTCTTGCTTTGCTACGTAGTTCTAGCAATATTATTCGGCGTTGTTCTTTTGATGGTTGAAGTTTCTATCGGGAGAAAGACGGGGAAAGGCGTTATCGGTGCATTTAGCACTCTTAATAAAAAATTCAAATGGCTCGGCGTTCTATGTGTTATAGTTCCAGCGATTATTATTTGTTATTACTGCTTGATTGGCGGTAACGTTTTGAAATATCTTTGGGCATACATTATTGGGGACAAAGGTCTTGTTGGTAGTGGTGTGGATACGGGCGCTTTTAACGTCGCATATGAAACATCTACCTTTCAACCCATTATTTTCTTAACAATTTATGCCGTTGCAACGGTTGGCGTTATTATTGGTGGCGTTAAAAAAGGTATTGAAAATATTAGTAAGATTTTAATGCCAACGCTTGCTATTATTTCGGTAGCGCTTATGATTTTCGTAATGTGCCAAGATGGCGCGGGAGAGGGTGTTGCGTACTTCTTTATTCCTAACTTTGAGAATTTTAGCTTTAAAACGGTTTTAGCGGCTTTGGGTCAATTATTCTACTCGATGTCAATTGCTATGGGTATTATGATTACTTACGGATCGTATATGAAAAAAGACGTAAGCATTAAATCGTCTTCAGTTCAAATCGCCGTTTGCGATTCGCTTTTTGCAATCATTTCAGGTCTAATTATTATTCCTGCCGTGTTTGCTTTCTCGGCAAATCCCGGCACGGTTCTTGAGTCGAGCGGTGGATCACTTATGTTCGTTCAACTTACTCAAGTATTCAATAATATTCCTGCAGGACGCGTTATTGGTATAATATTCTTTATATTAGTGTTCTTTGCGGCTTTAACGTCGTCAATTTCGCTTGTTGAAGCAATTGTTGCAGTTTTATGTGAAAATTTAAAACTTAAGAGATTAACTGCGTGCCTATTAGTGTTTGGCTTAATTATGGTTTTCGGTATTATTTGTTCGCTAGGAAACGGTGTATTATCGTTTATTAATATTAGCGGATACGGAATACTTGGAATGCTTGACTATCTTGCAAATAACATAATGATGCCTATAATTGCTATTTGTATTTGTATTTTTGCTGGATATTTTATCGATAAGAAAATCCTTCCCAAAGAAATAGGACTTGATAAGAATAAATTCTTAAACGGCTATTTTAACGTTGTGGTTAAATACGTTGCGCCTATTTGTATCTTAGCAATTTTAGTAACTAGTTTCTTTATTAAATTATAATTTTTAGCAAAATAAAAGGACTGGATATCCAGTCCTTTTTTTATTCATCAATTTTATTAGCTAAATGTTTGCCAACTGATAGCTTAAATTTTAAGACGTCAAGCATTAGTTCCTCGGGAAAACCTTTAGAAAAACCAACTTCTTCAAAGGTTATATATCCATCGTAGTTTATATCTTTAAGATCCTTGGTTATTTGATCCCAATCGGCTTTGCCGAAATAGGGAAGAGTGTGTTGATCGCCAAATAAGTCGTTATCGTGAACGTGCAAACAAACTATTCTATCTTTAAGAGCGCGAATAAACTTTGTAGCGCCTTCACAGTTAACCATATTTGCGTGCCCTATGTCCATGCATGCTTTTAGGTGTGGGCTATCAACGCAGTCAATGCAGTCTACAAAATCTTTTACGTTGCCACATGCCGATGGAATAGTTTCATTTTGTTTTGAATTTTTCCAGTTAAACATGTTTTCGGTGCAAATAACGATGTCAAGTTGCTCGGCAAGGGGAATAAGTTTTCTATATAATAAATCAGCGTTGCCAATTGCATTAAAAAAGTTGATTGGATGAATAACGATATTTTTACAATCTAATTCCTTTGCAATTTCCATTGACTTCTTGCATTTGTCAACGTAAGTGTCAAGTCTGTCGGGTAGATTATATGCGTATGGGGCATGCGCTTGAAGGCAAGCAAGTCCGATCGAATCGGCATATTCTTTTAGTTTTTTAGCATATTGTAGATAATTCTTATTAATTAAGGGTAAATGCCAATCGTCGTTTGGGCCAACCATGCTGTAATCAAATCCGTCGAAACCCGCTTGCTTGATAAGATCAAGAGCTTTAAAATCGTCGAATTTATTGCGGAGTAATCCCGTTCTTTCAACAATCTTCATAGTACACCTCGAATTTTTTTGAAATTATAACATAATTGATTTTTTAATGTCAATGAAAAATAAAATATAAATTGACAAAGCGCATTAAATAAAGTAAAATATAATAGTTAGTAATAATAAAAAAATAACACCAACTAAACTAGTCGATGTTATTTTGGCAGGGGAGACGCGACTCGAACACGCAACCGGCGGTTTTGGAGACCGCTGCTCTACCAATTGAGCCACTCCCCTAAGGCATATTGATTATATAATAAAACTTAGTTTTAGTCAAATAAAATGAGGCAAATTATGAAAAAGAAATTTAAATTAGGTGTTATAGGCGCAGGTTTTATGTCCTCTGCTATAATAAACGGGATAATTAAAAGCAAAATTATGCGTGCAAAAGATATAATCGTTAGCGATATTAATCAAGATTCGCTCGATAAACTTGCCAAAATAGGTGTAAAAACCACGCTTAATAATTTTGAACTGTCAAACGTTTCAGAGTTTACTTTGTTTGCTATTAAGCCTCAAAATTCTTTTGACGTCTTAAATCAAATTAAAAACACGACCTGCCAAAAATTTATTTCGATTATGGCGGGTGTTAAAAAAGATAAAATTAAAAGTGTTCTTGGCGACGTTAAAGTTGCTAGATGTATGCCGAATACTCCGTGTTCAATAGGTTATGGTGCGGTAGGCGTTGATTTAAGCGATTTTACTGATTCTAAAGACCTTCTATTCGTTCAAAACCTTTTCTCTTCGCTTGCAACGGTTGTTTCAGTTGATGAACAATTGCTTGGTGCTGTTACGGGGGTTAGTGGAAGTTCTCCCGCATATTTTTATTTGTTCCTAAAAGGAATCGTGGATGCAGGGGTTAAAAAGGGACTAAAACAAGAAGATGCGCTTAATCTTGCAGTAAACACTATGGTTGGCGCAGGAAAAATGGTAATGGCTAACCCCGATAAATCTCTTGACGATTTAATTAACGCGGTTTGTAGTAAAGGGGGAACGACGATTGAAGCGATTAAAGTTTATAACGATAAAGGATTAACTGAAATTTCATTTGAGGCAGTTGATGCTTGTGTTAAAAGGTCACAGGAGCTTGAAAATCTATGATTAAAACCGTAAATCTATATACCGATGGGGCTTGTAGCGGTAATCCGGGTGCGGGTGGATATTGTGCCATTTTGATTTATAACGAACATGAAAAAGTTATAAGCGGATATGAAGAAAACACTACGAATAACCGCATGGAATTGCTTTCGGTTATAAAAGGAATAGAAGCTCTTAAACAAAAATGTAATCTAAACGTTTATAGTGATTCACAGTACGTCGTAGATGCTTTTAATAAAGACTGGATAACTTCTTGGATAAACAATTCGTGGAGAAACGCCAATAATAAAGAAGTTAAGAATATTGATTTGTGGCAAAGGCTTATCGAGTTGACGAATAAACATAACGTAACTTTTATCAAGGTTAAAGGTCATTCGGATAATGAATATAATAATCGTTGCGATAAAATTGCCGTAAGTGAATATAAAAAATTGTCTGAGCAAAACAACGGATAATTTTGTGGTTTTAGATATATAATATTATCATGGCAAAAACTGGTAAAATTAAAAAATTGAAAGAGATATTAAATATCGCTCTAATCTGTCTAATAGGTTGTGTTGGGGTGGTTTTTGCCGTTTTATATTTAGAATCGTTTGAAGAAGGATTTTTTTATAACTATTCTATACTTCTTAAAGCCGTATCTATATCAATTATATCAATTTTAACCATTGTAAATCTTGTTTTTTTCAAAAACAGAACGGGTGTATTATTTAAACTTGTTTTGATTCTAAACGCGCTGATTGCGATTCTTTTATTAGGAATCTATTTGCTAAAAGTTTCAGGGTTTTTAGATAAAATCGACAGTATAGATGCGTTTAGAGAATATATAGCATCGTACGGTAATTTTGCCGTAATTTTATTCATAGTATTACAATTTGCGCAAGTCGTAGTTTTGCCGATTCCAGCGTTTATTACAATTGGTGCGGGTGTTCTATTGTTTGGACCGCTTTACGGTGGCATATATAGTACGATAGGGATTATCTCGGGTTCGTTAGTTGCTTTCTTTTTAGGACGATTTTTTGGCGTTAAAGTGGCAAAATGGCTCGTGGGTGAAGAATCTCTCGAAAAAGGGATGAAATTAATAAAGGGTAAAGACAAAATCATACTTACGTTTATGTTGCTTTTTCCCTTGTTTCCTGACGACGTATTATGTTTTGTGGCGGGTATAACGACGATAAGTCCGATCTATTTTACCGTTATGATAATAATAGTAAGAATTATAACGGTGTTTGCATCTTCTTATTCGTTTAATAATAGTATAATTCCTTACGATACGTGGTGGGGGATTTTAATATGGATAGCCTTCTTTATCGTGACGCTTTTACTTACTCTTTGGGTTTATAAAAACGGGGATAAAATTGACAAGAAAATTAAATCAATATTCACAAAGAAAAACAAAGAAAAATAGATAATTTTATGTCTGACATAATGGTGTAAAAGATGAATGTTTTAATTAGCAATGACGATGGAATTGAATCTAATGGGATAATTGAACTTGCTAAAGCGTTTAGCAAGGATAATAACGTGCTCGTTGTTGCTCCTGACGGTAATAGATCTTCGTGCGGGCATTCAATTTCGCCATTTAGAAAAATTAAAGTTAGTAAAGTTAACAATCTTCCTTTTAACGCCTATTCATCGTCGGGTACGCCCGTTGATTGTGTTAAGTTTGCCGCACACGTTTTAACGGATTTTAAGCCTGACGTTATAATTTCAGGTATAAATAAAGGGCATAATATAGGTACGGATACCAACTATTCGGGAACGCTTGCTATTGCGTTAGAAGGTGCGTTTTTTGAAACTATATCGTTTGCTTTTTCTGCTTTTAATTTAGGGGAGAGTGACTTTATTTCAATGTCTACTATTGCAATAAAAATCGTAGGTGAATTGTTGAAGATATCTAACGTTGGCGACGTTTGGAATATAAACTTTCCGCCTAATTTTTCACTTGATGACGTTAAGATCAAGTTTACTGGACTTGGAAAACAACTTTATTCGGATAGATATGAAAAGATTGGCGACGACGAGTATATGTTGGTTGGCGAACTTATTAATCACAATGAAAATGATTTTGATTGTGACGTTGAATGGCAAAAAAAGGGATATATAACCATAACTCCTATTTTATACGACAAAACTGATAGAGAAAAACTTAAGAAATTGGATGAATTATGCATACAGTAGTTGTAATTGGCGGAGGCGCATCTGGAATGATGGCGGCTATATCTGCATCACAAAATAATAATATCGTGTATTTGCTTGAAAAAAATGAAAAATTAGGCAAGAAAATATACATAACGGGCAAAGGGCGTTGCAACGTAACTAATAACTGCTCTAACGAGGATTTTATAAAAAACGTCGTTACAAATCCTAGATTCTTGTTTAGTTCAATTAACACTTTTTCTACAAGCGATACGATGTCTTTTTTTGAACAAAATGGACTTGCTTTAAAAACCGAACGTGGCGACCGAGTTTTTCCATTGAGCGACAAGGCTAGTGACGTTACTAAAACGCTAGAAAAAAAGCTTAAAAGTAATAACGTAATTATTAAGCTCAACACGAAGGCAACTGAACTTTTGCTTGACAACGGCAGTATTTGCGGGGTTAAAACTGAAACGGAAGAAATACATTGTGATTCTGTAATTGTTTGTACGGGTGGAATATCTTATCCGACTACTGGAAGTGATGGCGACGGATATAAATTTGCGAAAGATTGTGGACATACGATAACTGCGTTAATTCCTTCGCTTGTCGGACTTGAACTTCAAGGGAACGACTATAAGGAAATACAAGGTTTATCCTTAAAAAACGTTAGTGTTTCCGTGCTAAAAGGCGATAAGATTTTGTATTCGGATTTTGGCGAAATGTTATTTACACATTACGGTGTTTCGGGACCGATTATTTTGTCATCGTCTTGTTTTATTAATAAATATCCGCCTAAAGAAATTAAGATAAAAATTGATCTAAAACCTGCGCTTTCCGAAAAAACTTTAGATGATAGACTTATAAGAGATTTTAAGGAAAATAGCGTTAAATCAATTGTTACGGTTATTAGGGGGCTCGTTCCAAAGAATTTAGTCGATTTAATCGTTAGAAGAAGTGGAATTTTACCCCATAAAAACTGTAGTCAAATAACTGCAACCGAGCGCGCAAATGTAATTAAAGCCTTAAAGAACTTAACTTTTAACGTTAGTAAATTAAGACCTATAGAAGAGGCAGTAGTTACTTCGGGCGGGGTTGGCGTAAAAGAAATTAATCCCAAAACCATGGAAAGTAAGCTAATTAAAGGATTATTTTTTGCTGGTGAAGTTATTGACGTTGATGCTTTTACCGGTGGATTTAATCTTCAAATTGCTTTTTCAACTGGTTTCGTCGCAGGTTCTAACGCATAAAATAATAAAATTTTTATTTTAACTAGTGCATTTTTTATTAATATGTGGTAAAATAATTTATCGAGGTATATTATGGATAAAATTATAAGAATTGCTCTTGATGGTCCTTCGGGAAGTGGCAAGAGTACAATTGCAAAGAAAATTTCACAAAAATTAAACATCTTGTATTTGGATACGGGCGCTATGTATCGAGCTACTGCATTAAAGGCGATTTCGCTAGGAATTGATACCTTTGATTCTGAGGGAGTGAAAACTTTTATTGACGACATAAACCTTGAAATTAAATACATAGACGGTGCTCAACACACTTTCTTAGATAATGAGGACGTGTCGGATAAAATTAGAGAACCGCACGTATCAATGGCGGCGTCAAATATTTCAAGCCTTAAATGCGTTAGACTTAAAATGGTTGACATGCAAAGAAAGATTGCATCGCAAATGTCGTGCGTTTTAGACGGAAGAGATATAGGAACGTACGTTCTTCCTGATGCGGATTATAAATTCTACGTTACGGCAAGCGTTGAGGTAAGGGCGGATAGAAGATATAAAGAATTAACCCTTAAAGGTCATAAAATAGATTTTAACGAGCTTAAACAAGAAATTGAACAACGCGATTATAACGATAAGAACCGTGATTTTGCGCCTCTTCGCAAACCTGACGACGCGGTTGAAATTGACACCTCGTATATGACCATTGATCAAGTTTTAAACACCGTATTATCAAAAATCAAGGAAATCTAATTCGCTATGAATTTTTTACACAAAATACCCTTAGGGATTTTTAATCTTCTTTATCCGTTAAAAGTTATTGGCAAAGAAAATATTCCCGAAGGTAAAGCTATACTTTGCTCTAATCATTTTTCTATTTTAGATTGTGGATACGTGTCAAAACCTTACAATAAAGATATAAAATTTCTAGCGAAAAAGGAAATTTTCAAAAATAAATTTTTTGGCGCGCTAGTTAAATCGTTCGGAGCGTTTCCGATAGATAGGGAAAAACCGGAGCTCAACACGTTAATGGCAGTTATTAGATGGCTTAAAGACGGGCATAAACTTGCAATTTTCCCCGAAGGTACAAGAAACAAATCCGGTACGCGTGAAATTCAAGAGATAAAGGATGGGACGATGATTTTTTCGCTTAAATCACGCAGTCCGATCGTACCCATAATGATTTATAAAAAAGCAAAGTTTCTACGTAAAAATTATATGATAATCGGAAAACCGTTTGAGCTTACCGAGTTTTACGGGAAAAAGATGACCGAAGAGGACATGACTTTAGCTAATCAAAAAGTAAAAGAAAAAATGCAAGAGCAAATGGACTTGCTTGATGAGTATTTGTTGTCCAAAAAGAAAAAGAAGGCAAAAAACAAATGCAAGTAATTATCGGTAAATACGGTGGGTTTTGCTTTGGCGTTAAACGTGCAATAGATACCGCGTTATCGCTTAAAGGATCTAAAACGTATATTCTAGGCGAGATTATTCATAACGAATACATAATTAATAAGCTCAATTCTTTAGGGCTTAAGACGATAAAATCTATCGATGACTCTTGTATTGAAAAAGACGCAAACTTGCTAATAAGAACGCATGGCGAGAGTGAGGCTATACATAAAAGAGCAAAGGAACTCGGGTTAAACGTTATCGACTGTACTTGTCCGTTTGTAAAAGATATTCAAAAAATAGTAAAAAAACATTACGCTAACGGATATACTATTGCGATAATAGGAAATAAAAATCATCCTGAAATTATAGGGATTAACGGTTGGTGTAATAATAGCGCAATAATTTGCGAAGACGAGCAAAATTTATCTAAAATTTCAGATGATAAACTATGTATAGTCGTTCAAACAACTTACTCGAATGAAAAATTTGATAAAATTATAAAAAATTTTGATTCTAGCAAGGTAAAAACAGTTGATATTTTCAAAACAATTTGCTATACTACAACCATGCGACAAAAAGAAGCGGAGCAAATCTCAAGAACGTGTGATGCGATGCTTGTTTTGGGTGGCTCAAATAGCAATAATACGGATAAACTTTTCGGAATATGCAGTAAAAATTGCTCAAATACGTTTAGAATCGTTTCAAGCGATGCGTTTGAATACGAAAAAATAAAAAGTTTTAATAAAGTAGGAATTATTATGGGCGCATCAACACCCATAGAACAGTTCCAGGAGGTTATCTCAAACATGGAGAAGGTTACAACAGAAGAAATCAAGATTACATCGGCAACTGAAAATGCTGAAGCGCAAGAAGTAGTTTCTGCAAAGTCAGAAATGGAAAAGGCTTTTGACAATATTAAGCCCAGTAGAGATTTTAGAATCGGTCAAATCGTTACCGTATATATCTCATCTGCAAACGATGAAGGTCTTGCAGTTTCTTTAAAGAATTCGAAGAGCGATTTCATTATCCCTAAGAATCAATTATTAGGCGAATATGATAAAGATTCTTACCAAGAAAAAATTGGTCAAGAAATGCGCGTTATGGTTATCGCTAAAAATCCGCTTCAATTCTCAGAAAAAGCAATGGAAAAAGTTATTAAAGAAGAATCTGAAGTTGATGAAATTAGAAACGGAAAGATTTTTGAAGCAGTTATTACCGCAACCAACAAGGGTGGTTTAACTGGTAAATATGGTAGTTATCAAGTATTCGTACCTGCATCACAAATCAAACTTGGTTTCGTTAAGGAACTTGATAAGTACGTAGGAAAGACCTTAAGATTAAAAGCTGAAAAGGTTGAATCTAGAGGCGCTCGTCGTCAAATTATCGCTTCTCAACGTGTTATTTTAGCTGCTGAAAAAGAAGAACGCGATGCTATTAGAGCTCAAAAAGAAGCAGAATTCTTCGGTAGCATTCAAGAAGGCGATGTAGTATTAGGTACGCCCGTAAGATTTGCTGCGTTTGGTGCGTTTATCGACGTTAATGGTTTTGACTGTCTTGCTCATATTTCTGATCTTTCTTGGACTGGTTGCAAAGACTGTGCTGAAGTTTTAGAAATTGGTAAACAATCTGAATTCAAAATCCTTAAGATAGACGTAGAAAACAAAAAAGTTTCAGTTGGTTATAAACAATTACAACCCAAACCTTGGGATACCGTTGCTGAAAGATACAACGTTGGCGACGTTATTAAGGGTAAAGTTGTTAGACTCGTTAACTTTGGTGCTTTCGTTGAAGTTGAAAAAGGAATTGATGGTTTAGTTCACGTTTCACAAATTTCTAATGAATGGCTTGAAAACCCTGTAACCGCTCTACAAGTTGGTCAAGAAATCGATGCTAAGATTTTAGACATTAACGTTGAAAAAGAAAAGATGACTCTTTCTATTAAAGCGTTACTTCCTGAAGTTGAAAAGCCCGTTGAAGAAGCTGAAAAACCTGCTAAGGGTAGAAAGCGCGCTAAAGTTGAAACTAGCGATGAAGAACCTGAACTTCGCGAATGGAAGGACGATGACAATGGCGGTGCATCAATCGCTGACCTTTTAGGAAACATCGATAAATAATTAAATAAAAATTTAAAAAAGTCTTATCAAACTGATAAGGCTTTTTTTGTTATATTTTTTTAGCTTATAACATAAATATAGATAAATGAATTTGAATTTCTTACCCAAAAACGTTCTATATGCTTTGGAAATGTGCAACATGAACGAAATTATTGAGATACGGCTTAGAATTAACCAACCGATTATATTAACGCTTTTAGACGGAAAGAGATATTTATCTTTAAGCGGACAATCTATTTTAAGAAAATCCGCGTTAATGTGTGATAAAAAATTAATCGATGAAGTTATTTTAAATCTTACGGAACGATCTATCTATGCTTTTTCAGATCAAATTAAAAACGGTTTTATAACTAGTGATAAAGGCATTAGGGTTGGGCTTGTTGGTGAGTGCATTTTTGATTGTGAAAAAATTATATCCGTAAGGAACGTAACTTCTCTTAACGTTAGAATTCCGCATGATATTAAAGGATGCTCAAACGAAATATATAAGATAGTTATGTCGGACAAGGTTTATAATACTTTAATTATTTCAAGACCACTAAGGGGAAAAACTACAATCATAAAAGATTTGATTAGAAATTTTAACCAGTCAAAAAACTTTAATCTTTTAGTTATTGATGAGCGTGGAGAATTATCCGACGTGAGTGGTGAGAACGTTGACGTTATTAAATATTCTAATAAGTCGTATGCATTCAATTTGGGTTTAAGATCTATGGCGCCCGATCTTGTATTTACGGACGAGCTTCTTGGAGAGAAAGATTGGAAATATGCTAAAAAAGCAATAAAACACGGCGTTAAAATCATTGCAACCTGTCATGGGGAGAATATTGAAGACGTAAAAGATAATTGCAAGGGGATATTTGATAGATACGTTATCTTAGAGCCTTATGGAAATATGGGTAAAATTAAAAATGTGTTTAACGGAGAGTTTGAGTTAATATGAAACTAATTCTTGGTTTAGTTTTAATAGGTGTTTGCGTATTGTTAGGCGTAAAATTCTCTGAAAAATATACAAAATCTAAACGTTTTTATTCGGATCTACATGATTTTAACCGCGTTTTAATCAATAAAATTTCATATTCAAACGAAAGCGTAATTAAGATATTAAATCAATTAGATGATAACGGCGAGTGTATTGAGTATATAAAGGAACGTTTTAAGGGTGAAAAAAACACGATTGCATTATATTATTTAAGCGAGAATGAAAAAACCTTTTTTAACGGATATATCGATGAAATTGGCAAGAGTGAACGAGATAAGCAGGTAAATTACTTAAATAAAATGGATATAGAATTTGAATTAAAGTTAAAGAAGGCGATAGAAAATGAGAAAAAGTATAAACCTTTATATGTAAAATTAGGCATTTTGCTTGGTCTTGTAATGTTCATTATTATTTTATAGGTAAAAAGATGAGTGTTGATATAATATTTAAGATTGCCGCAATTGGAATCTTAATAACGGTAATCGTTCAAGTTTTAAAAAAGAGCGATAGAGACGATATTGCGACCTTAGTATCGCTTGCAGGGCTTATTATCGTTTTAACACTCGTTATTAATATGATTAGTGAGTTGTTTGAAACGATAAAAAGCATTTTTAACCTTTACTGACATGATTAAATTAGTTTTTATCGTTATAATTTTTGGCGTAATTATATTGTATTTAAGGTCAATTAATAGCGATTTTACAGCAATTGCAACGATTGCGGCAAGTGTAATTATTTTATCTTATACGCTAGACTACGTTCTTATAACCTTTGAATTTTTTAATAATATCATAGAATTAACGGGTATAAATGAAAATTTATACATAATCATCTTTAAGATTACCGGAATAGGTTATTTGGTAGAGTTTGGCGCTGGACTACTTAGAGATTTTGGACTAAATAGTTTATCCGATAAACTTGTTTTTTTGGGAAAATTCATAATTTTATCGGTATCTATGCCAATTTTATACGCAATATTTAATCTTTTAACGGGGTTACTTGGTTGAAAAGAATAGTAGTATTTGTATCGTTAATTTTGTTTTTAATAGGAATATTTTCATTTTTTGATATAAAAAGCGTTAGGGCAGATGAACTAACGGACAATATAGACGAACAAATGCAAAATATAAATCTAGAAGAACTTGAAGAATATTACGATTCACTTAATAAAAACACAAGCTTAACGTTTACGGATTTTGTATACAAATTGCTCAAAGGTGAATATGATTTTAGCTATAATACTATTTTAGAATACGTTGTTGACGTTTTCTTTAATGGGGTAAAAGATCTTATTCCGATATTTATTTCAATTATCGCGATTGCTATATTTTGCTCAATTTTACAAAATTTAAGAAGTAATTTATTATCCGAGGGGACGTATAATTTAATATTTTTGGTTTGCTTAATAAGTATAACACTACTCATTGCATATCAAATAATCGATATTTTTAGCAATGCAATAAACACTATAAATAATCTATCGAAATTAAGTGAGATTATGTCACCCATAATAATCGGATTAATGGTTGCGTCGGGTGGAAAAGTTTCGGCTAGCGTTTATAGTCCTGCAGTTTCTTTTTTATCTAACGGGATAATTAACGTTGTAGTGTCCATAGTTCTTCCATTAGTTGTAGCTATAACAATATTAAACCTAGTTGGCAACATGTCGTCAACTATAAAACTTAATAGATTCAGTGAGTTTATATCTACCGTTATCAAGTACGTGCTTGGTGTTTCAATGACAGTATTTGGATTATTCTTAACAGTTCAAGGTTTAACTAGTGCCACTTTTGACGGAATATCGATTAAAGCTGCAAAATACGCTATATCAAACTCTATCCCAATTGTTGGTGGATTTCTTAGGGATGGTTTTGATTTAGTTGTAGCGGGAAGTATTTTAATTAAAAGTTCAGTAGGGTTTGGGGTTATTGTTTCAATTTTTTATACGATTTTATCTCCAATACTTTTTATGGCTACATTTTCACTATTGTTAAGACTCAGCGGTTCGATAGTAGGTCTTGTATCTGACACAAGGATATCTGATTTTTGTTTTCAAACGGCAAAGAGCATATCATATTTGATCGCTTGCGTGTGTTTGGTTGCTTTTATGTTTTTTATATGTGTTTTACTAATGATTTTTTCGGCTAATGCGTTTATATAATGAAAGAATGGCTTTTAGGCGTTGTGGCAACTATCTTATTCACGACTATTTTATCGTTGATATTACCAGACGGAAAAACTTTAAATCTTATTAAGAATATTTTTGGTATTTTATCTATTTTAGTCGTCATAAATCCTTTATTTAAGATTGATGAAATTATTTCTCCAAGGGAATTTGTGTTTGGGGATAAGGAGATAGTTCTTGACAATAATTATCTAGACTACGTCTATGGTAAAAAATTAAAAATTCTAGAAGAGAATTCTCTAAAAATAATAGAAGAATATTATTCTAAAGGAGCAACTATCGTCATAGAGTGTAATAAGGACAATCTTTTAGAGGTTGAAGTTAATAAGATTTCAATCGACCTATCAAATTGTAAACTTATTGCAAATGGCGAAAAAAATACGTATATCGATAAAATAGTAAATCAATTATCGGCATATTTATGCCTTGAGGAAAATAAAATTATTATCAATGAATGACAAGAAAAAATCAATATTAGATAGCGTCAAAAACAATAGAAAATTACATTATTTTTTGATATTTATAACCATATGTTTTATAGCGGTGTTCTTTGTTTTTTCATTGGATAAAACCGAATCGCTTAATCAAACGAACAATACAGTCATAGGCGAATACGTTTCAAGTTTAGAAAAAAGATTATCTAGCTCGTTATCTAAGGTTAAAGGCGCGGGGAAAATCGAGGTGGTAATAACGGTTGAGTCGGGAATGGAGACTGTTCTTGCCATGAAAACGACGACAACTGTAAACGAAAACGGTAAAAAAGAAACCGTAGAAACGCCTATTTTGGTTAATGGAAAAACCGTAACGTTAAAAGAAAATTACCCTAGAATCACAGGGGTTTTAATCGTTGCAGAGGGCGCGGATAACATTATGGTGTTATCAAAAATTCAACAGGCGACTGTATCGCTCTTGGATATAAATTTAAATCAAATTGAAATTTTAACAATGAAATAAAGGAGAATTTTATGACAAAGAAGAAAAAAGTTTTAGTTTTATCGTGTATGATAGCGCTTTTAGCAGTGACGGCAGTATTTAATTTCGTGCTCACGACCGACGTTGATACTCAAAGTTCAGCGGTTATTTCTTCCGCAAACTATTTTGCTCAATATAGAAGTGAGCGTCAGTCGACTAGAAATGAGGAAATCTTACAATTAGATGCGGTAATTTCTGCGTCGGAAGCAAATAGTGCAGAGAGAGCGGAAGCTCTTTCGATGAAAATCGATTTAACTGGAATAACCGAACAAGAATTATTGCTT
Organism: Christensenellaceae bacterium; assembly: GCA_045651465.1. GTDB lineage: Bacteria > Bacillota > Clostridia > Christensenellales > Borkfalkiaceae > UBA1259. The sequence continues at coordinate 67,668 of JAZRSG010000011.1, forward strand.
GAAAGTTTAATAAAAGCTTATGGATTTGAAGATGCCGTTGTCGTGATCGGGTTACAGTCTAATAACGTTAACGTGATAACAAAAACTAACGATTTAACACAAGACGACGCCATCAAAATTTACTCGATCGTAAGTGAGGAATTATCCGTTTCACCGGAAAACGTAAAAATTATACCGATTTCTTAAAAAACACTATGCAAAATAAATATTTTGTGATATAATTAAACAAAAATAATTATCAGAGGATATTTATGGCTCGTTTGAAGAAATTATATAGAAGCGTACATGAAGGAAAACTTATATACGGAAACGGCATCGTTGACGGGATAGTAATTTTGGCGCTTGCAGAAATTCCTTACGTTGAACTTGCCTACAATTATTCAAAAAGGCCTATGCGCAACAGTTCAATCGGTGTAAAGATTGAAAAAGACGGCGTTCACGTAGATATTTCTATTAAAATCCATCATTCTCAATGCGTTTCAGACATTGCGTTTAAGATTCAAGAAGCAGTTCGCCATAACGTTGAAGCAATGACCGAATATCATATTGCAAGCGTTAACGTTAACGTTTTAGGTATTATTTTTGAAGACGTAGAAAAGGAAGAAAAACCCATAGTAGAAACACAGGAAGGTAACGAATGAGAAGTCTTTCAAGAGAAGTAGTATTTAAGTATATTTTTTCAAAGCTCTTCAATCAAAACGATGAAGGGCTTTTTGATGTTTTATGTAAAGATTTAAGCGCTGAGGACAAGGCGTTTGCATCTGACCTCTTAGGTGCAGTTGAAACGAACGAAAACAAGTATTTATCCATTATTGAAAATCTCTCAGTAGGGTATAAACTAAGTAGAATACATAACGCTGATAGATGTATTTTATTACTTGGAATTGCAGAACTTGAAACGTTTCCAAATACGCCCATTCCGGTTGTTATAGATGAAATGGTTAAGATTGCGGCAAAATATTCGACTGAAAACAGTACGGATTTTGTCAACGGTATTCTTGCTCAATTCGTTAAGGAGAGATAAATGGCTAAAATTATTGACGGAAAGATAATTTCGCTTGCAGTAAAAGACGAATTAAAAGTTAAAGTTGCTAGTTTTAAGCAAAAATACAACAAAGATATCACTCTTGCGGTTATTTTAGTTGGCGAAAATCCAGCATCTCAAGTTTACGTTAACAACAAGATCAAAGGGACGGAATACGTTGGTATGAAATCTCTTTCTTTTAAACTTCCCGAAAGCGCGTCCGAAAAAGAAGTAGAAGAATTAATTCGTTCGCTCTCTAGCGATAAAAACGTTAACGGAATTTTGGTTCAACTCCCTTTACCAAAGCATCTTGACGAACAAAAAATTCTTAATATGATCCCTGCGAATAAGGACGTTGACGGTTTCTTACCTGAGAACGTTGGCAAACTTCTTTTAGGGCAAGATACGACCATTTCTTGTACTCCGTTTGGGGTTTTAAGAATGCTTAAGAGCGAAAATATAGAATTAAGCGGTAAGAACGCCGTTGTAATAGGAAGAAGCAACATCGTTGGTAAGCCAATGGCGATTTTACTTTTGCAAGAGAATTGTACGGTTACCATTTGTCATAGTAAAACTAAAAATCTTAAGGATATTTGCAAAAACGCAGATATTCTTATTGCTGCAATAGGCAAGCCACTCTTTGTAACCGAAGATATGGTTAAAGAAGGGGCAGTGGTGATCGACGTGGGCATAAATAGAACGGAAAAGGGCTTGGTTGGGGACGTTGATTTTGAAAGCGTTAAAAATCACGTTTCGTACATAACTCCCGTTCCGGGTGGCGTTGGTCCAATGACTATTGCCATGTTATTAGAAAACACCTACCTTTGCGCATTAAGAGATCAAAATAATGAATAATTTTGAAAAAGAATATCAAAAGTATTTTGAATATTTTAACGAATATTTAGAAGAAAAATTTAATAAATTAGACAAGTCTTCGCCGTCGTTAATCAAAGACGCGATGGCATACGCTATTAAAGACGGAGGGAAAAGGGTACGTCCTATCCTATGTTTTTTTACTGCTAAAGCGCTTGGTTTGTCGATAGATTGCGTTAAAGATTTTGCTCTTGCCGTAGAACTTATTCACGCTTATTCGTTAGTTCATGACGATTTACCGGCCATGGATAACGATGATTTTAGAAGGGGCAAACTTTCTACCCATAAAAAATTTGGTGAGGCTTACGGAATTTTAACGGGAGATGCACTACTCAACTTTGCGTTTGAAACGGCGCTTTCTAAACCGAATTTTAATTCAAACGACCTTGAGGCTTTGAGATTGCTAGCTAGCTTTTCGGGGTATAGTGGAATGATTGCTGGGCAAGTTCTTGATCTTAAAAGTGAAAATTGTTTAGAGGTTGATAGTAATCTTCTTTACGATATCTATCTAAATAAAACGGCAAAACTTATTATGGCGCCTATTCTTATTGCATCAACGGTTGCGGGTAAAGTAAATTACGATAATTTATACGAATACGGATATAATCTTGGCGTGACGTTTCAAATTGTAGACGATATTTTAGACGAAGAGGGTGATTTTTACGAACTTGGCAAATCTCTTCATAAGGACAAGGAGTCGGGTAAACTTACCGCCGTTAAGGTGTTTGGTTTAGAAAAAGCAAAAATAAAGGCAAAAGAGCATTACGACAAGTGCGTTAATGCAATTTTAAATATGGAAAACAATGAACTTTTACTTGATTTTGCAAGAAAAATGTTCGAAAGAAAAAAATAAAACACATTTATTGTGTTTTTTCTTTTTATTATGAGATTAGATAATTTTTTAGTTGCTCAAGGATTTTTCGACTCAAGAACAAAAGCGAAACAGTCGATAGAACGTGGAGAAGTTCACCTAAACGGAAAGGCGATCATAAAAGCCTCTTTTGATTTAGATGAAAATTTACTTCACGACGTTAAAATTATTTGTCAGTCTAGTTTTGTTTCTTTAGGCGGATACAAAATGGAAAAAGCCCTAAAGGATTTTAGTTTGTCTGTAAAAGATTTTACCGTTGCAGACATAGGGTGCAGTACGGGGGGCTTTACTGATTGTCTACTTAAAAACGGGGTAAAAAGAGTCTATGCGGTAGATCTTAATGATGATTTACTTCATAAAAGTTTACTTTTAGATGAAAGAGTAGATTTTTTTGTTAAAAACGCTAAAAATCTTTCCAAAAAGGACTTTAAAACCCCTCTTGATATGATCGTTGCCGATCTTAGTTTTATCTCCGTTAGTCACGTTCTAGGAGTATTTTCAAGCTTATTAGATCATGAAAAATTTCTTCTAATATTAATTAAACCGCAGTTTGAAACTGGGGAAAAGAAGATGTATAAAAACGGAATTATTAGAGATGAAAAATTACATAAAAAAATATGTGATAACGTCATCGACATGGCTAGGGATTGCTCCTTAAACCTTATAAACATGACAACCACACCTGAAGTCAAGGACAAGAATCGAGAATTTTTAATGCTTTTTAAAAAAGTTGTCAAAAATGAAAATGAATAATAAAAAAAATATTCAATAGTTATTGAATATCGTTGAAATATAATTAAAATTATGTTATTCTTAATTTTAGGAGAATATAATGAAAGTTTTAATACACGAAAATAAAGAAAAAAAGAATATTGACAATTTGTATCAAGAGCTTATTGAATCGCTTAAAGATAACGGAATTGAATATAAAATGATCAAAGATAGCGAATTTGATAAAACATGCTCGGCTGATGCAATTTTTTCTTTTGGGGGAGACGGCACGCTTTTATTTTTAACCGAATTTTCGGCACGAAATTCAATCCCCGTTATAGGAATCAATGCGGGTAGACTCGGATTTTTAACTGAATTTGAAAAAAATGAAATCAAACAAGCAGTTCTTTTGTTAAAAGAAAACAAACTTATAATTGAAAAGAGAACAGCGATTAAGCTTGAAGTTAATGGTAAATTATACGTTTGTCAAAACGATGCGTTCTTACATCGTGTTTTTTCGGGTGAAATTAGTGATAAAATGATTCGTCTTGAAGTACGTGTAGACGGTGCTATGGCAAGTGTTTTTAAGGGTGACGGTATTATAATTGCAACGCCAACCGGCTCAACTGCTTACTCGCTATCGGCGGGCGGCCCAATATTAGTTCCAAGCGTTAACGTATTTATGATCACTCCTATAGCGGCGCACTCTTTAGTTCAAAGACCAATCGTCTTTCCCGATAATTCAAAATGTGAAATTCACGTTTTGAATAAAGGTACAAACGAACTTTATGCTGATGGTAGATTTGTTGAAGAAGTATCGTTAAATGATAAGGTTGTTATATCAAAGTTTGAAAAACCTATTCTTTATTACAGAAAACCAGACGCCGATTTCTTTATGAAATTAAACGAAAAACTAAAAAATAACGCAATGGAATATTGAGAAAATATGAAAAAAATTGATAGACTTAACCTAATAGCTAAAATTATTCAAGAAAAAGAAATAAGCACGCAAGACGAGTTAACGAAAGAGCTTATTCTTTTAGGCACGAATATTTCTCAATCGACCATTTCTAGAGATCTTAACGAACTAAATTTAATTAAAGTTGAAGGAAAGCTTAAAAAAAGTAAATATGCGCTTGCAAATACTCAAATGAACGATTTAACCCCTCAAATGGTTAATCTTTTTAAGCAAGTAACCGTATCGATTGAAAACGCAAATAATTTAATCGTTGTTAAAACTCTTGCTGGGCACGCAAACGCCGTTTGTACGGCGATAGATCAAATGCATTTTCCTCAAATTCTCGGAACTATCGCAGGGGATGACACCTTGCTTATCGTTGCCAAATCAAATTCTGATGCGGAAATTATCGTTAAAAGTTTAAGGACACTATAAAATGCTTAATAAACTAGAGATAAAAAACGTCGCGTTAATCGAAAATGCGTCTATAAATTTTTCAGATGGAATCAACGTCCTTTCGGGAGAAACGGGCGCAGGTAAATCCGTTATCTTGGAGTCGTTAAACTTTGTTCTAGGTGCTAAAGCGGACAAATCTCTTATTCGCTACGGTGAGGATAATTGTTTTGTTAAAGCTGAATTTGATGTCTCAAATTCTGAACTTGACGATTTATTTGACGAATACGACTTGGAAAAAGACGATATATTAATAGTTTCTAGAAAATTTACGATGGACGGTAAGAGTGTTATTAAAATCAACGGGGAAACCGTTACCGTTGGAATGCTTAGAACCTTTTCATCAAGACTTGTTGACGTTCACGGGCAAAGCGAGCATTTCTATTTGCTAAAAGAATCTAATCAACTCGATTTACTTGATAAAATTGGTGGAGAAGAAGTTTTAACGCTAAAATCGACCTTAAAATCTCTCTATAATAATTACAAAAAGGTTGTTTCTGAACTTGAAGGACTTGGCGGAGATGAAAGCCAAAGACTAGTTAGAATTGATATTTTAAAATATCAAATTAGCGAAATCGAAAACGCAAATATAAAAGAAGGCGAAGAAGAAAACCTTATTTCTATTAAAGAAAAATTAAAACATCAAGAAAAAATAACGAGCGCACTAGATACCGTATTAAGCGCAATATCTTCAGAAGGTGGTATAAACGATAGGCTTGCCGTTTCCGTTAGAGCACTTTCTTCTATTGCTGAAATCGATAATAAATATTCAGAATTGTATGATAGGTTGGATTCGGTTTATGCGGAAATTCGCGATATAGACGAATATTCAAAGGATTACGTTGAGGATTTGAGCGGAGAAAGTTTAGATATTGACGCCATTGAATCTCGCCTTGAAACCATTAAAAACATAAAAAGAAAATACGGCGAGGATTTTAACGCAGTTCAAAACACTTTATCGTCTTTGGTTGATGAGTTAGAGAGATTAGAGAATTTTAACGAAGTTGCTAAAACACTTTTAGACAATAAATACGCTCTTGAATTAAAGCTTTACGACAACTACGTGAAATTAGACGACGTTAGAAGAGTTAATGGGGAAAAATTTACCAAAAACGTTATCAATGAATTAACCGAACTTGGAATGAAGGGATCAAAATTCGAAATTTCCTTTACAGAAAAGCCTTCGATTGAAAACTGTGAGTTTAATTCTTCGAACGGATTTAGCAGGATTAAATTTTTGTTTTCAGCTAATAGTGGTGAAAAACTTAAACCTTTATCCGACGTAATAAGCGGTGGTGAAATGAGCCGTTTTATGCTTGCAATTAAAGCCCAAACTGCAAAATATAACAATATTTCAACTTTTATATTCGATGAAATTGATGCTGGAATTAGCGGTATAATTGCTAAAGTCGTTGCAAGAAAAATCGTTAATATTTCTAATAACGTTCAAATTATTGCTATATCACACTTACCACAAATCGCGTCTTTTGCAAATAAAAATTTACTAATTTACAAAGAAGAATGTGACGGTAGAACGTTGACGCACATCAAAGAACTAAGCGAAGAGGAAAAAGTATTTGAAATAGTTAGACTTGTTGGTGGAGATCAAAATAGTACTTCCGCGCTATTACATGCAAAAGAGTTAATTGACCAAGCAAACGAATATAAAAGAACGAATAATTAATCGTTATAATGATTGAAAGCGTCAAAAATTTGGCGCTTTTTATTTATACATAAATCTAAATTCATTGCTCATTATAAATTTATGATTAAAAACGGAAAGAAAATTTTAACAATACTTTTTGTGTTCATTTTATGTTTGCTCATAAATTCAAATACAACGATATTAAATGCTAACGCTAGTTTAGACGACATCTATTTAGGTGGTTTTCCGGCAGGATTTAGTCTTCAAACTAAGGGAGCGTTAATCGTAAGCTTGTGTGACGTTTTGACGCCAGAAGGTCTAAAATCGCCTGCAAAAGAGGCAGGTGTTGATGCCGGCGATAAAATTCTATATATAAACGACGTTCAAGTTAATTCGGCAAAAGATGTGTCGTCGGTTATAGATCGTGGCGGAGAATTTACGTTAAAAATAGAAAGAAAAGGCGTTGATCTTGAAAAAAAGATAATACCTGCAAAAGATTTGGGTGGAGAATATAAACTCGGGGTTTTTATAAAAGACGAGATATCTGGAATAGGAACGGTAACATATATTAAGGGAAATCGTTTTGCCTCATTAGGCCATCCCGTACTTGACGAAAACAATGAAATTCTAGATATTACGGGCGGAAACGTTTATAATTGCAATATCGTAGGATACGTCAAAGGGGAAAAGGGCAAGGCTGGAGAACTTAAAGGTGCGTTTGTAAAAAATAATGCGTCAGGCCTTATCGAGAAAAATCTCCTTAATGGCGTTTATGGAAGAATAACGGATAATGTGGATTTATCAAACCTAATTAAAGTTGAAGTAGGCAGAGCTAAGGTTGGTCGTGCAAAAATTCTATCCACTATAAAAGGGGTAGAACCTCAAGAATACGAAATCACAATCGTAAAAATTGACGATAACCAACAATGTAAAAATTTCGTTATTAAAGTTACTGATGATAACTTGCTATGTGAAACTGGCGGCATAGTTCAAGGAATGAGCGGTAGCCCAATTTTGCAAGATGGAAAACTTGTGGGGGCTGTAACGCACGTCTTTATAAACGACCCCACTAGAGGTTTTGGAATAAATATTGATAAAATGATAAATAATTAGAATTATAAAGTGAATTTAATACTTGTTTATGTATAACATAATGAATATTTTTTAAAAAATTACAGAAAATAATTTCATAACGGAGGAGTTTATGAAAAAGAATTATTCTGTAATTTTTATTTTACTCGCATTTATTATGGCAATTACATCTTTTTTAGGTAGGCACGGTCTAAAAGCCTATGCTGACGAAGATCACTTTAACAATAAAAGTAAAGCGTCTTATTTAATTGACGCTAAAACAAAAACAATCATTCATGAAGATAATATTAACACTAGGTTGCCAATTGCAAGCATGTGCAAAATAATGACTTTGCTATTGTGTTTTGAAGCAATAGAAAATGGGCAAATTTCGCTAGATCAATCTATAACCGTAAGTGAAAATGCTGCGGGTATGGGTGGATCGCAAGTTTTTTTAGAGTGCAACGGTGAATATCTTGTTTCAAATTTATTAAAGAGCATTACCGTGGCGTCCGCTAATGACGCTTGCGTTGCTATGGCAGAAACGATTTCTGGCTCAGAACAAGAATTTACGGCTAAAATGAATGAGCGAGCTCGTCAACTTTGTATGGAAAACACTAATTTTATTAACTGTACGGGGTTACCAGGAGTAGGGCAATATTCTTCAGCAAAAGATGTTTCGATAATGTTTAACGAGCTAATTAAACATCAGGATTTTTTTAAATTTTCAAAAATTTGGACGGATGAAATCTCACATTCAAACGAAAGAAAAACCATGATTAGCAACACAAATAAACTAATAAGATATTACGAGGGTTGTGATTGTGGTAAAACGGGATATACTGCTGAGGCTGGACACTGTTTAGTTGCTTCCGCCGTAAGAGGAAACACCAGATTGATTGCGGTAGTAATTTCTGCTCCTGACAGCAAGACTAGATTTAAGGAAGTTTCAAACATGTTTAATTATGGATTCAATAATTATACCACTAAAACGGTTATCGACAACTTAAAGCCCTTAGATATTGACGTTGAAATTATAAACGGTAAAAAGGAGCAACTTAGCGTCGTAGCCGAGAGATCGTTATATATTTTCGGTAAAAAAACCGATAAAAACAGTTTTGATTTTGAATTCCTATTAAACGGCGTCGTTAAAGCGCCGATTAAAGTTGGTGACGAGATCGGCATCTTAAACGTATTTCAAAACAACGTTTTAATTGATAGCGTTAAAGTTTTATCTGCCGAAGACGTTTTAAGGAAGAGTTATATCGATAATTTAGGCGACGTTGCGAAAAATTGGGAATTGATAGGTTAAAAGCACATTTTATTAATTATATAACAATATTTTATAAGTAATTATTGCTTTTCCGTTGACTTTGGTCTTAAATTTTTGTAAAATTTAAAAAAACGTTGAGGAACAATATGAACCAAAGAGAAACGTGTAAAATAAATACTCTAGGAAAACTTGAAATAGGGGGCGTCCTTGCAACTGATTTGGTGGCAAAATATGGGTCTCCTATTTACGTTATGGATCAATCTCATATAGAGAATATGTGCAAGGTCTTTAATGAAACCCTTAAGTCTGAATATGGCGAAGGAATGATAACTTACGCTTCAAAAGCATTTTCATGCAAAGAAATTTATCGCATTATTAAAGGCTTAAATCTCGGTGCAGACTCCGTTTCGGGCGGGGAGCTTTACACGGCATATAAAGCAGGTTTTGATCTTAAAAAAGTATGTTTTCACGGAAATAATAAAAGTTACGACGAACTAATATTTGCCATTAAGCACGGCGTTGGATATATTGTTATCGATTCTTATAGCGAGGCTGACGAAATCGATGAGATTTGCGCTAAACTAAAGAAAAAACAAGACGTTTTAATTAGAATTAATCCAGGTGTAGAAGCGCACACACACCACTTTATTCAAACCGCAAAAATAGACTCTAAATTTGGTTTTGCAATTTCAACGGGTGAGGCTACCGAAATAGTTAAGCACGTCTTAAACAAATCAAATTTAACTCTTAAAGGATTACATTGTCACATAGGTTCTCAAATCTTCGAAAAAAAATCTTTTGTTTTAGCGGTTGAAAAAATGACCGATTATTATAAACTACTTAAAGATCAACTAAACGTTCAATTTGACGTTCTAAATCTTGGAGGTGGTTTTGGTATATATTATTCTGGTGACGATCCTAAGCTTACTTATTCTGATTACGCTGATTACGTAAAAACCATCTCTGGCGCCTTGAAATTAGCCGTAAAAGAAAAGGGATTAAAAAAGCCTTTCCTTATTCTTGAACCAGGCAGATCGATTGTTGGCGAGGCGGGAATTACGCTATATACGGTTGGAAACGTGAAGAATATTAAAGACGTAAAGGATTATATCGCTATAAACGGCGGTATGTTCGAAAACCCAAGATTTGCACTTTATCAAGCGAAATATACGGTTGTTCCGTGTGAAAACGCAAACGTGCCATACGACTATAAATACACCATTGCGGGTAAATGCTGTGAAAGCGGCGATATTATCGCTGAAGACGTTATGCTTCCTTTAATTAAGAAAGGGGATATCATCGCAGTAACCTCAACTGGAGCATACAATTATTCTATGGCAAGTAATTATAATAGAAATTTAATTCCGCCCGTAATATCAGTTAAAAACGGCAAATCAAAATATATGGTTAAACCTCAAACCTATAAGGATATTCTTAGAAATGACGTTTAACAAAAAAACGCTTTCCTTAGGGATTGCGTTTTTCTTGATTTTTTAAGCCATATAATATATAATAAAACACATATAGGAGATTAAGGCATTTGATTGAAAGGATTTTAGACTTAATAAGCATGTTTTTAGCGTTAATAGTCGTTTTACCGTTCCACGAATACGCGCATGCGTTCGCTGCAGTAAAAAGTGGCGATTTAACGCCCAAACTCTATAATAGGTATACTCTAAATCCTTTCGCGCATTTTGACGTAGTGGGGCTTGTTTGTTTTGTCGTTGCAAGATTTGGTTGGGCAAAACCCGTGCCGGTTAACCCTAACAATTTTAGAAACTATAAAAAAGGATCTTTTTTTGTTTCAATTGCGGGCGTAACAATGAACTATATCATGGCGTTTTTAGTGCTAAAGCTCGTGTATCTTTCATTAATGTATTTACCAACGATAGGATACTTTACCGTGGTAATTCAAACCACTCTAATCTATATATATTCATTTAGTCTATCTTTTTTCGTTTTTAATCTAATTCCCGTTTATCCTTTGGACGGATTTAGAGCAATTGACGTTTTCACTAAAAAACGTGGGAAAATTTACTGGTTTTTAAAAACTAAAGGTATCTACGTTTTATACGGACTATTCCTTTTAGGAATAATCGCAGATCTAATAAGCTTTCCATGGTTAGACGTTCTTGGAATAACAATCAACTTTTTAGTGGGTATAATAGGAAAGCCCATAACACTCTTTTGGGGGATTTTTTTCTAAATGGCAGAATTTGAATCGGTTGTTGAATATTCAACCAAGCTTGAAAACTTCGAAGGACCTCTTGATCTATTATTGCACTTAATAAAAGAGGCCAAAATAGAGATCAAGGACGTTTTTGTTTCGCAAGTTACCGAGCAATTTTTACAATATATGAATAGCGTTGCGCTTTTAGACGTTGATAAGGCAAGTGAATATCTAAATATGGCAGCGACGCTTTTAGAGATAAAATCCAAATCAATCCTTCCCAAAATAGAGGATATTACGGACGATTTTGAAGACCCTGAACAGGCTCTTATCCGCCAACTTGAAGAATATAAGTTATTTAAGGAAGCAAGCGAAAAGTTAAAAGAACAAGAAAACGTTTTAAGATTCTATAAAGAGCCAGATAAATCGGTTGGGGACGTTAAAATAGTCTATAACGATTTTAACCTTGACGGACTTATCGCTGCTTTTTCAAAATTACTAATGCGCGTTGACGATAAAAAGCGTCAAGAAAACGTGCTAAAAGAGATACCAAAAGAAATATTTACCGTAAAAGATAAGGTTGAACATATAAGAACGGTATTACTTGACAAAAAAGAAGTTAGTTTTTTCGAAATGTTTTCAAGCTATTACACTAAAAACGAGCTTATAACGACCTTCCAAGCCATGCTCGAATTACTAAAACTCCAATACATAAAAGTTGAGCAAAACGGCATTTTTGACGATATTACATTAATTTTAAGGGATGATAGAAATGAAGAACTTGGAGAAATTGACGAATATAATTGAGTCTATATTATTTGTTTCAGGCACGCAAGTTGCCATTACAGACATTGCGGAGAAATTAGAAGTTACGGAGAAAGATATTCTTTCCGCAATTAAAGTGTTAAAAGAAAAATATTCCGATGAAAGCGGTATCCAACTTTTGACGTTTAACAAAAAAATTCAATTTTGTTCAAACCCCGCGTATTCAGATCAGGTTTCATCTGTTCTTAACCCGATTAAAGAAAGAGAACTTTCTAAAAGTATGCTTGAAGTTGCCGCAATTATAGCATATAAGCAACCCGTTACTAGAATCGACCTAGAAGAAATAAGAGGGAATAGTGAATACGCCGTTCAAAAACTTTTAGAACTTGGCGTTATTGAACCCGTTGGTAGAAAAGATGCGGTTGGTAAACCCGTGCTATTCGGAACGACCGATAAGTTTTTAAAACGTTTCCAAATTTCTTCTCTAGATGAACTTCCCGATTACAATGATCTAATAAATAGGATTGAACTTCTTCACGCAGATAAGAAAGAAGACGATTATCTTTATAAAAAAGACGAATACATTGAGGAAACGGCTGCAACAGTTCCTCAAAATACTAAAGAAGAAATCGCTAGCGAGGACTTTGACCTTCCCGATATAGACGACGAAGAAATTCCAGATTTTTTACAAGGCGAAGACGTAGATAAAATTTAATACATACATCTTAATAAATCATAAAGCACTTAACGATAAAGGTTAAGTGCTTTTTACATATTAAAATTAAATTTACAAATAATAATTATGTGTTATTCGTTGTTTTAGCAATAACGATAGTAATCTTTTTCCCAATATTTATAAAAGGAAACGCAATTTTTTTAGCAGTCGATAGAAAACTATATTTCAACGTAAACGCGTTTAAGTTTATAAATATTTTAGGCGGATACATTAAAATTGAAAGCAAAGGTATTAGAACTTTTCTATCAAGTAAAAAAGTCATTTTTATGCCATATAAAAACATATTTAACGTAAAAGAAAAGATTAAACCCTTAATGGATTACCATGTTATTGAATTAAATTATTTATTAGATATAGGAAGTATAAATAACCACGAACAAGCGTTAACTTTTGGTTTGCTATCTAACCGAATATTTAACTCTACATCGAAACTTTTCAAGACGAATAAACCTTACTTAAACCTAAAAGGCAAAACGAGAATTTATCATGATAGAAACGTTCTAAATGTTTTTTTACACGTAAAGATTTGTTTGAATTTATTTATGATTATATTAAGTTTTGTCAAAATTTTAACGGAGAAACTAATTAATGTGCTCAAAGAAAAAAGAAAATAGAATAAATGAAATAATTGAAACCACACTAAAAAACGTTAACGAATTAATCGACGTAAACACGGTCATTGGAAAAACAATAGAAACTGAGGGTGGAGATATAATTATACCCATTTCTAAGGTAACAATCGCTATAATGATTGGCGGAGGAGAATACGGCAAAGTATCAATTTTTAACTCTGACGGAACTTTACCATACTCGGCAGGCAACGGCGCTCTAATATCCCTTAAACCCAATGGTTTCTTAATAAAAAGCCCTAATGGAGAATTTAATTTACTATCATGCAATAATTCGCCATATGAAAAATTGATCGATAAAGCAAGCGAAATAATTAATAACATCAACAAGGAGAATAATCAATGAAAAAAATTTTCCTAGTTGTTTCTAGTTTACTGTTCGTCTTGTTATTTGTTTCAAATAAACCTAACGTGAAAACTGTAAAAGCGTTAAACAATTATTCAAGTGAAATTGTAATAGAAAGAGATTCCGGGCGAATTTTATACCAAAAAAACGCTTTTGATCGTAAATACATGGCAAGCACGACAAAAATATTGACAGCAATAACTATAATTGAAAACTGCAATATTAATGAAATCGTTACCGTAACAAAAGAAACAGTAGGGGTAGAAGGCTCTAGTATTTATTTAGAAGTAGGTGAAAAGTTATCGGTAAAAGATCTTCTATACGGCTTAATGTTAAGGTCGGGAAACGATTGTGCTGAAACCCTTGCCGTTCATTGTAGTAAATCTATTAGTGAGTTTAGCGTCTTAATGAATAAAACTGCGCAAAAAATCGGCGCTAATCATAGTAATTTTGTAAATCCACACGGACTTCACGATGATAATCATTACACGACAGCTTACGATTTGGCATTGATTTCGGCATACTCTATGAAAAACGAAACGTTTAGAGAAATAGTTTCAAAAAAGTCAGTTAAAATACCGTTTTCTACAAGAGATTATGACAGACATATTACAAATAAAAATAAATTATTGTTTAGTTATGAGGGTTGCACTGGCATCAAAACCGGATATACAAAAAAAGCCGGGAGATGTTTGGTAAGCTCAGTTTACAAAAACAAGATGGAACTTATTTGCGTCGTCTTAAATTGTCCACCAATGTTTGAAAGATCAAAGGAACTTTTTGAAACAACATTTAATGAATATAGGCTTTATAAGCTTATTGAAAACGACCATATTATAGGGTTTACTAAGGACTCAAACGGACAAAATATTGCTTTACACGTTAAAAATGACGTTAATTTACCGCTAACTGAAAGCGAATTTAGTAACATTAGTATTAAATTTAATTATCCTGAAGAAATAAATTTCGATAAAAATAACGAACAACTTGTTGGAAAAGCAGAAATTTATATCGAAAATAACTTGATTTTTAGTGAAAAAATCTATACTATATAAATATATTGTTTTTTATATAGGTATAAAATGAGAGTAAACAAATATTTAGCAACTAGTGGAATATGTTCAAGACGAGCCGCCGATCAATTAATTATAGACGGTCAGGTTAAAATCAATGGTAGAATTTGCAAACCTGGCGACGACGTTAATCCGGGTTCAGATTCGGTGTCAGTAAACGGAAAACTTGTAAAAATCGTCAATAAGTTCGACTATTATATAATGAATAAGCCAAAAGGATACGTTTGCACGGTTAAAGACGATAAAGATAGAAAAACGGTTATAGATTTACTTCCGCCAAATATGAAACGCTTATTTCCAGTAGGAAGACTTGACTATGATACTGAAGGACTTCTTATTTTAACAAATGACGGAGACCTAACGTTTAAGCTCACACATCCTAAAAATGAAGTCCCTAAAACTTATTTAGTAAAAACTGAAAAACCCGTTTCTAACGAAGATTTATCTAAACTATCTGCAGGAGTTTACATTGACGGCGTTAAAACGAAAAAATGTAACATTAAGCTTATTGAAAATGGTAAAACTTATTCAAAACTTCATATAACGATAACGGAAGGTCGCAATAGACAAGTTAGAAAAATGTTTGAAGCTGTTAAAAACAACGTTGATTTCCTAAAAAGAATCAAAATCGGAGATCTAACACTTACCGGACTCAATCGTGGCGAAGTTAGAAGACTTTCTGACCGAGAAGTTGATTATTTACTTAATTTATAAAGAAAAACCCTTGATATTTCAAGGGTTTTTTACGTTTTAATTTTATTATTTTTTCTTTTGGATCGTAAGATGTTTTGATTTAGAAATCACAAATCTAAGCACGAAATAAATTAAAATATTTAAAAACAATACTGACGGAATAATAATACCCATTAAAACTTCTTTAACATTAGTAAAATCAGTTCCGAACAATAAGTTTCCCGCAAACGTCACTAAAATCAAGTTAAAAACAACGATTAGCGACGTAAAAATCGAATCTCCGGATATCTTATCTGCGGTTTTCTTTGGCTTAATAAGAAATTTAACAAGGTTAATAGTAGGAAATACGGTTAAACCCGCAATAATCAATATGTTTGTAAGGGTATTGAATCCTAAAATATCGTTATTGTTATTAAGTATAAAGAAAAATTCAAAAATTGCAATTAAATAGATTAGTAGCGACGAGAAGAAATTAAGTTTATTTAAGCGAACTTTTCCGTAAGGTTGGCCAATATCTTTAGATGAAATACGTAATTTGTAGCCTTCCTTGGTTGCGTTTAGCGCCATATCGCCAAAATCAATTTTACCAACGTTACTGTTCATCGGTGTATTATAAACCTCAGAAATTAACGTGTCGTTTAATTTAAGTTTATCACTTTCCTTAGGACTTTCCTCAATATTTTTTTCATTTAAGATGGGCTTAAGTTCTTCGTTCGCAACGCGCTCAACTACGGTAGACTTAATAATTTCATCTAAAATTCCCTTATAATTTACTTCTTGATCGGGCGAAGTCGTCTTATTATCTATAACTACGTTATTAGCCTCAGAAACGTCGTTTTGGGGCTTAATAGGGGTGATTTCAGGAGCAGGAATAGGTGATTGAACCGGAACTTCTTTAACAACTTCTCTAATAATTTCCTTAGGAACTTCAACGATTTGAGTTTTATAGATCGGTTGAGGCTCACAATCCATCAATTTATCGATTATTCCGCGAGAATACGACCAATTTAAAAGATTATTTTCAACCGTAGATCTACCGTCTTCAGTTATAGAAAAATATTTACGCCTACCGCCGTCTGAATCAAACCAATACGACGAAACTAATTTAAGATTTTCTAGACGTTTAAGCGAACTGTAAAGTGTTGCTTGATTCATAGAATATCCACCGTCGCTTTTTTTATCAACTGAATCGATAATTTGTTGCGCAAATTTATCGCCGTCAAGTAAGGCGTATAAAATAATGGTATCAATATGACCGCGAATAAGATCACTGCTTATAGCGTTGTTTTTTTCCATTTAAAACTCCAAAGTTTATTTTATTAAATTAAGTATACAATTTAAAACGATACAAGTCAAGAATTTATAAAAAAATAAAATACGATAATTTTTGTTAGATAAAAACAAATATAAAAAAACAAGAAAAATCCAAGCGAAACGCACTTTTCCTATTTTATTCGTTTTTAGCCTATATCTATGCGTAAAAGCCGTGTTTTGCGCATAGATAGATATGTGTGCCCTATAATAAAGAAAATTAAAAATGATAATAAAATTTTCTTTTTACCCTTTCGCGTTTTAATATAACCGTCAAAAATTCTTTAATTTATTCTGGATTTAGTTTAAAAAGCCCCTTTACAATTTTAATAAAATATTCTATAATAATCGTATGGCAAAAAATTATTTTGAAGATCGTGAAATTTCATGTATAAAACGCATGAACAATATAATTAATACTCTCCCTTACTACGTGAGAGATTTTTTCGTTGGTGTTGAGCTTAGAACGTCGGCTTTGTCACGCTTAAATTACGCCTATGATCTAAGGGTTTTTTATGATTTTTTGTCAAAAATGGTCTTTAGAGGCAAAAATATCGACGAAATTGATCTTAAAGACCTAGCACAACTCGACTCAACGGATTTTGAATATTTTTTAAGTTATTTAAGTAGTTATGAAATAAACGGCAAGCAAGAACGTTGTACTGAGACCGGAAAAGCGCGTAAATTATCGACGTTACGAGCGTTTTATAAGTATTTCTTTAACAAAAACGCTCTCCCTGCCAATACCCCGTCAAAAGTAAACATGCCCAAAATCCACGAAAAAGAGATTGTTAGGCTAGATTCTAACGAAAAAGTTGACGAAATTGGCGACATGCTTTACGCCGTAGAAAGTGGCTTGGGATTATCTAAACGCCAAAAAGATTTCCACAACGCCACAAAAGTTAGAGATACGGCTATAATTACCCTATTTTTAGGTACAGGCATCCGTATTAGCGAATTAGTTGGACTAAATATTGAGGACATCGATTTAAGAACTAATAGCTTTGTAGTTACGAGAAAAGGTGGAAACCGCGCAGTTTTATACTTTAACGATCAAGTATCTATCGCCCTTTCCTCTTATATAGAAGAACGTGAAAAACTTCAGGATTTAATTAAAGATTCTGCCCTATTTTTATCTCTTCAAAATAGACGAATTTCAACGCGAACGGTACAAGAACTCGTTAAAAAATATGCTAGAATCGTTTCTCCGCTCAAAAAAATCACTCCCCATAAACTAAGAAGTACGTTTGGCACGAATTTATATCGTCAAACGGGCGATATTTACGTCGTTGCAGACTGCCTTGGTCATAAAGACGTTAATACTACCAAAAAACATTATGCAGCGATTACCGATGATATTAGAAAAAAAGCAGCGCTTTCCCTATCGCTTAATAACAAAGAAGAAAAATAAAAAAGAAGACGAAATCGTCTTCTTTTTAAGTTATTTAATAATTTTCGTGATTTTTATAATTTTATAGTTAGCGTTGGGTTCAATACATTTCCCACAACTATCACATTTCTTGTTTTTATCTAGATCGCACCACGTGTCACATTCACCACAGTCGATGCATTCTCTATCATATAACTCACATTTTTTATATTCTTTCGTTTCCATATAAATATTATATCACATATAAATAAATTTTACTACTGAATTTACTTAAATTCTCCCTTCTTCTTTTCTTCCATTTAATTTTCTCCTTTTTTATATAATAAAAAAAACGACTACTTAATAGTCGTTTTTTTGAAATTCTGCACAAAAATACAATTACTAGTAAGTATTTTTGTTTGTATTATAAAAGCACCTACCCTTTAAGTAAGTGCTTTTTAAATTTATTTGGGTTTATAAATATTTCTCAGTTTCTTCTTCAAGACCTAATTCTTTTAATAAATCTTCATTTGTCATTATAATTCTATTTCTAATAATATCTAAAGCGATATAAAGCCCTACTTTAATTGAAGAGTGCTTTTCTTCTTTTAAGTCTTCCTTTATCAATTTAATCGATTCAATCAAAATCTTTCTCTCATCCATCATAATCACCTATTTCTTTTTCAATGTCTAAAATTTGCTTTTTATATCTTTTTATTTCCTTTTTCCACTGTTCCTTTATTCTTTCTTTTTCTATATCCGAATAATTATGCCATTCCGGATAAAAAATTTCAGGGTTTTTAATTTTGTCCTTATGTTTTTCTATAACCTTTATATGCCTTTTTGCTACGTTCTAGTGCTTGCTCAAGACTTTCGCCGTCTCTAATAAACACTCTTTTCCCACGTATTGTTCTCCAAGCGCCATCTTTCTCTTCAGTTGCCATTACGATATCATATCTCCTAATAAAAGTCAAGGGCAAATAACTAATATAAATCAATCAAAGAAAAACAAACAAATGTTTGACTTTTTTGTTTTTGCGTGCTATAATTCAAATATGAAAAATTTAGACGAAAAATTAGATTTAGTTTATAAATTTACCGTTGATTTCATATCTTTAAACGGTTATCCACCCTCTGTTAGAGAGATTTGCGATAAACTCAACATAAAATCGACGGCTACTGCCTATTCTTATCTTGAAAGGCTTAAAAGTAAAGGTTTATTAGATAAATCTCCGCTTAAAAAACGTGCTATTTCCCTTTCTAAATCTTGCGATTTTAGAACCATACCAATAATCGGTACGATTAGCGCAGGATCACCTATTTTTGCGGTAGAAAATCTTGAAGGTTATCTCCCTATCCCCGACGAATTTAACAGTGGCGGAGAAGAATTTGCACTCAAAGTTCAAGGCGATAGCATGGTTAACGCGGGCATTTATAATGGTGACGTTATTATCGTTAACAAACAAAATAGTGCGGTTAACGGCGAAATCGTTGTCGCTTTAATTGACGATAGCGCTACCGTAAAGCGTTTTTATAAAAAGAAAAATAAAATCGTTTTGCATCCTGAAAACGACACGCTAAAAGACATGGTTTACGATGACGTTATGATTTTGGGCGTCGTTAAAGGTCTAATGAGAAAATTCTAATATTTTTAACAATTAATGATAAATAAAAAAACGGACGCTTGTCCGTTTTTTTTATTAAAGATTAAGATTTTTTAATGCAATTTTGCAGTGTTCGTACGTTATTCCACCTTGTAAATATGCAATATACGGTGGTTTTATGGGTGCATCTGCAGATAGTTCTATGGACGAACCTTGAACGAAACAGCCTGCGGCCATAATAACTTCGTCTTCATAGCCAGGCATTGCCCAAGGAAGTGCTAAAACGTGGCTATCTATCGGAGAATTTGCTTGAATCGTTTGAATAAATGAAACTAAGTCCTTTTCATTACCGAATTTTATTGCCCTAATTATATCTCCCGGATGAACATCCATGCTTGGCGAGGTTTCGTAGCCTAGCTTATTTAGTACTGCGCCAAATAGAAGAGATCCCTTTATTGCTTGAAGAACGGTATGGGGCGCTAAAAATAGGCCTTGGTAGTAATATTGATATCCGTATGCGTATGAGGTAACCTCGCCACCGATAGACGGCGCAGTAAGGCGATTTTGAACCATTTCAACGTATTTTGAATCCCCTGCAACGTATCCGCCGGTAGGCGCAACTCCTCCACCGATATTTTTAATCATTGAACCCGCCAAAAGATTTACTCCAACTTCAATAGCCTCTCTCTTTTCAACGAATTCTCCGTAGCAGTTATCTAGCATAACACAACCGTCATAGCCAAGATCTTTTAGGAAAGTAGTTAACTTTTCAATTTGATCGATCGTAAGAGCGTTTCTCCACTCGTACCCTCTAGAACGTTGAACGTATATCATCTTAGGGCTAGGGTTTTTTAGCAAATATTCCTTTATTTTGTCAAAATCAAAGTCGTCTTTTTTAAGAGGAATACTATCAAATTTTATCCCAAAATCCTTTAGAGAACCGTTGTTTTCGCCATAAATAACGTCCATTAGTGTATCGTAAGGGACACCTGAAACGGATAAAAAGGTGTCGTTCGGGCGCAAAACACCGTATAAACACAAAGAGAGAGCGTGCGTTCCCGAAACGATCGTCGGAGAACAAATGGCTTGTTCCGCTTTGAAGATGTCGGCAACAACCTTGTTTAACGTATCTCTTCCGTCGTCGCCATAGCCGTATCCCGTACTACCCGAGAAATGACGAAGAGCAAGGTTATTATTCTTAAATGCGTTTAATACCTTTTCTTGATTACATAAAGCAATTTCTTCGTGATATAAAAATTTATCGGCAAGTTCTTTTTCGCATTGATTTATTAGTGATATATCTATCATAACTCGTTTATTATCCTTTTAGCCAATTCAACAGCTGAATCGGGTTGTAAATATATTAAATCTTTAAGTTTCTTAAAGAAAGTTAATTGTCTTTTAGCATAATGTCTAGTGTTTAACTTTAGTTTATCAATTGATTGTTCTAAGGTTAAATCACCTTGCAAATATTCAACTATTTCCTTGTATCCTATTCCTTGCATGCATTGATTTTCTAAAGAAATCCCATTATCTAGCAGCTTTTTAACTTCTTCAATCAATCCATCTTTAATCATTATATCTACGCGCATATCTATGCGATCGTATAACGTTTTACGAGGAAAATCGATCGAATAAGCCTTATAATCAAATTTGGGCGTTAAATCATCAACGATTTCAGATTTTTTTTGACCACTCTCGTATATTTCAAGCGCACGAACAACACGTTTAAGATCGTTTGCGTGAAGTTTTTTTGCGCTTTCAGGATCAACGCTTAATAAAATATTAAAAACATACTCGTTTCCGTGTTCTTTAGCTAAATCAAAGTACTTTTGACGAGCTTTAAGGTTTGCTGTGCTATTTCCATACGAGAAGTCGTATAAAATAGAGTTAATATAAAACCCTGTGCCCCCACAAACAACGGGGATTTTGCCTTCCTTATGAAGTCTATCTATAATCGGCAAAGCATTTTCTCTATAATCTCCAACCGAAAAGGCGTCGCATGGGCTAACAACGTCAATCAAATGATGAACAACTCCTTGCTTTTCTTCTTCGGTGGGTTTAGCAGTACCAACGTCAAGCCCTTTATAGACGTTCATAGAATCGGCAGAAATTACCTCGCTTTTTAAGAGTTTAGCACACTCTACCGCAAGAGCCGTTTTACCCGACGCCGTTGGCCCACATATTATTAAAATTTTATTCTTTATACTATCCTTTTGAACCATTTATCTATTTCCGTGCGTGAGATTTTTACCATAACGGGACGTCCGTGTGGGCATTTAAGTGCAGGATTATCTTGTAGAGCTTTAAGCAAAATTTCAATATCGTAATCAGTAAGTTTGTCCCCCGACTTTACTGCCGCCTTACATGCCTTTTGTGAGATTTTTTCAATTAAAAGATCGTTAACGTTAAAATCCTTAAATGAATCTTTTTCAGCCAAAATATCATTAAAAAATGATCGCAAATTTAAGTTTGTAAGAAACGTTGGAAGAGCCGTAACTCTTAGAGCATTTCTACCGAATTCTTCAATTTCTATTCCCATTTTATTCATAACCGAGAGTTTATCCAACATAAAATTAAACTCTAAACTATTAAGATCGAGAACGAAAGGAACTAGGAGCGGCTGAGTAACGAGGTCGCTCTTGTTATATGATGAATTAATTTTGTCAAACAATATTCTCTCGTGACATGCGTGTTGATCGGCAATATAAAAATCAACGCCGTCATCAAACAACAAATAAGTGTTAAGCGCTTGCCCGATATATCTAAGATCGCGATTGATGGTTATTTCACTTTGAAGATTTTGAGTCTTAGCTATTTTCTCTTGTTCTAATTGCTCCAAAAATTTCTTATTTTCGGCAAAAACGTCAACGCTTTCACTCTTGCTAGCAAAAATTTCATCGTCAAACGATATAGATTTTTTGACATCAGAAAAATAAATTTTATCTAGTTTAACAGGTTCATTTTTTGCAGTAGAATAATTCTTTATTTCGTTGTTATGTCTAGCATAATCATTAGTAATTTCGTTTGATTTTTCTTGTTGTTTATCAATATTTATAAAATCGTTAGATTTAATAGCAACGCTCTCTCCTATTCCGTCTAAACGTTTAGTTATCGATGAATAAATCGAGCCGTAAATTATTTGATTATTAGAAAACCTAACGTCAATTTTATTTGGATGAACGTTAACGTCTACTATTTCAGTAGGAACGTTGATATTAAGAATATAAACGGGATATTGCCTCTTCATCATATACGACGAATAAGCGTTATATATAGCCGTTGAAATCGTTTGATTTAGGACGTATCTTCCATTTAAGAAAACGGTTTGATAACTTTTATTTCCCTTTGTAAACGAATGTGAGCCGATAAGTCCTTTAATTATCACACCATTTCTTTCAGTGTCAATTTCGAGTAAGTTATCAAGAAAATCCTTCCCATAAACACATAATACCGCACTCTTAAATCCATCACCGTAAGATTGTAAAACGGTTTTATCGTTTGTAACGTATTTAAACGAAATATCCGGATTACACATAATAACTCTACTCATCACGGCGGTAATTTCGCCTTCTTCGGAACGCGGCGTCTTAAGAAACTTTTCCCTCGCTGGCGTATTAAAAAATAGGTTTCTTACCGTTATTTCCGTGCCGTTTTCAGCTCCGCAATCTTCAATGATAAAATCTTCGCCCGTTTCGGTGAAAATAGATGCGCCCATTTCTTGCGAAACGGGCTTTGAAACGATCTTTATTTTTGAAACGGATGCAATACTTGCTAAAGCCTCTCCTCTAAAACCGAGCGATGTAATATTGTCTAAATCCTTCAAGGAAGAAATTTTGCTAGTTGCGTGCGGAAGTAAAGCCTTTTTTAATTCAGACTTTTCAATTCCATGTCCGTCGTCTATAATTCGAATACAAGAAATCCCACCGTCTTCAATTTCAACGGTAATATTTTTTGCGCCCGCATCAATACTATTTTCAACGAGTTCTTTAACTACCGAAGCAGGTCTTTCAACGACTTCACCCGCCGCAATTCTATTGTAGATTTTACTACTTAAAACGTTTATTTTTGCCATTATTTATTCCTTATTTTTTCCGAAAGGTCCACTAAAACGTTACACGCTTGCATTGGCGACAAATTATCCACGTCTACGTCCATAATTATTCTTTCAATCTCCGAATAAGACTTGACGCTTTCGCTTGTATTTGTGGCAATTTCAACCGTCTTGCCCTTATCTAGCGCCTTTAATATCTTTTTCGCGCGTTCGGTAATCTCCTTACCAACACCTGCAAGCTCAGCAACTTCTATACCAAAACTTCTATTTGCGCCGCCTCTCATTATTTTTCTCAAGAAAACGATTCCGCCTTGGATCTCTTTAACTGTTACCTTGTAATTCTTAACGCCCTCAAGTTCACCTTCTAGCGTTGTAAGCTCGTGGTAGTGAGTTGCAAACATAGTTTTAGCTTTTATAACGTTGTTCACATATTCAACAACCGCCCAAGCAATAGAAAGTCCGTCAAAAGTGCTTGTTCCCCTACCTATTTCATCTAGAATAAGTAAACTATTTTCGGTTGCATTATTAACAATATTTGCAACCTCAGTCATTTCAACCATAAAAGTACTTTGATCGGAAATAAGATTATCGCTAGCACCTATTCTAGTAAAAATCTTGTCGGTTAAAGGTATATCCGCCATTTTTGCAGGAACAAACGAACCGATGTGCGCCATTAGCGTTATTAGTGCAACTTGCCTCATATACGTGCTTTTGCCCGCCATATTAGGACCAGTCAAAATCATCGTTCTATTATCGTGACAATCTAAAACAGTATCGTTTGAAATAAATCTTTGTTTTGAAAGTTCTTCAACCACGGGGTGTCTTCCGTCAACGATATTAAGTTTAGAACCATAGTCCAAAACGTTTGGTCTAACGTAACCTTTTTCTCTAGCAACTTTAGCTAGCGCTATCAAAACGTCAAGATCAGCAAGACTATCCGAAGTTATCAACAATTCGTTAAGTTTTGACGTTAATTCGCCTTTAATTTGATTAAAAATATTAGATTCAAGTATTATAGCCTGCTCGTCACTAGAGAGAATTTTTACTTCTAATTCTTTTAGTGCGTCAGTGGTAAAACGTTCGGCGTTAGCAAGCGTTTGACGGCGCTGAAAATCGTATGGAACTTTATCTTTAAAAGAATTAGTTACCTCAATATAATACCCAAACACTCTATTGAACGCGATTTTAAGGTTTTTAATACCCGTTCTTTCTCTTTCCGCCTCTTCCATTTCGGCAATTTTGATTTTTCCGTTCTTCCCAAACACGCGAAGCTCGTCTAACTCGTGATTATAGCCCGTCTTGATGTACCCACCGTCTTTCATGTTTGACGGAGGTTCATCTTCAATTGCGTTTGAAAGTAAATTTACAAGATCAGAAAAATCGCCAAGATTATCAATAATATTTTGTATAAAATCGCTCTCAAGGGCTAAAAGCTGAAACTTAATGTTTGGCAATATTTCTAAAGAATTTTTAAGCGCAACACAGTCCCTAGGCATTAAATTCCCGTTAGAAATCTTACCAACGATTCTACCAACGTCTTTAACAGCACCTAAAGTATCTTCTATACTTTGACGAACCAAGGTATTGTTATATAAACTTTCAACTCCGCTTAATCTATAATTAATTTTATCAACGTCTCCTAAAGGAGATAAGATCCAACTTTGAAGTTTTCTAGCCCCCATGCTAGTCTTTGTTTTATCCAATAGCCATAAAAGCGAGCCGTATCTTTTTCCGTCCCTCAAGGTTTTAACTAGCTCAAGATTTCTAACGGCGTTAACGTCAAGCATCATCAACGAATCGGGATTTTCCTTAACAATTTTGTTTATATTAATAAGTCCGTGTCGTTGCGTTTCTTTTAAATAGAAAATTAACGCGCCTGCGCTCCTAATCGCATACTCGTTATCCTCGATTCCAAACACACTTAACGTTTTAAGCTTAAATTGACTAAGTAAAACGTTTTTTGCATTTTCATAGTTAAAAGCGCTATCTATATATCTAGAAAATTTAGGAAGAACTCCGTGAGTAACTAACGGCATATTCGAATAAGCTTCCGCGCCCGAATTGCAAATTATTTCTACCGGAGAAACCTTAACTAAAACGTCAAGAAGTTCACCAAAAGCATTGGAAGAAGTAAATTCTCTAGCATAAAATTCGCCCGTAGTAATATCCGCCCATGAAAGAGCTATATTATTACCGTCAACAAAAATAGATGCTAAAAAATTGTTTGATTTTTCATCAATCAACTCGTTGTTTGTAAGAGTTCCCGCCGTAACAACCTTAACGACGTCACGTTGTACGAGCTCTCTACCCTTTGGTTGGTTAAGCTGTTCACATATTGCCACTTTTTCACCAAGAGCAACAAGCTTTGAGATATATAAATCCGCAGCATGAAAAGGAACGCCACACATTGGCGCTTTTTCTTTCAAACCACAGTCTTTTGCCGTTAACGTGATATCTATTAGAGAGGAAACTTTAATAGCATCCTCAAAAAACATTTCGTAAAAATCCCCTAATCTATAAAAAAGAATACAGTCTTTATACTTATCTTTCGTTTGAAGATAATGGGTCATCATTGGTGAAAGTGCCATAATTCTCCTTAATTTACCTAATCATTTCGCCGATCAACGACATTCCGCCGGTTGAAGTTATTTTTACCATAACGAACTCACCCACAAGGTTATTTTCGCTCTTAAAATAAGCCATTCGCCCATGAGTATCTCGTCCTAAATACATATCCTTTTTATCGTCAAAACCCTCACAAAGAATTTCTATAGTCTTTCCAAGATATTTTTCCGATTGACTTCTATTAATAGAGTTTTGAAGATCGATAAGTTTCATTATTCTACGTTTAGAAGTTTGTTCGTCAATTTGTCCATCCATTTTTGCAGCAGGAGTCCCTTCTCTTTTCGAATATATAAAAGTAAAAGCACCGGCAAAACCAACTTTTTTAACAACGTCAATCGTATCCAAGAAGTCCTCTTCACTTTCATTAGGGAAACCGACCATAATATCAGTCGTTATTGCAATATCGGGAATATATTTTCTTAAAAGTTCAATTTTTTCAAGATATTGAGCTTTAGTATAACGACGATTCATCGCCCTAAGAACGTTATCAGATCCCGCTTGCATAGGTAAATGCACGGTATGACAAACTTTATCGCTTTCGCTTATAGCTTTAATCAAATCCTCGTTAAAATCCTTCGGGTGATTTGTCATAAATTTAAGGCGGAAACGCCCTTTTATCTTTGACACCTCACGGATAAGCGTGGCAAAATCGGCATCGGGAAACTCCTTGCCGTAAGAATTAACGTTTTGACCTAGAAGAGTAATCTCTTTATAACCCTCGTTTACAAGAGATTGACACTCATCTAAAATATCTTGCATTTTACGACTACGCTCTCTTCCCCTTACGTAAGGAACAATACAATAAGTGCAGAAATTGTCGCAACCGTAAGTAATATTTACCCACGCATTAGGATAACTAGTTCTAGTCTTAGGCGAACCCTCTACAATAGGACCTTCTTTGTCCAAAACCTCAATAACGCCCTTTTTGGAGTTTAATCTTTTTTCTAGAAGTAGTCTAAATTGTTCAAGATTGTGCGTACCAAAAATAATATCAATAAAAGGGAATTTCTTTTTTAAACTCTCCGCTTCGCCTTTTTGTTGAGTTTTGCAACCGCCAACAGCAATTATTAAATCCTTATTTTTCTTTCTTAATTGCTTTAAAGCACCAATGTTGCCCTCAGCCCTATCTTCAGCGTTTTCTCTTATACAGCAAGTGTTGAAAACGATAATATCCGCTAGATTTTCGTTATCTACGGGCTTTGCTCCAAATTCTTCTAAAATGCCAGCAATCTTCTCCGATTCGTGAAGATTCATTTGACAACCGTATGTAATTATAAAATATTTCTCAGGTGATTTTTTCATATTTAATATCATACAATATTTATTCTAATTTGTCAATTTATATATAATATTTTGAATAATATTATATAAGCATCAACATACTAATCGCATATGAAGAAAACGTTGAAGATTTTTTTAGTCGTTTTGACGGTTATTTTTATTATAATATGTGGCGTATTAATTTACTTTTCCATCTTAGTTAAAGATGCCAAATTAAACCTTGATTTAATGATTAATACCAATAGAACGATTGAATTTTATGATAAAAACGGAGATCTAATCGAACAGTTTAATAAGGATAAATCAGTAGAAAAAATCGAAAACATTAACGATCACACCATAAACGCCTTTATTTCAATAGAAGATAAAAGATTTTATAAACATAACGGTGTAGACTTTAAGGGCTTAATGCGTGCGACCTTAAATAACGTTAAAAACTTGTCGTTTAAGGAAGGCGCATCAACGATTTCTCAACAATTAATAAAAAACACTCATTTGTCAAGCGAAAAAACTCTAAAAAGAAAGCTAATAGAAATTAAACTTGCACTAACGCTTGAAAAAAAAATGAGCAAAGATCAAATTTTAGAAACTTACCTAAACACGATATACTTTGGAAATGGATGCTACGGCATTAAAGACGCTGCAAAATTTTACTTTAACAAACAACCCGGCGAACTAACTCTTAACGAAAGCGCAATTTTAGCCGCAACAATTAAAGCTCCGTCCGTATATTCCCCAACTTCAAACGCAAAAAAATGCTATGAAAGAAAAAATCTAATCTTAAAAGAAATGCTAGATCAATCATTAATAAATCAAAATGATTACAATCTAGCAAAAAACGAGCAAATTAAGTTAAACAATCAAAAATCTAGCACAAAATACGATTTCTTTGATTATGCGAAGTGCGAATTAGATGATTTAATCAAAAATTCACCTTATAAATATAAGAAATTAAAAATTTTTACTTCATATTCAAGTGAAACTCAAAAAATAATTGAGGAAAAAACAAAAGATTTAATTAAAGAATATGAATATTCGGCAATAATATGCGATAACAACTTTGATGTTTTAGCCTTTACTTCTAGTTGCGGACAACCCTTAAGACAGGTTGGCTCAACTATTAAACCCCTACTTTGTCACGCGCCGGCAATTGAACTAAATTTAATAGAATCGTGCACACCATTACTAGATGAAAAAACGGATTTTAATGGTTATTCTCCATCAAATTATAACAATAAATATTATGGATATATCTCCGCAAAAGAATCGCTTGCAAAAAGTTCAAACGTTTGCGCGGTAAAGCTCTTAAATTATATAGGAATAGATAGAGCGACTCGTTTTATCAACCAATTAGGAATCAAAACTACTGATAACGATAAAAATTTATCACTCGCCCTAGGCGCAAGCGAAAATGGCACAAAACTTTCAAATATCGTAAACGCTTATGGTGTTTTTCAAAACAATGGAAATTATAAAAAAATAGCGTCAATTGATAAAATTTGCACGGAAAATGATGAAATTATTTATAAAAACGCAAAAAACGACATTAAAGTTTTTTCACCTGAAACAGTTGAAATAATAAACGACATGTTAAGAGAAACAGTAGAAAATGGAACGTCAAAACGTTTATCGGCATTAAATTTCCCTATATATGCCAAAACAGGAACGGTGGGATCAAATAAAGGAAATACCGATGCTTATAGCGTTTCGTATACAAGTGAAAACCTTGTGGGCATATGGATAGGAAACAAATCCGAACAATTATTACCCAATAATATTACAGGCGGAACCCTCCCGTCCTCGATCGCATACGAATTGTGGTCAAAAATTAGCAAAAATCCTCAACAAATAAAAACAACTTCAAATTTATACGAAATAAATCTCGATAAAGAATCTTACGACAAGGATCACGAGCTAGTACTTGCCGATATTAACTCGCCTAAAAGATATGTTTTAACCGAAAAAATCAAAAACCCAAATCTAATTCTTAAGCAATCAACCCGTTTCTCTTCACCAAAAATTGAAGAATTCAAATCATCATATAATAACAATATTTTTGAATTGTCTTTATGTCACGCAAAATATCTAAACTGTATAGTAATTAGGGAATTAGACGGAAGAAAAACAGAAGTTTTTAACACGCTATATAACGGGGATTATTTTATAGACGACACGTTGTTGCCAAATAAAGTTTATCGCTATTATGTCGTTCCCTATTATAATGGTGACGATAAGATTATATATGGAAATGAAAGTTTAATCACGACAATAAAAACACCAGCCGTTGAATTTAACGACTGGTGGAAAGTTGAAGATTGATTTCTTACAATATGATCTTTTCTATATTAGACATTGCCTGTTCTATTAATCCTTCAACGTCTAATCTTTGTTCCGCCTTAATAACCTTTTCTAAATTAGGTTTAATAGAGGGATATTTAGGAAGGAATACGGTACAGCAATCTTCATAAGGCAAGATCGAGGTTTCGTACGTATCTATTTTTCTTGAAATATCAATAATATCAATCTTATCAAACATTATAAGAGGTCTCAAAACAGGCATGGTTACAACTGAATTAGACGAAGTTATACTTTCTATCGTTTGACTTGCAACCTGTCCAAGGCTTTCCCCCGTAATTATGGCTTGATCCCCTAAATTTTTAGCAAGTCTTTCTGAAATCTTCATCATAAACCTACGCATTAGCGTAATCATATATTCTTCAGGACAATTTTTATGAATTGCCTCTTGAATATGCGTAAACGATACGACGTATAAATTCATTCCACCGTTATATTCTCCAACCCTCTTGGCAAGCTCAATAACCTTTTCTTTTGCAGCCTCTCCTGTGTATGGAAAACTATGGAAATGAATACAGTCGAGTTTCATACCTCTTTTACAGGTCAAATATCCCGCAACGGGACTATCAATACCGCCTGAAATAAGAAGTAAGCCTTTTCCTGCAGAGCCTACTGGCATACCACTAATGCAGTAAATAACGTCAGTATAAATAAAGGTTTTTCCGTCCTCTCTAATATCAACGTAAACGGTAAATGAAGGATTTTTTACGTCAACGCGAAGTTTTTTTGCATATTTGTCTAAAATTTTACCACCAAGCATTCTAGATATTTCCATAGAATTAGGTGAAAAAGTTTTGTCCGCTCTATTAGTGTCAACTTTAAAAGTTCCTTCTTTATCGGAACATAAACTTAAAACACTCTCGGTAATTTTATCCAAATCACTATCAACCACTTCTGCTTTACTTATCGTGTGAATTCCAGGTATTTTCTTTAGTTTTTCTACGATTAAATCATAATCAAAGTCGTCGAAATCTTCTACAAGATATCTACTATGCATTACCGAAAAAGAACAATCTATTCCTTTAAGCGATCTCTTAATATTTTCTTTTAAGAGCTTTTCAAAATGTCCTCTATTCTTACCTTTAAGGTGTATTTCACAAAATCTTATAATAATTGCATTTTTCATTTTAAGGTCCTTTTTAGTTCACGAACTGTTGAATTTAATATTTCTACAAACTCTTTAGCCTCATCGAGAGTACTTTCCGAGCTAAAACTTATTCTAATAACCCCATCTAAAACTTCAGGCGAATAACCACATGCCTCAATTACTCGACTAAATCTATTTTTTGATGAACATGCCGAGCCGTTGCCCACTATTATCCCTTTAGTTTCTAATGCGTGCATAACAACTTCTCCACGCACGCCAACTGCCGACACTGTTAAAATATAAGGGGTTGAATTTTTGGACGAAATAACGGTAAAATCTTCGCTTAAATTGCATAAAATATATTCTTTTATACCTAAAGCTTTATTAAAATTATCTTTAATAGACGCGAAATGCTCGTTCATGGCATACTCAAACACTTTTATACCAAAAACGTTTTCCGTTCCACTTCTTAATCCTTTTTCTTGTCCTCCACCGATAATTATAGGAGAAACGTTAAGATTTTTTCTCTTAATTAACGCCCCAACGCCTTTTAACGCGTTAATTTTATGAGCACTAATAGAATAAAGATCAACATCTTTAGACAAATTATATCTAATTTTTCCAAACGCTTGAACGCCATCGACGTGGAAAATTATTTTACTATTTATTTCTTTTAATTTCTTTGCAATTTCGTTAGCGTTATTTATAGCGCCCGTTTCGTTATTTACGTGCATTATAGAAACAAAGTCAACCGTGTTGTTTTTAACAAAATCATAAAGCTTATCGGTATTAACTGAACCATCTTTGTTTAGCTCAATAAACTTTACCGTTAAACCTTTGTTTTTAAGCTCTAAAAAGGACTTGTAAACGGCTGAATGTTCGCCCAAATCAGTAACGAACGTTCCCCTTTTAACAACACCAAAAATAGCCAAATTATCACTTTCCGTACCGCAAGAGGTAAATACAACCTCGTGGTTAAGAGCGCCTAGCTCTTTTAATATGGTATCTTTTGCCGATTTAATTTCTTTAGCTGCGTCAAGTCCCGATTGATATAGCGCTGACGGATTAAAATAATCGGTAGTGTTAAACTTTTCCGCCTTTTTAAGCGCGCTTAAAAACGGTCTAGTGGTTGCAGCATTATCAAAATATATCATTAATTTTTATCCTCTTCAAAAATGCCTTTTCTAGAAAATTGAAGAACGTGAGCAATAAACTTTTCGGTGCAATCTAATAAAAATATTGATCTCTGCCCCTCATACATAGCTAAAATATAAAAGATCTCAGCCCCATCGCTAGGCTTATCGTTGGCACACAAATTATAAGTAACGATATCGGTCATACTTTCGTATTTTTTATACGCATTACTATAAAATCTCCCAACGTTAATAACCGAAGAGCAATCAAACATCGCTATTCTTACTCTTTTTATTTCTTTAATTACTTTAGCAAATCTAATTGAGCCCGAAACGAACGTATAATCGTATTCAACGTAGAATTTATTTTTCATTCTAGAAAAAATTATACCAAAAGCCACAAGCCCAATTTCCGGTATTAAACTATGCAAGAACGTATAAATCAAATTTTGCATTACAGTATACACGGCAAAAAACACAACCGCACATAACGCAAACGATACAATTGAAAGAATTCTATACGTATTATATTTTCTTGATTCACTCTTTTTTTCGTGAATGAATGACGCTTCCTCGTAAAATACTTCTCTCATAATTACTCCACAAGTAAATTTATTTAAGCGTTACGATAGTAACACCGTTTTCCCCTTCACCGTACTTTCCGCGCCTAAATTCAGCGACAGATCTTTCGGTTTTAAGAAAAGATCTAATTTCTTTAAGCAATATTCCCTCTCCAACACCATGAATAATCTTAATTTCACTTAAATTATTAACAACGGCTTGGTCAAGAAAATTTCTAACTTCTTCAACTGCCTCAAGCGAAGTTTTTCCAATGACGTTGATTTCCGCCTTAACGTTCGACGAATATCCACCCTTTGAAAGATTTATCTTTTTAATTTCTTGAACTTCTTTTTCAGAATTAAATAAATCGTCTTGTTTAACGACAACTTTAATGCCTCCTAATAGCACTTCCGCCTCGTTTTTACCGTTTTTAACGCCAACGATTTTAGCGTAAGCACCAAGCGACTTAACGTAAACCTTGTTGCCAACCTTAATTTGATCTTTTGTAGGCTTTATAAGCTCATAAGGCATTAAAGTGTCGTCCGCTGCTAAATATCTACTGTTTTTAAGACGATTTTTTAGTTCGCTCGCCCTAAAGACTTCATTACTTTCTAGGTTAGCACGTTTTAAAATATCCTTTAACTCGGCAATAATTTCTTCAGCCTCGGCAAGTTTATCCGCGACGATTCTCTTCGTTTCTTGTTTAGCGTTTAGATAAATTTTTTCACGCTCTTTAACGATCTTTTCTTTTTCCTTAGTAATCTCGTTAAGCTCGTTTTCTCTTTGGGCTTTTATTTGGTCAAGCTCTAAGGCTAATAAGTTTGCTTCTCGCCTACTTTCTTCAGCTTTCTTAAGAACGTTTTCAAATGATATTTTATCTTCTGAAAGATACGAAGTAGCGTTAGCAACGACGTTTTCGCCAAGTCCTAAAGTTTTAGCAATATCTATCGCGTTAGAACTACCAGGGATACCGATATTTAATTTATAAACGGGTTTAAGCGTCTTAACGTCAAACTCCATAGAAGCATTTTCAATCTTATCGTTTGAAAAAGCAAATTCTTTAAGTCTTGAATAGTGAGTTGTTATTATACCGAAACAGTTTTTAGAAAGTAGTTCTTTGATAATAGCTAAAGCAAGCGCACTACCCTCATCAGGGTCAGTACCCGCACCGATTTCATCAAGAAGAACTAAACTCTTTCCGTTTGCTCCG
Source organism: Christensenellaceae bacterium (assembly GCA_045651465.1). Lineage (GTDB taxonomy): Bacteria > Bacillota > Clostridia > Christensenellales > Borkfalkiaceae > UBA1259. Next base: position 101,549 of record JAZRSG010000011.1, read on the forward strand.
CTAATTATATTAATAATGTTTTTAATATGAGATGAAAAAGTTGATAGGCTTTGCTCAATACTTTGCTCATCACCAATATCGCAAAAAATATTATCAAAAACCGATAATTCCGTTTCATCGTCACAAGGAACGTAAAGTCCACTCATTGCCATAGCCGAAAGCAAACCAGTAAGCTTTAGCGTTACCGTCTTTCCGCCCGTATTCGGTCCTGTAATTAGAAGAAAATTGTACTCTTTTCCAAGTTTAAGCGAAACGGGAACGACTTTTTCTTTGTCGATTAGCGGGTGTCTTCCCCTTAAGACGTTAACGTATCCATAATCGTTAAGTTTAGGCCTTGAACACTTGTTCTTAAACGAATATTCAGCTCGAGCAAAATAAGAATCTAAATCGTAAAGATTTTCGGCGTTATACCTTATCGCATCGGACATAAAAGTAACTTTAGATGAAAGTTCAGCCAAAATTCTTTTAATTTCTTCCGCCTCATCAAACATTGCTCTCTTTAGATCATTGTTAAGCTCCATTACTTGTTCGGGCTCAATAAACACGGTTGCACCCGACGAAGACTGATCGTGGATAAATCCCTTAACCATACTTCTAAACTCGCTCTTAACGGGTATTACGTATCTATCTTGACGAATAGTAACGACGTTATCTTGAAGATATTTATTTAATCCGCCACGAATATAGGAATTAAGTTGATTCCTTATTTTAGCATTGATGTTTGAAATGCTTTTTCTAATAGAATAAAGTTTAGGCGAGGCATTGTCGCTAATCTTATCTTCGGATATTATTTTATCCGATATTTCTTTTTCAAAATCGGGATTAATAAACAATCTATCGGTAATTTGCTTAATTAAAAATAATTCTTGATCGTTTACCGATTCGACTGCCGTTTTTATAAGTCTTGCACTTTTAAGGTTCGCCGCAATTCTAAGAAGTTCAATATTAAAAAGCGTTCCGCCCATATCCGCGCGACGAAGTTCCTCGCTAACGTCACTAAAATAATAAATTCCGCCCGTACTGTAAGTGTACAAATACTTATACGCCTCAGTCGTCTTATCCAAGAGATTTTGTGCAACTTTTATATCGGAAATAGGCTCACAGGAAATTAAAGCGCGCTTAGTGAAGTCAAGCACTGCATACCTGCTGACTTCACACATTATCTTATCGTATTCAATTTCCTTTAAGGTTTTACTAGAAATCACTTATTATCTCAACTCTGCGCTAAATTTTTCTTTTAATGCCGATAAAATATCTTGCATTGACGCGTCAATTTCTTCAACGCTTAACGTTCTTTCGTTTGAAACAAAAATAAAGTTAAAAGCAATACTCTTTTTGCCTTCTCCAACTTGTTCCCCTTGATAAATATCAAATAAACTTACTTTTTCAAGGTTGAGAACGCCAAGTTCTTTAACCGCGTCTATAATATCTCCACACAAAACTTGTTCATCAACAATTACAGCAAGATCTCTTTCGATTTGTGGGAATTTAGAAACCGCCTTAAACACGATCTTGTCAGTAAACTTTTCTTTTAACTTGTCATAATAAATCTCACCAGCAAACAACGGCTTATCAACGCCTAATTTAGCAGTAATTTCGTGATTTATTTGACCAAAATAGCCAACGACTTCTCCATCGATGATTAAGTCAGCCGATCTAGTGGGGTGCATATACGGTTTATTTGAACGAACATATTTAACGTTTGCACCAAAGCAGAAATTATCAACTATTCCTTCAACTATACCCTTAATGGTAAAGAAATCTTCATTATTACCGAACATAACTATAGAAAGCATCATATTCTCAACGGGAAGTTCAGTTAAAGGTAATTTTTTTGGATTATAAACTTTTGCAAGTTCAAATAATCTTCCGTCGTAATTCTTTCTATTGATATTTGAGCATGCAATTCTAAGAGCCGAAGGGAGTAATGACGTTCTCATAACCGCCAAATCCTCGCCAAGCGGATTCAAAAGTTTAATAAATTTATGCTCATCGCTTTGCTTGTCAAAACCAAATAAATCATACTCTTTTTCAGAAACGAACGAATAAGTAATCATTTCGTTAAATCCGTAACCCACGAGAAGATTTTTAATAGCTTCGATTTTCTTTTGCGCATCGTTAAGTCCGCCGTTAGTGATAGAAGACGTCTTAAGGAGCGTCGGTTCGATATAGTCGTATCCGTATTCTCTTATAATTTCCTCAGCGATATCGGGATAATCTTCCATATCTTCTCTAAATAACGGAACGATAACCGAAAGTGCATCGCCGTCATGTTTAACTTCAAAATAAAGTTTTTCTAAAATATCGATAGTCCTTTCCTTGGGAACGTCGATACCTAAAACTTCATTTATCTTGCTAAAAGTAGTGTTGATAACTTTATTTTCAATTATTCCATCAACTAAATCATATTCGTCGCAAGCAATTTTGCCACAACCTAGTTTATCGATTAAGTTAAGAGCTCTCTTCATACCAACTTCTACTGAATAGAAGTCTACGCCCTTTTCAAATCTTGCCGAAGAATCACTTCTTTGACCTAGCGCTTTAGAAGTTTTTCTAACGTTATCTCTTGCAAATTTAGCCGATTCAAAAACAACGTCAGTCGTAGTTTCTTTGATTTCGCTATTAAGTCCACCCATAATACCTGCAAGCGCAACGGGCTTAGTATCGTCACAAATAACCAAAACGTCAGGATTTAATGAAAATTCCTTTTCGTCAAGCGTAACGATCTTTTCTTCTTCAAGGGCACGACGAACGCAAATTTTAGATCCGCTTAAATCGTTAAGGTCAAAAGCGTGCATCGGTTGACCAACTTCTAATAAAACGTAGTTTGTAATATCTACGATATTATTGATAGAACGAAGTCCCATTGAGAACAGACGTCTTTTTAGCCATAAGGGAGATTGTTCTAACTTTATAGATGAAACGTAGTGTCCAACGTATCTAGAGCAAAGATCAAACGAATTGTTTGAAATTTTAACCTTGTCTAAAGTAGACAAATTTTTATCCGTTTTATACGTTAAATCAGGCATCTTAAAGGGCGAACCAATAACTGCCGCAACTTCTCTTGCTAGCCCTAAAATCGACTGACAATCAGGGCGATTTGCGGTTACGTTTATATCAAAGATAACGTCCTCGATTTCAAGAAGTTTTTTAACTTCCTCGCCAAGCGGATAATCTTCTTTTAGAATTAAAATTCCATTTACCGAAGCACCTTCGTACCAGTCGTCGTTAATGCCAAGTTCTTCCCCGCTACAAAACATACCGTAAGACGGAAGTCCACGAAGTTCGCCATTAAAAATTCTGTCGCCGCTATATAGCGTTGCTCCGTCTAAAGCGACAGGAACGATTGCACCTTCAAAAATATTCGTTGCGGCGGTAATAATTTGTAATTTACCGTATTTACCCGCATCAACTTGCGTTACCGAGAGCTTATCGGCGTTGGGGTGTTTTTCGATTTTTTCTATTTTACACGTAACTATTTTATCAATATTTTTACCAACGTATATAACGTCTTCAACTTCAAAACCACAAGAAAAAAGTTTTTCTTCAAGTTCTTTAACAGAACAATTTATATCAACGTATTCTCTAATCCAAGAAAGTGGTGCTTTCATATCTTATCTCCTATTGAATTGTTGTAAGAACTTAATGTTGTTTTCAAACAAAGTTCTAATGTCTGAAATTCCGTATTTAATCATGGTAATTCTTTCAATACCAAGACCAAAAGCAAGACCCGAGTAAACGTTAGAATCAATACCGCTCATCTCTAGTACCTTTTTATTTACTACGCCTGCACCAAGAATTTCAATCCAACCCGTTCCCTTACACAAACTACAGCCCTTTCCGTGGCACTTGCAACACGTAACGTCAACTTCAACGCTAGGCTCTGTAAACGGGAAGTACGACGGTCTAAAACGAGTTTTAGTATCTTCGTCAAACATAATCTTAACAAATTCGTCCAAAAGCCCTTTTAAGTCGCACAAAGAAACGCCCTTATCAACAACCAAACCTTCGATTTGGTGGAACATCGGCGAGTGAGATGCGTCATCGTCTGCTCTATAAACTCTACCTGGGCTAAGAATTTTTATAGGAGGATTTTTATTCTCCATAGTTCTAACTTGTCCAGGTGACGTATGAGGACGAAGAAGAGTATTTTCGTTAATATAGAAAGTATCTTGCATGTCTCTTGCCGGATGATCTTTAGGAATGTTTAACGCTTGGAAGCAGTAGTAATCAGTGTCAATTTCAGGTCCTTCAAACACTTCGAATCCCATACCACAAAAAGCATCTAAAATCTTATTTTTAACGATATTTAAGGGGTGAATACTGCCCGAAAAAGGTTTTTTACCAGGGATAGTTATGTCAACCGATTCGTTTTTATAACGTGCTAGAAGTTCAAGCTCATGAAGTTTTTTTTCAGTTTCATCAAAAAAACCACCAACTTCTTCTCTTAAATCGTTAACCATTTTACCGAACTCTGCCCTCTTGTCGGGTGCAATATCCTTCATACCGCGAAGTAACGCGGTAATTTCGCCGTTCTTGCCGATATACTTAACTTTTAAATCGTTAAGTTCGCGTGAAGACGTGATTAAAGATAGTTCTTCTTTTGCATTTTTCTTGATTAAGTCAAATTTTTCTTGCATAATTCCTCCAAAAATAAAAACGCCCCTAAAAATAGGGCGTTTAAAACGCGGTACCACCTAATTCGCCTAAATAATATAGGCCTTAAAATTCGATAACGGAAATTACCCGACTTACCCTACTAATATTTCAGGTAGCAACTCAAAAGTGAATAACACGTCGAACAAATAAAAAACCTTTCAGCCACGGATTTTTCTCTCTTAAAATATCCATATAACGTGTCTATCTTTATCATCGTTTTTAAACATTATATAGATTTAATTTTATTTTGTCAAGGATAATACCCTTTATGTTAAGAGAATATTTTGCCGTTTAGATATATTTCAGGAACTTTTCCAACTAATATAGTTTCACAAATTAAAACGCTTGAATTAAACTCGTCTTCAGCCGTCACCAACGGTGCGTAAATACTTACTCTACATTTAACGTTTACGTAAATAGAATGTTTAGTTTGATTTATTCCCACCGATTTAAATTCAGAAACGAACTTACTTGTCGTGCTTGAAACGCTTACCGCCTTATAGTCGACCGCATTTCCATAGCCCGATAAAAAACTTATTCCACTAAACGCCATAAGTGGTATAGGGACACCTTTTTGAAGTTTATCTTTTAAGAATAGTTCAGAATTTTTGGCGACGCTTTTATTTATGTAATTAACCTTAAACGTATCGGCGCTCATCATAACGACGTCGCCTGATTCGTTTTTTTCAACGTGCATTATATCGTTATAATTTATCTTGTCTGAAAGAGAAATTAAAACCCCTTCGTTAACCGCCTCAGCGGCATACGCTCTCGATTGTTCAATACAAATTTTGCGTATCTCACTAAACACTACGTTTCGATAGTATAAATAAAGAGAAATTAAAATAATAAAAACTAAAAAAAACACCTTAAAACGCCTAAATCTCGTCTTACGGTATTTTTTTCTTTTATATATTCTATTAGGTGTACATTCTATCATACTAAATGATATTTTTTATTAGTTCTTTTTAGACCTCGATTTGAAAATTAAAGAGAATAAATATCCAAATACGATAGCCGCTGTAATCCCCATTCCCGCAGCGGTAATTCCACCCGTTATCGCCTTAAACAATCCTTCTTTTGCGCCTTTAATTGCCCCATCTGCTAAAAGATAACCAAATCCCGAAATAGGTACGGTTGCGCCTGCACCGGCAAAATCTACGATATATTGATATAGCCCAAAGGACTGAAGAACCACGCCCGCAAGAAGAAATATAACCAGGATTTTTCCCGCCGTGATTTTAGTGTAATTTATGAGAAGTTGAGCAATCGTACATATAGCCCCACCCACCACGAAAACTTTTAAAAACATTAATAAAATTTCTTTCCACACGTTAACACTCCATAGCCACGGCATGGGCAATTGACGGAATACTTTCTCCTTGTTGAGTAGATACAGAAGAAAGCAACGCCCCCGTAGCAATTAATAATATTTTCTTAATCTTTTTATCTTTCATATGTTTAAAAATATACGAGTTAAACACAAGCGAACTACACCCTGCGCCACTACCGCCTTGATACTCCGTTTCACACAAATTATAAACAAGTTCGCCACAGTCAATATGCTGTTTTTCTATATCGAACCCTTTTTCCCACGTTAAATCTTTTACAATTCTAGAGCCTAAAGTCCCAAGATCTCCCGTAATAATTAAATCGTAATCGTCGGGAGTAAAATGAGTGTCTTCAAAATGCCTTAAAATCGTATCGGCAGCGGCAGGCGCCATTGCTGCGCCCATATTGTTCGCGTCGGTTACACCAAAGTCTATAACTTTACCTATCGTTCCGCACGTTATTTTTGGCCCTTCTCCACTTGTTGACAATACGCTCGCTCCTGCGCCCGTAACCGTCCATTGTGACTGTGGCGGTCTAGTATTTCCAAGTTCTAACGGATACCTATATTGTCTTTCCGCCGAAGAAAAATGACTGCTCGTTGCACATACGACTTTTTGCACGTATCCACCGTCAATTAACGTTGATCCCAAAATCAAACTCTCGGTAAAAGTAGCACATGCGTTATAAACGCCAAGATATCCCACGTCAAAATTTCTTGCTGAAAAAGTTGAGGCTATTATTTGATTTAAAAGATCGCCCGCAATCAAGCAGTCGACGTCTTTTTGTTTTATATTCGCGTTTATTATCGAATTCTTTATAGCAGTATAAAGCATTCTACTTTCTGCTTTTTCATAAGTATCTTCACCATACATATCGTCTGATAGCTTAGTCTCAATGTAATCACATATTGCACCATGACTTTCTTTTGGTCCGGCTATTGATGACGTGCCAATTATTGTTGGCTTGTTCTTAAAATATATCGTTTGCATATTACCTCTTAAAAAATCATATAACCAAAATAATAAATTAGCCCTACTAGAACGCTACTTGCCACACCAAATACGATAATAGGTCCTGCAACGACAAACATTTTTGATGCCGTTCCGTAAATAAATCCTTCGGTTTTAAATTCTATTGCAGGTGAAACAACTGAATTTGCAAACCCCGTAATCGGCACGATAGATCCACCGCCCGCATATTTACCAATACGATCGTATACACCTAGTCCAGTTAAAAACGCACCTAAAAAAATCATGATCATCGACACGAAAGAAGAAAGTTCATCACCTTTTAAGTTTAGTCCGTATTCTAAAAGATACCTAATGCCTTGACCGATAATGCAAATAAATCCACCCACCCAAAACGCGCGAAATAGCGAGCGCTTTTGATTTGTTTTAGGCGAAATTGAGTGAACGTAATTTAGATAATTAGTGTTTTCGCAATCTTTACTCGTTTTCATTTTTTAATTCCTTTTTTATAAACTCTTTTTTAAAAGTTTCTCTTTCATCACTACTTTTTAAGAAAGTAAATTCCTTTTCTTTTCTCATACGTATATTATTGACAATTTTAAATTTACTATACAAAAAAATACGGCTAATATTTAAGCCGTATCTTATCTATGATTTTATTTTCTAATCTTGACACTTGAACTTGTGAAACACCAAGGTTTTCTGCTATTTCAGACTGAGTTTTATCCCTAAAGTATCTAAGTATTATAATTTTTCTCTCTCGCTCGGAAAGTTCTTCAAGAACGTTAAACAAATGAATTTTCGACACTAGCCTTTCTTCACTTTCTTTCGATGGAATTCTTTCAATCAATTCTTGACCTTCGTCATCATCTTCAAACTTATCGAATAAAGATAAGGGCATTTTTGCACTATCAAGCGCAAAAACGACCTCGTCGGGCGTCACAGAAAACTTTTCAGCCAAGAATTCAATACTTGGAGAATCAAGGCTATTTGCCTGATATTCATCGATAAATCGATTTATTTTATTAGCGAGAATTTTTAAATTTCTAGAAACTTTTATCGCACCGTTATCTCTAATATAACGTTTAATCTCTCCTATAATCATAGGAACGGTATAGGTTGAAAATTTAACGTTAAACTTTTCATCAAAGTTGTTTATGGCCTTAAGAAAACCCACACAAGCAATTTGATAAAGATCGTCGTATTCAACACCTTTATTCTTAAATCGCCTTATAACGCTCCTTATCAGCGCTGCGTTTTTCTTAAACACTATTTCTTTTGCATTTTCATCCCCATTTTTGGCTTTTCTTACGTAATCAAGCAATAAATCTTGATTGTCCATTTTAAGTCTATTAGCCCCTATTTAACGATTTTTTCATATAAACCTTAACTCCCTTGCCAAGTTCAGACACGACGCTAACTTCGTCCATAAAGTTCTCCATTATGGTAAAGCCCATACCAGACCTCTCCTCTAAGGGTTTAGAAGTATAGAAAGGTTTAAGCGCTTCGTTCACGTCACCTATCCCCACTCCTTCATCTATAACGCTTATATGTATATCGTTATCAATAATCTCAGCCTCAAGATAAATTTTTCCTATCCCATTAGGATAGCCGTGAACTATAGAGTTAGTAACAGCTTCGCTAACCGCCGTTTTAATATCGGCTATATCTGAAACGCTTGGATTAAGCCTTAAAGCAAAGCAAGAAATAACGTTTCTAGCAAAAAGTTCGTTCGTAGATAAAGAATAAAACTCTACTTTAATTTTATTATTGTTTTCCATTTGATTCTCCATTAATATTTTGGCATAATACTATAAAGTCCGGCGAGTTCGATCACTTTTTCTGTCGAGACTGACGCGCCCGAAATATAAGACGATATATTAAACCTAGTAAGTTTTTTATATCTACCTATTAAAAGCCCTATTCCCGTGCTATCCATAAACGACAACCCCGATAAATCGAAAATCACCTTTGAAATATTAAGATTATCAAGCAAAAGCTTGTCTAAAATATTCTTGGCGTTAGATGCCGTACACTCGTCGAGTTCGCCATAAACGTAAACGATAAGCGCTTCGGAAGTCTTTTTATATTTGATATCCATAATCATCTCCTTAACGTTTCTAACAAACTTTAACACAACGAGAAACAAATAAAATGGCAATAAATAAAAAAAGACAAAATGTTTTGTCAAAAAGCCGAAAAACGCGCTCAATAAAATTTATAAAAAAAATTAAAAAAAACCCTTAAAAACTGTTGACTTTTTTTTTATTTTATTATAGTATATTAAAGCGTCGTGAATGTACGGGGTGTAGCGCAGTTGGTAGCGCACGTGGTTTGGGACCATGGGGTCGGGAGTTCGAGTCTCTTCACCCCGACCAAAGTCAGTTTTTCATGACTAAAAGTTTTAAGGGCCTTTAGCTCAGTAGGTTAGAGCGGTCGGCTCATAACCGATTGGTCCGCGGTTCGAGTCCGTGAAGGCCCACCATTACAAAAGAATATATTTGGCCCGGTAGTACAGATGGTTAGTACGCCAGCCTGTCACGCTGGAGGTCGAGGGTTCGAGCCCCTTCCGGGTCGCCAAAATGAAAATGCTTGTATTTTTACAAGCATTTTCAAAAAACTTGATATGCCTCGGTAGCTCAGTAGGTAGAGCAAGGGACTGAAAATCCCTGTGTCGGTGGTTCGATTCCGCCCCGAGGCACCAAGTTTAATAAAACACTTTGCTGGTGTAGCTCAACTGGCAGAGCAGCTGATTTGTAATCAGCAGGTTGCGGGTTCGATTCCAGTCAGCAGCTCCACTAGTTAATAAAAATTAAATATACGGGAAGGTTCCAGAGCGGCCAAATGGAACAGACTGTAAATCTGTCGTCA